>JBGPHT010000107.1:0-25395 GCA_041484525.1 Bryobacteraceae bacterium | reverse complement strand
TGTGGGCCCAATCCGTAACGGATCGCAAAAGACTAATCGAAGCGCAACTTGCCGAGACCGCTACCGCGATTCAGGACGCTCTTTTGAGTGCAGGGGAAATTCTGTTTTCCCTTGACAAGTCCTTATCATGGATGTCCCCGTTTTTCTAAACGGCGCGGCGGCCGGTGATGAGTTGAATCAGCAGGACCGCCAGCGCCACTACCAGCAAGATGTGAATAAACCCGCCCAGCGTGTATGCGGTCACGAGCCCCAGCAGCCACAGCACCAGTAGAACCACAAAAATCGTCCAAAGCATGACGTCCCCCCTTTGGTGCGTCGCCGCTCCACAAGCCGGTGACGACACGCCTGTGGAGGAGCACTTGATATGCCGTGGGAGAGGGAAGGCACCGGAGGACGTGCTGCGCCGCACATTGCAAAAAAAGCCGCGCCGTCCTGAATCAGGGGTGACGGCGCGGCTGGAGGTGTGACAAGGGAACTGAGAATTTCGATCAGCCTGGAAGCCGGAGCTCGACGGGCATCGGAATGGCGGTCTGCTGGAAGGGACGCGAGCCCTGCGTACGGAATTCGTAGCGCTCGATGGCGACGGCGGCGCCCTTCTCGTTGCTGCGTACCACGCAGCCGTAAATCATCAACTTCATGGGGCAGGAATCGTTCAGCAACACGGGCCAGTTCATCGACAGCTCGATCGGCATGCCGCTGGTGAGCATGTTCTCGGTGGTGAACCACACACCGCCGCTCGAGATATTCATGGTCTTGCCGGCGCCCGTCTCGGCTATGCGCTGTCCGTACAGCATCTTGTAGCGCACGTCCTGTTCGATGGTGAACCGGCGCTTGATGCGCCGCTCCCGATCGCTGGCGCTGCTGCCGTCGCTGAGCATTCTCTGATCTACGAACTCGATCACAAACACCGCCTTCCAAACGCATCATGCCAATCGGGGCTGCGCGCCTCAATATGTCTTTAGTTATTCAGGGAGGCTTAACCGTGCCCGGGGAGGGGCCGGGGTACCGCCGTGTAAGCGTATTTCAGTCAATTAGTTGGAGGGAATCTTCCGGTTAATAATAACCACTACTATCGCAGTACTTTAAGCGAAAATGAGTACCCTCGATTTAGAGGCTGGTTGGGGTGGTTCGACACCAAATCGCTCAGTTTCCGGGTTCTGTCTTCGGGTCCTGCCTTGAGGTAAGCTTGTCAGGAATGCAGCGCAACACGCTTGTCCTGATCCTGTCGCTGGCCGTGCCGGCTTTGGCGCAGACGCCGGCTGAATTGATGAACGACGCCACCGTGCGCGCGGCCATGGAATCGGCCAGGCGCAACGAGTCGAGGACGCTGGACTTGCAGGTGCACGTCTGCGAGATTCCGGCTCCGCCGTTCCACGAAGAGAAGCGAGGCGTGGAACTGAAGCGCCTGTTCGAGGAATTGCGGCTGCAGAACGTGCGCATCGATGCGGCCGGGAATGCGATCGGCGTGCGGCCCGGGAAGAGTGCGCATCCGAATCTGGTCTTCAGCGCGCATCTGGACACGGTGTTTCCGGAGGGCACCGGCGTGAAGGTCACGCGTACGGGCGACGTCATGAAGGGACCGGGGATTGGCGACGATTGCCGCGGACTCGCGTTGATGCTGGCGGTGATTCGCGCGCTGGATGAGGGACACGTTCAGACGCCGGGAACCATCACGTTCGTGGCGGATGTTGGCGAGGAAGGACTGGGCGATCTGCGTGGGATGAAGAGCCTGTTCTTCGACAGCCTGAAGGGACAGATCGATCGGTTCATTTCGGTGGATGGCACGGGGCTCGGGATCACTCACATTGGCGTCGGGAGTAATCGGTACAAGGTCACATTCAAGGGGCCGGGCGGCCACAGCTATGGCGCATTCGGCATGGCCAACCCGATCCAGGCGATGGGTCGCGCGATCGCCAAGATCGACGCGTTTCAGGTGCCGAGCCAGCCGAAGACGACGTTCAACGTGGGCCGCGTCGGCGGCGGCACGAGCGTGAACGCGATTCCGTTCGACGCGTGGATGGAGGTGGATATGCGGTCGGCGGATCCGGGCGCGCTGAAGGAACTCGACGCCAAGTTCCAGGCAGCCATCCAGGAGGCGGTGAGGGAGGAGAATGCGCGGTGGGGCGGTCGTGGGAGCGTGACGGCATCGGCGGAACTGGTCGGCGTGCGCCCGGCGGGGCAGACGGCGAAGGACAGCGCGATCGTGCAGACCGCGATCGCAGTGTCGCGGGCGATGCAGATCGACGAGGTGCTGCGCGAGGGGTCGACGGATTCGAACGTGCCGATGAATTTGGGGATTCCGGCGATTACGATATCGGGGGGCGGAGTGGGCACAGGCGCGCACTCGCTGAACGAGTCTTTCGACGCGAGGGATTCGTGGCGAGGGACCCAAAGAGCGCTGCTGCTGGCCGTGGCATTGGCGCGGTGACTACGCGAACGCCTTCTTGAGCGCCGCCGCGGTAGCCGATACGGCCTGCTCCGGGGGCATCTCCCGCACTGCCTGGTTGAACGGCTCCGCCCGCACCGGACCGTCGAAGCCGATCTCTTCGAGCGCGCTGAGGAAGGACTTCGCGTCGATGACGCCGGTGGCGGCGGGCAACTCGCGCTTGCCATCTACCATGGCGTCGATCGGCACGCCGGCGGGCGCATCGTTCAGGTCCACTGAGATGACGTCGCGATTTTGCAGCGTCAGGATATCGGCTTTCGTGTCGCGGGCGTGGTACCAGTGCCAGCTATCGAGGACCAGCCCGACGCCGGGCACGTTCATCTCGGCGATCAGCTCGCGCATCTCGCGCATGGTGTGGATGAACGAATAGCGCTGCGAAGACCATATCGTTTTGGGAGCGACGTACTCCATGCCGAAGCGCAGGCCCTCGCCGTGCAGCATCCGCGCCGCCTCGCTCAAGCGCTGCGCATGCAGGTGGAAGTTTTCGCGGTAGGTGAGGTCCTGGCTGGCCGGCATCACCCAGGTAGTCACGCGCTCGACACCGGCGGCCCGGACGTTCTTGGCGAACGCCGCCAGTCCGGCCATGCCTTCGCGGAACTTGGCTTCGTCCTTGCGGAAATCTACGGGCAGTCCGGCCAGCGCCCAACCGATGTGCTTCTCCTTCATCCCGGCCGGGGAGAGAACGGCGATGCTGGCCGGATCGGCGTCGATCGCGTCGAATCCGAAGCGGCTCGCCAGGTCCAGCACCGCGCCGGGCGCTGCCTTCAGGCCGATCGCGCCGGGGCTCAGATGAAGCTGCATCCCGCGGGTGCGTGCCGATGCGGCGGCAGCGGCCATCGCGCACCCCGCCAGAAATCCACGCCTAGTCATGTCCGCGAGTGTATCGCGAACCCGGCCGGTTCGCATCGGGTGGCACAACCCGGTACGTAATCGAACATTTTCTTTAAAAATATACTAGACAACAAGGTCTTAAACTGCTAGTATTCAAATAACACAGACAGCATCCCCGGCGGTGAGTCCCCTCCCACCGCCGACTCTTGGAGTGCGAGGCCCCGGGATACCCAGCTCGGGGCCTTTCTCATTTGGTAGTGAAGCTCGGCAGAGCCTCTACAAACTGTGGGAAATCTCGGCGCACACGGACTGCAAGTCGGGTACGAGGGCTTGGGCGCGCGCCAGGTCCATGCGAAAGACCGGGCCCGAAATGCTGACCGCCGCCACCACGCGGCCGTCGCGGCCCGAAATCGGAGCGCCGATGCAGCGGCCCTCGATCTCGTTCTCCTGGTTGTCCAACGCCCAGCCCTGTTCGCGTACTTGCGCCAGCTCCGACATCACCGCGGCTTTCGTCGTCAGGGTCTGGTCGGTGAGGCTGGGCAGGCCTTTCATGCGGATCAGGCGCAGCACCTCCTTATCCGGCATTCCGGCCAGCAGCACCTTGCCCAGCGCCGTGGCGTGCGGCAGGCGGCGGTTGCCGATCTTGGACGACATGCGCACCGCTTGCGGGCTTTCGACGGTATTGATGACGACGACTTCGCCGGCGTCCAGAATCCCCAGGTTCACGGTTTCCTTGGACGACGCCACCAGCCGCTCCATCAGCGGTAGGGCCACGCGCGTCAGGACCTGCTCGAGCGGCTCGGAGCGCTGCAGATCGAACAGTTTCTTCGCCATCCGGTAACTGCCGTCGCCCGTGCGGTCGAGATACCCGCGGCCCTCGAGCGTCGTCAGAATGCGATACACCGTGGCTTTTGGCAGTTCCACCTTGCGAGACAACTCGGCCAGCCGGAAGCCGGCGTCGGTGGTCTTGATTGTCTCCAGAATGTCGAGGGTTTTATGCAGCACCCGCACTCCGCCGGGCTCTGCGGCTTCGGGTTTCATTGGTTCACATTGTAGTACGGTAATTGACACATTGCGAGACTAAACTTAGACTGGAAACGGAATACGCCATAATATGCTTCACGATGTGGATCAGATGTTGGATCTGAGCGCTGGCACGTGCGTGCTGCGCGCGACCCATAAAACCAAGGGCCGGAACCTTTGCCTGGCGCCTGAGAAAGCCGCCGTGCGCCACTTGCATTACGGCCGGATTATTCTCGATGCCGCCGACGATGCGGTGGAGTTTTCCACTGGCCCACGTGAAACCGGACTGATCTGCCTGCGCGGCGGGGCGACCGTCGAGACCAATGCGCAATCGTTCGAACTGCAACGGTACGACTCGCTTTACGTGCCGCGTGGCACGGAGGTGCGGATTTCGACATCGGCGGATGGCTGCGATCTGGCGGAGATCTCAGCGCCGGTGGAGCGTCAGTATCCGGTCCAGTTCGTCGCCTTCGCCGACGTGCGCAAGGACAGCGCGCTGCATTTCGAGGCCGGCGGGCCCGCCTGCCGCCGCGACCTCAATATTCTGATCGGCAAGAACGTCGAGGCAGGCCGCATACTGGCGGGCGTCACCTTCAGCGAGCCGGGCAACTGGACCTCCTGGCCGCCGCATGAACACGGCGCCACACTCGAGGAAGCGTATTTGTATATCGATATGCCGGCGCCTGCCTGGGGTCTGCAGTTTGTCTACACGGACCCGAAGTCGCCCGAGTTAGCGGTGGCTGTGCGCGAGGGCGACTGCGTGGTGATGCCGCAAGGGTATCATCCCAACGTTGCCGCGCCGGGTGGATCGATCAACTTTTTATGGATGATGGCGGCGCACCGTGAGGTGACGGACCGCGAGTTCGGCCTGGTCAACGTGCAGCCGGAGTACGCCGCGGGCGGGTCCGGTCTGGAGGCGGCGCGCTGATGAAGATGGTGGCGGCACTGTTCGGGTTGACGCTGGCGCTGGCCGGGGCGCCCCGCATCAAGGTGCTGAAGCTGGCGGTGACCAACCCTGCCGGGGAGCCGCGCACCGAGGACGTCGTGCTCGCGGTGGCCGACCTCAAGCGGGCCGCGCCCGATTTCAACGCCAGCAACGCCATCGTCACCACCAGCGACGCGGCTACTCTCGATCAGGACGCGCGCACGCTCGCCACGGTGGAGCTTCCCTCCCAGGCCGACGACCTGAACGGAGACAACAAGCTGGATGAACTGGCCTTCCAGATCGAACTGGGACCGCGCCAGACCCGCATCGTCACCATTGCCTACGGTGACGAGGCGGCCATCCTGCGGCTGCGCAGCGCCTACCCGAAGCGGACTGACGCCAAATTCGCGGTGCACTACGAAGGGCCGGGATGGGAGTCGGAAGAAACGGCGTGGCGCATTTATTTCGACAAGCGCAACGCCATCGATCTTTACGGCAAGCGGCGGCCCGGCCTCTACCTGGGCCTCTTCGCCACGCCCGACTATGTGTACCATCTGGAAACGCCGATGGGCCGCGACATCTTCAAAGTGGATCCCGGTCTGGGGATCGGCTCGGTGGCGGCGCTGGTGGACGGCAAGGGTCTGCCGGTTGCGGACGTGGCCGACCGCAAGTGGCGCGTACTGACGGCCGGTCCGGTACGGTCGGTGGTCGAGCTGGAATACAAAGGGTGGAGGATCGGCGGACGCTCGATCGATCTCGTGAGCCGCTTCACGCAGTGGGCGGGCGAGCACGGCTTCGAGCATCGCATTCAGGTCTCCGATGCGACGGGACTCACGCTGGTGGCTGCGGCGCCTCGCAAGACTGGCATCGAACCGCTGGATGCCGCCGCGACCGTTGGTGTGCAGACGGTCGCGGCTTGGGGTCATCAGGTAGTCGTGGCGGGCACGAAAGCGGGCACCACCGAACTTCCGGATGAGAACCTCGGGGTGGCGGTGCTCATGCACCAGGAACAGTGTGCGGGCATGGCGCAGGACGCAGGCAACTTTCTTTTTCGACTGGCGCTCGAGAATGGTTCGGCCGCATGGTATGCCACCGCGATGTGGGACCAGGAACGGACCGAGAGGCTAATCGTAAACTCGGCAGGTCCCGGCGAGCGAAACCACGGCGGCACCGTCGCGCTGCCGGCCAACCCGCCGATGCGCGAGCGTTTTGTCGAACATGTGAAACAGGCGGGTGCGCGCTTGGGACAGCCAGCACGTGTCGAATGGCTCTCCACGGCGGCGACGCCGCAGTCGGCCCCGCCGGATACGCTCGGCGCATCCACGCATCGCACATATCTTGAGGCGGTGGCGTTATTGCAGCAGGCTGCGCGCCGCACTGCGACCCAGTTCGAGCCGGCGATCGCTGCGTCGGCCCCGGGCTCGATCGACAAATTCAATGGCAAGGGATTCTTCACCGAGGGCAACTCCGAAACCGGCGTGTGGAAACCGCAGGACGGCTACTTCTGGACGGGCGCTTTCTGGAACGCACAACTTTGGAAACTGTTCGGCCAGACGCACGATGCGCAGTTCCGGAAGTGGGCCGAACTCTGGACGTCGCGCCTTGCCGGCATGCAGCCGAAGCAGAACCACGACGCGGGTTTTCTCAACTTCTATTCGTTCGTGCCGGGGTACGAGGCCACGAAGGAACCCGCGTACCGCGCTGAAGCGATCGACGCGGCGGGGCGGTTGAAGCAGCTTTACAACCCGCTGACCAACCTGGTTTCATCCTGGGGCGTGAACGGCGACGACACCATCATCGACACGCTGATGAACCTGCAGATCTGGTGGTGGGCGTCGAAGGAGACGGACGATCCGCAATGGCTCGAGCTGGGCCGCAAGCATGCGCTGCGGTCGGCGGAGTGGCTGATGCGGCCGGACGGGTCGACGGCGCAATCGGTCCACTACAATCCGGGCGATAACCGGCAGCGGTTCACCTCGAGCGAACGGGTGTTCGATTTTCCCAACCATGCCGCGCCGGGCGCGGTCGTCTTCACGCATACGCACCAGGGGCTCGCCGCGGATACCGCGTGGTCGCGCGGCCAGGCGTGGGCCGTCTATGGTTTTGCGGAAGCCTATCGCGCCACGCATGAACCGGAATTGCTGGCGACCGCCGAGAGGGCCGCGCGGTTCGCGCTCGACCATCTGCCGGAAGACGGCGTGCCGTGGTACGACTTCTCCGACGAAGGCGTTTTCTTCCGCAACCGCGATAGTTCCGCGGCGGCGATTCTGGCGGGCGGGCTGTTCCGCCTTTCCGAAGTTGCCGGCGATAAGGCGCGCGCGGCGCAATATAGGGCCGAAGGCGAACGCATCATTCGCTCTTTGATCGACCGCTATCTCTCGAACGAGGGCGTGCTGCGCCACGGCTGCGGCACGCGCCCGAGCGATGTGCGCCTGGTCTATGGCGACTATTACCTGCTGGAAGCGCTGCTCTGGTTAGAGGGGCACAAGGCTGGATAAGCGTCTTGGGGTGGACTATCTGGCCGGGGAAGTCCCGCGTTGGGCGCGCGAGAATCACTGCCACTCCTGCCACAACAATGGCGATGCTGCCCGCGCGCTGTTCCTGGCGGCGCGCCGCGGCTACAGCGTACCGGGAGATGCGTTGGCGGATACCGTCCGATGGCTGGAGCGTCCGATGGGCTGGGACGACAACGGCGGCAAGGGATTCAGCGACAAGAAGCTGGCGCGCGTCCAGTTCGCGGGCGCGCTCACGGAGGCTTACGCCGCGGGGTTTGTGCGCGACCGGCGGGCGCTGTTGCTACCACAAACGAGACCGCCGATCGCTCTTGCCGCCGCCTTGAACGCCTGCGAAAACCGCGCGCCTAATGCGTTTGCAATTCGCGAACCAGAGCGAATACCGCATTGCTCTGCTTGATCGGCATCTGGATCTTCTTGGTGCTGCGTGCAGCGACGCTGACGGGAATTGTGATGCCGCCGACTTGCGAGCCGCTCGAGTCCGTCAGATCAACTATGACTCCCCCGTTTTGAATATCCTGGCCGCTGTTATTGCGGACGGTGCAAACGAGACTCGTCTCCGCGCCGCGCTCGATATGGATCTCCATCACCTCGAGGTCGCGATTCACGTCGATCTTGATGTTCCTGTCCAGGTGGGGAAGAATTTTCTGCGTGACTTCGTTGGGCGTGAGTTCCGGCGCGGGTCCCGCCCCCGTCACCGGGATGCGATTGGCCAGCGCCATCAGGAGCCCGACGGCCACGACGAGGCACGGCACGAAAATCACCGCCGCCAGTTTCAATCGCTGCTTCAAAGGACGGTTCGACAGGTAGAGCGGGTCCGAAGGGGCAGCGCCGTTGAGGAATTTCTCCAGCGGCTTTTCGAGCGGCCCGAGCCACTTCATGCGCTTCGGCCCGGAGGGTCCGGCGGGTTTCATGCCCGCAAAGACGATCGATTCTAAGAATTCCCGAAGACGGCTTGGCATAATCCTGCCGAGGTTTCGACGAGACGATTATACCGTGGGAAACTGCCGGATCGAACCTAACGTATCGCCACTTATTTTCTGGCCGCGCGCGGCTCGGCCAGCAATCCCTCGAGCGTCCCCAGGTTTTCCGGGCGGCCCATGACGATGAGATGGTCGCCGCCCGCGACCGGCGTGTCGGCCGGAGGGTTGAAGATCATTCGACCGTCACCCTTGCGGATCGCCAGCACGATCACTCCCACGTCGCGCCCGATCTGCATGTCGCGGATGCTCTTCGCCACCATCTGGCTGGACTCATTGACGCGCACCTGCTCGATGGCGATGTCCATGCCGATGGCATTGGTGGTGAAGTCGAGGAATTGCACGACGTGCGGCCGCAGCAGTGACTGCGCCAGCCGGTGGCCGGTGATGCCGTAGGGCGCGAAGACGGCGTCCGCACCGGCGCGCCGCATCTTGGCCTCGGCGCCCTCCTCGGCGGCGCGCGCGGCCACGTAGATTCGGGGATTCAGGCCCTTTGCCGAAAGCAGCACGAAGAGGTTATCGGCGTCGGTGGCGAGCGCCGCCACCAGCCCGCGCGCCTGGTCGATCCGGACGAGGCGGAGGCTTTCGTCGCGCGTGGAATCCGCCACCACCGCCACCATTCCGGAAAGCATGGCGCGCTCGACGCGCTCCGGGCTGATATCCACGACGACGAAGGGAACGCCCGCGTGGAGAAGTTCTTCCGCGGCGCCGCGTCCCACGCGCCCGAAGCCGCAGATGATGTAGTGGTCCTTCAGGTTGTCGATCATGCGTTTATTCCGCCGCTTGCCGATAGCATCGCCGAATTCCAGCTCGATGATGGTCTGGGTCATGGCGCCGATGGCAATAAAGATGGTGGTGACGCCGAAGAAGATCAGGAAGGAGTTGAAGACGCGCCCCGCGTGCGACAGAGGGTGGATTTCGCCGTACCCCACCGTAGTCATGGTGGTGAGGGTCATGTAGAAGGCGTCGAATGGCGGGAAGCGGTCGATGAGCGTGAACCCGACGGTGCCAATCAGCAGCGTCGTGAGGATCGCCACACCGATATAAGAGCAGCGGCGCGCCAGGCGGTTCATGGGGCTCGTCTCGCCCCAAGTATAGCCGGAAGCCGGCGGTGGCTCAGGCCGGGGAGTCCGCCCCGGTCAATCCGGCGCGGGAGTATTCAATACGATCCCGATGCGATACCGGCCATTGTGCTTCCCGCAATAGCGCACTATGCCCTCACCGGTGAAACCCTCGCCTTCGATCCGCACCGGCAAGCCTATGCACATGCCGGAATCGGCTTCGACGGCCAGTCCTGAAATGGATACGTCGTAGATGGTCCCGGTCACAGCTTCGCCGGCGCCGCCGATGAGGCTCACCGGCCCACGCGATCGGACGCGAAACTCGGTGCGACGTTCTTCGTTCGTCATCGTGAGAAAGAGATCGACCGGGTTCAGCGAAATCTGTATAGCGGCCGCGGTGGTTTGTTAAACTGGGCTTGGCGTTGGCTGTTCACGCCACGCAGGGGCCGGTAGCTCAGTAGGTAGAGCATGTGCCTTTTAAGCACAGGGTCGCGGGTTCGAATCCCGCCCGGCTCACCAGTTTTTCTTCCATCCTGAACAATTTGTGAAGGTTACAGGAAAAGTTCCGGTACTCCTCCGGTACGGTCCTGTCTTGGCGTCCACGCAGACCTGCGGCACAATCGACTCTCAGCAGGAGGGCCGATGTCGCCAATGCGTGAAGAACTGCAGATGATGTTTCCGAAGACCGTACGGTATTGCAAGATCTGCGAATCCAATACGACCCACGAGGTTCGGGCAAACTCTGGAGTGGTCGCGAAGATCTGCGTGGAATGTCTCGACCGGGCACTCCGGTACGAGCTGGATCGCGATTAAGCCCGCCGGGCGGCGAGGCGGATTGCGTCAGGAGTGCCCGCCGCCGCCACGCTTGCCGTCAGCGCTTTCATCCACGGGTTTCGGGTTGGCGTCTCCGGGCGTCTTTCGCTTGAACGCCGCGCCGAGGACTACCGCGAGCGGCACGGCCAACAGCGCATACTTCAACTTCGAGCCGCGAGGCTTGGGCATATTCGGCGGCAGCACGCAGCCATCATTGGAATGGTCGATCGCCTTCCCGATGCGCATCGCATTCAGGTCGTAGGAAAACTGCTTGCCGCAATCCAGGCAGACTACGTAGGTCTCGCCATGCGGCACACCAGCCTTGCTCACGGGGGTCACAGGGCGCGTAAGTTTGCGGTGGGCGCAGCGGAACAGCAGGTTTACAACCGTGTCGATCATACCTAGCGCAGCGGCGTGGTGCGCGCTTTGCGTTCAGCGATCTTCTGCGAGCGAAGGTATTCCCCAGCCTCTTTGACGGCGACTCCACAATCGCGGCAAGTCATATAGTGAGCCTCGAAGGCGGCAGCTTCCGCGTGATCCAAGGTGCCGTCACAGTATTGCTGCGCCGTTTCTTCCGGATCGGCGGGGCAAGAAGCGGAGTTGGGTAGCACTCTCTTTAACTTAACAGGTGGCAGGGCGCATATCAAACGAGCCCGCACGGAAGCCGGCGGCACGCTCTCATTGCGACCACGGCGGAACCACGCCGGCGCTGCGCGCGTAGGCGATCAACTGGCCGAGATGCTCGTGCAGGTGCGCGACCGTTCGCAGTTGAAGTCCGCCGATCGTAGTCTTGCGATCGCCGAACATGGCAGGCTGGTTCAGCCCGGCGCCGGAGGTATTTCGCAGCGGCTCGGCAGCAGCCGCGAAGGCGCGTTCCGCGATCGCGATCATGTTCTGTTTCCCGGCCAATTGCTTCTCCAAATCCAGGTTGCGGCGCGCGATCTGGCGCTGCCGCTCGGGTTCCGTCTTGGGCAGATCGGGATACAGATCCTTGGGCACGGGCCTCTCCATCATGTCGAGGAGCATGTAGTTGTTGAGCGCTACGTGCAGGATCACTTCCTGGACGGAGCGCACATCCTTGGCCGGACGCCAGCCGTAACGATCCTCCGGGATGGCTCGCGCCAGATCGAGCAGCCGGCCGCGGTAGATGTCGAATTCACGCCAGAGGTCGTCCTGCATCGGCAGCCGGCCCTGCCCACAGGCCGCGGCCGCAACCGCAAGGAAGAGAAACGTCCGCACCATTTTCATCACTGGATCAGACGCGCCAAAGCAGGTTCCGTACTGCATTACGCCGCCCGGAGAGTGTCGCGGCGTATTAAAATTACAGCTATGCGCACTCTTGCACTGATTCTGCCCTGCCTCGTTTGGGCGTTGGCTGTTCCCGCCGCCGAAACCCCGCGGCCCGCGCCGGAGTTGACCTTGCAGCGCGTGGACGGTCCGCCGATCCAGCTCAGCCAGTTTCGCGGCAAGATCGTGGCGCTGGCGTTCACTTATACGGAATGTTCTCACTGCCAGGACCTGACCCGCATCTTGAAGACGATCCAGTCGGACTACGCGGCGCGCAACGTACAGGTGGTGGAATGTGCGTTTAACGGGGACGCGGCGAAGGCCCTGCCGGGATTCCTCAAGACGTTGCAGCCTAATTTTCCGGTGGGCTACAGCGACGATGGCACGGTAAGAAAATTCTTGAAGTGGAGCGACCCTGCCAACGGGACTCTGTATGTACCGTACATGATCTTCGTCGACAGCCGCGGCACGATTCAGGGCGACTATTCCGGCAGGGACCATTACTTCGAAGAATCCGACCGGCGTACTCGCGCCGTGCTGGACGAGATGCTGAAGCGGGCGGCGTCGCCCCTGGCGAGGTAGACCCAGAGCGCCGCACCGTGTGATATTCTTTCCGCTGGTTAGGAGGCACCCCAGATGGAGCGAAAGAAAGCGACTGATTACCCACAGGAACTGCTGAACCTGTTCGACCGCTACGTCCACGGCGAAATTGGGCGGCGTGATTTCCTCGAGGGAGCGAAAAAGTTCGCGGTCGGCGGCTTGACGGCAGTCGCAATATGGGAGAGTCTCCGTCCGAATTACGCGTGGGCGCAACAGGTCGCCAAGGATGACGGCCGCATCAAGAGCGAGTACGCAACGGTGCCTTCGCCGCAGGGCAATGAGAGTATACGCGGGTACCTGGCTCGTCCGTCAAAAGCCGGCAAGCTGCCGGGAGTGCTGGTGGTGCACGAGAACCGCGGCCTGAATCCTTATATTGAGGACGTGGCGCGACGGTTGGCCACCGCCGATTTCATCGCGTTCGCGCCGGATGGCCTGACGAGCGTTGGCGGCTACCCGGGCGATGACGAGAAGGGCGGACAGCTTTTTGGCAAGGTGGACCGGCCCAAGATGACGGAGGATTTCATCGCGGCGGCACGCTGGCTGAAGGCGCGCTCCGACTGCACCGGTAAGATCGGCGTGGTTGGTTTCTGCTTCGGCGGCGGCATTGCCAACACGCTGGCGGTCCGGATGGGCGCGGACCTTTCGGCCGCGGTTCCTTTCTATGGCGGACAGCCTCCGGCCGCGGAGGCCGCCAAGATCAAAGCTCCGCTGCTGCTTCACTATGGGTCTCTGGACAGGCTCACCGGCGGATGGCCGGCTTATGAGGAAGCGCTGAAGGCCAACCACGTGACCTACGCCGGGTATGTTTACGAGGGCGCGAATCACGGCTTCCACAACGACACAACGCCCCGCTATGACGAGGCGGCGGCCAAACTTGCCTGGCAGCGCACTCTCGACTTTTTCAATAAGTACCTGAGGGGCTGAGCTGAGTCGTTAAGTCTTTCGATACTGGCTATCGATAGCGGTACGTGCTTCCGCTTGTGATAGACTTTTTCCTTCTCTGTTTCACACCTGTTAAGGCAAGCGGGGTGAGTGGGCATTTGGCCCGAGTTCTGCATTCGGGGAGGGGACCGCGTTGAGTCACCTGCAGCCGCCGTGGGGGGCGGGATTAGCTCTGTGGATTCTGGCACTGGTCACGGCGGCGATGGCATCGGACCAGCCGATCGCGTATTCCCATAAGCAACATATCGCGCTCGGATTGCAGTGCCTGGATTGCCACAGCTCCGCCGATACCGGCGCCGCCGCGACTCTGCCGTCGGTTCGAAAATGCATGCTGTGTCACGCCAAGATCGCGACCGGCAAGCCGGAAATCCAGAAGCTGGCTGCCTACGCGGCCGGAAAACGGGAAGTGCCCTGGCAGCGGGTTTATGGCTTTCCGCCCGAAGCCCTGGTGAAATTCCAGCACGCGCCGCACGCCCGCGCCAAGATCGGTTGCGCCACCTGCCATGGCGACATGACCCAGGCCGCCACGGCGGAGCGCCTGGTCAAGCACAACATGGGCACGTGCGTGAGCTGCCATCGGCAATACAAATCGTCAGAGGATTGCGCCGCATGCCACTACTAACGGGGATAGCCTGATCCATGGATCGCCGCAATTTCTTCAAGATTCTCTCCGCCACGTCTGCTGGAGCGCTCACTACAGGCTGCGGCAACAAGACCGACGCGCTCATTCCACTGCTGGTGCCGGAGCACGAAATCGTGCCGGGCGAGGAGCAATGGCATCCGGCTGTCTGCGGCGAGTGCAGCGCAGGCTGCGGCACGCTGGTCCGGATCATGGAAGGGGTGCGGACCGTGGAGCGAAATGGCGAGCAGTTTCGCCAACGCGTCGCCGCCATCAAGAAAATCGAAGGCAATCCGCTCGATCCGGTGAGCGGCGGCCGGCTATGCGCGCGCGGCCAGGCTGCGGTGCAATCGCTCTATCATCCCGACCGGCTGCGCGGCCCGATGAAGCGCACTGGGGATCGCGGGAAGGCGCAATTCGCCGCTGTGTCCTGGGAGGAAGCGCTGGGCACGGCGGCGGAAAAGATCGCGAAAGTGCGCGCCGCGGACCCGAGCAGGATCGTCTTCCTGACGGGACCCCAGGTGGGCACGCGGTCGGCCGCGATCCAGAGATTCGTCGAGGCGATGGGAGCGCCCGCGCCGGTCATCTGTTCGGTGGCGGATTTTCCCGTAGAACGTAAAGCCGCCGAGATGGTTTTCGGATGGAAGGGATTGCCGGTTTACGACCTCGCTAACGCGCACCATGCTTTGGGTGTCGGCGCGGATTTTCTCGGCGGATGGGCCTCGCCGGTTTACTACAGCCGGCAGTTCGGTAATTTTCGACAGGGTAGGCGCGCGATCCGCGGCCAGTTGGTGCAGGCCGAGTCGCGACTCTCGATTACGGCTGCCGCGGCCGATCGGTGGCTGCCGCTCCATCCAGGATCGGAGCCGCAATTCCTGGCGGCGGTGGGGCGCATGCTGCTGGATTCGAATCTGGCGCGCCATCGCGACCAGCTTCCCTCGCATGTGCTGGCGGCGTTCCAGGCAGCCGACGCAGGAGCGCTGCTGGCATCCTGCGGTCTCGACGAGAAGCGGGTTCGCGAGGTGGTGCAGGAGCTGGGCGAATCGGAAGCCCCGCTGGTGCTCGCCGGCGCGTCTATTCTGCAAAGCAACTCGCTTGACGCCATCGTGGCTTCTCATTACGTAAACCTGATGCTCGGCAACGTCGGGAAGAGGGGAGGCGTAATGCCGCCCGCGGCTGCTGCTACGACAGGGGTACACCCGGGGTGGCCCTTTCAGGGAGGCTCGGGAGGCGTGATGCCGCCCGCGGCTGCTGCTACGACGGCTTCCGAGGAGCGCGGCGCGGCCGCAGCCTTGGCTCGCGCGCAGGTGGTGCTGATCGATGGCGCCAACCCGGCCTACACGCTGCCTTATTCGAGCGGAGTCCTGGATGCGCTGGCGCGCGTCGAGACCGTCATCAGTTTCGCGAGTTTTCCGGATGACTCAGCCGCCTGGTCCGACCTGGTGCTGCCCGATCATCACACGCTCGAATCGGAAGCGGCGCTCGTGCCCGCTGTCTCCGCGCAATCCGCCGTGCAGGTGGGGATGCCCTTCGTCGAGCCGCTCTACGACACGCGCGCGGTGGAGAGGACGCTCGTCGATCTGGCGCGGCGGATGGAGATCGAGTACCAGGCCGTCACGGCAAAGCAAATGCTGCAGCCGCTGCTCTCGGGCGACATCACGTTCGAGGATGTGGCGCGCCAGGGCGGGCTCTGGTTGGAAGCGAAATCCGAAGTGCCGGTCCGCGCGACGGGCACGGCGCTCGAACTCCGCGCCGCTATATTCGAGGGCGAAGCCGGCCAATACCCAATGAGATTCCAGCCTTATTTGTCGCTGCAATTTCACGACGGCCGGGGCTCGAACCTCCCGTGGATGCAGGAACTGCCGGACCCCGTGTCGAGTGCCATCTGGGGACTGCCCGTCGAGATCGATCCCAAGACCGCCGCGAAATTGCAGGTCGCGAACGGGGATCGCGTCCGCGTGGAGTCGCCTCACGGGTCCTTCGAAGCGCCCGCGTATGTGCATCCTGGAGCCGTCCCGGGAGTCGTGAGCATGGCGATTGGAGATGGGCATGCGCATTACGGACGGTACGCGTCCGGTCGCGGCGCCAACCCGCTTTCCATCCTGGCGCCGGTTTGGGAGAAGTCGACCGGTGCGCTGGTGTTGGGCGGTACGCGTGTGCGATTGTCGCGCGCGGGCGGGCCGCGGGACTGGATTCAGTTTGCGACGCAGGACCGGCAGGAGAGAGGTTTCGATCACAGGTAGGGACGAGGGGAGCGCATGGAACATCGTTGGGGCATGGCAATCGATCTGGACCGGTGTACGGGGTGCGAAGCCTGCGTCGTGGCCTGTCACGCGGAAAACAATCTGCCGATTTCGAGTCCGGAGCAGGGAGCCAAGGGGCGGACGGCGCACTGGATTCGCATCGACCGTTATTACGAAGGAGAGTTCCCGGACGTGAAGGTCAAGTACATGCCGGTGCTCTGCCAGCAGTGCGATGATGCGCCGTGCGAGCCGGTCTGTCCCGTCTACGCGACCTATCACAATCCGGAAGGGCTCAACGTCCAGGTCTACAACCGGTGTGTCGGCACGTTCTACTGCGCCAACAACTGTCCCTACACGGTGCGGTATTTCAACTGGTTCGCTCCGGAATGGCCGGAGCCGCTCCAGTTGCAACACAACCCGGACGTCGCTGTGCGGATGGCCGGCGTGATGGAGAAATGCACGTTTTGTATCCAGCGGATTAAGCGGGGCAAGCAGGACGCAGCGCAAGACGGACGTCCGCTGGCCGATGGCGAGGTGCAGCCGGCTTGTGTGCAGTCTTGTCCCGCTGAGGCGATGGTTTTCGGCGACCTCAACGATCCCCAGAGTAAGGTGTCGCGTCTGGCGCAGAACGGGCGCGCGACGCGACTGCTCGAGGAGTTGGGGACCAAGCCAAAAGTTTTCTATCTACAAAAGGTCAAGTAGGCATGGCGACGGCATCAGAGCTTCTGCCCTACAAACAAATCCGTGAAGATTTGTTCCGGCCGCTCTCGAGCGTCAGCCGCAGCTACGTGCTGGTGGCTATTCTCGCATTGGCGATCGGCGCCTCGGGTTTCGTCGCATGGAGCTATCAGCTTCGCCGCGGGATGGGGGTAACCGGGTTGCAGCGGCCCGTGTACTGGGGCGTCTACATCGTCGACTTCGTTTTCTGGATCGGCATCTCGCACGCCGGAACCCTCATCTCCGCGATCCTGCGCCTGACTGACGCCGCGTGGCGCAAGCCCATCACGCGCGCCGCGGAGGCGATCACGGTGTTCGCGCTGATGATCGGCGGTATGTTTCCCATCATCCATCTGGGCCGCGCCTGGCTGTTCTACTGGCTGATTCCGTATCCCAGTTCGCGATTGCTCTGGCCGAATTTCCGCTCTCCGCTGCTTTGGGATCTGACCGCCATCATGACCTACGTGACGGGCAGTGTCATCTACTTATATCTGCCTTTGATCCCGGATATGGCGCAACTGGCGGAGCACAACACGCCGTGGCGCCGCGCGCTCTACCGCACGCTGTCGCTCGGCTGGACGGGCAGCGACCGCGAGTGGCACGCGCTCGAACGCGCCATGAAACTGATGGCCGGCATCATCCTGGCGGTGGCTGTGTCCGTCCACACCGTGGTCGCATGGGACTTCGCCATGGCGGTTGCGCCCATGTGGCACAGCACCATCTTCGGTCCCTATTTTGTGGTGGGCGCCATCTTCAGCGGCATCGCCGCGCTGCTGCTTGCCATCTCGGTGCTGCGCAAGGTGCTGCATCTCGAGGCATACCTGACGCGCCACCATTTCAACAATCTCGCGAAGCTCCTGTTGCTGATGAGCTTGCTGTGGCTCTACTTCACGATCGCGGAGAATCTGACTGTCTGGTACGGCAATGAGCCCAAGGAAATGGCGGTCTTCGGCGCCCGCACGCGCGCCCGTTATGCGCCCTACTTCTGGATCATGGTGCTGTTGAACTTCGTGGTGCCGTTCGTACTGCTCGGCATCCGGCGCCTGCGCACGATCCGGACGGCGACCATCGCCTCCGTGTGCGTGGTGGTCGGGATGTGGCTCGAGCGGTACGTCATCGTGGTGCCCACGCTCGCCAATCCACGGCTCCCCGCGGCTTCGGGTTTGTACACGCCAACGTGGGTGGAAATCGCGATCACCGCCGCCACGTTTGCGGCCATGGCCATGCTGTACATGATCTTCGCGAAGCTGTTCCCGATCATTGCGGTTTGGGAATTCAAGCCGCATCCCCAGGAGGAGGACTGACTGTGTACCTGATCGGTGAGTTTCATGAGAAGGACTCAGCGGCGGCGGCCATCCGCCTGCTTCGCGCGGGCGGCATCACCCCCGCCGAGTTGGATCTGTTCTCGGAAGAACCTGTCGAATTGCCGCGCGGCGTGCTGGATCGGCCGAGCCGGATGTCGTTGGCTTCGGTCTTGGGCGCGATCTTGTTCGGCCTGGTGGCGACGTCGTTCATCTACTGGTCACAGCATGATTACAAGCTGGTCACTGGTGGCATGCCCCTGTTCTCGTTCTGGGCCACCGGCGTGATCACTTATGAAATGACCATGCTGGGCGCGATTGTGGCGACGTTTTCCTGGTTCCTTTGGGAGAGCGGCCTCATTCGGAAGCGCGACAGGAACGCACCCGTGCCGGAGGTGGATCCGGGCGCGATCTGCCTGCGAGTGCGGTGCCGCGCGGAACAATCGGCGCAGGCGATCGAGTGGATGCGCCGTGCGGGTGCGATCGAAATCGAGCGGAGGGGGACAGAGTGAATCGGAGGTGGATCGTCGTCATCGGTCTGGCCGCTGCGCTCTCGGCCGCGGATCGCCGCCCGATTCCCTGGGAGAAGAACCGGCTGCAAATCGGCCAGGCGCTGTACCGGGAGAACTGCGTCGTCTGTCACGATGTGGACAAGGCGCAGTCGAAGAAATCGGGTCCCAGTTTCTACCAACTTTTCAAGCGCGACAAGATGCCGATCGCCGGCATGAAACCCAATCGCGAGTACATTAAGGTGCGCGTGAAATTCGGGGGAGCGCTGATGCCCGCTTTTCGGCAGTGGCTCAGCGACGCCGAAATCGAGACGCTGATCGATTACATGGCATCTAAGTAGCGGCTTGTCGCGACGCGCACTTTACTTGAGTTTCAGCGCTTCTTGCAACTGGGCTACTGCCACCTTGGCTTCATTGGCTACCGCTTCGTCGCGCACCGCGGCCTGGGCCACGGTCAGCGATTCCTTGGACGGAAAATACGGCAGCATCGAAAGGATGTTGATCTTCTCGGCGGGCTGACTGGCAAGGCGCATGCTTTCGCCTAGCATCGTGCCGCTCTCCGAAACCGATCGCTTGGATGGCGCCAGCAGGAGTTTGAGCACGCCGCGCAGTGCCAGCACTTGCAGATTGTTGGTGGGCGGCGCCAGCCCTCGACCTCCTCCGCCGCCTCGACCGGCGCCGCCTGGTGCGGCCGCGGCCGCGTCGGGTCGATCGACCGGTACGATGCGCGCGCCGCCCTTCGCAAGGTTGAACAGATCCATCAACGGAGCCGGAGTGTCCCACGCTGTAAGTGCCAGTACGGCGGCTCGCGCGATTTGCGGATTGGGGTCATTCACGCTGCTGCGCAGGAGCGGAAGCGCCTCGTCATTCGAAGTCTGTCCCATCACTTCAATCAGGCTGAGGCGCGCATCGATGGCAGGTGTGGTCTGGTACGCGGCGATCGCTGATGCGACCGGCGCGGACGGCGATCTCCTGAGGACCATGGCGAGCGTTTGCGTGGCGTCCCGCCGCTCCGACGCAGTCGAGGACTTTACCAGCAGATCGAGCAAAACAGGGGCCTGGCCGGAGCCACCCACGTTGCGCAAAGCTCGCAGGGCCTCGCGCCGCGCAACGGGGTCTGTGTCGCGAGCGGCCTGGGCCAGCGCGTCCGCGGCACTAGAGCTGGCGCGCTCCCCGGCTGCGATGATCAGCTCGGTCTTTACTTTTCCGCTCGCGGAACCCATCGCCGAGACGATGGCGCGATCGATGCCGGAACCGCGCAACTCGGCCAGGCTGCGGCGGGCGGCGCTTTGCTCCGGCTCTTTGCCCGCGGCGGCTGCATCCGCGAGCACCATCACACTCGACTCGTCGCCCAACTTGCCCAATCCCGCGAGGGCGGCCGCGCGGACCTCGGGCACGTCGTTCTTGAGCGCTGAGAGTACCGCCGGCCGCGCCGCAACGTCGCCTCGATAGGCCAGCGCCGTCAACACGTGTACCTGCGCGAACGCCGGAACCCTCGGTAGTTCCGTGACTAACGCCCGCGTGATGTCCGGCCCTGGAATTCCATTGAGGAGCCGGATCGCCACGGGTTGCATTTGAGCGTCACCCGACTCGATGGCCGCGGTCAGGAAGGGCAGGGCATCCTTGCCCGCCGCGCTGGTGAGACTCGCCAATGCGCGCGTGCCGGGTCATGGGCGGTTCACCCGGCGCGATCATTTCCTTGTAGACGGTGATGGCAGTGGCTTTCTCGCCGCGCGCCGCAAATTGATCGGCGCATGCGACGTACGCTTCCGCCAACAGGTCCCGCACCTGGCCGCTGGCTCTGTTGCGCGCCGCCGCCAGCGCGTCGAGCGCCGGTTGGTCGGCAATATTGGCCAATGCGGCCGCCACCGCTCCCGCGGGCTCCGCATTCGCGGGTCCTGCCAGCAAAGCTGCGAGCGCAGGCACAGATTTCGTATCTTTGCGGTGCCCCAGTGAGCCGATGATCCCAATCCTGATCTGCTCGTTCGGCGCTTGAGCGAGGCTCTTCCGCAGAGCTTCATCCACCACCGCGCCGGGAATGGCGGCCAGGGCATACCGCGCCATCTCGGCCGTTTCCACGCGCGTCAGGAGGGGCGCCAACACCGGAATGGACGCATTCGTGCCGACCAGGCTGAGTCCGCGGAAGGCAACTTCCTTCCCCGCCGCTGTCGCCTTCGACTGAAGGAACTGCAATAGCTTAGTTTCGATTGTCTTGCGGAATTCAGCGGACGACAGAGACTGTTCCACTAACTCATCGAACTGGATCGGCGGTGTAGGATCGGCGCCGATTTCATAGGTCGAGATCTTCGCGAGCAGGCTGTCGACTTCAGCCGCGGTGTGCGCTGGCCAGGCGGATGGCTGTGTCTGCGCGGCCAGCGCGGCTGCCGTGATACACGCAAGTACAGCCGCCTTCGTCTTCATATTGCCCCCCTCATTTTTGCTTTCTCGCGGCCAGTTTCGCGCTGGGCGTGGTGTCGGCTTCGAGATCGCCGAGAATGAATTGAATTCCGGCCAGAAAGTATTGGGCCAGCGGCGGCGTCGTGAACAGCGTCGGATTGTGGCCCAGGATGCAGAAAAACACCCGCCCTTTTCCGTAGCTTTGGATCCAGCTAACGCCGTAGTCGTAGTCGGTGCGCACGCACGGCCGGGCGCACCCGCGGCCCTGGTACATGTCCGTCTTGGCCACGTCGATACTCAGTAGCACGTGCAGCTTTTCGCGGGAATACGGTCCCACGGGAAACCGGAAGAATTCGTCCTGATATAGGAACTCTTTGCCGCCGAATGCCGCAGTAAGTGGACTGTCCGGGTCGTCGACTCTGAGCATCGCCTGTTCGGTGGGTTCACGATGAATCCCGTGCTTCGTGCCGATCAATTCTCCGAACTCGGGCCAATCCATCGAGGCGTGGCTGGTGCCGTGATTCCCGGCGAGGCCGCCGCCCTCGCGCACGAAGCGGAGCAAGCCCTCGCGCACTTCGGCATCCACGAAAATCATCCCCACGGTGTTGTTCAAGTAGACAGCATCGTACTGCCGGATCTTGTCGTACTTAAGGTTGTCAAGATCGTTGTTGAATACGGCTTCGTACGCGCCCGTGTTCTTACCCATCAGTTCGAGCGCCAGATTCTCGGCAGGGATCGAACGATGCCCGCTATAGGCGATGTTCAAATCCAGCACCAGGAGCTTTCTCGGCTTCTTTGGTCTCACTGCAGCTTGCCGCGGCAGGGAAGCTTCGATCTTCTGCCGCTCTTCGGGCGTCAGGCGATCCGGTCCGCGAATTGCCGCCATACGGGACATCTGGTTCACTCGATCGCCCGCCACCGGCTGCAGAGCCTTTTCGAGACCTTCGAGAGATCGCGAGAGGTCGGCGGCGACATCGCTCGCGCCGATCGTGTCCACTACGATCAGCGTGGGCTTGAGATCCAGCCGGTACATCTCGCGGACAAACTCCCTGAGGCCGGCGGCGCCGCTGCCCAGCGCGACATCGCGGCCCTTGCTCCCGAGGGCGCTGCGGTCGCGCAGGTTCACCGCGATCAGTCTATCCTTGACTAGCGCCAGGCCGTCGAGCGGCTTGATCCCCTCTTCACTCCAGGCGCCGATGTCCGCGTAGACGCCGATCCGCTTGCTGCGGCCGGCGAGCACGTTCAGAGTATTCCTGAGACTGCGGTTCTCAATCGCCACGTTGATCTCGAATTGAGTGGCC
Organism: Bryobacteraceae bacterium; assembly: GCA_041484525.1. Taxonomy (GTDB): domain Bacteria; phylum Acidobacteriota; class Terriglobia; order Bryobacterales; family Bryobacteraceae; genus JBGPHT01. The sequence goes on along the minus strand of JBGPHT010000107.1, from coordinate 2,887 downwards.
AGGGTATCGATCGTAGGGAGTGACTCGGGGGACGGAGAGGAAACGATGGTCTCGATGCCGAGAGCCTTAGCGAACTCGAACAGCTTGCGGATAGAGTTCTCGTCGGGGCCGATGGTGGCGGTGAAGTAGGCCGGCATCTTGACGTTCACCGCGCGCAGCCGTTCCCTTACTCCCGCCAGCTCGCCCGCCTGCAGATTGTAGTCGAGGTTCTTGGGGATTTCGGCGCTGACCCTTTGCGTGCTGGATCCTTGAATACTCCCCAATCCGAGCTCATCGGCCTTGCCCGCGGCTTCGAAAAATGTAAGATTCCGGAAGCGGTCCGCAGCAATACCCACTCGCCAGCCGAGGACTGGAAAGGCCGCCGTGCGAAGCTTCGCCCAATCCTCGAGGCGTCCTGACGCGGACCCTGGCGCGGGACCGGCGACGGTCGATCTCGACACCTGCGCGGGAGCAGCGCCAGCGCCACCCGGCACTTGTGCCGAGCCAATGAGGGCTCCGGCCACGATCATGACAACGACGGCGCGCAAGTCTGTCCTCACCCACCTGTCTTGGGGCTGCCGACTAACGGCGCTCCCGGAATCTCCAACCTCCAGGGGCTCCGCATCACGCGCGATAGCTTCCGGTTGGCGGCCGGGTCGTTCTTGAACTCTTCCTTTACCGGGTCCCACTCAAGCTTGCGCCGCATGCGGCCCGCGATGTCTCCCATCTGGCAAATCATCTCGTCATGCACTCCAACCTCGACCGGGGAAACGTTGGGCTGGCCGGTCCGGATCGTGTCGAGAAGATTCTGGCTGTGATCGTCGCTCCGCAGTACGCGGACGTCGTTCGGCCCGAACACGGTCCGCACCAGCGACTCCGGCTGCGTTCGGATGCCTACGCGGCTCACCCAGATCCACCCCTCGGTGCCGAAAAGGATGAGACCTACGCTGACGCCTTTTACACTCTCGCCGAACTGAAACTGCGAATAGCGCTTGCGGGCCGTGACCAGGTCCATTAGTTGCATACGTACGCCGTTCGCGTACTTATACTCGATCTCGTAAGTGGTGAGAGTATCGCGGATATCGTGATAGACCTCGCCGGTAATGCCCTCGACACTGATCGGGGTGGTGTGGTCGGAGTTGTTCGCCCACTGCCCGATGTCGATGTCATGCACTCCGTATTCGCCGCCGATGGCGCCCAAGCCGTAATCCGACATCGACATCCACGTGCGCGTAATGCGCAGGTCGCTGTACAGCGCCCAGGGCGACGGCCCCAGCCACAGGTCCCAGTCCACGCCCTCGGGAACTGGGGCAGGTTTCTCCTGCGGCATCGCGGTGAAGCCCAGGCCCAGCGGCAAAGCGGTTTGCCCGCCTCCTGCGGAGCCGATCGCGATGTTCTGAAGCTGGCCGATTGTTCCATTACGAACCAGTTCGGTGGCGAAGCGGAAGAGTTGGCTGGAGCGCTGCTGGGAGCCCAACTGGAAGGCCACTCGATAGCGCTGCACGGTGTCGCGAAGCGCCTTGGACTCCTCGACAGTAAGCGCGAGAGGCTTCTGGCAGTAGATGTGTTTGCCCTGACGGGCTGCCTCCATCGAGATCAGCGTGTGCCAGCGTTCGCCAGTGGCGATGTTCACGGCGTCGATGTCTTTGCGGGCCAGTAACTCACGAAAATCGTTGTAGCCTTTACAGTTCGAGTCGCCGTACTTTGTATCTACCGCATCCTTGGCCCGCTGCCGGTACTCCTTGCGCACATCGCATACGGCTACCACACGGACATCGTCCTTGTTGAGCCACCCCCGCAGATTGCCGGTGCCCTGCGAGCCCACCCCGATGGAGGCGAACGTGATGCGGCCGCTCGGCGCAGTCACGCCGGCGCCCAGCACGCGGCGGGGGACGATCATGGGAAATCCGAGCGTCGCCGGCGCGGCCAGCGACTTCAGGAATTGACGCCTCTTCATGCCTTCACCTCTCGCTATTGTTTGGTCGGCCCTGCAGTAATACTAGAACGTGATTCTAGCATTGAGCTGAAACTTGCGCGGTAGGTTGGTCGTCGTCGTCACCCGGCCGAAGTTGGCGGAATCGATATTCGTTCCGGGTGCGGCGAAATGGACGGAATTCGTGAGATTGAATACGTCCGCGGTGATGGCGAGTTTCCAGCGTTCATTGAAGCCGATTTCCCGCCGCAGACTGACGGACTCATCCAGCAGGCCCGGCACGAATAGACCATACGGAGCCGATCGCGGCAGGTTCCCGAAGGTATACGCTGCCGGGTCAACAAATGCTTGTTTGTCGTAGTACGCGACGGCGCCTGGAGCCAGAGCATTGCCGGTGCCGTAGTCACCATTGATACGGACCGGCCCATTAAACGAAGGGTTGTAACTTGCGATGTAAGTCGAGGTAATGGCCGGCGTGTTACAGCCGGAACCCGTGATGGCGATCGGCGCTCCCGACGAGAACGTGATGATCCCCGAAAACTGCCAGCCGCTAACCAGTGCGCGTGCGACAGGGTTGCCATTGCCGACGGTGTAATTTGATATTTCCATTGACCGCTTCCACCATTCCCAGTGGGACTTTGGTGCGGCAGTAGTTCGAAATGCCCTCCAGGTGATTCAGTAGCATTTCGGCCAGCTTCTCGAAGGGTCTGAGTCGCTGCCAGCGCAACTGATTCATCCAACTCTGGAGATAATTCAACATGGCGCCTTCGTAGCGGTAGGTCCAGAGCCGATCCAGGCTCTCTTTGAGCACATAGCAGCCTGTGGTAAAGGTGGGTTTTTCTGAGCGAAGACCTTTGAAAAACGCGCACGAGGGGAGATGACTAAGTAACGTCACCACTCGTCAAAAGGTTACCGCTCGCTGCCGTCGTGCGATGTTAATTCCGAGGCCGGTTCGAAGCGCTGACCAAACATAGA
>JBGPHT010000106.1:0-25565 GCA_041484525.1 Bryobacteraceae bacterium | reverse complement strand
GCCGTCCAGCAGCGCCTGAACGCCGGTCACCGGGATGGCGAGCAGTCGCCGGCTACTTGTCCTTGCGGCGGTTCCGCACGCTACGCGGGCCGGCGCGCCAAAACCTTCCACCGCATCCGGGGACTGCTGGAACTCGAACGTGCCTACTTTCATGGCCCTACTTGCGGCCACGGCTTCTGCCCTCGCGACCGGCAACTGGATTTGCAGAACACTTCGTTTTCACCCGCTGTCACACGCATGATCGGCACAGTGGGCGCTATGGTCAGCTTCGACGAAGGTAGCCAATGATTGCAAGAACTGGCTGGCGTTGGCGTGGTGCATTTTAGCATGCATCGCAGTACAGACTCTCCCGGAAACCCTTGAATAGAAATCAGATGAATAGAAATCAGATGATGTTTGGCACGTCCCGTTTGACACGGATCGAAAAAACCGTGTTGCACCGCCAGTCATCTCCGCACCCGTTCCGGAGGACCTGTCCGCCCGAGGCGGGGCCTTCCGCGCGCTCCTAAAGAATCTCTATAGGAAAGTGGCCTTTCTCATGATAGATTATGACAATCAGCTATGGATATTCTGCAGGGAACGCTGGATCTTCTCATACTGCGCGCGCTCGAGCTCGCCCCCATGCACGGCGTCGGCGTGGCTGCCCGAATCGAGCAGGTGACCCGCGGCGCGTTCGTCGTCAAACCCGGATCGCTCTTTCCCGCGCTCCGCCGCCTGGAACAGCGCGGCTGGATCGAAGGCGAATGGGGCCCATCGGAAAATAACCGCCGCGCCCGCTACTATACGCTCACTCGCGCGGGCCGCGCCCAGCTTGCCGAGGAGAAGCGCAACTGGTATCGCATGACCTCGGCCATGAACTGGATGCTGGAATCGGAAGGATAGGAGCGCGTGATGATCCGCCGCCTCGCCTGTCTGTTCGAATACCTCTTTCGCCGCCGACGCCTCGAGAACGATCTGGATGAAGAGGTTCGATCGAGCTTCGAAATGATGGTCGACCAGTTCGTCGCGCGCGGCATGTCGTTGGCCGAAGCGCGCCGGGTCGCGCGGATCGAGTTCGAAGGGCTGGAGCAAGTCAAGGAGAGAGTGCGCGACGGTTTGGTGGGATCCGTGCTGCAGGCATTCCTGCAGGACGTGGTGTACGCCTGGCGCGGGCTGCGGCGGAGTCCCTCGTTCGCGATCATTGCGCTGGTCACGCTCGCCTTGGGAATCGGCGTCAACACGGCAATCTTCAGCGTCTTTTACGGCGTGCTGCTTCATCCGCTGCCCTACGACCAACCCGGGCGGCTGGTGCGTATCTGGGCCAGCTATCGCGACGCCGGCGCGCGAGCTCCGCTCTCCGGCCCGATGCTCGGCGAAATAGAACGGCGTAACCGGTCGCTGGCTGCAGTCGGGGCCATCTGGGTGGTCGCGCCGCGCACGTTCACCGGCGACGATCCCGAGCAGGTCAAATCCGCCCGCGTGACGGTCAATTTCTTCGATGTGCTGGGCGTGCATGCGGCGCACGGCCGCACCTTCACGAAGGAGGATGCGGGCGCTCCCGCCGTGATGTTGATCGACAGCACTTTCCGCCGCCGGTTCGGGGCAAATCCGGGACTGGTCGGCAAGGGTCTGCCCATGCAAGACGCGGCCGCCACGCTCGTGGGTGTACTTCCCGCGGAGTTCCAGCTTCAATTTGCGCCGGACGCCAACGTGCCGGCCGATAAACAGGTCTTCGATCCGTTTGGCCCGAACGTGCGGTCTATGTCGGGGCGCTTTCTTCGCCTGGTAGCTCGTCTCAAGCCCGGCGTCACGCTGGCGGACGCCCAACGCGATCTCGACCGCGTGTCGGCGGAAGTCCGCGCGGCCTCCACCGCGCTGGCCGACAACCAACTGCAATTCAGGCTTGCCGGCCTGCAGGCCGACGCCTTCGGTGACATTCAGCCCGCGCTGACGGCACTGTTCGCGGGCGCGGCATTCGTGCTCTTGATTTGCTGCGTCAACGTGACCAGCTTGCTCCTGGCCCGCGCCAGCGACCGCCGCAAAGAGATCGCGCTCCGCCTCACCTTGGGGGCGTCGCGCGGCCGGATTCTCCGCCAGTTGCTCGCCGAAGGCATCGTGCTCTGCATTCTTGGAGGGGCGGCGGGCATCGCGGTCGCTTGGGCGGGTTTCCGCGGCCTGCTCGCGATCCGCCCCGAGCGCCTGGCTCGCATCGCCGGCGCCGGCCTGAGTTGGCCCGTGCTGGCATTCGCGGGCGCGACCTCCCTGGCAGATCGCGGCGCTTCTGTTGGAACGCGGCATGAATCCGAATCATATGAACTGGCATCACTTCACGCTGCTGCACCACATGGCGGCGGAGGGCGATATCCCAAAGGCTCGCCTGCTGCTCGATCATGGCGCCGATATCGACGCCATCGACGAGGAGTATCGCTCGACGCCGCTCGGCTGTGCCGCGCGGGGGGCAGCGGGAGGCGCTCGCCTTTTTGTTGGAGCGGGGCGCCGATCCGGACCAGGCGGGTGCACCGTGGGCGATGCCGCTCGCCTGGGCGCGGAAGAAGGGTCACGCCGAAATCGAAGCCGATCTCAGGCGTGCGGGCGCCCGATAGTAGAGGGGTCCAGCAAGCCGCCATCGGCGAATCGCGGCAGCGCTTCGGGCGAAGAGATCTCAAACATAGACCATAATGTCCTGCATCGTTCTGTCGATAGAGTACTTGGGGGACTGAACGAAGCGCTGGCGTTGAGCTATCTACCTTCGTTGGAGAGATTCCTTTTCGCCATGACAATGCGGCAGTTACCGGAAGGGCGGGCATGGAGCACTCTCGTCGAAAAGCTGCTGGCCAGGTGGCTTCCGGCCTTTCGTCGGCGAGGGAACGGGAGCTACACCAATGCATACGCGTTGGACGCCAAGACTTTCGCGCTGGCGGCCATCGGACAAGCGACTGTCGACACCTTGACCGGGGACGACTGGATGTTCAACCTGCCCAGCATCACAGGAACGTCCGTCGAAAGCAGGCAGGCCCAGGCCGAGCTATATGACAGCGAGAAGCGTTTTAGGCAATTAGTCGAAGGCGCGCCCGAGGGCATTTATATCAACACGGGGCAGCGTTTTCGATACCTCAATCCTGCGGCCTTGAGCCTGTTTGGAGCTGACAATTCCGAGCAACTCGTCGGCCAATCCGTCCTCGAAAGGTACCACCCCTACTATCGCTTGGTCGCCGCCGAGCGGATGCGAATCCTGCTGGAGGAACGGGCAGCAGTGCCGGTGATCGAGCAGCAGTGCTTCCGGCTGGACGGAGCGGTTTTCGATGTCGAGGTCTCCGCCGTACCGTTCCATTTCGAGGGGTGCGATGGCGCAGTCGTATACATCCGCGATATCACCGCCCGCAAGAAAAGCGAACAGGATCGTACCAGCTTGCTCCAGCACGCCAAAGAGCTGGCGGAGTCCAACAGCCGGCACAAGTCGGAGTTCCTGGCCAACATGAGCCATGAAATCCGAACACCGATGAACGGAATACTCGGCATGACGGAGCTTGCCCTCAGCACGGAGCTGACCGTCGAGCAGAGAGATTTCCTGACACTGGCCCGGGAGTCGGGTAACAACCTGCTCGCCGTCATCAACGGCATTTTGGATTTTTCGAAGATCGAGGCGGGTAAGCTGACCCTCGAGTCCGTCGTGTTTTCGTTGGAAGACGAAGTGGCCGGCGCGGTGCGATCCCTGGCACTGGCCGCGCACCAAAAGGGCATCGAGCTACTCTGCGACGTTGCGCCCGGCGCGGCTCTGCAGGTCCTGGGAGATTCGACGCGGCTGCGGCAAGTGCTCCTGAACCTGGTCGGCAACGCCGTCAAGTTCACGGAACACGGCGAAGTCGGCGTGAGAGTACGCCGTCTGGAGTCCGGGAGCGGCACGGCGGCTCTGAGGTTCGAGATATTCGATACCGGCGCCGGCATCGGGCCTGACCACCTGGCCTTGATCTTCGAACCCTTCGCCCAGGCCGACGGCACCATCACGCGCCGCTTCGGCGGCACGGGGCTCGGCCTCGCTATTTCCCGCAAACTGATCGAGTTGATGGGCGGCCGGCTGTCCGTGGAAAGCGCGCCCGGCGTGGGAAGCGTCTTTAGCTTCGAGCTCCTGATGGAGGATCGTTCCTCGGATACGGCGCTGGTCCACTCGGCCGGACTTCAAGGCAGACGCTGCCTGGTGGTCGACGACAACTCGACCAACCGCGGGATTATCGAAGCGTTGCTGCTGCAATGGGGTGTAGCCACGGTCTCGGCGGAAAGCGGCGAGGCGGCGCTCGGTCCGATCGAACTCGACCGCCAGCACGGCAAGCCATTCGACTTCCTGCTCGTCGATTTGCATATGCCAGGCATGGACGGTTTCCAGTTCATTGGCCGGGTCAACGAGATGGGGCCTTCCCATCACACCGCGATTCTGATGTTGAGTTCGCTCGATCGCGCCCTGTATGCCGCGGCGCACGATCTCTATGGCGTACGCTACTACCTCACCAAGCCGGTCGTCGCAGCCGATCTCAAGCAGGTCATTGAGCAGGCGATCGCCGGCCCTTGCCTCGTGGGACCCGGGGCCTCGACGCCCGCTGCCCCGCCGAGCCCGCGCCGCCGGCTGAAGGTACTGCTGGTTGAGGACAACGCGGTGAACCGGAAGCTCGTGACCATGATCCTCGCCAAGGCAGGTCATGGTGTGGTGACGGCGCACGACGGGCGTGCGGCCATTGAGGCGTTCATCAGCGCACCGCTCGACGTCATCCTGATGGACCTGCAAATGCCCCTGATGGGTGGCTACGAGGCCACCGCCGAGATACGACGCCTGGAAGCGGGCCAGAGCCGCGTACCCATACTCGCTCTCACCGCCAACGCCATGACCGAGACGCGCGAACAGTGTCTGCGGTCGGGGATGGACGGTTACATCACTAAACCCATCAACGCCGAAGACCTGTTGAAGACGATCGAGAGCCTCACCAGTGCGTAGGTGAGCATTCACACTATCTTTGAGACAGGATCTGCCGTTCGCCAGCCGGTTTGCCTTAGACGGTATAGAATGGCGGATCATGCCGGAATCCGTAACGAACTGGTTCGGGAACATCACGTCCCACCCCGCTGTCATTGTGGAAGCGGCTTCCGTCGACGACATCATTGCTGTATTGAAGAATCCCGGCAAGTACCCTTCGCCGGTTCGCGCGGTCGGCTCGAACCACTCGACCTCCCCCTGCGGTACCGCCGATGGCGGCACGCTGATCAAGATGTCGAAGATGAAAGCCATCCTCGAAATCGCCAGCGAGACGGTTACGGTGCAAGCCGGCGCCATATACATTGATGTTGCACAGACACTCGAAAAGCATCACCTGCAGTTCTATGTGAACTGCGAAATCGGCAGTCTCTCGGTGGGAAGCGCCGCCTGTTGCGGCACTAAAGATGCCTCCATGCCGGGCGAATTCGGCCAGGTGAATTCGTATGTCACGCGCATCAAGATGGTGCTGCCATCGGGCGATCTGCTGGAGGTGACCGAGGATCAACCCGAGCTGATGCAGCAGGCGCGTTCGAGTTATGGCACGTTCGGGATCGTCTACGAAGCAACTTTTCGTGTGCGGCCGATTCTGCCGATGTGGGTGCGCCACGAAACCTTTACGATCGAGGAGTTCAGCGCTCAACTGCCGAAATTGAAGGCTCGCGGCGATTCGATGATGTATTACATTTTCCCGTTCGACAACCTGATTACCATCGAATTCAGGCACTACAATCCGCGAGCCACGGGCGACCCGGACCGCGTCGCCTGGCGCCTGCGCAACTACATGTGGGCCAACGCGGGGCCGCTCTTCTGCTCGCAAGTGGAGCACAACATTCACAACCAAGACATCCGCTACGGTGTGATCGACGGGTTTTGCGCGATGTGGCGATTCAAACTGGAGAACCTCATCACCGGCGACTACACCATCTCCACCGACCAGATCATCCGCTACCCCGTCGTTGCCGATGCCAGCCGTTACACGTTCAGTCTGTCGGCATTTCCCGAGGCGACGTACGGCGCCGTGCTTACCGAATACTTCGCATTCTGTAAACAGTATTACCAGCGGCAGGGATACCGGACCAACATGTTGAACGTGGGGTACTGGATTTCGCAGGATCGTAACTCGCTGCTTTCCTATTCGTATGACGGCCCGGTGATGACGATTGATCCGGTCTCGACCGGCAACCCAGGCTGGCCGGAGTTCCTTATCGCGTACAACCAGTTCTGCTCGGCGCATGGCGGGATTCCGCTGTTCAACCAAACTGACGCCATCACGCGCGCCCAGATGCAGCAGGCGTTGGGCGACCGCCTCAAGACGTTCGCCGCGGCACGCCGGACTTACGATCCTACCGGCCGCCTGCTGAACGCCTACTTCAGCGACATGCTGAGTGAGGCGAATCCGGCAACACAGAATAAATAGGGCTTCAGCCCGCACACAAGGAGTAGTGATGCTTGCAACACCATGGGAGCAGCGCAAGAAGGCTTACGATTTCGTGGTGATTGGCTCTGGCTACGGAGGCGCAATCTCGGCGGCCCGTCTGGCGACCGCCAACCTGAATCCGAAGCCTTCGATCTGCGTTCTGGAACGGGGCAAGGAGTGGCAGCCCGGGAGCTTTCCCGAATCGCTGCTGGATGTGGTGGGCGAAACGCGCAGCGACCTGAATCCCCTCGGACTGTACGAGCTGCTGAATTACCCCGACATCTCGGTGATCAAGGGCTCGGGACTGGGAGGCACGTCGCTGATCAATGCCAACGTGGCGATTGTGCCGGATCGCGAGGTGTTCGAGCAGTTTCACTGGCCCACTTCGATCGGATATGACGCGCTGCTGCCGTATTACCAGCGCGCCCGCCAGACTCTGGCGGCGAATCCCCATCCGCATGCATTCGACCTGGCCAAGGTGCAGGCGCTCGACCGGCGCGCGCAACAGTTAGGCTTGCGCGCGCAGGCTCTCGACATCGTCGTCAACTTCACGGTGGATGGGCCGAATGCGTTCGGCGTCAATCAGAAGCCCTGCATCAATTGCGGGAACTGCGTCACCGGCTGCAACGTGGGGGCGAAGAACACGCTCTACATGAACTACCTGCCGATGGCGGCCAAGGCGGGCGCCACGATTCTCACGCAGACCAAGGTCGAGTGGATCGAGAAACGCGCGGGGGGCGGCTGGCGCATCCACGGAAAGCATGTGAAGGGCGCCGGCGACGACGAGTCGTTTACGCTGGATGCCGGCGAGGTGATCCTCTCCGCTGGCTCGTTGAATTCCACCGAAATCCTGCTGCGCTCGGAGATGCACGGCCTGAGCGTGTCACCCGCCCTAGGCACGAAATTCAACGGCAACGGGGACTTCTTCGGACTGGCGTACAACGGCGACGTGCAGACCAACGTTTTGGGTTACGCGCCGGCGGACACACCGGGTCCCGGCGATTCTCCCGCGCCCGGACCGAACATCGTGGGCGCGGTACGCTACACCGCCGGCCTGCCGGAGGCGCAGCGCATCACCATCGAAGATTTCTCCGTCCCGCGCGCCTACGCGGAGGCGAGCAAAGCCGTCTTCGGATTGATTCGCGGCGAGGACACGGTCGTCGGGAATGAACAGGCACAAGCCGACCGGCTGCGGCGCGACCTGGATCCGACGGGACAACTGCACGATCCCAATGGCGCCATGAACCACTCCATGCTCTACCTGGTGATGGGCCAGGATAACGCGCGCGGCACGATTCTCTTCGAAGCGCCGTGGACCGAGCCCGATGGACGAATCCGCGTCTCCTGGGACCAGGCCGGACAGCAGCAGATCTTCACGCGCATGAATCAGGAATTGCGGCGCCACGCGCGCGCCCTGGGGGCCAATTTCATCTCCAATCCGACGTGGAGCGTTTTTCAACTCGGCCACCTGGTTACGGCGCATCCGCTTGGCGGCTGCCCGATGGGCGACGATTATCTGCAAGGCGCGGTCGATCCATTCGGACGCGTGTTTGCCGGCGATGGAAGTGTGCACCCCGGTCTCTACGTGACCGACGGGTCGGTGATTCCCAGCGCTCTGGGCGTGAACCCGCTGATCACCATTTCGGCGCTCACCGAACGCTTCGTGGAACGCAAGATCCAGCAACTGGGCGGCAACGCGTATCCGCAACCGGTCCGGCCCGTCAGTATGGCTTCGATTGACGCGCTCGATGTGGTTACTTACAACGAGGCACAATTGGAAGCGCTGTTCCGCCGCTGCCCTACGATGGGGATCGATGCGCTGCTGAACCAGGGCGGCACGCCGGTAATCGATACCGCGGCGCAGACGATTCGCAACGATCGTTACTGGAAGGGCTTCTTCCCGAAGGGGCATGTGCTGAACGCCATGTCGTCGGTGATCTTCACCGGGTTCCGCAAAGAGTTTCACAAACAGGGCAACAAATACACTGGAATCACGAGCGATACCGATGGCCGGATTCACGCCCGCAACAGCCTGGAAGAGATCGAAGCGGGACACGATACCGGAACGCTGGAACCCGGGAAATACATTCTGCTGCGCTATCTCGATCCGCCGTGGCAGGGCTTCTACGACATCTTCAAGGTCATCAACGACGATCTGCTGATCGGCCGTGTCTATCTGGGCGAGTACCCGAACGGGGTGCGGATCTTCACGTTCCCGATGACGCGGCGCTACGCGTTCGCCAACATGACGGTGGACGATCATGCGGCGCTGTTCGCCGCGGGCGCTACGCCCACTGCGGCGGAACTGGATGGCGTCTGGCGCATGGACGTCATTTCGAATGCCAACCACGCCGGCGGTGTCGCCTATCTGCAGTTCCGCAATCAACCGGACGGCCGCTTCGTGGCGCGCTACGAACTGATGGGCCTGATGGAAGGGCTGATCACGCCGACGTTCCTGAAGGACCACTTTGAATTGAGTGACTTCACCACCTTCCACGACGAGATCCGTAAAGCGCCCGGCGATCTACTGGTCGGGAAGTACGTGACTCAACTGCCCGCGGTGATCGGTCCGCTGGTGAGCAACTCGTCGATGGGACTGTTTCACACGGAGGCCGGCGGAAAATTCGGCTTCTATTACACGCTGACACGCGCCGCAGGATCGGAGCTGCCGACGAATACTCTGCTCCGCCCATTCCTGGATGTGCAACTGCCCGACGGAATCGGCATGACGTTCGATGAGCAGATGGTTGGCTGGTATTTCGCGGGCGCCGGCACACCGGCGCCGGGACGCGACGGAGACCTGACCATCGATGCGCGCATCCCGGCTTCGGGCAATCCAGCCGGTGCGGTCACCTGCCAGTTCGATGTCCGGATGACGGTGCGTGATGTCAACGACTTCGTCGATGGCTACGAGCACGAGGCGCAGCTCAAGGGCACGATTTCTTTCGGTCAGTTCGCGGGACAGGCATCGGCGACGTTTTCGATCGACGAATCCAAGAGCAACTTCCACTACCTGCGGGTGAATCCGCAGACCGGCGATGCGGAGATGCGCTACCACATTGAATTCCCGGACAACGCCGGAAAACGTTACACGCTCGAAGGTGTGAAATACATGCAGAAGGATCGCGGCTTCCAGGCGATCCGCGATCTGCTGGGCGACTACACCACTCTCTACACCCACGTCTACCAGCAGCCCGATGGAACCAGCAAGGAGATCGGCATCGGGTACATGAAGTTCCGCACCTTCGAAGATCTTGCGGCGGTTTCGAATCTCGCCGGCTTCCTTGCCTCCTTCCAGATCACCGGCACCAACGATCCGATCATGCAGTTGCAGGCGCGCATGCGCTTCATCGCATTTACCGCGCAGTTCATGCAGCGCGAATACGATCCTCTCGGATTTCCGGCGTCGCAGTTCGCCGCCGATGTGCAGGCCGAAGTGCTGCGCGGCGCCCAGGTTTCGGACTACTTCAGCACGCGTCCGACGGCGGATCTGGAGAGCATTCTGCATGACACGCCCGGCCTGGGGATCGAGCAACTCGTGAACACCGGCGCGGTGCGGATCGACTACGATCAGCGCCGGATCTTCCACGATTCCTTCTGGAAGGGCTCATTCGCGCAGGACTCGCTGCTCGGCTGGGTGGAGAAAATTCGCGGCAGCGTTTTAGGAGCAGGCGCGGAGGAGGTGGGGGGAACATTCGCGGGCGGCAGCTTCTGGAAGCGCTTCGACAGCTTTCAAAATGGGGTGGCCAAAGGGTACGTGGTGAACTACGAGCTACAGGCCTTGCCGGGGTTGCCTGAAGTGCGCCAGGTGGCCTATCCCGATGACCGCCGGCGATATTTCAAGAAGGGCGATCCGGTGCTGTTGCTGACTTACACCAACGACCCGTACAAAATGGTGTACGACACCATCAAGGTGATCGACGCGCAGAACGCGATCGGCATCATGCATCTGGGGACGTTCCCCGACGGAATAGAGTTCGCGGCCTTTGTCTTGGCGCGCAACAACTATCCGTTTGAAAACATGTCCATCGAGGACCATCGACGCATCTTCGCCGATCCGCGCAACACCGTGCCGGCGCTGGCCCAACTCACGGGCGGCTGGAGCGGGTACCTGGTTCTGCTGCCTACCACCGCCAACACCCTGTTAAACCAGGTAAGCCCGGTTCTGTTTCAGGTTTCGTTCGAGACGCAGGGCCAGCAAATCAAGGCGCAATACCAGGTGGGGCCGGCTCAATTCTCGAAAACGCTGGATGCGGGCGCGCTGCAAGCTGATTTCCGGGCAATCGATGGAGACACCATTCTCGGCAAATGCGTCGCTCCGCAGATTCCCGCGCTGGCGAGCGTGTTGTCGTCGTTTTCGCAGTCTGTTTCGGGCGCCGTAGTGTTTTATTTCCTGTTGAAGCGGGCTCAGGCCGGAGCCGTGGTGGCAGCGCCTTAGGGGCCAGTCACAATCGCGGGCTAGCGGCGCTGCATGACGTGGGCAGGCTCAGCGCCGCGCACAACCGCGATGCTCGCATCATGACCCGGGTTTTCCTTGTTGTGCTTGTGGGCAAACATCAATGCTGGACCCATCGAGGTATAAGCGCTGGTGAACCAGTTCCGACGGCCATGAGAGGCGTCGCGACAATAAGCCCGGAAAGTCTTCTCGCGTCCAGGGCGTTCGGAAGCGGCAACCTTTCCAATCATCACCAGGATGGTCAGGAGCCCAAGGACCAACAATCGCTTCATGGAAATGCACCTTCCTATGCGCAGGCAGCAGCGCGCCTGCTGTTTCAGATTACCTGGTATCTGAATCAGCGTGCGTCCGAGTATATAATCGGTTACGTCGCCCTGCCAACGGACCGGCTGAAAATGGAGGAACACGAGATGAATCGTCACGTTCAGGTTGCGGTGCTCGCGCTCGTCGCCGTAGCGGCGCTTGTCGCCCAAACGCCGAAGGGCTGGAAGCTGCGAGTCGATCGCAGCACGTCAGCGTCGGACCCGGATGCCGCCGGCTCGATCGGTTTCGTCACAATGGGATCAGGCTTCCACGCCACCAATCCCCAAGCGGCCGTGTACTGGAATCCGGCCAACACCGCTACCGGCACTTACACTCTCAAGGGAACGTTTACGCTGATGAAGCCGAGCGGCCACACCAACTATTACGGCCTGGTGTTCGGCGGCAGCGACCTCGAAGGCCCGCAGCAGAAGTATCTGTACTTCGTGATCGCGCAGAATGGGACTTGGCTGATCAAGCGCCGCAACGGCGACGCGACCACTGAAAACGTGTCGTCGAAGGAGTCAAACGACGCGGTGAAGAAACCTGATGCCAGCGGCAAGTCTACGAACGACCTTGAAGTGCGCGTCGGCGCGGACAAGATCGACTACGTCGTCAATGGCACAGTGGTGCACTCGACGCCCAAGAGCGGCGCGACGTCGAGCACCGGCGGCATCTACGGGATCCGCGTCAACCATCTCCTCGAGGTTCAAGTGGACGGGTTGACGGCGTCGAAGTAACCCACGAATCACATCTCGCAAAATTCTGAGAGAAAGCGGCGTGCAATCCCCATTGATATCTCAGGAGGATTCTCGCCATGAGGCACACTTCATGCCGGCGAATTGCGGCGGCTGCGCTAGTTTTTGCCTTCCCATTCGTGAGACCGCGACTCTTCAAACCAATAGCACTCTAAGCCTGGACACCGGCGCGACCGCCAGCTCCGGTGGGGACCTCCTGTGGAACGCCAGCGGCATCACACCGCAGGGTAAAGCCAGGGCGATAAACTTCGGCGCCGCCGGTCCAACGTTAAACAACAGCTACGACGAGACCGCCTTGAAAAGCCTGTTCGACTTTCTTGTGGCTGCCACCAACAGCGGGAACGTTGCGAAGGTGTTGGTTACCGCGGTGAGCAGCGCCTCGATCGCAACTGCTGTTCACCACCTATGGAGTAGCCAGCACGCGCGGAGCGCCGAACATCAAGGAAATCCTGAACAACTCCAGCCATACTCCGCGAGGCTTTCCGAATTACGGTATCGCGCCCAGCAGTCTGTTCGTCGTCGCGGCGCGGGTGATGAGTCTGTCGGCGATCGTATTGGAAGAGGCCTACGGACGCGGCGGCGACTCCTCGCAGGACGGCCTGCTCACGGCGCTGGAACTGCAATCGCTCGACCTGCAAGGCTCGGAGATGCTGGTCCTCTCGCAGTGCTGGATGGCCGATGGCGTGCCATCGTCCGGAGACGCGTTTTCGGAATGCGCCGGGCGGCAGCGATTGCGGGCGTGAAGACATTCGTCGCGCCGCTCTGGAAGATCACACGCAACAAGCGCTCATGGGGAGGTTCTATAAGGAACTCAGCGCCGGAAAGGGCCGGGCAGAGGCGTTGCGCCAGGCCCAACTGCAACTGCTACGGAATCCCCGGACGGCGAGTTTTTTGCAGTGGGCGCCGGAGATTCTTTCCGGCGATCCGGAGCCGTTGCCGAAGGAGTGGTTTGCGCCGTGACCTTCTTACCGCGATCCGGCCTCCCGTGTAACTTGGTATACTCGCGGTTCTGGCTGCGTTAGGGCGTTCGCCCGGCGCGATCGTGCGCAACGAATTACAATGGCAAATCCTCCGAATTCCCCCGTCCGCCTCAAGGACATTGCGCGCGATCTGAATGTATCCGTCATGACCGTGTCGAAGGTGGTTCGCGGGTGCGCTGACGTGGGGCCGGAGACCCGCAGCCGCGTGCTCGCCCGCATCAAGGAATTAAACTACCAGCCCAACTGGGTCGCGCGCAGTCTGGCGGCGCGGCGTACGTTCATGATCGGGCTGATCGTGCCGGACCTGATGCACTCGTTCTTCGCGGAGATAGCCAAGGGCGTGTCGGCGGCCATCCGGCCGCTGGGATACGACGTGGTCATCTGCAATTCGGAAGAGGACGCCGCAGTCGAATCGAGCGAAGTCGACCGGCTGCTGTCGCGGCAGGTGGACGGGCTGATACTGGCTTCGGCGCAGCCTCCTTCGGCCACCCAGGTATTCGAGCGGATGGAAGCGCGCGGCGTGCCGTTCGTACTCATCGACCGGCGCTTCACGGATGCGCACGCGCCCTACGTGGGATCCGACGACGAAGCCATAGGACGAATGGCGACCGGGCATCTGATCGAGCGCGGCTGCCGGCGGATCGCGCACATCGCGGGTCCCCCGCTCACGCCCGGCGTGGGGCGGCTCAAGGGATATCGCGATACGCTGGCATCGGCCGGTCTGGAGACGCCCGAAACATACGTGGTGCATGCCACCGACGATGCCACGGCGTATGAAGCCGCGCGCGAGTTGCTGGCGCTCAAACCGCGGCCGGATGCGATTTTTGGGTACAACGACCCAACTGCCGCGGGAGCGATGAAGACGATCCTCGAAGCCGGTATCCGGATTCCGGAACAGATCAAGGTCATCGGCGTCGGCAACGTGCACTACTCGGATTTGCTGCGAGTGCCGCTCTCTACTATCGACCAGAGCAGCACCGCGATCGGGCAGCAGGCGGCCGATATTTTGATCAAGGCCATTGGTTCCAAGCGCAAGAAGCCCCCGAAGACCGTGGTGATCGAGCTCACGCTGGTGGTGCGCGAGTCCACCGGCGGGCCCGAGAAGTAAGCGGCCAGCAAATTGCCGCACGGTTGTGTCCGCGCGATACGAAACGGCGCCGGGCGGGCAACCGTCTCCTAATAAGTGAGCAAAATGCAACATCTGGGATATCTATGACATATAGGGCCTATCTGCTGTTACCCGCTTTCTGCGCCGCCGCCGTTCTGGGGCATGCGGAAACACCGATCGAGCAGGGTTACCGGCAGATGTACAACCTGCAATTCGCCCAGGCGCACCAGACATTTCACGAGTGGCAGGTGGTGCACCCGCAGGATCCGATGGGTCCGGTGTCCGACGCCGCTGCGTACCTGTTTGCGGAGTTCGACCGCCTGCACATTCTGCAGGCGGAGTTCTTCGTGCACGACCAGCACTTTGTTACGGACCATAAGCTGACACCCGATCCCGCCGTCAAACGCAAATTCGACGCCGCGCTATTGGCGGCGGAGCAACTGGCGGCGCGCGCTCCGAAAGAAGGCAACGCGCAGTTCGCCGCCATCCTGGCGAAAGGACTGCGCTCGAATTACATGGCCCTGGTCGAGAAGCGCTACGCGGCATCGCTGAGCGAGATGAAGACGGGCCGCCTCATGGCCGAGCGTCTGCTTTCGTCCGATCCAAATCTCTACGACGCCTGGCTGGCGGTGGGTGTGGAGAACTACATGCTGAGCGTGAAGCCGGTGATAGTGCGCTGGTTCCTCCGGCTGGGCGGCGCGCAGACCGACAAAGAGAAGGGAATCGAGAAACTGAAACTGACGGCGGAGAAGGGCCACTACCTGGCGCCGTTCGCGCGCATGCTGCTGGCGGTGGCGGCGATGCGGGATCACGACGAGAAGCGCGCGCACGAACTGCTCAGCGAACTGGCGCGCGACTTCCCGCAGAATCCGCTGTACGCGCAGGAGTTGTCGCGGCTGAATACGCTGGCGGAGACCATAGCGCAATGACCGACCTGCCGGCCGCAACCGATATCTTCGTGATCGGCGGCGGGCCGGCGGGATTAGCGGCCGCGATTGCCGCCCGCCGGCGCGGCTTCGATGTCACGGTGGCGGATTGCGCCATTCCACCCATAGACAAAGCCTGCGGCGAGGGCATCATGCCCGACGGCCTGGCAGCGGCGCGCGCGCTCGGCATCGATTTCGATGCGGTCGAGACGTACCCCTTCCGCGGCATTCGCTTCTGCGATCGCAGCGAATGCGTGGAAGCTTCGTTCCCGGCGGGCCCTGGCGTTGGCATCCGGCGTACCGCGCTGCACCAGCTTCTGGTGGACCGCGCCGCGGCAGCCGGCGTACGCGCGGCATGGGGAGCGCGCATCACGGGAATTTCTGACGACGGCGTGCTGGTCGATGGCCGGCTGTTGCGCGCGCGTTGGATCGTGGGCGCGGACGGCGGCCAATCGCGCGTGCGCTGCTGGGCGAAGCTGGATGCGAGTACGCGCGACACGCGCCGCTTCGGATTTCGCCGCCACTACCGCATGGCGCCGTGGAGCGACTTCATGCAGCTCCACTGGGGTGACGGATGCCAGCTCTACGTGACGCCCGTCGCCACCGATGAAGTCTGCGTGGCGCTGATCTCGCGCGACCCGGGTCTGCGGCTCGACATCGCGCTTCCCGCGTTTCCCGACGTGGAGCGGCGATTGCGCGCGGCTGAACCGGCGACCGCCGAGCGTGGCGCCGTCTCTGCCTCGCGGCAACTCAAGTCCGTCTATCGCGGACGCGTAGCGCTGGTGGGGGACGCTTCAGGCTCGATCGACGCTATCACGGGTGAAGGCCTCTGCGTCCTGTTTCAACAAGCGGCGGCACTGGCGGTCGCGCTCGCAGCAGGCGATCTCTCCCTCTACCAGGCCGAACACCGGCGCCTTGGCCGGCGCCCGCAGTTCATGGCGGACTGCATGCTCCTGTTGGACAGCCGCGCGCGGCTGCGGCGGCGCGCCATCCGCGCGTTGGCCTCCAACCCGCGCGTGTTCGCGGCCCTGCTCTCGATGCATGTGGGTAAGCTCTCACTGCCTCGCTTGTTTACAAGCGGAGTGGCACTCGGCTGGCAAATGTTGACCCTATGATGGAGCCAGTGCGGCTGTTCACTCCCCATCTGGTTTGCGCCGCCGTCCTGCTGGCGGCCGCGCCGGCGATTCCCGCGCAGGTCGCGGCTCTCCAGATCGATCCCGCTCAGACCAAAATTGCATTTACCCTGTCGGCTACTGCACACACCGTCCATGGAACTTTCCAGTTGAAGCGCGGCGCTATGCGGTTCGATTCGAAGACCGGACAGGCGTCCGGCGAACTGGTGGTGGATGCCGCCAGCGGAAACACGGGCAGCGCAGGACGCGACAAGAAGATGCACTCCGATGTTCTCGAAAGCGCGAAGTATCCCGAGATTGTTTTCCGGCTGGACCGTGTGGCGGGTCCGGTGGCGGAGCGCGGGACTTCACACGTGCAACTTCACGGGATTTTCGCGATACACGGAGCCGAGCACGAGGTAACGATACCACTCACAGTGGAAGCGGGGGATGGACAGTACACCGCCAGCACCACGTTTCCCGTTCCTTATATAAAGTGGGGAATGAAGAACCCCAGTACGTTCATTCTGCGGGTGAGCGACAAAATCGAGGTCAGCATCCGCACTCTGGCAAAAGTGAATAGCATAAATCCGCGCCCGTGAGAGGCGGTTAATTCCCGCTATCCATAAGCGCTGCCTGACAGTAGCGGCCCTGAATCGCTGCGCACAATTTACCCTCGGAGTCTTGACGAGCCCTCCCAAACCCCGTAAGATTGACCCAACCGGGGTACTAAGAGTTCATTTCAGCACTAGACTAGAGGTGTAAATTGAAGAAGATTGTCACCGTGTTCTTGATTTTGGCCGCATTTGTTACAGTAGCCAGCGCGCAGGTTATGACCGGCCGTCTGGAAGGCACCGTCATCGATCCCCAGGGCGCCTCGATTCCGGGCACCCAGGTGAAGGTAGCGAATACCCAGACCGGCCAGGTGTTCACAGTGGTTACCGATGAAAAGGGCTTCTGGGCATTGCCCTCGATGCCAACCGCCACGTACACGGTGACGGTAACCCACGCAGGTTTCAAAACGGCCACGTCGGAAAACGTGAAGGTGGATGCGGGCGTTCCGGCCCGAGTGAACACTTCGCTCGAAGTAGGCGCGGTGGCGGAGACGGTGGAGGTGTCGGGCGGCGCGGAAATCCTGCAGACGACCACCGCGACCGTGACCTCGACGCTGGTCGGCCGGCAGCTTCATGAATTGCCGTTCACCAGCCGCAACCTGACCGAATTGATCGTGACGCAGCCGGGCTCGGCGACGCCGGGCGTGCCGCGCAGCACGTCGGTATACGGGCTGCCGCAGGCGGCGATGAACGTCACGTTGGACGGCATCAACATCCAGGACAACTCGAACCGCTCGGGCGACGGCTTTTTCAACGCGATCTTCCCGCGCGCCGAGGCCATCGAAGAGATGACGGTGTCGAGCGCGTCGGCCGGAGCGGACAGCAACGCCGAGGGCGCCTACCAGGTGAAGATGGTGACGCGCAGTGGAACCAACGAGTGGCACGGCGGCCTGTTCGAGCAGCACCGCAACGAGGACCTGAACTCGAATTACTATTTCAACAACATCAACAGCCTGCCGCGCGACCACATGGTGTTTAACCAGTTCGGCGGCCAGATCGGCGGGCCGATCAAGAAGAACAAACTGTTCTGGTTTGCGCACGTCGAGATCTTCCGGCTGCCCCAGACGTACAGCGAACCGCAGGGCACGGTGCTAGTGCCGAGCGCACTCAACGGCATCTTCACCTACAGCTCCGGCGGCACGGTTCGCAATGTCAACGTGCTCCAACTGGCGGGCGCCAACGGATACACTTCGACTCCCGACCCGATTCTCTCGCAGACGCTCAGCCAGGTTGCTTCGCTGACGGCCGGCCAGCCCGGACTGAAGTCGCGCATCGCGAGCAACAGCGATTACAACCGCAACAGCCTCGACTTTCAGAGCAAGGGCGGCAACTATCGCCGCTTCCCGAGCACGCGCCTCGACTGGAACGTCACCGAAAAGCACCACGTCGAGTTCGTCTACAACTATCAGACGAATCTGCGGGCGCCGGATGGCGTGAACATCGGCACCGCCAGCCCGATCTTTCCGGGCACGGGCAACGTGCTGAACAGCGCCAACCAGGAACCCGGCAACCAGGGCGGCATCGCTTTCTCGGCGGTGGCGGCACTACGTTCCACTCTCACATCGCGGCTGACCAGCGAACTCCGCTTCGGATTAGTGGGCGGAACAGTGATTTTCAACAACGGTATCTCCGCAGCCGATTTCGCGCAGTGGAGAGGGTACGCGCCCGGCTTCGGCTTCGTCACGAACCCGTTCCGTACGACGGGTCAAACCCGGCGCAATACGCCGCTCAAACAGGGGAACGCCAACGTCACTTTCGCGCAAGGCTCACACCTGTGGAACTTCGGCACGAGCTTCACGCAGGTGAACATATGGACGACCGCCTCCTCGGGCGCGCCGTTCGTCCCGGGAATCGCTTTCGGCGTCGCCGCCAACGATCCCATCAACACCGGCAGCACCGGGATCTTCACCACCGGCAACTTCCCTGGCGCGACCGCTACCAACCTGAGCGATGCGGCTTCTCTTTATGCGCTGCTCACCGGGCGCGTCTCCAGCATTACGAACCAAGTGGTGCTAGACGAAAAGACGCGTACGTACGGCGTTTATCAGCCGATCGTCCGCAACCAACAGCGCGAATTCGGCCTCTACTTCCAGGATTCGTGGCGCGTTGCGGCGCACCTGACGGTCAACTACGGCTTGCGTTGGGACCGGCAGAATGCACCGGTCAACCTGAATGGCGTCTACACGCGCACCGGCTATGCGGGGCTGTGGGGCACCTCGGGCGTCGGCAACCTGTTCAGCCCGGGTCCGGCCAAAGCGGCGGCGCCAGTATTGAACCAGGTGGATCCAGGGACGGCCGGGTATGACATCGGCGCCGGGCAATTCAACCCCTCGGTCGGTCTGGCATGGCAGATTCCGCGCACCGATTTCAAGCCCCTGAGCTGGCTGATCGGCAGCCGCGGCGAGAGCGTGATCCGCGCCGGCTACGCCATCTCGTCGATCCGCGAAGACGCGGGCACATTCGCCACCTGGGGTGGGAACCAGGGCCGCAACCTGACGACGACCGTCGATCCCGGCACCACGCCGGCCCAGTTCGGGGCCCCCGGGTCGGTGCTGTTCCGCAACGGGACGCTGCCCTCGCGCCAGCCTCCTTCGACGACGCCGCAGTTCCCGCTGGCAGTCGCGGCCGGCACCAGCATCACCGACTTCAACCCGCACCTGAAGGTCGGGTACGTGCAGAGCTGGGACATCGGCTTCCAGCGGCAATTGACGCGCGACACGGTGCTCGAAGTCCGCTACGTAGGGAATCGCGGAACGGGCCTCTGGCGCACCATCAATCTGAACGAGATCAATGTTTTCGAGAACGGGTTCCTGGCCGACTTCCAGACGGCCCAGAACAACCTCGCAATCGCCAACGGCGTCTCCTCAGTGTCGCAGCTTTCGCCCACCACTCTGAAGAGCACCAACTACGGGAACCAGGGGCTGCCGGGACAGAAGGCGATTCCGATCATCCAGACGGCCTTGAACACCGGAACCGATACAACGACGGCCACGCGCCTCATCCAGGGCGAAGCCGGACGCCTGGCCAACACCATCGCGACCACCGCGGCCAACATCAACCGGCTGACGGCAGCGGGATATCCGGCGAACATGTTCCAGGTGAACCCGACGGTGCTCAACGGCAGCTCCAGTGTGGTCGTGAACGGCGGCGACACGCACTACCACGGCCTGCAGTTGGAAGTGCGGCAACGGTTCTCGCGCGGCCTGCTCTTCCAGGGCAGCTACTCCTGGAGCCATTCGACCTCGAACGAACAGAGCCAGGGCCGCGGCGGAAGCTACACCACGCTGCGCGATTATGCTCTGGACAAATCCCCATCGCCCTTTGACATCCGGCAGGCACTCAAGATGAACTGGGTATATGAGCTGCCCTTCGGACCCAAGCACCACTTCCTGGGCAACGTGAACAACGTTGTCGCCAAGAAGGTGCTGGAAGGCTGGGAACTGGCGTCGGTGGCGCGCGTGCAGTCCGGCTCGCCGATCCGCTTCACCAGCGGCCGCCAGACGTTCAACACCAGCGATTCCGGCGTGACGCTGCACGGCATCACCGCCAGCCAGCTCCAGAGCATGCTGTCTCTCCGGAAGACGACGAATGCCAACGGTCTGGGCGTGGTCTACTACCTGCCGCAGAATTTCATCGACAATACCATGGCAGCGTTCGAAGTGGGCGGCAAGACACTGGCCAACCTGGATCCGAACCAGCCCTACATCGGGCCGGCGACGAGCGCGGGACAGCTCGGCTACCCGCTCTATTTCTACGGCCCCTGGCAGCAGAAGTGGGACTTCAGCCTGGTGAAGAAGACCTACATTGGAGAAAAGGCCAACGTTGAACTCCGGATCCAGGCGCTGAACGCGTTCAACCTGACCAACTTCCTGTTGTTCGCGCCGGGCAATGGCATCACCACGACCTCCGCTATCGGTTCCGGGTTCGGACAGATTCCGAACAACGGGGCCTATCGCGATCTGTCGAACACCAACGATCCGGGCGGACGCATTCTCGAGTTCGCTTTGCGGTTCAACTTTTAACTAACTAGTCCGATTGGGGGCAGGCGATCCACGCTTGCCCCCAAAAAATCCCCGCAGTAACTCCACGCACTCGACCGCCAGCACCCCTTCCACAATTTCCACCCGGTGGTTCAGCACGTCCGAATCGGCCAGTTGAAACTTGCTGCGGATGCCGCCGAAGCGCAGGTCGCGAGCGCCGAACACGAGGCGCGCGATCCGCGCCGTCACCAGGGCGCCGGCGCACATGACGCAGGGTTCGAGCGTGCAGTAGAGGACGGCGCCTTCGAGGCGATAATTGCCGATGTGCGCGGCGGCCTCGCGCAGCGCCAGAATCTCCGCGTGGGCTGTGGGATCGCAGCGGGCAATCGGTGAGTTCGCGCCGCGGCCGACGATCTCGCCGTCGATCGCGACCACCGCGCCCACCGGCACTTCGCCCGCTGTCTCGCCCTGCTGCGCCAGCCGCAACGCCTCGCGCATGAACTGCTCGTCAGTGGCGGAAATGCCGCACCCCCGTGAAGACCATCGCCACGCCGAGCCGGTCGGCGGCGGCAATCACCTCGGCGTCGCGCACCGAGCCCCCCGGCTGAATGAACGCCGTGGCGCCGTTTTTCACGGCCTCTTCCACTCCGTCGGGGAACGGGAAGAACGCGTCCGAGGCCACCACCGTGCCGGCCAGCGGCAGCACCGCTTTCAGGGCGCCGATCTTCACCGAATCGACGCGGCTCATTTGCCCCGCGCCCACTCCGGCAACCTGGCCGGCGCGGGCGTAGACAATGGCGTTCGACTTCACGTGCTTCGCAACTTTCCAGCCGAACTCGAGGGCGCGCCACTCCCGATCGTCGGGCGCGCGTTTCGTCTTGACGACGGCGGCGGTGCGATCGAGCCGGGCATCGTCGGCCGTCTGCACCAGGTAGCCGCCCGAGATGGATTTCACCACCAGTGGATCGAGGCCGGGCGCCACCTGCATCAGTCGTAGATTCTTCTTGGCGGCGAGCACCGCCAGCGCCTCGGATGAATAATCGGGCGCGGCGATGGCTTCGACGAACAGCTTCGCGATCTCGCGCGCGGTCTCTTCATCCACCGGCCGGTTGAGTCCGATGACGCCGCCGAAGGCCGAGACCGGGTCGCACTCGAGGGCCTTGCGGTAGGCTTCTGCGAGTGTGGCCTGTTCGGCGCAGCCGCAGGGATTGGTGTGCTTGATGATGGCCGCAGCGGGAGATCCGAATTCGCCGGCCAACTGCCACGCGGCATCCAGGTCGACCAGGTTGTTATACGACAGCTCCTTGCCCTGCAACTGGCGGGCGCCGGCGATCCCCTTCCCCGGCCTGCCGTAGAGAGCGGCCGACTGGTGGGGGTTCTCGCCGTAGCGGAGGTCCATCAGCTTGGGCGCGCGAAGGCTGAGCGAGACCGGCAGCGGACCTGTCGAATCCTCCTGCTCGAGGCGCGCGCTGATGGCGGAGTCGTAATCGGCGGTGGTGTGGAATGCCTTCTTCGCCAGACGCCACTTGGTTTCGAGCGAGAGCGCGGCGCCGTTGGCCTGTAGCTCGTCGATGATTGCCGGGTAGTCGGCGGGCGAGACCACGACGGCCACGTCCTGGTAGTTCTTGGCGGCGGCGCGGATCATGGTGGGGCCGCCGATATCGATATTCTCGATCAGCTCCTCGCGGCTCGCGCCGCTCTTCGCCGCCGCATCTTCGAAGCGATAGAGATTCACCACCACCATGTCGATGGGCGCGATCCCTTGCCCTTCGATCGCCTGCATGTGCTCGGGCCGCGCCCGCATGGCCAGTATGCCGCCTGCGATCTTGGGGTGCAGCGTCTTGACGCGGCCGTCGAGCATCTCGGGAAAGCCGGTGACTTCGGAGACATCTTTCACGGGGATGCCGGATTCGCGGAGGGCGCGCGCGGTGCCGCCTGTCGAGACGATCTCCGCGCCCAGGGCGGTCAGCGCGTGGGCGAAATCGAGGAGGCCGGATTTATCCGTGACACTGATGAGGACGCGGCGGATCTTGTGCATCTACTGGCACGATAGCAGACCCGATTTACGCCGCGCACTCGCCGCGGCCGAGCTGCAGCGAGTAGCCTTCGGTGTCGCCCCAATCCTGGTAGATCTCGGGGAACAACTCCGCCGGCTTGGCCAGATCGCGCGTCAGTTCGCGGAAGGTCTCGACCTTGAAGCGCATGGCATACTGCCGGAAGGATTCGCCGGCCGCTCGGTTCGCCAGGAAATGATCGAGCACGCGCGTCACGGCGGCAGGCGCCAGGCGCGCCGGAATGCTCTGCACCGCCAGACCGAACCGCATCATGCCCTGCTCGTCGTAACCGCCGCCGAGCAGCATCTGGTAATACGGAACTTCCTTGCCGTCGATCTTGCGGGCGTTGCCGTAGAAACCGAAATCGCCGATCCAGTGCTGCCCGCACGCATTCGGACAACCACTGACCTTGATGGCAAGCTGTTTTACCTGAGGGTCGTCATAAGCCCGCACAGCGGCCTCGAGCGCCGCGCCGAGGTTCATCGACTTGGTGAGCGCCAGGTTGCACGAATAGGCGCCGGGGCAAGTCACGACGTCGCCGATCTGCGCGGCGCCCGATTCCGCGAGGCCCAGTTCCTGGAGCGCCCGATAGATCTGCGGCAGCCGGCCGAGCGGCAGCCAACCCAACACCAGGTTCTGCGCGATGGTGGTCCGGATCAGCCCGTCGCCGGCCGTGGCAGCGAGCCCCGCCAGTCCGCGGAACTGGTCGCCCGTGAGGTTACCCTGGTCGATCCGCACGATCGCGGCGGCGTAGCCCGGCTGCCCCTGTTCCCTGATGTTGCTCTTGAGCCAGACGTCGTAGTCCGCATTCCCGCTGTGATTCGGCTGGACCACCGGCAGCAGCGCACCGTTGCCGAGCGGCTGCGGATGCGATTGATAGCCGCCGAAACCCTCGGGGACCATCTCCGGCCACGCGATGCCGCCGTTCGCCAGAATGCCGGCGTACTCCTTCTCGATCTGTTCGCTGAGCCAGGCAAAACCGCGGTCCCGCATCACGAACTTCATGCGCGCCAGGTTCTTATTCTTGCGGTTGCCATACTTGTTGAAGACCCGGATGATGGCTTCGCACTTGTTCAGCAGCCGTTCCTCCGGCACAAACTCGTCCAGCAATTGCGACTCGACGGGGAGCGGCCCGAGCCCTCCGCCGATCGTCATACGGAAGCCGCGGCGTCCGTCCCGGATCGCCGCGCGCAGACCGATATCGTTGATGGCGCCCGCGATGCAATCTTTCCCGCGGCACCCGTCGAATGCGATCTTGAACTTACGCGGAAGGTCGACCGTGAGATCCTTGCGCAGGAATGCGTAGGCGATGCGATGCGCGTACGGGCGCACGTCGAAAACTTCGTCGCGCGCAATCCCCGCCCACTCGCAGCACGTCACGTTGCGCACCGTGTTGTAGCAGGCTTCGCGGCTGGTGAGGCCGGCGTCGGCCAGCAGGTGCATGAGATCGGGAACGCGGGTGAGCGGCACGAAATGGTATTGGATGTTCTGGCGCGTAGTGAGGTGCCCCTTGCCGCCGCCGAACTCATCCGCGATGCGCGCGAACTGCTCCAACTGCCGGGCAGTCACGAGGCCGCTCGGGATCTTGACCCGCACCATCTGGACGCCCGGCTGCCGCTGCCCGTAGATGCCGTGCTTCAGGCGGAACGGGCGGAACTGGTCCTCCGTGATTTCACCGGCCATGAACGCTTCGGCTTTGATGCGAAACGTTTCGATCTCCTGCCGGACGGTTTGCTCGTGTTGCTGTTCGAAGGGTTCCCGGTGCGCGAGGCCTTCCTGGGTCGCGGTGGACATAATCACCTCGTATTCTATCGAGATTGGTGTCTATTAGTCTACAGCGATTGGAGGCGGCGCGGGAAAGGGCGCACGAGGGCGCCCTTTCTGTCTATTTGCTCTTGGCCAGCTTGCGGCGGTATTCGGCTACCTTGTCTTCGTAGCCTTGCGGGACCCGGTCGCTACCGGGGCTGCGGACGCTGCCGCCGTTCGACGACTCGTCCACTTTGCGGCGCAGCTCCAATTCGACCTGCTCCACCTGCGCCAGCGTTGCCTGGATGCGCTCGGTCAGCAGCGGGTCATTGGCGTAGTTGAACGGGTTCATCCGCTGCATGTCGCGGATGAGGTTCTGCACGTCCTTCGCCATGGCCGGGTCGTTGCCCGTCGCCTGTTGAAGCTGCTGCAAAGCTTGCAGCGTGTTGCGGTAGTTCTGCTGGAAATCCTCGGGACGCACCGGCCCGTTGGGATACGCGCCTCCGTTCCAGGCGCCACCGTACGGGTTGCCATTCGCGCCGCCGTTGTACTGGCCGGCGCGAGGCCCTTCCGAGTTCCACTGGCCGTTGCCGCGATTCGGTCCGCCCACAGGTCCGCCGCCGCCCTGTTGGCCGCCTTGGCCTTGTTGGCCGCCCTGACCCTGCTGGCCACCCTGGCCTTGCTGTCCACCTTGGCCTTGCTGTCCGCCCTGACCTTGCTGGCCGCCCTGACCCTGTTGGCCTTGCTGTCCGCCCTGACCCTGTTGGCCCTGCTGGCCGCCCTGACCCTGTTGGCCGCCTTGACCCTGCTGGCCGCCTTGACCCTGTTGGCCGCCTTGTCCCTGCTGGCCCTGTTGTTGACCGCCTTGCTGGCCCTGCTGCCGGCTGTTGCCGGTCAACTGCTCCATCTGCTGGCGGAGGCGCTCCACCTGACTCAGCGTCTGCTCCATCTGCTTATCGCCTTGGGCTCCCGCCTTGCCCTGGTTGCCCTGGAGCATCTGCTGCACGCCCTTCAACTGGTCGCGCAACTGGTTCAGGCCCGCCGTGATATTGGGCTCGGACATGACGGCGTACTCGCCCATGCCGCTGCGCAGCCACTGCGCGGCGCGCTGC
>JBGPHT010000105.1:0-25607 GCA_041484525.1 Bryobacteraceae bacterium | reverse complement strand
GACATAGCCGCAAGAAGTTGCTGCCAGGCAGAACCGGAAATCCAGGGAAATGGGAGGACGGAAGCGTTCGTTGACTTACTAAAGGGACGATCAGAGCAGATTCAGCCCAGCAACCCGGCAGCCGCGCCGCTGCTCACGTTAACAGGAGCGCCAAGTCCCGTTCCGTGCATAATCTAGGTTATAAGATGACGATATGGAGCACCGCATCGCAGCAAGCGAGTTCAAGGCCAAATGTCCGCATCTGCTGGATGATCCTGGTTCAATCGCGACTTCCAAGGGTCAGCGGGAAACTACGCGGAAGGCGTGAAATTGGCGTCTGGAAGGAATGTGACCGATTCGGCAGGTGTGAGCCAAAGCAATATCCGGCAAACTATGATGAAGAAACACGAAGGCCGGGATTGCTGGAGTTGAACATCGGCGGGCAAGACCCTTCGAGTGGTTATGTTGCCTACCTGCCAGCGAGCTTTATGGCGCACGGCGGGGACGGATCGTATACGTGCAAGGTTTCCTCTTCGGTCGGAAAGAGAGAGCTCGGATCGCTGGACTTGATGAAACGAATTACCTAAGCTAGGCTGCCGCAGTTTTGCACCAAGCCCTCCATGTCCTCCAGCCGTCTATGTCGGGCCCTCGAGTAGTATCCGTGAATCCCTCCGCTGGAGAAGGTTCGGCCCAAGTTTTTACTGCGGAATTTTCAATTGAGAACGGTAGGGCTGACCTCGATCGGACCCGCCTACACTTCCAGGCGAGCGCGGCTATCAGGACGAATCGATGCGTCGTGCGGTACGAGGCAAGCACCAGGAGTCTGTATTTGCTTTCAGATCAAGCCGGCAAATACTTGGGACCAATCGCCGCCGGTGGGAATGACTCACTCTGGAACAATCGATGCCTCCTTTCCGGTTGCTCGAATGCTCAAGTGTCCGGTGCCACCACTTTGACCGTGCAATTCGCGGTCAGGTTTAACCCCGCCCAGTTCGCCGGACCGCATTGAATGTTTCTGGAGATTGTGGACGCCCGGAGACATGCGAGTCCCGCTGGCGACGTTGGTAGTTGGACCGTGCCCGCCGCACAACCTGAAGCACCGGCGCGGCCATGGCCGGCTGATCGGAGCTGTCCGGCCGCGACGCCAGCGTCTCCCAAAACTACCTGGACTGCGTCGGCGGTAGATTGTAAGGCCGTCAGCGGAAGTTGGTCCGACCCCGAGACCGGCGGAACTTGGTCGCTCAACCAGACGGCGAACAAGATCTCGGGGTCACTCACGATTGCAAAGCCGGAGTGCGGAATCGTTTCGTGGCGACTATGACCGCGAACGAACCGGCACCCGCAGTAGACAAGTGCGCGGTACACCGGCCGCCCCTTCTATTAGCGCTACGCTGGCTCCTGATTGCAAGGCCGGGGCTGGCAGAGTGGAAATCAAGCTGGTGCCGCGATGAACGGGCGATGGCCGAGGGAGCAGCCGTCTATCGCAGCCGCAAGCTGTTCGTCACCACCGTCACACTCGAGAGCGCCATCGCGGCCGAGGCCACCATCGGCGACAGGAGCCCCAGCGCCGCGAACGGAATTCCCAGCGTGTTGTACGCGAACGCCCAGAAGAGGTTCTGCCGGATGATCCGCATGGTCCGCCGGCCGAGTTCGATCGCATCCGGAACGCCGTTGAGATCGTCGCGCATCAGCGTGATGTCGCCGGCCTCCATGGCGATATCAGTCCCCGAGCCCATCGCGATCCCGAGGTCGGCTTGCGCCAGTGCGGGCGCATCGTTGATGCCGTCGCCCGCCATCGCGACACGCTTGCCCGCCGCCTGCAGCCTCTGTATTTCGGCTAGCTTCTGATCGGGCAGGATCTCGGCGAGCACCCGATCGATCCCGGCCTCGCGCGCCACAGACTCGGCGACGGCGCGGTTGTCGCCGGTCAGCATCCAAACGTCAAGCCCCATGTCGCGCAGGCGGCGTACGGCGGCTGCGGCTTCGGGCTTCACCGTGTCGGCGACGCGGATGGTGCCGGCCGCCGCGCCATCGACCGTGATGCTCACGTCCGGGCTGCCCGCGGTGCGTCCCGCCAGAACTTCCCGGCCGGCCACAACCGCCCGCACGCCCTGGCCGGTCAGCGCCGAAAAACTCGTGGCGTCTTCAATCGTCACACCGCGCTCGGCGGCAGCGTCGAGGATCGCCTTCGCAATCGGGTGCTCCGAGTAGCGTTCCGCGGAAGCCGCTACGCGCAGTAGATCGTCTTCGTTCCAGCCGGGCGCGGGCGTGATGGCGGTGACCCGCGGCCGGCCGCGCGTGATGGTTCCGGTTTTGTCGAGCACCACGGTATCGATGCGGTGCGCCATCTCAAGCGCCTCGCCCCCTTTGATGAGGATGCCGCGCTCGGCGCCGCGTCCCGTCCCGACCATGATGGCGGTCGGGGTCGCCAGGCCCAGCGCGCACGGGCAGGCGATGATCAGCACCGCCACCGCGTTCACCATCGCGGTCGAGAATGGCGCGAGGAACAGCCACACCGCGAACGCGATCAGTGCCGCAATCAACACGCCGACGGTGAAGTAGCCGCTCACCACGTCGGCCAGCCGTGCCACCGGCGCGCGCGAGCCCTGCGCCTGCTTCACCATCTCGATCATCTGCTGCAGCACTGTGCCGCGTCCCACCTTTTTCGCCTCGTACCGGAAACTCCCGGAGAGGTTGATGGTGCCCGCGAATACCGTGGCGCCCATTGCCTTGTCGACCGGCAGGCTCTCGCCGGTCAGCATGGATTCATCCACCGCGGATTCGCCGGCGAGCACCGCGCCGTCCACGGGGATGCGCTCGCCCGGCCGCACCACCACGATGTCCCCGATCCGTACCTCTTCGACGGGCGCCTCCACTTCGGCGCCGTCGCGGAGCACGCGCGCGGTGGGCGGCTGAAGATCCATGAGACCGCGGATGGCAGCCGACGCCTTACGCCGCGCCCGCGCCTCGAGCATCCGGCCCGTCAGGATGAGCGCGATGATCACCGCCGCGGCTTCGAAGTAGACCTCGTGGCCGCCGCGCAGCGTCTCATAGACCGAGTACACGAACGCCGCGCCCGTGCCCAGAGCGATCAACGTGTTCATGTTGGCCGAGCCGTGCCGCAATGCCTTCCACGCGCCCAGATAGAATGGCGCTCCGGAGTAGAAAACCACCGGCAGCGAGAGCGCCAATTGCAGCATCGGGCTGCCATGCGACATTCCCAGCACCACCACCGGTAAGGCGAACACCGCCGCCACGATTAGGCGCCGGCGGTAGCCTGGCTCCTCGGCATCTGGCGCCTGGGCAGTCTGCGGAACACCGTATCCCAGCCCTTCGATGGCGCCGACGAAATCGCCCACCTTCACCCGCGCCGGATCGTACTCAACCGTCGCCGTGTTGGTGGCGAAATTCACGCGCGCGCTCTCGACGCCCGGCGTGCGCGCCAGCGTACGCTCGATGGTGCGGGCGCAGGCGGCGCACGTCATCCCCGATACCGGCAGGTCGACGCGTTCTGGTGCGGCGGTTTTCATGCGGGCACTTCGTAGCCCAAATCGCGCACCGCGTTCGCCAGGGCCTCGGGCTTCACGCGGTCGGCGTCGTACACTACGGTGGCGCGGGCGCCGATGAGGTCGACCGTGGCTTTGTTCACACCCGGGATGGCGGCGAGCGTACGTTCCACGCTACGCGCACAGTTGCCGCAGGTCATGCCGCGGACGGACAGGTTCAAGGTTTCGATTGCCATACTAATATGATGATTCCATGATTCACGCCGATGCAGCACTCGCGCGCCGAATTGAAGCCGCCGAGACGGCAAACGCACGCGGCTGCTCGGCGGCGCCCGGGGCGTCGATGATCGAGGTGGCAGGCGGCTGCGCCATCTTCGCCGGCGTCGATTCACCCTTGACCCAGGCCGTCGGGATCGGGCTGAGCGGCCCGGTGCCCGGCTCCGAACTCGACGCCATGGAGGCATTCTTCAGCAGCCGCGGCGCCCAGGTCAAGCTCGACCTTTGCCCGCTCGCCGACCCTGGTCTGCTCCCCGAATTGGGCGTGCGCGGCTACCATCCTACAGAGTTCAGCAACGTGCTGGTGAAACGCCTCGCCGGTACCGAGGTAGTGTTGACCGTGAGGGCGCGCCGCGCCGTGGCGGATGAGGCCGATCTGTGGTCCCACACCGTGGGCTCCGGCTTCTTCGATCAGGCGCAACTGACCACGGATGAGATGGACGTCGGCCGCGCCATCTTTGCCATGCCGGGCGCCTACTGCTACCTGGCGATCTCCGATTCGGGCGAGCCCGCCGGCGGCGCCGCGGCCGCGTTTCGCGACGGACTGGCTACACTGTACGCCGACGCCACGATTGCCGCCTTCCGCCGCCAGGCTTTTCACCGCGAACTGATCGCCGCCCGTCTGAACGAGGCCATGGCGCAAGGCTGCGACCTGGCGACCGCCTCCACCCTTCCCGGCAGCACCTCGCAGCGGAACTACGAGCGCGCCGGGTTTGAAGTGGCGTACACGAGGGTGACCCTCGTGCGGTAAGCGCTGGCTCAAGCTCGGGGGCTGGTATTCTTTTTTTGTGGTCCCGGTCGTCGATAAAGCCCCGCGCTTCTCCGCAGAACACGCAGTGCGTCTGGCGGCCGAACTCTACGGGCTCGACGTCGCGGCCGTTCCGTTGCCCAGCGAGCGCGACCAGAACTTCCGCCTGCAAGCCGCGGCGGGCGCGCAATACGTCCTCAAGATCGCGAACCGGGATGAGCCGCGCGAGATTCTCGAACTGCAGAACGCATCCATCCGGCACCTGACCAGGCACGCCACCGGCTTGGCCTGGCCGCGCCTGATTCCGACGGCCGCGGGCGAGAACATCGCGCACGCGGGCGGTCACCACGTTCGTCTTTTTACGTGGATCGACGGAGTCTGCTTCGCAGTCCAGCCCCACACCCCGGCGCTTCTGAACGCGCTCGGCCGCGCTCTGGCGGAAATCGACAACGCCTTCGAGGGCTTTGCCCATCCCGGAGCACAGCGGACGTTCTATTGGGACCTGCGCCAATCCGCGCTTGCTCGCCCGCACCTGGATCTGCTGCCCGCGCCGCAGCGGCAAATCATCGAGGACTTTCTGGATGATTGCGCTGCCGTCGAGTGGGACCGCCTCCGCCACGGCTTCATCCACGGCGATGCTAACGATTACAACGTCCTTACCGATGCCGCCGGCTCGCGTGTCGTCAGCGTCCTCGATTTCGGCGACATGGTGCATTCGGCTACCGTCTGCGATCTCGCCGTGGGAATCGCTTACGCCATGCTCGACAAGCAGGATCCGATCGAGGCTGCGGCCGAAGTGGTCCGCGGCTATCACGCGCTCCGTCCGCTTACCGATCCCGAGATCGACGCTGTCTACACGCTGGCCGTGGCGCGGCTCGCCATGAGCGTCTGCTACTCGGCGTGGCAGGCCCGCGTCTCGCCGCAGAATGAGTACCTGAGTATTTCCGAGGCGCCGGCGTGGGCCCTGCTCGGCCGGCTGGCGCGGTATCCACGAGGTTGGCCGCGCGAGGTCTTCCGTCGCGCCTGCGGGCACGGCGCGCACGATCTGACCGCGCTTCTCGATCGACGCCGCGCGCACCTGGGGCCGTCGCTGAGCATTTCCTACGCCCGTCCGCTCCACATCATTCGCGGGTCGATGCAGCATCTGTATGACGCCGACGGCCGCCGGTACCTGGATTGCGTGAACAATGTGGCGCACGTGGGCCACTGCCATCCGCGCGTGGTGGCGGCCGAGGCCGCGCAATCCGCGCTGCTCAACACCAACACGCGCTACCTGCACGAGCATCTGGTGGACTACCTCGAGCGGCTTACCGCCACTCTTCCCGCGCGGCTCAGCGTGGCGTTTCTGGTGTCGAGCGGCAGCGAGGCCAATGAGCTGGCGCTGCGCCTCGCACGCGCCCACACCGGCCGTGAGGGCACGATCGTGGTGGATACGGCGTACCACGGAAACACCAATGCGCTGGTCGATCTCAGCCCGTATAAGTTCAACGGTCCGGGCGGTCGGGGCAAGCCGCGGCACGTCGAGGTGGTTCCGATGCCTGACGTGTATCGCGGCGTGCGCTACGCGGGCTCGGTAGCCGAGGCCGCCCGCCGGATGGATGGCGTGGCGGCATTCTTCTGCGAATCGGCGCTGAGCTGCGGCGGCCAGATCATCCTGCCGGACGGCTACTTGAACGAGGCTTACGCCGCCGTGCGCGCCGCCGGCGGTGTCTGCGTGGCCGATGAAGTACAGACCGGCTTCGGCCGCGCCGGCTCGCATTTCTGGATGTTCGAGACGCAGGGCGTGGAGCCGGATATCGTCACCATGGGGAAGCCGATCGGCAACGGGCACCCGCTCGCGGCCGTAGTGACGACGCGCGAGATCGCGTCGTCGTTCGCCAACGGCATGGAGTACTTCAACACGTTCGGTGGGAACCCGGTGTCATGCGCCGTAGGTCTGGCCGTACTGGATGTGATCCGCGATGAAGGCTTGCAGGAGAACGCGCGCGACGCCGGCGGCTATCTGTTGCGCGGACTGCGGGACCTGGGCGGGCGCCATCCGACGATCGGCGACGTGCGCGGCCTGGGCCTGTTCCTCGGCTTCGAGATGGTGCGCAATCCGGAGACGCTCGAACCGGCCGCGGAGGAAGCTGCCGAACTCGTCAACCGCATGAAGGATCTCGGGGTGCTGCTGAGTACCGACGGTCCGATGCACAACACGATCAAGATCAAGCCGCCGCTCGTCTTCTGCCGCGGCGACGCCGACTTCTTACTCGACCGGCTGGCTCAAGTGCTCCCACAGTAGCCCGTGGAAGTGGTGTACGCCGTTCTCCCGCTTCACCGAAAACCGGCCCTGCTGGTAGCTCCTCGACCGCAGCCCCTTCTGCACCGGCTCGCAAATGCGGATGTCCTCCTGCTGGATTTCGTCGCTGAAGTCGATGATCGCCTGCGCCACTTCCCCGCCATATGAAAACCATTCGAAGATCGTCAGCGTGCGGTCCGGCCCCAGCGGCAGAATGAGGTTGCTGCTCAAATTGTCGGGATACACATTCAGCATGTAGTTGGGAAAAAGCCAGTAATAGAGCGCGCTGCGGTCGCCGTCGGTGAATTCGTAACGCCGCGGCGCATCCGTGTCGCGCGCACGTATGGGCGCGATCTGCGAGGAGTAGTGGCGGAACGTGTCCACGCGGTACTGCGCGTAGTCCAGCTCGCGGAACAGGCTGGGGTGCGCCGCCGGCAGATGGTAGCCCTCGAGATAATTATCGACGTACACTTTCCAGTTGCACTCGATGGTGTAATCGCGGCGATGGGAAAAGCGCAGCTTGCCGATAGGGCAGCCGATGCCCGAGATCTCATCCGGAATGGCGCCGAGCAGTTCCGCGAGTGGCGGCGCCGCGGGGTCGAGGTTGACGAACACGAACGGGCCCCAGGTCTCTACGCGAAACTCCGGCAGGCATACTTTGCCCGCGTCCCAATCTTCCACGCCCTCGAATTCCGGCTGGCTGAAGAGGCGCCCATCGAGCGTGTACGTCCACGCGTGGTATGGGCATTTGATAACTTGTGCGTGACCGCGGCCCTCGGCGAGGAGAGCGCCCCGGTGGCGGCAAACATTCGAAAGCGCGCGTAGGATGCCATCCTTGCCGCGCACCACCAGCACCGGCTCGCCCATGATCTCGCAGCCGAAGTAATCGCCCGGCGCTGCGACCGATGCCGCGTGCCCCACCGCCTGCCAGGTGCGCGCAAACACACGCTGGCGCTCGGCATCGAGGAAGGCAGGTTCGGTGTACCAGCGCGCCGGAATGGTCGCCGCGCGCGCCAGGTCCGGAGTGAAGGTGTAATCGCTCAGATCCATCTTGCCGGAGTGTAGCATCGTCGGCAGGCCTGGCCTGCGGCCGGCTTACTCCTGCCGCAGCGTCACCATCGGGTCCACGCGCGTGGCGCGCCACGCCGGCACGGCGCACGCCAGCGCCGTGATCACCGTCACCAGCGCCGCGGTGGCACCGAAGGTCAACCCATCGAGCGGCTTCACGCCATACAGCATCGTCTCGATCAAGCGCGTCGCGGCGAACGCGCCGGCCAAACCGAGCGTCACTCCCAGGCCCGCGAGTTGCAGCCCGCGCGCCAGCACCAGCCGCACTATCACAGGTTGGCCCGCTCCCAGCGCCATGCGAAGCCCGATCTCGGGTGCGCGCTGCGTCACCATGTAGGCCATTACGCCGTAAACCCCCGCCATCGCCAACGCGACTGCGAGCGCCGCGAAGATACCGAGGAGCACGCCGCGGAATCGCGGCGATGACACGGTGGCGGAAAGGCGCGCGTCCATGGTGGTGAACTTCACCGGGATTTCGCTCGAGATCTCACCGACCTTGCGGCGCAGCACTTCGCTCATCGCGAGCGGCTCGCCCGCGGTCCGCATCACGAAGCTCAGGGCGCGCCCGTAGTTCGGGTGCTGCAGGTAGGGCATGTAGATGGCGGGCCGCGGCGGCACTGCCGGATCGGCCTGCCGGATATCGCCCACCACTCCTACGATCGTCATGAAGTTCGGATTGTCCAGCCCACACTGGATCCGCCGCCCAATGGGGTTCTCGTTGGGGAATGATTTATTCACCAACGCCTGATTCACGATGGCCGTGAACTCGCTCTCGTACCGATCGCGCTCCGAGAAATCGCGGCCCGCCTTCAACGCGATATTCATCACTTTGAAGTAATTCGGCGTGGCCACCACGAACTCGGCCTGGGGAATCCGGGCCATGCCCAACTCCCTGAAGCCGGGCCCGCCCTCGAGCACATAACCGCCATTCGATGAATACGTGCCGGGGACACCGTACACGCCGGCTGACTGTGTGACGCCCGGAAGGCCCTGCAACTGGCGCAGCATCTCACCATACGTGCGCGTGACGCGCTTCGACTGCTCGAGCGTAGACGCCGGAATGTTGGCCTGCATCACCAGCAGCTTCTCGGGGTTGAAGCCCCAATCCGTATTCGCCAGCACCGCGAAGCTGCGGATGAGCAGACCGGCACCGATCAGCAGCACGATCGAGATCGCGATCTCGAACACCACGAGACCGCCGCGCAGCCAGCCGGATGCGGTGGAGATGGAGCCGCGGCCCGCACCTTGTTTGAGCGCAGCCGCCAGGTCCACCTGACTGGCCTGCGCGGCGGGTGCGAGTCCACACAGAAAGCTGACGCCGAGCGACAGTGCCACCGTGAACGCGAGCACGAAGCCATCCATGTGAACCTCGGCAAAGCGGGGCAGGGCAGTGGGCGCGAGCGCCAGCAGCGCATCCACGCCCCAGGAAGCCAGGACCACGCCGGCCGCCCCCGCGAGCAGCGAGACGATGGCGCTCTCGAGCAGCAACTGCCGCATGATCTGCCAGCGGCTGGCGCCCAGCGCCGAACGCACCGCGACCTCGCGCGCCCGTGACGCTGCGCGCGCCAGCAGCAGGGTTGCCACATTGGCGCACGCGATGAGCAGCACCAGGGCCACGGCCCCCAGCAGCAGATACAGCGTAGTTTTGACGTTGCGCACCAGCATGTCCTGGAGGAGCATCACCTGGAAACCTTTGTTCTTGTTGTCGGCTGGGTAAGCCTGCTCCAGGCGCGCGGCAATCGCGGTCAACTCCGTCTGCGCCCGTTCAAGCGTGACGCCGGGCTTCAGGCGCCCGATAGCCGAATAGTTGTGCGCCGTGCGCGAAGTGGTCCTTTCCGAAATCGGCAGCCAGACTTCCGCGCCGATGGGATAGCTGAATCCCGCCGGGGTCACGCCGACCACTGTATAGACCTTGCCGAAAGCCCGCAGGGTGCTGCCGACCGCTCCTGGATTCGCGCCGAAGCGCCGCTTCCAGAACGCATCGCTCACCACGGCAACCTGCGGCCCGCCCTGCTGCTCTTCGTCAGCCGAGAAGAGTCGTCCCTCGGCCGCCTGCGCGCCCAGCGCCTGAAGAAATCCCGGCGATACGCTCACTACGGCGGCGTATTCCGCCGTGTTCCCCACCAGCACGGAGTCGCTGCCGCCTCCGCCCTGGAACGACGAGAGCGCTTCGAACACCGTGCTCTGCTGCTGCACGTCGTCGAAATCGGGCGCGGAGAAGTTGCTCATGGTGATGCCGCGATCCCGCCAGTTGTTCCCGATCCTGACAATCCGGTCCGCATCGCGGTACCCCAGCGGCCGCAGCAGCACGGAGTCGATCACGCTGAAGATGGCCGTGTTGGCGCCGATTCCGAGGGCCAGCACCAGCACCGCCAGGACGGTGAATCCCGCGTTCTTCCGGAGCGAGCGTAGAGCCAGTTTGAGATCCATGGCGAGGGCTTGGGCAATCCTCATGCCAGCCTTCGCGATGATTCCGCGCCTGTGGGCGTTGCGCCGCTGTCCGCTTTTGGGACGGTGCGGACAGGGCGCCAGGCCCCTATTGACGGCTCGACTGCGGAACGCGTATACTCGCCCTACAGACGTTCTATAGGAGCGCCGCACCAGAAAGGAGACTGCTTTGTACTTCAGAGTAACCGCACTCATCCTGCTCGCCACCGTGCTTTTCGCCGCACCCGCCGAGGACCGTCCGGAAGACCGCGCCGCCATCCGCGCCCACATCGAACGCATCTTCCGCGCCTTCATCAATCACGACCAGGCGGATATCAAGGCTACACACGACGAACACTGGCTTGGTTTCCTCACCGGTTCCGGCAGCATCATTCGCGGCCAGGACGATTACCTGAGAGCGAACGGCATCAACCCGGGCGCAACACCGCCGCCCAAGAGTCCTTACGGAATGTCCGGCTATAAGCTGCGCGAGTTCGACATGATCTTCCAGGGCGATGCCGCTTTCGTCACCTTCGTCGCCGATACCGAATACAAGGGTCCGGGTGGCACCGGGAAAAGCGTGTTGCGCATCGCCGATTTCTACGTGAAGCGGAATGGCCAGTGGATACAGGCCGGATCCGACACCGAGGTGCACCCCGAAGCTCTGGCGCAACAAAACCAATCGCCGCACGAGTTGTCCGATTCCATGAAGAAACAGCTATTGACTGCTCGCGAGGCCGTCTGGCGCGCGTTTTTTACCAATGATCGCGCCGCCCTCGAGAAGCTCATACCGGATGAACTCATCACAATCGAAACGACAGGCGGGCAGTTCGGGAATCGTCAGATCGTGTTAAAGGGGGCGGAGGAGTTTGCTAGATCGGGCTTGAAGCTGGTGCGCCTCGAGTTTCCGAAGACGGAGATTCAGAGCTACGGGTACACGTCGATCGTTTACTCGACGTATTTGTATGAACTGGAGAAAGATGGAAAACGGACGGCTCACTCCGGCCGTGTGACCGAGGTCTTCGTCTATCGCGGGGGGCAATGGGTGAACCCCGGCTGGCACATGGACAGCACGGAAGCGCGGCCGTGATCCTGGAATTCAGAGCTCGCTGCCGCCTCCGAACCCGAACC
Organism: Bryobacteraceae bacterium; assembly: GCA_041484525.1. GTDB lineage: Bacteria > Acidobacteriota > Terriglobia > Bryobacterales > Bryobacteraceae > JBGPHT01. The sequence goes on along the minus strand of JBGPHT010000105.1, from coordinate 14,191 downwards.
CTCGTCTCGCCGGCGGTGGCGGCGCGCCGGTCGTCTTTAACGGCGTCAGACCGCTGCCCTGAATCGATTGGTTGTAGGCCGGCACGTCCTTCTCCATCACGCTCTTGTACTGCGCCTGCACCGCCTGGAGCTGCCTCTCCAAATCGAGCACCAGTCCGATCGACGTCTCCGTCGCGCCCCAATCGCCCGACCCCTGCACGTCACCGGCGCCGGTCCCAATCTCGCCATTGAGCCAGATGAAATTCTGATAGAGCGTGTACTGCGTCTGGAAATACTTGTCGTCGCTCAGCGCGTCGGCGCGCGTGATCAGCTTATATTCGACCTCCTGGAGCTTCTGGTCGATATCGTTCATCAGCTTCAGCAGCGCTTCTTTGCCGCCTACCGTCTTCTGCTGATCTTCCAACTGCCGCCGCATCCATTCCATCTGGTTCGTCATGTCGGACACGTTGTTGATGTCGTCGCGCACCTTGATCTGCAGCCGCACCGAGGATTGTAGTTCGGCGTCGCCCGCATGGCTGTCGGGCGTGCGCAGAATCTTCAGCGGCTGTGTTTGGATCTGTCCATCCACCGTCATCTTCACGGTGTAGTCGCCGGGAGCGGCGATCGGCCCTACCTCGGCCTGCGCCAGGCCCCAGTGCGTGATCGGGCGCGTCTCCTGGTTTTGAAACCGCGGCTCCTCCCAAATGTGGGGATTGTCCGGAGGCGTCGTCCGCAGTGCGACCGCGCGCGGCGCTTCGTACCGCATGTCCCAGACCACACGATTTAGCCCCGGCCGTCCAGTCTGCGGCGGCAGCTTCGAGACCAGTGCACCTTTGGCATCGAGGATCTCGAATTCTACCGGCACCTTGGGCGCTTCCTTTAACGTGTAGCTGAGCAGCGCCCTGGCGCCGCGCAACTGACGGTACGCAGGACGCGGCGCCACCAGGTGCGCGCCGTCCGACACATCAGGCATCAGTCCCTGCTCGAGCGGCGTGATGTCTTCCATGATGTAGAAGCCGCGCCCGTACGTCGAAAGCACGATGTCGTGGGCCTGCTTCTGCATCGCGATCCAGCTCACCGGAGCCGCCGGCAGCCCGGCCTTGATCTGCTTCCAATTCTCGCCGTCGTTCATCGAGTAATAGAAAGCGTTGCCCGTTCCCACGAACAGCATGCCCTTCTTGTTGGGATTCTCCGCGATCACGCGCGCATAAGTCAGCGGCCCGCCCTTCGGCAGGTCGCCCGTGATTTTGGTCCACGTTTTGCCGAAGTCGGCGGTCTTGTAGATCCACGGATCGCGGTTGTCCATCAAGTGGAAATCCACCGCGATATACGCCGTGCCCGCGTCGAAATGCGACGGATCGATCTTCGACACCACGCCCCACACCGGCAGTCCGGTGATGTTCTTGGTCACGTCGATCCAGGTCTTGCCGGCGTCGCGCGTGTTCCAGACCTTGCCGTCATTGGTGCCGGCCCAGATCAGCCCGCGCTGGACTTCCGATGGAGCAATCGAGAACACAACCTCGCCGTAAAACTGCCCCAGGTTGTCACCCACGATGCCGCCCGAAGGGACGATGCGGCTCGGGTCCTTCGTCGAGAGATCCGGGCTCAGCTCGGTCCAGCTCACGCCGCCATTAGTGGTCCGCAGAATCACCTGGCAGCCGTAGTAAACGGTGTTGTGGTCGAACGGGTCGATGGCGAGCGGCGGCGTCCAGTGGCAGCGGTACTTGGCTTTGTTCGGCTCGGAATCGAGCGTGTGCAGCCACGGGCTCACGGAGCGCGCCATCTTGGATCGCGCATCGTACCGCGTGACTTCGTTTCCGTAACAGGTGGCCCACACGATATTGGTATCGGTCAGGTCCGGCAGAGTGAAGCCCGATTCGCAGCCGCCGATGCCGTGCTCCCACGCGCCCGCCGCGCCGCCGCGCCCACCGCCTCCGAAGCCGCCTCCTCCGCGGCCGCCGAGCGCATTCTGTCCCGGCACGTTCGGACCGGCCTCCTGCACGTTGTTGGGACCGCGCATGGTGCCGTCGTCCTGCATGTTGCCGTAAATCTTGTACGGCACGTCGGCGTCCACCGCGACGTGGTACATCTGCCCGATGGGCAGCGTCACGCGCTGCGACGTGGTCCCGTGGTCGTTGGTCACGAACATGCCGCCGTCATGCGTCACTATGATGCGCTTTCCATCCGTCGGGTCGAACCAGATGTCGTGCGTGTCTCCGCCCCACGGCATGGTGCGGAAGCTCTTGCCGGCGTCGGTCGACAGCCAGAAACTGCTGTCCGCCACCAGCACTTCGTCGGGGTTCTGCGGGTTCACCTTGATATCGATGTAATAGCCGGCGCGCCCGATCAGCGCGCGCTGCCAGCTACCGACCTCCCAGTTCTCGCCGCCGTCGTTCGAAACCCAGACAGAGCCTTGGTCGGGCGTCTGGATCAGCGCATAGACGCGCTTCGGATTGGACGGTGCGATCGCCACATCGATCTTGCCGATGGGCGGTTTGGGCAGCCCGTGTCCCTCCAGCTTTTTCCAATTCGCGCCGCCATCGTGCGTCACGTAGACCGCGCTGCCCGGCCCGCCGCTGAACATGGCATAGGTGTGCATCTCCACCTGCCACGTGCCGGCGAACAGTGTGTTGGGGTCCTTGGGGTCGAGCGAAATTCCCGAGCAACCGGTGTTCGAGTCGACGAAAAGCACGCGCTGCCACGTTTCGCCACCGTTGGTCGTCTTGAAAACGCCGCGCTCCTGCTGCGGTCCGGTGACGCGGCCCAGCGCGCAAACGTAGACGGTATTCACGTCGGTCGGATGGATGAGGATGCGCGCGATACGCCCCGTCTCATCCAGGCCCATGTGCTTCCAGGTCTTGCCGGCGTCCGATGATTTGTACGCGCCGTTGCCCATCATGTCGCTGTCGCGAATCGCCCAGGCCTCGCCGGTCCCCACCCAAACTGTGTTGTGATCGGACGACGATACGGTAAGCGCGCCGATGGCCTGCACCGGCTGGTCATCGAAAATGGGAACGAAGCTGCGCGCGCCGTCAGTGGACTTCCAGACGCCACCGGACGCCGCGCCCGCATAGTAGATGTTGGGATCCCCCGGCACACCCGATGCGGATGCGATGCGGTTCCCTACCGCCGGTCCCATGAAACGAAATTGCAGCCCCTCGGGCGGCGGCGCACCGCCACCACCGCGCCGCTGTGCGGACGCAGGTACCGTAACTAAGAGAGCGCTAATCAGCGCAAAAGCCAGCCTCATGCCCATGGCTTTGAAGTGTATCAAATGCAATCGCTTTCAGCCAACAGGGGCAGGGCTTTCTACGCCACGGTCTCAATTGAGAATCTCACGTACGGAAACACCTCTGGGATGTGCGAATCGTAATGTCCATGCCGGTTCCACGTCCACCCCACGCATGGATCGAGCACCTCCCGGTTGCGCCCGATCTTCTCGAAGCGTGAGCAGTCGATACGCCACAGGTCGCCGTCCTTCGGCGGCAGCGCGCGTCCATCCGCGAGCAACTCGAGACCCGTCCACGGAAACGCCAGTTCCACCGTCCAGCCGCGGTCGGCATTGGTGCGCGCATTGACTACGCCGTCCACCCGCACCGCCGTGCGCAGCCCCGGGAAATCCCAATCCAGAAACCCCCACCGCTCACCGCGCGGATGGACGTGGCCGCCGACGCCGTCCAGTACCAGCGTGCGCCCCTTCGCCGGATCGAACTCAAGGCTGGTCCGGAACACATCCTTCCAGAACCACAACACTTCGTACACCGTATTCAGTGCGTTGATCTCGAACTCGTAATAAACGTCGCGGCCTGCGATGAACACCTCGACGTCGTTCTCCTCGTAGATCTTGGAATCGCGCTCTGTGAGCGTGCCCCAGACGTCGGTCTCCTCCACCCAGAAGCCGAAGTAGAGATAGTCGTCATCCCACAGCAGCGCGACGCGGGTATCGAACCAGGCCGGCTCACCTGTCACGATATCCACGAACGGGTTCGATTTCGGCGCCATCCGCCACGACGGCTCATCCAGATTTCCATCAATGACGATCGGCCCGGCGGCCCGGTAGCAGGTGTAGCGGGCGGGTTCGAGACCAAGCGGTGCGAGCGGATTGTACATGTACCTCACTGTTACCATATCCTGCATGGACCCCCTGCTCGTCTGGCGCGCCGAATTCCCTATTCTCTCCAGCACGACCTACATGATCAGCCACTCGCTGGGCGCCATGCCGCGGCGCGCTGCCGGCCGTCTGCAGGAATTCGCCGACACGTGGGCCGCGCGCGGCATTCGCGCCTGGGAAGAAGGCTGGTGGGAAATGCCGATCGCGGTGGGCAATCTGGTGGGCCGCATCATCGGCGCCGGCGAGGGCGAAACGGTCATGCAGCAGAATGTGTCGACCTGCCAGTCGATCGTCACGTCGTGCTTCGATTGGTCCGGCCGCCGCAACAAGCTGGTCACCGACAGCCTCAACTTCCCTTCAAACGGCTACGTCTACCACGGTCTTGCACGTCAGGGCGCGCGCATCGTTTCGGTGGCGTCGCCCGACGGCATCACGATCCCCGTGGAACTCATTCTCGATGCCATCGACGTAGAGACGCAGCTCGTGTCCGTGTCACACGTCGCCTTCCGCAGTTCCTATTTGCAGGACCTGGCTGCGATCGTCGAGCGAGCCCATGCCGCCGGTGCCATGGTGGTCGCGGACCTCTATCAATCGGCCGGCACGGTGCCCGTCAGCGTGCGCGAGCTCAATCTGGATTTCGCCACCGGCGCCTCCGTCAAATGGCTCTGCGGCGGCCCCGGCGCGGGTTACCTCTACGTTCGCCGCGACTTGTGGGAGCAACTCACGCCTGCCGCCACCGGCTGGATGGCGCATGAAGAGCCCTTCGCCTTCGAAGGCGGTCCGATCCGCTACGCGCGCGATGCGTTCCGCTTTCTCAACGGCACGCCCAACATCCCCGCGCTCTACTCCGCGCGCTCGGGCTACGAGATCGTCAACGAGATCGGCGTGCCCGCCATCCGCGCTAAGTCGCAGCGCCAGACGGCGCGCCTCATCGAGCTAGCGGAAGAAGCCGGGTTCCGTGTCAACACGCCGCGCGATCCCGGACGGCGCGGCGGAGTGGTGATCGTCGACGTACCCAACGGCTACGAAGTCACGCGCGAACTCGCGCGCCGCGAAATCCTGGTCGACTACCGCCCCGGTGCCGGCATCCGCATCGCCCCGCACTTCTATACGACCGATGACGAACTCGACCACACCATCTCCGAGATCGCCGCCATTGTGGGACAGGGGATTCGCCAGCCCATTTCCACCAGCTAAAATACTCCCCATGCGCGCCGTCTTGCTTTTCCTCCTTGTCGCCCTCGTTCTCTTCGCCCAGCCCGCCCCCTACGACATCCTCATCACCAACGCCAGGATCGTCGACGGCTCGGGCGGCGCCTGGTTCTACGGCTCGATCGCCATCCGCGGCGACACCATCGCCGCCATCGGCCTCCTTCCCAACGCCGCGGCCCGCACCACCATCGACGCTCACGGCCTGGTCGCCGCTCCCGGCTTCATCGACATCCACTCCCACGGCCGCCGCAATATCTTCAACGTCCCTACCGCGGAGAATTATCTGCGCGAGGCGGTTACCACCATCGTCGAAGGTCCCGACGGCAGCTCGCCGGTGCCGCTCGCCCCCTTCCTCGAACGGCTTTCGAAGACGCCGATCTCCGTCAACTTCGCAACCTTCGTGGGGCAGGGAAGTATCCGCGGCGAAGTCATTGACAGCATCAACCGAAAAGCCACCCCCGACGAAATCGAAAAGATGAAGTCACTGGCCGAGCAGGCCATGCGCGACGGCGCTTTCGGCCTCTCCACCGGGCTCTTCTACGTCCCCGGTAATTTCACTCCGACTGAGGAGGTGATCGAGCTCGCGAAGGTTGTCGGCCGCATGGGCGGCATCCACATCTCCCACATGCGTGACGAAGCGGCGCACGTTCTGGACAGCGTGCGCGAGACCATCCGCATCGGCGAAGAGGGCCACCTGCCCACGCAGATCACGCACCACAAAACGATCGGCCGCGAGAACTGGGGCAAGAGCGTGGACTCCTTGAAGCTGGTGGAAGAAGCGCGCGCCCGCGGCGTCGACGTGACCATCGATCAATACCCGTATACGGCGTCGAGCACCGGCATCCAGGCGCTGGTCCCGCAGTGGGGACTTGAAGGCGGCGCCGCCGCGACGCGCGACCGCCTCGCCACCCCGGACCAGCGCGCCCGCATCAAAGCCACCATCATCCAGAACCTCAAGATCGATCGCGGCGCCGGCGATCCGAAGAACGTCTCCATCGTGAGCTGCACATTCGACCGCACTCTGGCCGGCAAGAATCTCGCCGAGATCACTCGCGCGCGCGGCCAGGAGCCGACTTTCGACAACGCCGCCGAAACCGTGATGGACCTGGTTTCGAAAGGCGGCTGCTCCGCCATCTACCACGCCATCGGCGAAGAGGACGTGGTGCGCATCATGCGCTCGCCCTATACGATGATCGCGTCCGACGGAGAGATCCCGGTTTTCGGCCAGGCTTCTCCACACCCCAGAAGTTACGGCACCTTCGCCCGCGTGTTAGGTGTGTATGTCCGCGAGCAACACGTGCTGACACTCGAAGACGCCGTCCGCCGCATGTCCGGCTTCCCCGCCGAGCGCCTGAAAATCTGGGACCGCGGACTGCTTCGTCCAGGCATGAAGGCGGACGTCGTGGTCTTCGATCCCGATAAGGTCGCTGACAAGTCTGAGTACGATAGGCCTCATCAATACTCGGTCGGCGTTCACGAAGTGATCGTCAACGGCAAACTGGCGCTGCATAATGATGCGGTCACCGCCGAGCGCCCAGGCCGTATCCTCTACGGGCCCGCGCATCAGTAATGCAGTTCTAGCGCCTCGCGTGTCACGAACGATTTCTGCGTCCCGACCGCCATCGTCGACAGCGCCGCGTACACATTCGCGCGCCGGATCGACTCCGCCTCTTCACACCCTTCCGCCAGAAAACACGCGAAGGCTCCGATGAACGCATCTCCCGCGCCCGAGGTATCGACCGGCTTCACCGGGTAGGCCGGATAGTGCTCCGTCCCACAACGCGCTCCGTTCGCGCCCAGAGTCACGATGAGGCGTCGCACGGTCGCGCCTTCGAGCGCCTCCGCCTCGGTCTCGTTCGGAATCACGTAATCGGCGTTCGCCACTTCCGCCAGGTCCAGCGCCTGTGCCGGCGCCGGATTCAGAATCGTCCGCACGCCGTGTTTCCGGGCCAGGCGAAGCGTGTAGTACACCGTATCGAGGGGCACTTCGAGTTGCAGCACGATGCAATCCGCGCTGCGCAATACGTCCGCGGCGCGATCCACATCGGCCGGGAGGAGCGCGTCGTTGGCACCCTTCACCACCAGGATCCGGTTCTGCCCGGAGCTATCCACAAAGATCGGCGCCACACCGCTCGAAACGCCGGGGGTGATCTGGACGTGCGTGGCGTCGATGCCGCGCTGCTTGAAGTTCTGGATGGTCGCGGGACCGAACAGGTCGTCGCCGACGCGCGCCACCATCGCCACGTCCGCCCCGCAGAGGCGCGCCGCGACAGCCTGGTTCGCGCCTTTGCCGCCGAATCCCAGGTGAAACTCGCGGCCGAAAATCGTTTCGCCGGGACGAGGGAACCGATCGATGATGGTGGTCAGGTCCACGTTTGCGCTCCCGACCACCACGATCCGCGGCGGACGATTCACTTCTGCCCGGCGGCCCCGCTGGTCCGCGTGGGCGCGGCGATCGTCCGTTGGTAATTCGGATAGGGCGGCCGATTCGGCTGCGGCACGGGGTTGGTTTTCATCTGCTCCATCGCCACCGCCACCGCACGTTCCAATTGCGGGTCGCGGCCCTCCCGCACCATCTTGGGATCCATGTCCACTTCGATGTCGGGCGCCACGCCCTTATTCTCCACGTCCCACTGGCCATCGGGATTGAAGAACGCGAAATTCGGCGACGTGACGGTACCGCCATCCATCAGGGTCGGGTACTGCGAAACACCCACCAGTCCGCCCCACGTCCGCTTGCCGACCAGCGTGCCAACCTTGGTACGGCGGAACATCCATGGCATCATGTCGCCGCCCGAGCCGGCGAATTCGTTGATCACCATCACCTTCGGTCCGAAGATCGCCGCCGCGGGCGTGCGGTAGATGGCGCCGTAGCGCGAACTCCACCAGCCCTGCAACGGCCGCGTCAGAACGTCGATTACGTAATCGGCAGCCTGTCCGCCGGCGTTGAAACGGTCGTCGATGATCGCGCCCTGCTTTTCCACCTGCGCAAAGTAGTAGCGCGTGAAGCTGGTCAATCCGCCCTGTCCCGTGTCCGGCATGTAAATGTAGGCCAGCTTGCCGCCGGTCAGCTCATCCACCTTGCGGCGATTGCCTTCCACCCATGCCTGGTGCCGCAACTGCGTTTCGCTGGCCACCGGAACCACCGTGATCTCGCGGGCATTGGCGCCCGCGGCATCGGCGGCAATCTTCAGCAGCACGCGTTTATCAGCCGTGTTTTCGAGTAGCCGCGACACGTCGTCGCCCGCCACCAGCTCCTGCCCGTTGATGGCCAGGAGGTAGTCGCCTGGGTTCACGTTCAGTCCGGGCTCGGCGAGCGGCCCGCGCAATTGCGGATTCCAACTCTCGCCGCTGTAGAGCTTCCGGATGCGATACCGCCCGCCCGCGATCTCGTAATCCGCGCCCAGCAGGCCACCGGGCACGGCCTTCGCCTGCGGGATGTTGCCGCCGCCTCCGCGGAGATGCCCCACCGTCATGTCGCTGATCATGTCGTGGATGATGTAGTTCAGGTCGGAGCGCGAGCCCAGCGAATCCAGGTACTTTTCGTACTCCTTCTCGGCGTCCGCCACGTTCACGCCGTGCAGGTTGGGATCGTAGAAGTAGCTCTTCTCGATGCGCCAAACCTCGTGGTACATCTGCTTCCACTCGGCGATGGGGTCGACATTGACCTCCAAGTCGGTCAGCCGCAGCGCGCCCTCGCCCGGCTTCAGGGGCGCCGCCGCCGAAACGATTACGTACTGCGGAGGCGCCGCACCGGCCGCGGTCGCTGCTCCACGTCCCCCGCGCCCGCCACCGCCGCCCATGCGCAGCAGCATCTTGTCGCCGTTCGCCGAAAGGTCGAAGGACGCGATGGAGTCTGCCAGTTTCTCGGTCTTCCGCGTCTTCAGGTCGAACTTCGAGAGCGTGCTGCCGCGGCCGAAGCCCGCGCCGCGCCCCCCGGCGGCGCCGCTCTCGACTACATACACCACGCCCGGCCGTCCCGCCTGCAGGTTGGTGTATGCCCGCGCGGGAAGGGGCAGCGAAACGATGCGATGGTCGAGCTTGTCGAAATCGATGCGCACCGGCTTGGGAGGCGTATTCGCCGCCGCACCGCCGCGTCCCCCACCGGCTGGGGCGCCTTCACCCGCTGCCTGCTGATCCGCAGGCTTCTCCTCATCGCTCTCGGGCGCGAGCGGCGAGGCCGCGTTGTTCGGCAGCACCGCCAGGTAGACGCTGCGAGTGACTTCGTGCTCGTCACTCGTCATATCGAGACCGCTCGAGGTGGGTCCATAATTCGTGCTGGCCGTGAAGTACAGGTACTGCCCGTCGCGGTCGAAGGCCGGGTAGCGCGCATCGCTGAGGCCGTCGGTGACCTGCGTGCTCTTCCCGCTATCGACCCCGTATATAAGGATGCCGTGCAGCCGGTTCGGCAGCGACTTGGAGTACGCGATCCATTTGGAATCGCCCGACCACGCGACGTCCCGCTCCAAATCGTAGTAATAGTCGGTATCGATCTTCGTCATTTTGTCCGACGCGATCTCCACGTCCCACAGGTTGAGCTGGTTGTCATGGAACGCGATGCGCTTGCTGTCGGGCGACCATTTGGGCGCGAAGTAATACGCCGCCTTCCCGGCCAGCGCAATCTTCTTCGCTTCCCCCTCGCCGTTCTGCGCCTTCACGTGCAGCGCGTACTCGCCCGACTCGTCCGAAAAATACGCGATCGACCGCCCGTCCGGCGACCACATCGGAGACCGCTCCATTACGCCGGGCGTGTTCGTCAGGTTGCGGATGTCGCCTTTCTCCGCCGGCGCCGTGAGAATCTCGCCGTGGGCTTCGAACACCGCGCGCACTCCCGTGGGCGAGATCCGGATGTCGCGGATCTCCCGCGCCGCGTTCTGGAACCGCGGCCGCACTTCCGTCAGGTCCGCCGCAATTTCGATCGGCACTTGATGTTCCTTGCCGTTCGACATCTCATAAATGTGGATCTGGCCGAACTGCTCGTAGATGATGCCGCCCGGTCCCGCGACGGCGTACACCATGTCCTTCCCTTTGTTGTCGAGCAGCTTCGTTACCTGCTTACCCTGCGGATCGTAGCGGTAGAGCGTCACCGGCCCTTCGCGATCGGAGAGGAAGTACACCTTGTCGCCGATCCACATCGGGCAGAAGTCGTTGGAGTCGGTGCGCGGAAGCTTGACCGTGGAAAGGTCCGTGAAGTTAACCAGCCAGATGTAGCTCGCGCGCCCGCCGCGATACCGCTTCCAGGAAACGAAGTTATTGCCATCGGCCGCGAACTGCCCGCCATCCAGTGGCTGGTAGGCCATGCGCTTCGCATCCGGCGAATAGGAGCCGGTGAAGGCCATGGGCAGCGGCAGCGCTTCGGGGAGCCCGCCTTCGGACGAAACCGTATAGAGCCGCGTGAACCGCGAATAGGCGTCGCGGCCCGAACGGAACAGGAGGCGCTGGCCGTCGGGAGTCCATCCCACCACGCGGTCCGCGTCCGGATGATAGGTGATGCGCTTGGGCACGCCGCCGGTTACCGGGACGGTGAACACGTCCACGTTGCCGTCGTACTCGCCGGAGAACGCGACCGTTTTCCCGTCGGGCGAAAAGACGGGCGTGGATTCCGCGCCCGCACCTCCCGTGAGGCGCGCGGCCACGCCGCCCGCGCGCGCGACGCTCCACAGGTCTCCCGCATACGCGAACACGATCTGGTTTTGGTTCATCGCCGGCCGCTGCAGCAAGTGCAGCGTTCCGGTCGCGCCGAACATCGGCGCCGCAGCGCACAAAGCGGCTAAGAGGGTCGGAAACTTCATTTGGAGAAACCTCCGGAAGTCTAGTGTAACGCCTTCCCGCCCTTCATCACGAACACCACGCGGCGTACCGCCGTGATGTCCGACAGCGGATCGCCATCCACCGCCACCAGGTCCGCCTGGAAGCCGGGCGCGATGGTGCCGATCTCCTTTCCCAGCCCCAGCGATTCGGCGGACACTGATGTCGCACTCACAATCGCATCCATCGGTTTCTCGTGCGCATCCTTGACGCGGTAGACGAACTCCTCGGCATTGCGGCCATGCGCCCCAGCCACGGCGTCAGTGCCGAACACGATTTTCAGACCGCGCTTCCGCGCCCGCTGCAATACCTCTTCGGTCGGCGCCAGGCCTTTGCGGAGCGTGGCTCCGGTCTGCTCGTTGAAATTGAAGCTGGGCAGGTCATCGAGGTAGTTGTGCAGCACCAGGAGATTCGGATCGAAATACGTGCCGCGCAGCTTCATCAGATCGAGCGTCGCGTCCTCCAGAAACGTGCCGTGCTCGATCGACGTGCACCCCGCCAGCACCGCGGCGCGCGCACCTTTATCGCCGATGGCATGCACCACCGCCCTCAGACCGGCAGCCTTGGCTTCGCTGCACACCGCCTGCAATTGCTCGTCCGTCATGGTCTGGCTGCCGCCCGCTCCCAGGCCAGTGGTGGCGAACAGCTTGATCACGTTCGCGCCTTCGTTTTTGGTTGTGCGAACCAACGCGCGCAGCGCCTCGGGATCGCCGGAGCGGTCGTTGATCTGCCGCAGCGACGTAAGAATTCTCGGCCCCGGCAGTTCGCCCGCCGTGATCTTGTCGCGCACTGTGGCGTCCACCCCCGCGCCCACGCTCTGTACCGTGGTGAAGCCGGCAGCAAGCGTCGCGCGCGCATTTTCAGCCGTAGCCTTCAGCGCATCTTCCGCCGGCTCACGCCCGTTAACCAGTTTGTGATTGGAATCGAAGTGCCAGTTGAGGTGGACGTGCGTGTCGATCCACCCCGGCATGACGGTGGCGCAGCTCAGGTCGTAATCGGCCTTCGCCTTGCCCGCCGCGTCCGAGCGGATCTTACCGCCCTCGACCACGATTTGCTGGTTCCGGAGGAGGCCGCCCTTCCCATCGAGAACCGTGCCCGCCTGGATCACGACGCGCCCGGACTGGCCGAACGCCAAGCCGACGGTCAGCAGAAGAATGGAGCATGCGCAACGCATGTCTCCGATTGTATTCCCGGCGCAGTTTCAGATCGCCACTACCGGGCAGGGGGACTCGCGCAGGATGGCGTATGCATGGGCGCGCAGCCGCCCCGGCCCGCCAGTCGCGTGGCCCCGGCCGATCGCGACCAGGTCGGCATGGCACTGCCGCGCCGCCTCACTTACGGCTGCGGCCACCTCGCCGGTCTCGACGAGTTCTTCGGCGTCCACCTGCAGGTCGTCTTTCAGAAATTCGATCCGTTCCCGGGCCCGGCGGATCATCTCCAACCGCCAGTCGGGATCGAAATAGAAGTTGCCCATACGGACCGAGGTGAACGGAATTACGTGCACGATGCTCAAGGCCGCGCCGAATTCACGCGCGAATTGCCCGGCCCAGCAGAGCACCAGCCGGCTCTGCAATCCGAAATCGACGGCGCACAGGATTCTCCGGAATTGGATTTCCGCATGCGGTGGAGCCTGCTCCATGTGCGGACCCGTCCAGACCGGACAGGGAGCATCGTGCAGCACTTTGGCCGTTACCGAACCCAGCAGGAAACGCCGGAACGGTCCGTGGCCATGCGTCGGCATCACGATCAGACCACAGTTCTGCCGGGCCGCATAATCAGCGATTTCCCGCGCCGGATCGCCCTGCAACAGGACTCGCTCCACCGGCACGTTTTTCAATTCCTCGACCATGAACTCATCCAGCATCTGCCGCCGTTCCACCAACATTTCGGCGCTCAGATCGCCGACCCCGGAATACATCATGGCTTCCGCCGCGCCGTACGGCACCACCGGCGGTATTAGAACGTGAAGTAGAGACAGCTTGCTTTGATAGTGGCTGGCCAAGGCTTCGGCGTACTGCACGGCGCCTTGGCAACGTGGCGAAAACTCGACTGGAACCAGAATTCGCGAAAAATCGGCCATAACCGCACCTCTGTTTCTAGCGCGGACGCGGGTGCTGCGCCGGCTAGGTTGCCCGCATTACGAAGACGCCGAAGAACAGCAAAAGAATGATTAGAAGCGTGAGTATGAGCGAACCGGCGGACAGCATAGCGCTGTAGAACGCATTGTGGAACAGTTCCTCCTGCCGGTGGATTTGGTGGCGAATAGCGAGATGCATGGACCAACACCTCCTTTCAACGGAAATCAGATGCGGAAGGGCTTACCAGCCGTGCCGCATGGCTGCTTCCCTGGCCAGCGAGACGATAGTCGGGTTCACCAACTTGCGGAACAATGCGGTGCGCATGTGAATTACCTCACGATGCGTTCCGGCATTGAACGCGATCGTTTTCTCGCCGGCGAGAGCGCCGTCGAGGTATACGGGGAAGCCGTAGAGGTTTCCGAAGGGCGGCATGGCGCCCAATTCGCATCCGGGAAACAGCTTGCCGAGTTCGGCTTCGGTCGCAAGCCGCACGTGTGACAACCCGAGCGCCGGCCGCGCCTCCTGAAAATCGACAACCCGGTTCGCGGGTACGACGATGATATGGTAGTCTCCATCGCCGAACACCACGACGGTCTTTGCCACCTCTCGTGGGGGCAGGTGCTCCGCCGCCGCGGTCTCGCGAGCCGTGAACGCGGTCGGGTGGGCCGTCACAGTATATTCGGCATGGTGGGAATCGAGGAAACGACGGATTTCTTCTGACAGCGGCATTGTACAAACCTCCGCTGATTGGATTTTACGCCTGTTGCACTGTCAAAGCGAGGGGTATCTTGGGGTGCACGACCGCAGAATGATGGAAACCCGTTAACCAGCATTGGGGCGTAGGTTGGGCCCTACTTCTGACAGTATATAATGCTGTCAGGCGATCTATGCCCACTTCTCCTGACCGGAACGCTCTGCTCGCTCAACGCGACCAGTTGAAATCCCAACTCGCCCAGATCGGCGAAATGCGCCCGGGTTCCTTGGTCGCTCGTTTCCGCAAATG
>JBGPHT010000104.1:0-25666 GCA_041484525.1 Bryobacteraceae bacterium | reverse complement strand
CGGCCTCGGAATTAACATCGCACGACGGCAGCGAGCGGTAACCTTTTGACGAGTGGTGACGTTACTTAGTCATCTCCCCTCGTGCGCGTTTTTCGAAGGTCTTCGCTCAGAAAAACCCACCTTTACCACAGGCTGCTAGATTTGGCCCACCTGGATATTGATATTCTGCCTCATTCTGCCGGGCCAACCCGCCGTCCCGGGTTCAACGTTTCTTCCTCCTTTCCATCGTTCGTCGAAAGCGGAACGATTCCGTTCCGGTCTCGATGATGTGTGCCCGATCCGTGATCCGGTCCAATAGCGCTTTACACAACCGTGGATTCGGGAACACCGTTGTCCATTCGGAGAACGGCAAGTTGGTCGTGACGATTATCGCCGCCCGCTCGGCCCGCTCCGAAATCACCTGAAACAGAAACTCCGCACCCATGTCGGCCAGTGGCACATAGCCCACTTCATCCAACGCGATCAGATCATACTTTTGCCAACGAGTCATCAGCCGCCGGACCTGGTTATTCTGTTTGGCCTCCACCAGTTCGTTCACCAGCGCCGCCGCCGTTATGAATCGACCCCGACGTTTCTGACGGCAAGCTGCCAGACATAACCCCGTGGCCAGGTGGCTCTTGCCCGTGCCGCACTCGCCAATCAACACGACCGGCTCGCTGCGTTCGATATAGCCGCCTTCGGCCAACTCCCGAATCCGGGCCGCCGGTATCTGCGGCGCTTGCGCGAAATCAAACTCCTCCAAAGTCTTCATACGTGGTAGTTGCGCATCGCGAATCCGGTTGGCGATCGCGTGCCGGTCCCGCTCTTCGCTCTCAATCGCCAGCAGCGCTTCCAAGTATCGGATGTGGCTGTGGTTCGCCTTCACGGCTTGCTCAGCCAACGGAACAAAGTTCGCTCCGATGGTGGGCACGCGAACGGCTTTGCAGTACTGCCGCACGCTCGCGTGTTCGAGACTCTCCGTCTGATTCTTCATTGGATGCCTCCCGGCGTGGTCAGCAACAAATCGTAGTCATCCATTACCGGCATGGGCCGCTCGAACTGGGCCAACTCTTCCGCCAACGTGATAATGTTACAGCTTCTCACTAAACCTAGGCCGAGGGATTGCGGTACAAACTGAGGTACAACCTGAGGTACAACCTGAGGTACAACCTGTGCATTACGCTGATATTGGCAAGGCTGTCATTCAATGCGTTTCGGGTGGTCGAAGATGAAGATGGCTTCAATGTTGATGTGGAAGAACTCCCGACTCAGCACGTTATCCGGGACCAGGAAGGCCGCATTCTAGGCACGATCCGAGAATGTGCGAGTGGACGTATTCAAGCACGAGGCTCTCGTGGTCGAATTTTGGGATTCTATGACTCGCAGACGAATCGGACTGTTGCTCCGTGTGGCCGCATACTGGCAAGAGGCAACATCCTGTCGGGGGCGATCCTGAACGCCGGTCGTTCGAGTCGGTAGACCGGAAGAGTCGTGGGGTCGAGCGAAACCGAAAGAGCCGATGGAATGACTCCAGTACTTCGCTCAACTCGCCGCCCGTTTCAAGTGGGCGCACGTCACGAGCCGGAATGAAGCTTGAGGTAGAAGTCGCAGGCCGACGCCCTTTCCTGTTGACGTTGGCGGCGGCAGTGTCCGACAGGGCAAGGGACCGAAAACAGGGAAGACTCGCCATAGTCACCGTCCCGTCAAATTAGAAACGCAATCTTCAACACGTTCTACATCGCGGAGCCCGCCGCGGAGCGGAAGCCGGCGGCAACCGGGGCCAACAATTGAGCGCGCGCCGCGGCGCGGGTACGTGTACAATCTCGATCATGGACCAGATCGCTAGACGCAGTTTCCTTGCCGGAGGGCTCGCCCTCGGCGCACTTTCCACTCGACCCGCCCGCGCACAGCGCGACTGGTCCGGCGTCAACCCCGTACGCTATCCCGATCCCGACATCATCGCGCTCGACAAGAGTTTCAACAAATACAAGATCGGGAATACGCCCATCAAGCGGCTGTACACGGGGATGCTGTGGGCCGAGGGGCCGGCGTGGAGTTCGGCCGGGCAGTACCTGGTCTGCAGCGACATTCCTAACGACCGCCAGGTGCGTTGGCTGCAAGAGGACGGCCACGTCAGCACCTTTCGCAAGCCGGCGGGCTTCTCGAACGGAAATACTTTTGACTACCAGGGACGGCAGCTTGCCTGCGAACACGGCGGCCGCCGGGTGGTGCGGTACGAGCACGATGGCTCGGTGACGGCGCTCGCTTCCGCCTGGCAGGGCAAGCCGTTCAACGCGCCCAACGATATCGTGGTGCATCCCGACGGCGGCATCTGGTTCACCGATCCGGGCTATGGCTCGATGGTGGCATACGAGGGCCAGAAGGCGCGGCTCGAAATCAAAGAGGCGGTGTACCGGATCGACGGACAGAGCGGCAAGATCGCGATGGTGACGGACGATCTGTCCAAACCGAACGGCCTCTGTTTCTCGCCCGACTACAAGAAACTCTATATCTGCGACACGGCGGACGACGTGAAGGATGGTATTCGCGTTTACGATGTGGCAGGCGCCGCGCTACGCAACGGGCGGCGGTTCATCTCGATGGAGATTCCGGGCAAGGGCACGGGCAAGGCCGACGGAATCCGCGCCGACAAGGACGGCAACATCTGGGCCGGCGCCGGGTGGGTGGGCGCGGGTTACGACGGCGTCCACGTCTTCAATCCCGAAGGCGCACGCATCGGAATGATTCTTCTGCCCGAGATCTGCGCCAACGTCTGCTTCGGTGGTCCGCGCCGCAACCGTCTCTTCATGGCCGCGGGTCAGTCGATCTATGCGGTCTACGTGGAGGCGGAAGCCGCGCACATCGCGTGACCGGAAGGGCAGAATGCTGACGAAGGGTCCGGCCAAGCGCGTCATGATCTTCATCAATGAAGATGCGCAGCACCACATGACGCCGCTGCACGATTCCATCATGACTTTTCTGATGCACAAGGGAGTGGCCGGCGCGACGGCGACGCGCGCCTACTCCGGGTTCGGCGCGCATCAGGTTTTTCATACGCCGGCGGTCGAGATTCTGGCGCAGCATCTGCCGATCCGGATCGAGTTCGTCGACACTCCGGAGAAGGTGGACGAAGTTCTGCCGACCCTCTATGAGATGGTCGTCGACGGCCTCATCGAGGTGCAAGATACGACCGTGGTGAAACTAGCCCGCAAGTCCGCGTCATCCGAGCCGGTGCTGCCGCACGAGTGCCAGCGTGGGCCGGCGATGCTGCTGCGGGTATTCATGGGTGAGGCGGACAAGTGGCATGGAGAGCCGCTCTACGACGCGATCGTCAAGAAGCTGCGCATGATGGACATCGCCGGGGCAACGGTCTATCGCGGCATTTGCGGTTACGGCGCCAAGGGCCACGAGCACAGCCGCAGCGTCTTCCACCCGATGCGCGATCTTCCGATCATGATCTCCGTGATCGATATTGCCGGGAAAATCGCCGAGGCCACGGAGGCGATCGAAGCCATGTTGGAAGACGGCCTGATCGTAACTTCCGAAGTAGAAATGGTGAGGCTGGTTCGAAGCAAGGCTGTGACGGAGGCGTCCGATGTCAGCGGAACGGCCGGCTAAGCTGCTGCGCATCCACATCTCCGAAAACGACCGGTACCGCGGCAAACTGCTTTACCAGGCGATCGTGGACAAATGCCGCGAGTTGCGGATCGCCGGGGCCACGGTGTTTCGCGGCCTCGAAGGTTACGGCGAGACGGCGGAGATTCACCGGTCGCACCTGATGCGCCGCGATCGTCCGATCCTCATCTCGATCGTGGATACGGCGGAGAATCTCGACCGCCTGGTTCCTGCGGTCGAGGAGATGGTGGACACGGGCGTCCTGGCGGTTTCCGCGGTGAAGGCGATTCGCGTTCAGAAGGTGCATTGACATATCAGCCTCGAAGCTGATATTTTGCGTATTCCTTACGGCTGACCAGATGCCTCGCTCCCGCCCAACAGTCGCCGTCGCGCTTGTGTTCGCGGCGCTCCGCTGCTTCGCCGCCGGCAACGGTATGGACCCCGTGCGCCTGGCGCGCATTCCCCGGCGCATGCAGGAATTCGTCGACCAGGGGAAGACGGCCGGCGTCGTCACGCTGCTGATGCGCCACGGGCAGCCGGCCCTGCTCTCCGCCGCCGGCTGGCAGGATCGTGAAGCCAAAACGCCGATGACCGCCGACACGATCTTCGCCATCCACTCCATGACCAAGCCCGTCACGTCGGTGGGCGTGATGATCCTGGTCGAAGAAGGCAGGCTCGCGTTGATCGATCCCGTGGAGAAGTTCCTGCCCGAATTCAAAGAGCAAAAGGTCGCGGTGAATTGTACCCCAACCTGCACATACGCGGCTCCCAGCCGCCCCATCAATATCCGCGACCTTCTCACTCACACCTCGGGCTATCAGGGCGGCGGACCGGCCCTGCAGGATGAGCGGGGCCGCGCGGGACGCACGCTCGCCGAAGTCGTAGCAGTCGAAGCGCGCCAGGCGCTGCTGTTTCAGCCAGGCACGAAGTGGCAGTACAGCAACGCCGGGATGGCCGCGCTCGGCCGCATCATTGAAGTGGTCTCGGGTCAGCGGTACGAGCAATTCATCGAGGCCCGAGTCTTGCGCCCACTCGGCATGCAGGACAGCTCGTTCTTCGCCCCCGAAGAGAAGCGCAACCGCATCGCCGCCGTCTACACGGACAACCACGGCGTGCTCGAGCGCGCCGAGCTCAAGCTCAGCGACCAGCGCACGAAGTACCCGGCGCCCGAAGGCGGCCTCTACTCGACCGCCACCGACATGGCGCGGTTTTATCAGATGATGCTCAACGGCGGCGACCTGGACGACCGGCGCATCCTGTCGACTGCGGCGGTTCGCGCTATGACGCAGGTCTACACCGGCGAGCTTCCGGCCGGGTTCGCGCCGGGCGTGGGCTGGGGGCTCGGCCGGGGAATCGTGCGCAATCTCGAAGGAACATTTCGCCTCAACTCGATCGGGACGTACGGCCACGGCGGCGCGTGGCGGACTTACGGATGGGGGGACCCGGCGAAGGACCTGGTCGGCGTCATCCTGATGCAGCGTACCAACAACGGCGGCGACATCGCCGACGAGATCGACGCCTTCATGCAAATGGCCGCCGCCGCAGTCCTGCCGCCTCTATGATCGGACGCAACGCATTTTTTCTGATGGCGCTTGCCACCAGCCTCGACGCGCAGGTGAATGCGCTCATGAATCGGTATGACGCCTCCACTACCGGCGCGAATACGCGCGAGACCGTGCTCAACTCGTCCAACGTGCAGGCGTCCGGTTTCGGCAAGCTCTACAGCTATTACGTCGATGGCTCCGTCTATGCGCAGCCGCTCTACGTTTCTGGCGTCGAGATTCCGGGCCGCGGCGCGCACAACGTGCTCTACGTCGCGACCGGTAATGACAAGGTCTACGCCTTCGACGCCGATCGCAAAGGCCCGCCGCTCTGGATGCGCGACCTCACGGATGAGGCGGCCGGCATCACTCCCGTGCCCGTCACCGACGTTACCAACAACAACGACCTCAACGTGGTCGGAAACGTCGGCATCATGGGTACGCCCGCGATCGATCTCGCGTCCCGCTCCCTGTTTCTGCTGGCGCGCACCCGGGAGAATGGCCAGTACGTGCAACGCCTGCACAAGCTGGATATCGTCGACGGCAAGAGCCGGCTGCCGGCGGTCGCCATCGAAGCATCCGTCAAGAGTTCCGCGAAGGACGCCACCAACGGCATGCTGCATTTCGATCCAAAGGGCGGCAACCAGCGTCCTGCACTGACGCTGGTCAATGGCGCCGTCGTGATCGCCTGGGCGTCGCACGAAGACATTCGTCCTTATCACGGATGGATCATGGCGTACGACGCGGCGACGCTGAAGCAGACGGCGGTGCTTTGCACCACGCCCGACGGCACGGAAGGCGGCATCTGGCAGTCCGGCCGCGGCCCCGTGGTCGACGCCAATGGCGCTATCTATTTCGAGGTCGGCAACGGCTCCTGGAATGGCGAGCGCAACTTCGGCACCTCGCTCCTCAAGCTGAGCCTAGGCCAGACCGGCTTCTCGATTGACGACTATTTCACGCCGCACGACTACCAGGCTCTGAATGACCGCGACGCCGACCTCGGCGCGACCGGCCCAATCCTGATTCCCGGGACCAATTTCCTGATCGCCGGCAGCAAGAAGGGCATCCTCTACGTCTTCGACACGCACCGCCTGGGCCACATGACGCCCGACGATTCCGGAGTCCTCCAAATTCTGGAAGTGAACGGCGGCCGCATCCTCGCGGGCCCCGCATTTTGGGATGGTCCCAGCGGGTTCAATTTCTATCTTTGGTGCGAGGCGGATTTCCTGAAAGGGTTTCGCATCGATGGCGGTAAGATCGATCCGACGCCCTTCGCCAAGGGCTCGGTGGGTTCGAAGGGATCGCCCGGCGGCGCCGTCAGCGTCTCGGCTGATGGCAAGAAAGCCGGCACGGGCATCGTCTGGGCCACCCTCACCAACGGCAAGAGCGCCGATCACGGCAATGCGGCGGGCGTGCTCCGCGCCTATCACGCGGAAACGCTTCAGGAACTCTGGAACAGCGAACAGCAGCCGAAGCGCGACCGCCTGGGAACGCTGGTGAAGTTCGTTCCGCCGCTGGTGGTGAATGGGCGCGTGTATGTGCCGAACTACGACAACGCCGTGAATGTGTACGGCATTCTAAGATAGAAATTCATGCCATCCACCAATCTGATGGACCTCTCGGGGCGCGTTGCGGTCGTCATCGGCGGCACCTCCGGACTCGGTCGCGAACTAGCCATAGGCTTTGCCAAAGCAGGTGCGGACGTGGTTCCCACGGGCCGTCGCGAAGCCATGCTCGACGGCGTTTGCAAGTCGATCGAGAGCACCGGCAATCGCACCCTGCGCCACGCCTGCGACATCGGTTCGCGCGAATCGGTGGACCAGTTCCGCGATGCCGTGCTCGCCCAATTCGGACAGGTTGACATCCTGCTGAACGCCGCCGGCCAGATCTTCCGAAAGCCCACGGAGGACATTACCGAGGCGGAATGGAACCGCATCTTCGACGTCAACCTGACCGGCATGCTGCGCGCCTGCCAGTCGTTCTATCCGGCGCTGGCGCAGCACCAGCGCGGTCGTATCATTAATATCGCGTCACTGAATTCGTTTGTGTCGCTCTACGAGGTGACGGCGTATGCAGCTTCGAAAGCGGGCGTGCTGGGACTCACGCGAAGTCTGGCCGTGGAATGGGCGCGCGACGGCGTCAACGTGAACGCCATCGCGCCCGGGGTCTTCCGCACCGATCTCAACGCACAATTGCTCGACGGCACCGACCGCGGCCGCGAGTTGCGGATGCGTACACCGATGGGCCGCTTCGGAAAATCGGAGGAGTTGGTGGGCGCGGCTATCCTGCTGGCTTCGGATGCTGCCAGCTTTATCACGGGGCAATGCATCGCGGTGGATGGCGGCTTCCTGGCTTCGGGCGTGAATCAGTGAGTTGACACTTCGGTGCCGTGCGTCGAGACGTAATACTTGGCAAGCATGTTCGGGCGCTCCCACGCGGGCATCGATCGCGGATCACGCACGTAGTCGAAGAACCGATTCGTGACTTGCGCGAAATGCTGCTCGTGTCCCACCCGGTAGCGCTCCGGTATCGCGATCCGCATTTCGCGCGACGTCTCTACCGCCTCCACTCCCGGCCATTCCGCCTGCAGCGCGGCAACCCTACGGCGCGCCGCCTCGAACACATCCGGAAGCAACGCGTCGCTCACTGGTACAACGTACAACTCCGGAATCCAGCGCTCGCTTTCGCCCTGCCGAATCTCGACGTGCGAGCGCGTGCCGCGGAATGCCGCCTCATATACGTCACCACCGCCCGGCGGCGCCTCCCAGTGCCAGACGATCTCGAGTTCGACGGGGAGGCCGCGCAACGTGTACTTCACCGAGTTATTGCAATAGTAATCGAGGGTCCCGGGAAACTCGGTGCCGGTCACCTGCCGGAGCTGTTCCTTCGTCAGTGTAAGAGGCCACCGGTCGCCGCCGAGGATCTGAATGTCCGTGCGCCAGTCGATGGCCTGGTCGGCGAACGCCGTCCACTGCACCAGATCCACGACGTGCGTGCCGACATCGGCCAGCCCTTCTCCGTAGGCTTCTATCTCGAAGAACCACGCCGGCCGGCGCAACGGCGCCCCCGCTACCATCTTCATCACATGGTGGACGCTACGCGCGCGTACCGATTCCACACGGCCGAAGACTTCAGGATCGTTGACGAACGCGCGCTGCAGCTCCGACGTCGCCTCGTAGCGCTCCGTCATGATGTCGTACGCCGCCACGCCATTGCGATCCGCGATCTCGAGCGCCTGTTCCAGCTTCGGCAGGCCGGCGGAATCGATGATCCAGGGCTTGTCCGCGAGCACGTGCAAGCCCGCCTGGAGCGCCGCCACGATGCGGTCGATCTTGCCCCGGTTCCGCCCGGCGAACACCGCGATGTTTCCCGGCCGGTCGCGCAGCATCTCGCGCAGGAAATCGGCGCTCAAGTGCAGGTCGAGTTCCCAACGCGTGGGGTTGTCTTGTCTCGCATTGAACGACGAAATGCGATTCAGGTAGTCGATCACCTCGGCGCCGACTGGCGCATATACCGCCGCCCTCTCCGACACCTCCGGGTACATTTGTTTTTGAAGCAAGGCTGCGTGAAAATGCCCCGGGTCGACGACGATCAATCGTGATTGGTCCATGCTGAGGTCGCTCAGGCGCAGATTTCGTAAGCCTGCCGCAGCCAGGCCAACAGCTCGCGATCGATGTCCGAACTGGCCGCAAGCTTCACGTCGAGATGCCACCGGTTCTTCGATACTTGCTCGGCCTTCGCAACGCGGGCGCTCTTGATCGGTTGGTCGGCCTTGATCGTAAGCATGAGAGCATTCTTGCGCGGATGGACTCCGGCGAACGCCGAACCGCGGACCAGATGAATCAAGGTCTTCTTGACTTCCTCGCGGAATTCACCGAGCGGCTTGATCGCTGCTAATAGTCCAAGGTACAACTGTCGCGAGACGGCATCCTGCTTTTCCAACATATCTGAAACATCATACTGGATTGTTGCGGAACAGAAGCAGGCTAAACTAGGATCTATCTGTGAGTTCGCGTAAGTTCACCATCATCGGCGGCGGCATCGTGGGGTTGGCCACCGCTTACCGACTGGGCCAGCGCTTCCCCGACGCCTCCATCACGGTCCTCGAAAAGGAGGACGGCGTCGGCCGCCACCAGACCGGCCACAACAGTGGAGTGCTGCATTGCGGCCTCTACTACAAGCCTGGTTCCGTCAAGGCGCGGCTGGCCGTCCAGGGCATCCAACAGATGATCGCGTTTTGTCAGGAGAACGCGATTCCGCACGAGGTCTGCGGCAAGCTCGTGGTGGCGGCCGACGAGAGCGAACTGCCGCGCCTCAACGATCTTGCGGAACGCGGCGCGGCTAACGGGCTTCAGGGTCTGCGGCGGCTTTCGCGCGAGGAGATGCGCGAGATCGAGCCGCACGTGGGCGGCGTGGCGGCGCTGCGGGTGCCGCAGGAAGGCATCGTGGATTACGCGCGCGTCTGCCAGGTGATGGTCGAGAAACTTACGGCGCACGGTACGCGTGTCGTCACCGGTGCGAAGGTCCGGCACGCGCGCCACTCGGGCGACGGGTGGGTCGTCGAAACCACGGCCGGCGAATTCGAAGCGGACTTCCTCATCAACTGCGCCGGCCTGCACTCGGACCGCGTGGCCGAATCCACGGGCGAGCGGCGCGACATCCGCATCCTGCCCTTCCGCGGCGAGTATTACAAGATCCGCCCGGAGCGGCAGAGCCTGGTCCGGCACCTGATCTATCCCGTGCCCGATCCGAACTTTCCGTTCCTCGGCGTGCACTTCACGCGGCTGATCCACGGCGGCATCGAGGCCGGCCCCAACGCTGTCCTAGCGTTCGCGCGCGAAGGTTACCGCAAGACGGACTTCGACGCGCGCGACCTCTTCGACGCCCTCTCCTATGGCGGCTTCTGGCGTTTCATGCGGCGCTATCCATCGATGGCCTGGTACGAACTGCGCCGCTCCTTCAGCCGCAAGCTGTTCTGCCAGTCACTGCAGAGACTGGTGCCTGAGATTCAGCCCGGCGATCTCGACACGGGCGGGTCGGGTGTGCGCGCACAGGCCATCTCGCCCAAGGGCGACCTGATTCAGGATTTCCAATTCATCGTCCGGCCCAACGCGCTGCACGTGCTGAATGCTCCCAGTCCGGGGGCGACGGCGTCGCTCGCGATCGGCGCTGAGATCGCAAGCATGGTGCCGGTCGAATCAGCGTCGCAGGCGGCTGCCGGCTACCAGGAGCAGCGCCGCTAGCAGCAGCCCCGCAGTCCCCGGCTCGGGCGCCGCGGCGGTGATCTGGTACACTACGCCGGTCCCGAAATCCGCCATGTAGAGCGCATTCCCCATGGCCAGAAAACTGTCGAGGTGGCCCATGTCGGCCTGGCCGCTCTCGACGAAATGCAGGTAGCTGTGGGTGGCGAGGTCGTAATACACGACGGCGTTTTCTTCGTTGGCCGTGCCGTTCACGTGCTTGCCGTAGAACCCGATGAAGATGCCGTTGTTGAAGCCCGCCGGAAATTCCGCGGGCGCGAATGCGAGGCCGGCCGGTCCCTCGCTTTCCGCTCCCAGCGGCGTGCCGTTCGGTAGCGGCTGAAACGCGACCAGCGGCAGCACGCACCCGCTGCCCACGGTCGCACCCGTGCGGTATTCGACATAGCAATTCGGATAGCCGTAGTCGAGCACAGTCACGCCGAAATCGGACGCGGCCAGCAGGTTCAACTCGTCGGCCTGCGGGGGCTCATCGCCTGTTGGTCCTGGACCGTCGATGGCGTTGTCGGCAAAGTAGAGGTTGCCGGCCGCGTCGAACTGCATGCCCGATATGTTGCGTATCCCTTGCACAATCTTGCGCGGGGTCGATGCGGTTGGGCTCGCGCCGGTCTCGTCGATAACGATCGAGTACAGCGAGTCGCCGTCGAGCGAGGCGGTCGAGAGGCCGCTGAGTTGCACGTGAGTGGTCGTCGACGTGTCGTTCCCTTGCGCGCCGATGTTGAAGACCAGGTCGTAGGAGCCGGACGATCCCGGCGTCGGACGCGACGCGAGGCCGATGGTGTCGTGCTCGTAATCGGCCGGATAGGTAAATTGCAAGGTCGCCACCGCGGTCATCGGGGCGTCCGCGGTAGCGCCCGGCTTCAGGAGGGTGATGGTGTGGTCGCCATAATTGCCGACGGCATAATAGTTCCCGACCTGGATCAGTCCGGTGAGCGGTCCCGAGGCGGTCTGGTAGAGGAGTGTACCGGCACCGTCCGCGATGCCATCGTGGTTCGCATCGGTGAATCGCAGGATCTGGCCGGTGGCTCCAAATGGGCTTGTTTGGATCGCGATCGATCCGTCGGATAGCTGGACCATCTGGTCTGGTAGCGAGAGGCCCGTCGCGAACTGCGTCACGTTGAACAGCGGACTGGAAGCGATACTCATCGCACTGCCTATAGACGAACCGTACAGGACCAAGATGCAAACCCGCAGCATCAGACTATGATGCCACGTGCTCAGAAAGGCAAAATGGGCCACAGATACACGCTGATGGACACGGATAAGATTTCTTGTTGCTTATCGGCGTCCATCTGTGTCCATCCGTGGCCAACCCTTTTTCA
This sequence comes from Bryobacteraceae bacterium, assembly GCA_041484525.1. Taxonomy (GTDB): domain Bacteria; phylum Acidobacteriota; class Terriglobia; order Bryobacterales; family Bryobacteraceae; genus JBGPHT01. The sequence continues at coordinate 13,951 of JBGPHT010000104.1, read as the reverse complement.
GCTTTGGCTGGCTATAATCACTATTAAATGCTCGAAATTCGCCACTCCGTCTGCGCGCTCGACTGCCCGGACTGCTGTTCGCTCCTGGTGACTGTCGAAGACGGGCGCGGGACCAAGTTGCGCGGCGACCCGTCGCATCCGGTGACACGCGGATTTCTTTGCGGCAAAGTGGCGCAGTACCTCGAGCGCGAATATTCGCCTGGCCGGCTGCTCTATCCACAGCGCCGCATCGGGGCCAAGGGCGAAGGGCGCTGCGAACGCATCTCGTGGGACGAAGCGCTAGACACCATCGCTGAGCGCTTGCACGGCGTCGCCGCCGAATTCGGACCCGAGGCTGTCCTGCCCTATAGCTACGCGGGCACCATGGGGTTCCTCAATGGCGCCGGGATGGATCGCCGCTTCTTCCACCGGCTGGGAGCGTCGCGGCTCGACCGCACCATCTGCTCCTCGGCGGGCATGGTCGGGTACACCGAGGCGCTCGGCGTGCGCTATGGCACGGAGCCTGAGCAGTTCCGCCATTCGAAGCTTATCCTCGCGTGGGGCGCGAATGTGCTGGGCACTAACGTCCATCTCTGGCCGTTCATCATGGAGGCGCGGCGCAACGGCGCCAAACTCTACACCATCGACCCGCGCCGCAATCGCACCGGCGCGGCCTCCGACAAGCATTTCTTCATCAACCCCGGCAGCGATACGGCGCTGGCGCTGGCCATGATGCACGTGATCACGGCCGAGAATCTGCACGACGCCGATTACGTGGCGCGCTACACCGACGGCTTCGAAACGCTGCGCCAGCGGGTTCGCGAATGGACCCCGCAGCGCGCCGCCGAACTGACGGGCATCGCGGCGGAGGAGATCGTCACACTGGCTCGCGAGTACGCTACTACGCGGCCCGCCGTGATCCGGCTCAACTACGGAGTGCAGCGCAGCGAGCGCGGGTCCATGGCGGTGCGCACCATCGCGTTGCTGCCCGCGCTGGTGGGAGCCTGGCGCGACGTCGGCGGAGGCGCGCAGCTTTCCACCTCGCAGGCTTTCCATTTGAACCGGGCCGGACTGGAGCGCGCCGACCTGCAGCAGAAGCCGCTCGACCGCGAGGCCCGGCTCGTCAACATGACGGAGCTGGCCGCCGCCCTCACCACTCTGCGCGAGCCCGAAGTCAAGGCATTGGTGGTCTACAACTCGAACCCGGCGGCCATCGCGCCCGACCAGAATACCGTCCTCGCCGGTTTGCGCCGTGACGACCTCTTTACCGTCGTGCTCGAGCAGTTCCAAAACGATACCGCCGATTACGCCGACATTCTGTTGCCGGTCACGACGTTCCTCGAACACACCGACATCTACTTCGCGTACGGCCACTACTACCTGCAACTCGCGCGGCCCGCGCTACCCGCTCCCGGCGAGACGAAATCGAACGTTGAAATCTTCCGTCTGCTCGCCCAACGCATGGGTTTCGACGACCCGTGCCTGCAGGAGTCGGATGACGACATGATGCGCACGCTGCTCGATTCGCCGCACCCGTTCGTGCGCGGAATCACCCTCGAACGCCTCGACCGTGAGCGTTCCGTGCGTCTGAACGTGTCCCCTGAGGGCCAACCTTACCAGCCCTTCGCCGAGGGCGGCTTCGGCACTCCTGACGGCAAGTGCCACTTCCGCGCCGAAGCCCTGGACTACACACCGCCCATCGAATCGCGCCACGGCGACCAAGACCTCCGCGGCAAGTATCCGCTCGAGCTGATCTCGCCGAAGAACGACGACAGCATGAACTCGACCTTCGGACATCGGGACGCCGTCGACCTCCAGACCGCAACGCTCCACTTGAGCGCGCCCGACGCCGCCCCGCGCGGCATCCGCACTTCCGACCAGGTCCGCGTGTACAACGATCGCGGCTCCTGCGTGCTCGTGGCCGAGGTGGACGATACGGTGCTCCCCGGCGTGGCCAGCGCTCCTTCCGTTCGATGGGGCACGCGCGCGCCCGGCCGGCGGAACGTGAACGCCGTCACATCACCGCGCCTCACCGACGGCGGCGGCGGTCCCACCTTTTATAGCTGCCTCGTTGAAGTGGAGAGAATCGGAGACTGATGAAGCTACACGCACGCTTGTTCCCGGCCGCCGCAGTGCTGGCGGTGATACTCGCGCCCATCGGCTGCAAGAGCAAACTCGCCGGAACCACCGACGAGGCCGGCGCCAAGAAAATGTTCGCGGTGGTACACATGGGCGACCCTCGGATGGCGCCGCAACTCCTCCACGGTTTTCACGGCGTCGAAGCCGCCGCATGGCGATGGACCCAGCGCCAGTTTTCGATCGTGTTGCGCGTGCCCGACGGCGCGGCGCAGAAGGGCGGCAAGCTGACCATCGGCCTGACCGTTCCGCCCGTCACCATCGAGAAACTCAAGGACATCACGCTCTCCGGTTCGGTCGGCGGCGCAGCGTGCGCGCCTCAGACCTTCACCCAGCCCGGCGATTACGGCTACCACTGCGAGGTACCGGCGAGCGCTCTCGCGAGCCCCACTGTACGCGCCGATTTCCAGCTCGATAAAGCGATCCCGCCGGCACCGCCCGATATCCGCGAGCTCGGCATCATCGTCTTGAATATAGGCCTGGAGACGAAATGACGGCTGGGCCGGGCCGGGCCCGAAGCGCAGTTTACTGGGCCGTCCCGCCGCTGCTTTGCCTCCTGATATATTGGCGCTGCTTCACCGCCTGGTTCCGCGCCGACGATTTCGCCTGGCTCGGCACCGGCCTCTACATCCAGAACACGGCCGATTTCCTGCACGCTCTTTTCGGCCCGCTCGCCCAGGGGACCATCCGCCCGCTGAGCGAGCGCATTTTCTTCATGGCCGGGTATTCGCTGTTCGGCCTTAACGCACTGCCCTTCCGCATCGTGATCTTCGCCACTGAGTTTGCCAACCTGGCTCTGGTGGCCGCCATCGGCGCACGGATCTCCAGCCGGCGCGCGGCTGGGCTGGCCGCGGCACTGCTGTGGCTCTTCCACGGCTCGGTCATCCTGCCTCTCGGTTGGGTCTCCTGCTACAACCAGGTGCTGTGCGGCTTCTTCCTCCTGCTGGCGTTCTGGTTCCTGCTGCGCTTCATCGAAACCGGCCGCGCGCGTTTCGAACGTCTTCAGTGGCTGGCGTTTCTCCTCGGCTTCGGCGCGCTCGAGTGGAACGTGATCTACCCCGCGATCGCCGCCGGCTACACGCTGCTCTGCGCACGCAAGCACTTCCGCCGGACGCTGCCGATGTTCGCCGTCTCGGCGGTCTACGTCGCGATCCACCAGATCGCGGCGCCTACGCCACAGACCGGCGACTACGCCATGCACTGGACCGGCTCCATGCTGCGCACCTTCGCCACCTATTGGACGTGGTCCGTCGGACCCACCTTCCTCTGGACGTCGCTGGTTCTTCCGGCGTGGCTGCTGCCCACCGGGGTAGCCATCCTGTCGATCGCCCTGCTGGCTTTTCTCGTCCACAAGGTCCGTGCCGGCGAGCGCGCGGCACTCTTCTGTCTACTGTGGTTTGTGGTCACGCTCGCGCCGGTGCTACCGCTGCGCGACCACATCACGGAATACTACGTCTACCTGCCGCGCATCGGACTTTGCTGGCTGGCTGGATGGGCGCTGGCGGAAGCGTTGCGATCCACCATCGCCATCAAAGCTACGGCTGCCGCCCTGGTGGCACTCTACGGTTTCATGACGGTGCCGCAGATCGTGGGCGTCACCGATTGGAACTATCGCTTGACGGTGAAGGCGCGCAACCTGGTATCGGGCGTCGCCACCGCGCACGAGCTGCATCCTAAGAAATCGATCCTGCTGGCGGATGTCGATACCGACCAGTTCTGGAACGCCGTCCTCGACCGCCCGTTCCGCCTCTTCGGCGCCGACAACGTATATCTCGCGCCGGGAAGCGAGCGCACCATCGAGGCCCATCCCGATCTCGGCCGCGTCGAGGATTTCATTCTGCCGGCCGATGTGGTGGCGCGCGCGCTTGACCGTGACGAACTCGTGGTCTACGACGCCGCCGGTCCGCAACTGCGCAACATCACGGCGATCTACGCCGCCCAGCCGCAGGACCGTACTCTACCGCGGCGCATCGACGCCGCCAGCCCGCTGGTCGGCTACCTGCTCGGGCCCGAGTGGTACGCGGTCGAAGGCGATCACCGCTGGATGCCGAAACGCGCCACGCTGCGGATCGGCGGCCCGGCCTCTCCCGCAGAGCAACTTTACCTGCGCGGCCAGTGTCCGGAAGCGCTGCTGAAGCAGGGAGACGTGATCGTGACGATTGCTGTCGATGGATCGACGCTGCCGCCGGTGGCGATCCACGAAACCGCGTTTGAGATTGCGTTCCCGCTGCCGGCCTCGGTTGTGGGGAAGCCCGAAATGCAGGTCGCCGTCGAAGTCAGCCGCGTGCTGCACCCCGCCGAGGACCCGCGCGATCTGTCGCTAGTCTTCGGCTTGATCGAGGTGAGGTAGGAATCGGCGCCTTAACTTCTTACAAACCGGTACACCGTAAACGTTTCGCGCCCGTAACTGTCTTTGATCGTCGCCACACGCTCCGGCCGGTACCCATATTCGGCCGCGAACTTCTCCAGCTTCTCGGTGATCCCCGCGAACACTTCCATCTCTTTCGTGTGGGTCAGAAACACGTGCCCCTCGCCCGTCACCATGCGGCGCGCCAGTTCCCGGTCGCTGTCATTCAATGCCGGCTTGCCGATCTGCTCCATGCCTACGCGCAGCGGCAACGAGCCACGATTCAGCAGCCGCAGCGCATCCAGAATTCCCCAGTCCACGCAGAAGACGTTCGTCGCCCGCGTGCCTTTCATATAGTCCGACAGATCGTAGATTGCGTCCGACCACGTCGCCGTACCACCGTTACGCAGGATCACAGTGTAGTATTCATTGACCACCAGGGCGCCCGCGAGTACGCTCACCGCCAGCACCCCGGCCAGTGCCGGAATACCGGCACGCCCGATCCGCCGCGATGCCGCCGCCAGCGAAACCGCGACCACCATCATCGGCAGCGGCCAAATCAGGATGCTGTGATGTAAACTGCCGCCGGCGTTTTTCGTGATCGCCATCTGAATCCACGCCACTGCCATCGCGATCAGCGCGAACAGGATGATCCGCAGCTCCGGCCCGCGCGTCAGCGGCGCCAGTAGAAGCGCCGCCACGAACAAATAAAGGAACAGCCCCTGCCTGGGATGGCCGGCAAGTGCCGAAATCTTGGCACTGACGACCGGAAGCAGCCCCTGCGGCTGGTGAGGCGCGGGCGTCTGCCAGTTCTCGTCGATCATCCAACTGAACATTCCGTTGCCTTTGGGCGTTTCCACCAACAACCGGAACTTTCCGGGAATATCGTGCAAGTCGTAAGCGATATTGCTGTGGAAGGTAGTGAAATCGAAGTGAATGTTGTAAACGATCAACGGGAGGGCGCCCAGGCAGAACCCCAGTACGGCAAAAGCTGCACGCCGCGGCGTCAGAACGGCAAGAATTTGCCGCGGCGCCGTGAGGAGTGCCGCCACTCCAATGCCGGAGAGCATCCACACCGCCAGCGCCTTGTCCCACATCGCCAAGCCGAACAGCAGGAAGCCCGTGGCGAGCTGCCACATCCGGCGGGTCTGGTAGAAACGTACTGTCAAGAGCAAGCCGCCTGTGAGGAGCAGATGCTGCAGCGCCACCGGACCCCAGTCGAAACAGGTGGTCAGCAAATATATCGAATCCACTGCGAGCAAACTGCATCCGATAACGGCAGCCCGCTTCCCTGCGAGGCGCAAGAGCAAAAGGTAGAAGAGCCAGATGCTGGCTGCGCCGGCCACCAGCACTGGCTCGCGAGTGGCGCGTACGCCCGTGCCGAAGGCTCGGAAAACCGGCCGGTAGAGCCAGGATTTCAGCGTGCCGATATAGGTCATGATCATCGGCCGGAAATGGGTGTGGCCGAGCATCACGGTGTAGAGGCCGCCGTGCGGTTCGTAGAGGTCTTGCGCGAAAAGCGCCTCGTCGTTCTGGATGCCCAGGTTGGGCAGAATGGCATGGCCCGCGAAAAAGAAAAAGAGGCAGGCGGCCAGGGCGCAATAGCCGCTTCGGAGGCGCTGGGTATTAACGTTCACCGTATTGATGGAGTCGAAAGAGAGATGGTAGCATTTGGCCGATATGAAACCGAAGGTGGTGGCGGCCGGCATCGGAGACTCGTGTTCCGGGCGGTTTCCAGTTTGGCACTAGAATTGCTTACTCATGGATTCGTGTGCGACTGGCTGCTTAGTACGCGGTGTACCCTTAGCCCTATCGAGTGGTGGGGTAGCGTGAAACCTTTGGCCTGATTTTTCGTCTATATGGTTGCGGCAGGAAAAGCGCTAAAGAAAACAAATAAAAAGAAAAAGCTGTTGATGGAATGGAGATGGACCAATGAATAAGACCGACCTCGAAAAATACAGAGCGATCCTGGAAGCCAAGCAGTCCGAACTGTCTGCTGGACTTCGAAACCGGGAAGACATCGCCATCGAAAAGACTCCGGATGCCCTGGATGAAGTGCAGCTTGCCGGAGAACGTGAGCTCGCGATCCGCAATTTGGACCGTGAATCGAACCTTCTTCGTAATGTGAAAGGCGCCTTGGTGCGAATCGCCGATGGCAGCTATGGCGTATGCCTCCATTGCGAAGAAGAGATCAAGACCAAGCGCCTGGACGCGGTGCCGTGGACCAAGTACTGCATCAAGTGCCAGGAAGCCGCGGACCGTAACGAATTCGAGACCGAGTCCGCCGACTCGATCAATCAGCTTTTGGCGGCCTAATCGGGCTGAAGCATCGGGGGCGCGGGGTCAATCCTGCGCCTTTCGTGTTTCCAGGTGGGGAAAAAACACCCAGCTATTTCCCATCCCGTGGGAACAGGCGCTGTAGGCTTTCACGCATTCGGACCTCCAACTCCCCTTTGGTTATCATTAACTTTTATGGAGTTTTTCCAGCGGGCGTCCGGCCGCCCGAAGCGCCTCGGAATCCTGCCCGGAACATTTAACCCCATCACGGTCGCCCACCTGGCATTGGCCGAAGCCGGGCTGTCTCAGCTCGACGAAGTTGTGTTCGTTTTGCCGCGTGTGTTTCCCCACAAAGACTACTCGGGCGCGTCCTTCGACCGCCGTGTGGCGATGCTGCGCGCGGCGGCGCCTCCGGGCTGCTCGATCGCATCCGCTACTGGAGGACTGTTCCTCGAGATCGCGCACGAATGCCGCGAGTCCTATGGCGCGGACACCCGCCTCGCGTTCCTCTGCGGCCGCGACGCCGCCGAGCGTATCGCGGATTGGGACTACGGCCGTCCCGGCGCCTTCGCCGAAATGCTCCGCGAGTTCGATCTGCTGGTGGCGGCGCGCCGCGGCGAATACCAGGCGCCCCCGGAGTTTGCGGATGCTATCCGCACACTCGAACTGGCAGGTAAATTCGACCACATTTCCGCCAGCGAAGTCCGCCGGCTAATCGGGCGCGGAGAGGCGTGGGAACACCTGGTCCCGGAGGCCGTGCGCGACAGCGTCCGGCAAACTTACTCGCCTCGCGTCTAAGAGCTTGTTGAACAATGTCGTTTTTGACCAATTTCGCGGCGACAACCTGTTGATTCTTCGTTCGCCGCGAAGCTCAATTTAGGGTATTTCAACAAGCTCCTAAAAGCGAAAACCCGGCCGCGTTATACTGGGCACTCGCATGCGGATCCGCGCCACGGCACCCGTCATCCTGGGCTGGATCTGGCTGCTCTTCGCCGCCGGCGCGATGGTGATTTATCGGGGGCTGACGCAATCCCTTACCATCGACGAGGCCTATTTCTACCATCTGTTCCTGAATCAGAAAGCGGCAGTTCTGTTTCAGCGGTATGACGCCTCCTATCACGTTCTGCACACCTGGGCCTGCTGGCTGGCGGTGCATAGGTTCGGCAAATCGGAAGCTATCATTCGCCTGCCCAGCATGCTGGCGGGACTCGTCTATCTTGCCGGAGTGGGCGCGCTCGTCCGCCGCCTGGTGGGCGATGGCTGGCGCTTCCCGGTAGGAGTCGTACTGCTCACCGCCAATCCTCTCGTGGCCGACTATCTTTCGGCGGCTCGGGGCTATGGTCCCGCGCTGGCATTTTTCGTCTGGGCCTTTCATGCGTTGTTGTCCGGCAGGGCGGTGCGCGCCGGCGTCCTGCTGGCTCTCAGCGTGGCGTGCAATCTGACTTTCGTCGTACCTGCGGCCGCCGCGGGAACGGTATTCCTGGCATTTCACGCGGGCCGCGGCGAGCTCTTATCGCTCACGAAACGGCTGGTGCTTCCGTTCCTGGCGGTAGCGGCGCCCATTCTCGCCATCCCCCTCTGGCACGCCCGCGGCACGCAATACTACTATGGCGCTCCCGATCTCGGAACCTCGCTGACCACGCTGATCGCGCCGTCCCTGGCCTACGCGGAGCCGAATCGCCCACTCTGGGTGGCACGCGCCGAGCACACCGTATTTCCGCTGCTCGCGGCCGCGCTGATTCTGGCCGGGGTCATGGCGGCCAGGCGGCGCGCCTTCACCGCCTTGCTGGCCACCGGATCGCTGGCACTCAGTTTCCTGATCCTGATTGCCGCGCACTCCATCTTCGGCGTCCTCTATCCGTGGACCCGTACGGGTCTCTATCTCATCTGGCTGTTTCTGGTTTCGTGTCTGGTGATGTGGTCGTGGCTGGCCGGGGAGCGCAACTGGACCCGGTGGCTGTCGCTGCCATTCGGCGCGGCATCGATGCTGTTGGCGGCGCTGTTTCTGATCCAGTTCGACACGCGCTACTACTTCGACTTCCGCGACGACGCGCATGTCAGCGCCATGATGCGGCGCCTGCGCGATCTGCATCCTTCGCAGCCGGCGTGTATCGGCGGCAGTTGGTATTTCGAACCGACGGTGAACTATTACCGCCTGCGCTACAAGCTGGCGTGGCTCGAGGAGATGAAACGAACGGACGAGCCGCGCACCGGCTGCCGCTTCTATATTCTGCTGTCGACGGATGAGCGTTTCGTGGAGCAGCTTCGTCTTCGCCGCTTGATGACCGATCCGGTCTCGGGCGCAATCCTGGCCGAAGCGGTCGAGTAGCGGCCGCCTCTATTGAGGTGGATTTGGATTCAGCACCGGGAACGTCACCACGTTGCTGACGTAGATATCCTGCGCAATCGTCAACTGGGTGGCCGGATCGGTCGGGATGTCCGAGTTCAGGTGGAGCAGCACGTAGAACGCGCCCACCAGGCCCGGCGCCACCGTCGCCGAAATCACGTCAGCCGTCTTGCCGCCGGCGATCGATGAAACAGACTCGCCAGGTACCGTGTTCCGCCCGCCCTTCGGGAACTTCTGGCCGGTGGCGAGCTCGCTGATGAAAACATCCAGGTCGCTGGGCACTCCGAGGCCGGTGGCGTAGAGGTAAAGCATCTCGCCCGGAACCGCCGGGTTGTCGATCGTCACCGGGCTCCCCGCTACATTCGCGCAACAGGTGGTGACGTTGAACGCCGTGACGATGAGGCCCACGGCCTGCGTTGCGCCCGTCGTGGTGCTGGAGCTGCCGCCGATCGCGATGCCGTTTCCATCCGGACCCTGCACCCGCGCCTTGATGATAATGCGGTCAAACACGCCCGCCGAGGCCGCCGTCACCTTCGGGTCCTGGTTGATCAGCGCGACCAGCCCGTCGCGGATCGTGTCCAGCGTATCCGTCGCCGTGATGGTGTAGCTATACGGCCGGTCTTCGATGGTCACGGTCGCAATATCATTGGCCGTAACCGAGCCGTCAACCGATACGATTGCCGACGCATTGCTGTTGGCGTGGTACAGCTTGCCGGTTGCCGGTGTCGTGCTCAAGTCGGCGAAGATACCGGGGTTAGCAGGCACGATGCTCACTGCCACCGGCGTAGTAACCACGACATTGCCGTCCTCGCGCACCGCACGCACGTACGCATTTACGCTGGTGGTGTCGGATAGTTCCCAAGGAACCTGCGCGTTGATCTGGGTCGGCGAAACGTAGAACAGCGGCGCCTTGATGCCGTTGAAGTAAACCTCCGTACCCCCCAGCGAGTTCGGTAGCGAATTCGCATTCAGGTCCGCCGCAGCGGTCTGGAACGTCAGATTATCGCCCAGAATCGAAACCACGGTCCCGGGCGCGATCTGGGCCGCGTCACCGCCGCCGGCGAGGTTGGCGCCCAACGCCGTGGCCGTGAGCTTGGCCGCGGTGGCGCTGGCCGCCGCCGTCGTCTTGGCGGAGTAGGTAATGTTGTTGCCGTCGGTTCCGGAAACCCTGGCCCGCAACAACACGCTTTCCGTATTATGTTCCGGACTCACGAAGACGCTGGGATCGCCGGCGCCGCTGTTGCTGGCCGTAATCACACCGATTATCCCGTCGAGCACCGTGTCGAGCGTGTCCTTGGCCAGCACCTTATAGGTGTAATCCGTGGCATTGATGGTGACGGTGACGGTGTCGTCTGCCTGGATGTCTCCGGTCAGTGTCACCGAACCGAGGGCCACGATGTCCAAGCTGGCGGCGTTGCGCACGCCGGTGTAGGGAATATTGTTGGCGCCCGGCGAATAAACCGTGATGCGCCGGTTATAGGCATCGCTCACGTACAGACTGGTGCCGTCCCACGCCAGCGACATCGGCGTGCGTAGCGAATCGGCCGCGTCGGAGGCCTGGTTGATGCTCCCGCCGAGCTGGCCGATCACGTAGTCGGCGGCTTCCCCATTCGTCTTCGGAATGTGGTTGTACACCAGCACGCGGTCGTTGCCGCCGTCGGCGATGAACAGCCGGTCGCCGGTCGAAAGCGCGTACCGCGGAAAACTCAGGGTCGAGTTGCAAAAGGACGGATAGATCGGATTGCTGTTGGTGTCGGTGCCGTTCGACGTGGTGCAGAGGACCGGCGTCTGCTTGAAGGTGGTATCGTTCGGATCCACCGAATAGGAGTTATTGGGAAGCGAGCTGGTCAGGTTCGGCTGGCCGACCGCAGCGTCGGCCGGCTGTGCGTTCGAGGTCGGGATCGAATTCCAAATCAGCACCCGGTTGTAGCCCAGGTCGGTGACGAAGAGGCGCTGCCCGTCGGAGGTCACCGCCACCGGGTTCAACATATTGGCCGCGGTGGCATCGGATTTCTGCTGCGTCAGGTCAGGCTCGATGAAAGTCGTGAAGTCCTTCTGCCCGAGCACCACGTCCGCCGCCGCGCCGTTCTGCGTTGGAATCTGGTTGTAGATGAGGACGCGGTTATTCTGCGTGTCCGCGACGTAGAGCTTGCCGTTCAGAATCCAGACGCCTTGCGGGCCGCGCATCGACTTGGAGTTGGGAGTGTTCCCGGGCAACCCGGCGGTGGTGAAGCTCGCCTGGCCGATAACGACGTTGGCCGGGGCGTTGTTCACGTTCGGAATCGAATTCCAGATCAGAACGCGGTTGTGATCGGTGTCCGCCACGATCACGTGGACGCCGTCCGACGCCACCGCGGTCGGAAGCCGCAGACTCGTCTGTGTCGGAGGCGGCAGAGGCTCAACCGTGATGTCGAAGGGGGTGAAATCCTTCCGGCCCATCACGACGCTCGCCGTACCCAGGCAAGCCGGGCACTTTCGGGTATAGTCCAACTGCGCCGCGGGGTTCGGAAATTGCGCCGCCGGGAACAGCAGAATCCGGTTGTTCGAGGGCGCCGCGCCCACGCGATTCGAATCGGCGACGAACAGATAGCCGGCCGCGTACGCGAGGCCGCTTACGCCGCCGACGGTGCTGTCGCTCGAGGCCGGGTCCTGGGCCGTAAACGTCTGCTGGCCGATGACCAACCGCGCGGCTTGTCCCGTGGTGAAATCAGCGGCAAAGGTTGCAGCCGCAGTGAGAAGAATTACAAAGATACACTTCATGTGACAAATGGAATGCAGTAGTTGCCTTGTTTAATCTTCAATTATAGCAAGCGTTTAGCACGCCTGAAACAGTTCCCGCCGGTGGGGTCCAAACTTCACACCTGTGTTCGAAAACGACACGACCGCGGGCCGCTTCCAGCTCTTCATGCCCTCTAATTGCAATCGGATACTCCCAACCGGGACGAGCGCATGGCAAGTGTTCTTGCACGCTCCGTGCCAGTGGCTGAATCTTCTGATACTCTCATCCAAATTTTCGATTCGACACTGGCCCCGGGCAAATGATAACCTATTTGCCGCGAGCTATTTCAGAGGGGACATATGAATTTAGTCTTGACTGCAGAAGAGAAAAGCGAGTTTGTGAAACGCGGTTTTTCGCGCCGTAACTTCGGCCGCATCGCCGCCATGCTGACCGCCGGCGCAACCCTCCCGTTCTACAACGAGAGCGCACTGGCCCAACTCTCGGCCATCCGAGGTCCGATCCCCCCCGACGCGGTGAAGATCGACGCCAACGAGAATCCTCTCGGCCCGTGTCCTGAGGCGCTGTCGGCGGTGCACGACGTCGCTAAGAACGGCGGCCGGTACATGTATGACCTCACCGGCACGCTCGCCGAAACCCTTGCCGAACAGGAAGGGCTGAAGTCGAACTACGTACGCCCGTACGCCGGATCGAGCGCTCCCCTGCACCAGGCCGTGCTGGCTTTCACCTCGCCCGAACATTCGCTCGTCACCGCGGACCCCGGGTATGAGGCCGTGGAGGCGGCGGCGAAGTTCATCGGCGCCAAGGCGTACAAGATCCCCCTCACCAAGACGTACGCGCACGACGTGAAGGCCATGGCGGCCGCCGATCCCAAGGCAGGCCTGCTCTACATCTGCAACCCGAACAACCCGTCGGGCACGCTTACCTCGCGCGCCGATATCGACTGGCTGCTCGCCAACAAGCCGGCCGGTTCGATCCTGTTGATCGACGAGGCCTACGTCCACATCGCCGGCGGCCGTGAGTTGATGTGCTCCGACCTGGTAGCCAAGGATAAGGACGTGGTCATCCTCCGCACCTTCTCCAAGATCTACGGCATGGCCGGTCTGCGCGCCGGCGCCGCCCTGGGACGCCCCGACCTGCTCCAGAAGCTCGCCAACTTCAGCGCCGGCGCCCTGCCGATCACGGGCGTCGTCGCCGCCACGGCCAGCCTGAAATCCAAGACGCTGGTGCCCGAGCGGCGCAAGGCGATCGGCGACGTGCGTGCCGATGTCCTCTCGTTCCTCGACAAGCACAACTTCAAGTACGTGCCGTCGGTCTCGAACAAGTTCATGGTGGATGTGGGCCGTCCCGGCATGCAGGTGATCACTGCCATGCGCGAGCACAAGGTCTACATCGGTCGTGTCTGGCCCAGCATGCCCACCTACGTCCGCGTCACCGTCGGCACCGCGGACGAGATGACCAAGTTCAAAGCCGCCTTCCTAAAGGTGATGGCTTGACGGTTCGGGCGGTTCTTGCAAAAAGAACACCGCCCGGGCAACATTACTTTGGGGCGCAATTTCCGGGAGACTGTGCGGGCGGCCTGATCGCGGCACTGATCGCGCTGCCGTACGGTCTCGCTATGGCGAGCCTCATGGGCTTGCCGCCGGTGCTGGGGATCTTCACCTCGATCCTCACCTCGATCTTCACCTCGATCCTCACCGCTCCCATCATCGCGCTGCTCGGACGCAACCCGGTGCTGATCGGCGGCACCGCCAGCGCCACCGTTCCGTTCATCGCGCTCGCGGTGCGGCAACACGGCGTGGCGGGCGCGGCGCGGATCTCGGTCCTGGCATCGCTCATCTCGGGCTGCTGCATCTGGGCCTGCCCCCGCTCGCCTCCGGCTGGTGGGGATCCGAAGGAACTGCTGGCTGCCTTCCCCTCGGCCTTCGCGCTGGCGCTGATATCTTCGGTGAACATTCTGATCACGTCGCGCGTGGTCGAGGGGTGCACGACATAAAAGTGGAGCCACCCGGCGCAACCTGATTTTTGACGGCCCGCAGGGTCCCGAAGCAAAGGGCCTCAAGGACGGGCAATCCCGCAACGGTCAAGATGTGCGTTCGCCGCACAGCGGCCAGAAGCCTTGCGTATG
>JBGPHT010000103.1:0-26305 GCA_041484525.1 Bryobacteraceae bacterium | reverse complement strand
TCCCGTTGCAACCATGCCTCAACTCAAAATGTAGTGCAGACCTCAGCGGAACCCTCACTGAAAACAAACGGCTTCCGGGTGGCGTACCAGCCCAAGTGCGAAAGTCGGGCTAACTACGTGGGGCCTAACCTCGGGCTTTCGCCAAAGGCTGGGTTTCTACGCCGACAGTCATTTTGGCCGCTTCGCCCGAAGAAAGCAAGGTCGAAATGACGTGTCACAACTGCCGTGTGGATATGGTGAAGGCTGGATTTTACGGAGAAATCGGGTTCAGCGTTGGAAGTGCCAGCAGTGTGCAAAGCGGTTCGCTGACCGCAGCAGAAGCCATTTGGCACAGATGTACGATTGCCAAAGGAGAAAGTGGTCTCGATTCTCCATTGTCTGCTCGAAGGTAGGTTGAACGTAACTATCAACGGGGCGCCGCAGTGGACCGCGGCCGCGGGCACATGTCGATCCTTCGCGTCGTTCGTCATCCGAGGCATCAGGGTGCTCATAGTCCCTTATCCAGGCCTCGCCGAAATGAGCCTGCAACTCAGCCTCAAGGTAGGCGGTCAGGGAATCAGGCCAGCCCAACTTCGACTCCAATGTTCGCGTTGTCTCACGATTGATTTCATCCGGCCATTTCGGCTCAAAGAGCCGCGGAGGTTCTGCCGAACGCAGCAGAGTGTCGCACAGAGTGAAGTTGGCGAGGACAAATGCGTCGCGCATAACGAGCGGTGTGCCGGCGGTCATTCCTGGCCGGGCACCGCCTGCTCGATCAGTTCATCGGGATGCAGCACTACCGGCCGCGGTACACTACTACACATCTCTTTTCCCAAGGAGGTAACATGCGCTGGTCCCGAATTTTTTCGCTTTGCCTGATGGGTGCGGTAGCATTGCTGGCCCAGACGGCGCCACGCCCTGACGATGAAGCGGCAGTCCGGAAAGTAGTGGACCGGTACGTGGCGGCGCGCGAAAAAAGCGACGAGGCGGCGATCGCCGCGCTGTTCACGGCGGACGCGGACCAATTGGTCTCCTCCGGGGAGTGGAGAAAGGGACGCAGCGAAGTGGTTCGCGGCACGCTGGCGAGTTCGCAAAGCTCGGGCGGAACCCGCACCATCACGGTCGAGTCGATCCGGTTCCTCACGCGGGATTCGGCGCTGGCCGACGGACGCTATGAAATTGCCGGACTCGCCGGAGGGCAGAGTCGCCGGATGTGGACGACGCTGATCTTGAGCCGCACGGCGGACGGTTGGCGTATCGCTGCCATCCGCAATATGCTGCCGGCGCCGCCGGTGCCCGCCCGGTAGCGGTTACTCGGGTGCCTCCTCCGGCGGCTCGAAACCGTCCAGCAGGTCCGGATCTTTTGCAAAGCGCTTTAACGCGCGGATCACTTCGCCCGAGCGGAAGCCGGCGCGTAGCAGGCGCCGATAGGCGGCGGCCAGGTCCTTGTCTTTCTGGAAGAGTCCCGGGCGCGGAGCCATCCGGTATTTGCGGCGAATCCAGTCTTCGATCAAGGCCTGCTCGTCCACGTCCTGGTAGACTTTCTGCACGGTTGTTTCGGCCAGCCCGGGAGCTACGCGGCGCTGGCGCAGGTCCTGAACGACGCGCGTACGTCCGAACTTTTCGTTGGAGAGGCGCGCGGTGGCGAAGCTCTCGGCGTAGCGGCGGTCGTCGAGGTAGCCGATGTCTTTGAGTCGTGCCAACACATCGTCGATGTCGGCGGCGCGATCCGCGCGGCGGCGGAGTTTCTCGCGCAGTTCACCAGTGGAATGCGCGCGCCCGGTCAGCGCCTTTAGTGCGTAAGACCACAGCCCTTCGGCGTCGAGGGGGCGCGGTTTGCGTTCGTGCATGAGTTGGGATTCCCAAGGGGAGTATACTGGAAATTGGCAAGAGCTGACGGCTTTCCGGCGGCTGGGGAAGTCGACTGAACTGGAGGAATTTATGGACAAAAACGGTCTTTCCGCCTTCTTATTGGGACTGGGTGTGGGTGTCGGCATCGGCATGTTGTTCGCGCCGAAATCCGGCCAGGAAACCCGGGAATACATCAAGAATAGGGCGGGTGAGGGCGGCGACTATCTGAAGCAGCGCGGCACGGACTTGAAGCAGACTGCTTCCGAATGGGTCGACAAGGGCAAGGACGCTCTCGGACGCCAGCGCGACAATCTGTCCGACGCCATGGAAGCGGGCAAGCAGGCGTATCGCGATACGGTTGGCGGGACGGCTTCGTCCTAAGAAATCGCGCGTTAGGATAAGGACCCGCAGAGGAAGGGCCCCTTCGGTATGCCGGACGAAATCTTTCGCATCGTAGTGTCGGTAGCGGTGGTGTTGGCCGCGATTGCGTTCGTGGTGCAGGCCGGCGTGGCGATCGGGCTCTACCGTGTCGCCCGGAAGATGCAGGCGAAGATATCGCCGCTGGCCGACCGCGCGGCGCCGGTGATCGAGAGACTCGGCCCCACCATCGACAAGGTTGGGCCAATGATCGAAAGGTTCGGGCCGATAGCCGACAAGGCCGGACCGGCGATCGAAAAAGCCGGCAAGACCATCGAGAAGCTGGGGCCGGTGATAGAGAATGCCGCCAGTGTGTTGGCTACCGCCAACAAGATGATCGACGAGAACCGTTCGCGCGTGGCGGAGGTTTCGACCGAAGTGGTGGCGATCGTCAAGAGCGGCCGGGAGCAGGTGGAACGCGTGGGCGACTTGCTGCACGATGCCGGCGACCGCGCGCGCAACCGGCTGCATCAAATCGATGAGTCCGTCGAGAACACCGTGGAGACGGTGGAGCACGTAGGCGAATCGGTGAAGCGCGCGGTGACTCGGCCGGTGCGCGAAGTGAACGGAATTGCGGCGGGGATCTCGGCCGCGGTTTCGACGCTAGTGAAAGGTCCCCGCCGGTCCCCCGTCGATCATGCGACGCAGGACGAAGAGATGTTCATCTAGGAGTTGCTCACTCCGCTCTCAATGCCTGCATGGGGTCCGCGGCTACTGCCTTCCGCGCCGGAATGTAGCAGGCGAGCGTGGCCACGAATATGGCGCCGAGCGACACTGCGCCGAACGTGAGCGGATCGCGGCTGCTCACCTCGTAGAGCAGCGTTCCCAAGACTTGCGCCAGAGCCAGTGCGCACACTACTCCCGCCGCCACGCCGATCAGGCCCAATTGCAAGCCCTGGGTCAGGACCAGCCGCATGACGTCCCAGGCGCCGGCGCCGAGCGCGATGCGCATTCCGAACTCGGGCATGCGTTGTCCCACTGAATACGAGATCACTCCGTAGATGCCGATGGCGGCGAGCGTCAGCGCCAGCCCTGCGAACAGGGCGACGAGGAACAGCGCGAACCGCGGAGTGGAAATGGACGCGTCGGTGATCTGGTCCATGGTGCGAATGTCGGCCACGGCGAGACTGGGATTCAGCCGGTGCACAGACGAGCGTACCTGGTTGCCAAGTGCCGCCGTGTCCCCGGTGGAGCGAACCACGACCGACAAGGATGGAAAGCTCCATGGCATTTGCAGCATGGGCCACCAGAACGCGGGCTCGGCGGCGGGACGGTTCGGTTGATCCTTGACGTCGCCGACCACGCCCACCACGGTCATCCAATCGCTCTCCTTCGGGTTGTCGTCAAACGACAGCCGTTTCCCGACGGGATCTTCGTTGGGCCAGCACTCCTGCGCCATCGCGCGATTGATGAGCAGAACCGGATGGGCACCAGCTTTATCGCGACCGTCGAATACGCGGCCTTGCAGGAGGGGCGTGCCCATGGCGGTGAAATAATCGGCGGAGGCGACGTGATAGCGGCCGTGAAACGACTGGCCGGGCGGAGGCTGTTTGCCCTCGATGGTGAGGCCGCCGAAGTTGTCGTCGTAGCCGGTCCAGGGGAGATCGGTGCCGGCTCCGGCAGCCTCGACGCCGGGAAGCGATCGGAGATCGGCCAGAAGCTGCTCGTAGAAACGGGGGATGGCGGCCTTCGGATATTCTTTGTCCGGCAGGGAGAGGGAGGCGGTGAGGACGTGCTGCGGCCGGAATCCCGGGTCGGCGCGCAGCAGGTTCACGAAGCTGCGTAGCATCAGCCCGGCGCCGATGAGCAGTGTGCAGGCGAGGGCCACCTCCGCTACCACCAGAACATTGCGTAGACGGAGTTGGCCGCGGCCGCCGGTGGATCCGCGTCCGGTTTCGCGGAGCGCCTGTTGGAGATCGGCACGCGAGGCCTGCAGTGCGGGAGCGAGTCCGAAGAGAAACCCGGTGCCGACGGTGAGGAGAAGCGTGAACCCGAGCACGGCGGCGTTGACGTGGATGGCGGACGCGCGCGGGAATCCCGCGGGCAGCAGCGAAACCAGCACCCGCACGCCTTCGACGGCGATGGCTGCGCCGAGGCCGCCGCCGACGAGCGCGATGAGCAGGCTCTCGGCGAACATCTGGCGGACCAGGCGGGCGCGTCCGGCGCCGAGCGCTGAGCGCACCGCGATTTCACGCTGCCGGGCAGTGGCGCGCGCCAGCAGCAGATTAGCGGCGTTGGCGCAGGCGATGAGCAGGACCAGTCCCACGGCTCCGAGCAGCACCAGCAGCATGCGGCGGCTGGGTCCGACGATTTCCTGATAGAGCGAGACCACGAGCGGCTTCCATCCCACGGCCTGCGTATGCTCGCGCGCCAGTTGCGCCACCTGTGCGTTCATCTCTTGCTGCGCGCGCTCGGTTGTGACGCCGGCGCTCAGGCGGCCGATGGCCTCGATGTAATGCGAGCCGCGGTTTTGAGAATTGGCCTGATAGGTGAAGGGAATCCAGATGTCGACTGTGTCGCCTTGACCGACCGGCTGGTATTCATTGCCGGGGTGCGTGACTTCGGGAGGCATTACTGCAGCAACCGTGAACGGCTGCGCGTTGAGCTGGATGGTGCGGCCCACGATATCGGGCGCCGCGGCCAGGATATTGCGCCACACACGGTCGCTGAGAATTACTTGGCGGCCATTGGCGGGCAACTCGTCATTGGTATCGAACTCGCGGCCGCGCGCGGGCGGGATTCCCAGCACGCGGAAGTAGCCGGCAGTCACTCGCATGCCGGTGAGCTTCACCGGTTCGCCCACGCCTGAGATCTGCAGGTCCGCGCGCGTCGAGGCGGCCAGGACTTCGAACGACCGGCTGCGCGCGCGAATATCGCGGAAGTCGAGCGGGTTGAGTGGAAACTTGGGAAAGGTCCGGCTGCTGAAGAAAATGCGCACCAGGCGGTCCGCGTTGGGGTAGGGCAGCGGGCGCAGCAGAACGCCGTGGATGACGCTGAAGATGGCGCTGTTGGCGCCGATGCTCAAGGCGAGCGTGAGCACGATGATGATGGCGAAGCCCGGGCTTTTGCCGAGCGTGCGGGCAGTGTATCGCAGGTCCTGCCAAAAGTTTTCGAGGTAGCTGGTACGGCGCATATCGCGGCAATCCTCCTGAATCTGGGCGACGACGCCGAAGCCGCTGAGGGCGGCCTGGCGCGCTGCGACAGGCGTCATGCCGCGCGCGAGATTCTCTTCCACCTGCTGGTCGAAGTGGAAGCGCAGTTCTTTATCCATCTCCGCTTCGACGCGGCGGCGGCGCAGAAGCGTGCGCAGCCGCAAACCGAAAATGGCCCACCAGCGCATCGTCACACCATCCGGATGACGAGCCCCACGGCGGACGAGAGGCGGTCCCAGTGTGCCAATTCCTTCTCGAGCTGGCGGCGGCCGGCTTTCGTGAGGCGGTAGAACTTGGCCTCGCGGCCGGTCTCGGTGGGGCGCCACTCGCCTGCGATCCAGGCCTGCTGCTCGAGGCGATGCAGGGCGGGGTAGAGTGCGCCTTGCGTCACCTGGAGCACTTCGTGGCTCACCTGTTGGATACGCTTGGCGATGGCCCAACCGTGTTGGGGTTCGAGTGAGATGGTCTTGAGGACAAGCAGGTCGAGAGTTCCCTGGATGAGGTCTGAAGGTCTACTCACCGTGACACCTAAACGATCGACAATCCATGCCTAAGTTAATTACATAAGGATGGTGGACGTCAAGTGCGCGGTTGTGGATTGGTGTCGTCCCGGCGGGCGCTGGCGACGACCAGGCGGATTTGTTCGTACGTGATGTCGGCGGGGAGCGCTTCCCGCAAGGGTTTGAGCCATTGCGAGCCGAGGCGGTCGATGGCCTCGCGAATGCGGCGATGGGTTTCGGCACCGACCCACTCGATGTGGTAATCGAGCCGGCCGCGTTCTATCAGATCGGCCACCATGTTCACCACGGTGCCGTACTGGCGGCCGCGGATCTGCGCGATCTCTTCGAAAGTCTTGCCGGTGGCGAGCAACTGCATCGTCTCTTCGGCGGGATTGGCTCCGGAAACTGTCCGGGCCTCAGCACGGGCGCCGTTGCGGAAGGCTTCGAAGCACGAGAAGATTTCGCTGCCATACAACTCGGCCTTGCGCTCGCCAATCCCGCTGACGGTGAGGAGTTCGCGGAGGTTGGTGGGCTGCTTGCGGCAGAGGTCTTCGAGCGCGGCGTCGCTGAGCACGATGTAGGGCGGCACGGCGGTGCGCTGCGCGGTCTTGCGGCGCCATTCCTTGAAGAAGGCGACCAGATCGGCGTCGGCGGGCACGGCAACCGGAGCGACCATCGGCAGCGGCACCTGCGGCGCGGGGCGAGGCGGCGTGAATCGTGGCGGTTCCGCGTGGACCGGCGAGGCTGGCTGTTCCACCGTTTTGCGGCGGCGCTTCTTCTTGACCTCCAGCGCCTCTTCGGGCGCCGCCTTCAGCCACTCCGGGATGTTGCCGCAAACGTCGCACATTTCGCAGCGCTGCCATTTCGGCGTCTGGCCGAAGTGCTGGCAGACCTGCAAGTGCCGGCAGCGGGCGCCCTCCGCGAACCGTTTCAGAGCGTGGTAGCGCTGCCAGGCGCGCTCTTTTTCATCCGGATCCTTGATCTGGTCGATAAAAAACGCGAGCAGACCCACGTCCCTCGGCTGCCACAGCAGCAGGCAATCGGCGGGAAGGCCGTCGCGTCCGGCGCGCCCCGCCTCCTGATAATACTGCTCGATGGATTTCGGCAGCGAGGTGTGGATGACGGCGCGTACGGCCGGCTTGTTGATGCCCAGTCCGAACGCGATAGTCCCCACCAGCACGCGCACTTCGTCGTTCATCCACCGTTCCTGATTGCGGCGGCGCAGGCGCGTCTCCATCTGGCCGTGATAGGGTATGGCCGGAATGCCGCGGTCTTCCAGGAAATCCACCGTCTCCTCCACCTTGGCTATCGTGGGCGAATAGACGATGATGCTGCCGTCCGGGTACGCGCGCACGGCGGTGAGCAGCAGCTTGGAGTGCGCCTTCGCCTCGCACTGGTGCACGATATATCGCAGGTTCACGCGGTGGAAGCTGGCGATATACTTGTGCGGATCGCGCAGCTTCAACTGTTCGAGGATGTCGTGCCGCACGCGGCGCGTCGCGCTGGCGGTGAAGGCGGCGATCGGCTTGTCCGGAAAATTCTGCCGCAGCGAGCTGAGCTGGCGGTATTCGGGGCGAAACTCGTGGCCCCATTCGGAAATGCAGTGCGCCTCGTCGATGGCGAAGAAGGCGATGGGCACGCGTTGGAGCCACGCGCTGGTATCTTGCCGGGCCAGGCGTTCGGGCGAGAGGTAGAGCAGCCGGTAGGCGCCCTGCGCGGCCGCGCGCATCACGTTGCGCTGTTCGTCGGCCGGCTGCGAACTATTCAGGATGGCTGCGGGGATGCCCATGTCGCCGAGTTGCGCCACCTGGTCCTGCATGAGCGCGATCAAGGGCGAGATGACGATGACGGTCTGGCCTAGCGCCAGCGCGGGCAACTGGTAGCACAACGACTTTCCGCCGCCGGTCGGCATGATCACGGCAACATCATTGCCGGTCAGGAGGCTCTGGACGATGCGTTCCTGCAACGGCCGAAACGAGTCGTAGCCCCAATAACGCTTCAGGGCTGCGTAGAGATCTTCCACTGTAGAACTACGAGTGTATCAGTCCCCTGGCTTGCGTACCTTTTGCGGCGGCGAGGCCGCGAGCATTTCGCGGATGGTGCGGTGCGTGAGCGGGTGCCGCAGATCGGGCACGAGGTCGGCCAGCGGCGCCAGCACGAAGCGGCGCTCAGCCATGCGCGGGTGCGGGATTTCGAGAGCGGCGCTGTGAACCACGGTGCGGCCATACAGCAGGATGTCGATATCGATGGTGCGCGGGCCCTTGGGGACGGCGCGAACGCGGCCGAGAGCGTGCTCGATTCGCGCGACGCGGCCGAGCAACTGCACGGGGAACAACACGGTCCCCGCTTCGACGACCTGGTTGAGGAACCAGGGCTGGGCGGTGTAGTCGACGGGTTCGGTTTCGTAAATCGGAGAGACGCGGAGAACGCGAATGCCGCCGGCGGCCAGGTGGTCGAGGGCGGCGTGAAGGTTGGCTTCGCGGTCGCCGACGTTGGAGCCGAGACTGAGGTAGACGGTTTTCAAAACAGCGCGGGCTGGTCGTCGCTGCGCAGCTTCGGCTTCACGTTGAAATAGTCGTACGCCAACTCGGTCGCGACGCGGCCGCGCGGCGTGCGATTCAGGAATCCAAGCTGGATCAGGTACGGCTCGTATACCTCTTCGATGGTGTCGGCCTCCTCGGAGATCGATGCGGCGATGGTGTTCACACCCACCGGACCACCGCGGTATTTCTCGAGGATCGTGAGCATGATCTTCTGATCGATCTCGTCCAGGCCGTAGCGGTCCACATCGAGCAGGTTGAGCGCGGTCTGCGCCACCGGCTGTGTGATGCGGCCATCGGCTCGGACCTGTGCGTAGTCGCGGACGCGGCGCAGCAGACGGTTGGCAATGCGCGGCGTGCCGCGGCAACGGCGCGCGATTTCTTCAGCGGCGCCCTGCTCGATGGCCACGTTCAGCAGCTTGGCGGAACGATTTACGATGGTCTGCAACTCCTCCACGTTATACGGATCGAGGCGCAGCACCAGGCCGAAGCGTCCGCGCAGAGGAGCGCTCACCAGGCCCTGGCGCGTAGTGGCGCCGATGGCGGTGAACTTGGGCATGGGCAGCGAGTGGGTGCGCGCGCCCGGACCGACGCCCACCAGGATATCGACGCGGAAATCCTCGAGCGCGGAGTAGAGCATCTCTTCGATATCGGGCATCAGGCGGTGGACTTCGTCGATGAAGAAGACCTGGCGTGCGCGGATGTTGCTGAGGATTCCGGTGAGGTCGAGCTTTTTCTGAAGCACCGGACCGGAAGTAGTGGTGAAGGCGACTTCGAGTTCTTCGGCGATGATGGCGGCCAGCGTGGTTTTGCCCAGTCCCGGGGGGCCGTAGAGCAGCACGTGGTCCAACGCTTCGCCGCGCATGCGGGCGGCCTCGATGGCGATGGAAAGGTTTTCCTTGAGCTTGCTTTGGCCGGTGAAATCGGCCAGGCGTCGAGGGCGAAGGCCCGCCTCAAACTGCAAGTCCTCGGCCTGGCGGTCGCCGGAAATCAGTTCCCGGTCGGGCATGTGCTACCAGCTTACCGTACCAATTCGAGAGCGCGGCGAAAGAGCGGTTCGAACTCCTGACCGGCGCCCGCGGCCTTGGCTTTACGCACCGCGGCTTCGGCGTGCGGGCGCGTGCAGCCCAGGTTGAGGAGTGCGGAGAGCACGTCCTGCTCGACGGCGGAGAGGGCTTCGGCGGCGGGCGCGGCGGGCTCTTCGCCGGTGGCGGCGGGCAGCTTGTCGCGCAACTCGAGCACCATGCGCTCAGCGGTCTTCTTGCCGATGCCGGGGATGCGCACCAGGCGATCGACCTCTCCGCCGCGGATGGCGTGTATGAGATCGGGAGCGCGCAGGCCGGAGAGAATCGTGATGGCCAGCTTGGGTCCGATGCCGCTGACGCCGATGAGTTTTTCGAACAGCGTTTTCTCGTCCTGCGTGAGAAAGCCGTAGAGAGACAGGGCGTCCTCGCGCACGTGGGTGTGGATGCGGAGCCGCACTTCGGCGCCGGCGTCGGGGAGGTGCGTGAACGTGGAGACGGGTATGGTGACGTCGTAGCCCACGCCGCCAGTTTCGACGACGGCCTGGTTGGGGTGCTTCTCGATTAGGATTCCGCGGAGGAGAGCGATCATTTACGAGTATTGTTGCGTGCGTGGGCGGAAAAGTCTATTCACCGCCGAGACGCCGGGATCGCTGAGAAGAAACTTTGCGTCTCCGCGCCTCGGCGGTGAATAGAATGGTTCTTGGCACGACGACGCTTCTTTGTAGACAGCATCCACGGCGACACGGCGGAATTGCGCGGGGACGAGGCGCGGCATCTGACACGCGTGCTACGGGTGGAGGCGGGGTGGCAATTCGAGATTTCGGACAATCAGGCCGTGTATCTGGCGGAGATCGTGGAGGCGCGCGGCGAGCGCGTGGTGTTCCGTGTGATCCACCAGATTGAGGCGGAGGCGGCGCCGGTCAGGATTACGCTCTGCGCGGCGCTGATCAAGTTCGATCGGTTCGAGTGGATGATCGAGAAGGCGACTGAATTGGGAGTCGAGCGGATTGTCCCTGTCGAAACGGCGCGCAGTGAGAAGGGACTGATGGAGGCCAGCCGCAAGCGCTCCGAGCGGTGGGCGCGCGTGGCGCGCGAAAGCAGCCAGCAGGCGCGGCGCGTAAGGGCGCCCGAAATTGCGCCGGCGGTCCGGTTGGCGGAATGTCTGGCGGAGGCGGCCGGCTATCGATACTTCCTGGAGGAAACCACGGCGCCGCCATTGCTGCGGATGCTGCCGGCAGACCGGACGAAGGGTGCGTGTGTGGCGGCGCTGCTCGGGCCGGAGGGCGGATGGATCGATCGCGAGCGCGAAGCGGCGGCCGCGGCTGGCTGGCAGGCGGTGTCGCTCGGACCGCACGTGCTGCGCGCCGAAACCGCGGCGATGGCGGCACTGGCGATTCTGGTGAACGCCTGGATCGAGTGAGTCGCGGCGCGTGCCACTACAATGAAATAGGACCAAGCTCCGAGTGAATCGATCTCTCGACCTTCTGGCACTTTTGATCTTCTCCTGCGTACAGTGGCGTGTCACCATGCTGCTGTCGCGCTGGGCGGGCCGGCACTTCGCCGCGCGCTCTGCCGTCTATCTGTTTGCCCTACTGCCACTAATTGGTTACGGCCTGACCCTCTCGGCGGTGACGGGGTACCTCGGAATCTCCGGACGGCTTTCGCTTTTCCTGGGTGCGGCTGCTCTCGCCTACCTCATCGTCGCGACTGTGATGGTGGCTTTGGATCTAGTCTTGAACCTGGTGCGCCGGCAACTGCCGCGCGATCTGGATCCGGGACGGCGGCGCGTGCTGAATACCGTGGGGAACGTGTTGCTGGCGGCCCCGGCGGTGGCGATTGGGTACGGCATGTTCGTCGAGCGGACGAATTTTCGCGTGCGCGAAGTGGATATCCCGCTCGATGGTCTTCCACAGGATCTGGACGGTCTGCGCATTCTGCAGATCAGCGACATCCACATCGGCGCGTTCTTGAGCGAGCGCGAACTGGCGCGGGCGATCGATGCCGCCAGCGAGACCCGCCCGCACGTGGCGGTGGTGACGGGCGATCTTCTCACTTCGCCCGGAGATCCGCTGGATGCCTGCGTCCGGCAGCTCGCGCGCATTAAGACCGACGCCGGCACGTTTGGCTGCCTGGGAAATCACGAACGCTTCGCCCGCGCCGAGAACCGGACCGCGGCGGTTGCAGCCCGCGCCGGCATTCGCTTCCTTCGATTCGAGTCGCAGGCGCTGCGGTTCGGCAAATCCATCCTCAACCTGGCGGGCGTGGACTACCAATCGCAGCACGGCAAAGAGGGCTATCTACGGGGCGCCGAACGCCTGGTAATGCCGGGCGCGGTGAACATCCTGCTGTCGCACAATCCGGATGTATTTCCAGTTGCGGCCCGGCAAGGCTATAATCTCCTGCTTGCGGGTCACACGCATGGCGGTCAGATTACGGTGGAGATTTTGGATCGAACGCTCAACCCGGCGCGCTTTCTCACACCGTACGTTTACGGGCTTTACGGAACGGGCGCGTCCGCGGCGTATGTCACTCGCGGAATTGGGACCATTGGAATTCCGGCCCGCATCGGGGCTCCTCCCGAAATCTCCCTCCTGCGGCTGAGAAAGGCATGACTCCGGATTCGTGCGCTATTTAATCGTCAGCGATCTGCACGCCAACCTGGAAGCGCTCGACGCCGTGGTGCGCGACGCCGAAGGCCGTTATGACCGCGTGCTCTGCTGCGGCGACCTGGTGGGCTATGGCGCCGACCCCAACGCCGTGGTGGAGTGGGTGCGGGCAAACTGCGCCGTCGTGGTGCGCGGCAATCACGATCGCGCGTGCACGGGACAGGACGACCTGGAGTGGTTCAATCCAGTGGCGCGGGCCGCAGCGGTTTGGACGCAGCAGGCGCTCACGGCGGAGAACGCGCAGTACACGGCCGACCTGCCGCAGGGCCCGATCCTGATCGACGGATTCCAGGTGGTCCACGGCTCGCCGTTCGACGAGGATGAGTACGTGCTGGCGGCCGACGAAGCCGGGCAGGCGTTCGGGTACCTGGAAAGCCGCTTGGCTTTTTTCGGGCACACCCACGTGCAGGGCGGATTCATCTGGAACCATTCGCGGGTGGAGACGGTGTCGCGGATTTCCCCGCGCACGACCCACGAGGAGATGCAGATCGACCCCGAGTGCGCGTACCTGGTGAACCCGGGCTCGGTGGGCCAGCCGCGCGACGGCGATCCGCGGGCAGCGTATGTGCTGTATGATTCCGAGGCGCACACGCTGGCATACCATCGCGTGGAGTACGACGTAGCCGGCGCGCAACGGAAGATCCGCGAAGTAGGGTTGCCCCCTATCCTGGCCGACCGGCTTGGCGTGGGCCGATAGAAAGAGCCATCATCCCCGACGGCGAAGAAGCACGAGGGCGAGCAAAGCCGACCCGGCGATACCGGCCGTTGCCGGCTCCGGCACCGAGGTCGCCTGCAGTTCGAAGAAAACATTTTCGGTGGGCGTGCCCGTCTGAATGAAGTTGGTTCCGTTGTTGACGATCGCGAAAGTATTATCGCTGGAACCAATTGTGGGGGGCTCGAACATGTCGAGGCCGATGATCTGAACCCCTTCGCTGGAGCTGCCCATCGACACGGTGAAGATCAGATTGTCCGGTACCAGGAGATTCGGAAGACTGAACGCCACGTTGAAAATGTCGTTCGACGGGGCGGCAATTCCGGTGAGGACGAAGTCGGAGCCGATTTGAGTTCCCACAGGAGCTCCGGCATTGAACAATCGAAGCGTGGCGTCGAATGTTCCCGCCGATCCAAGGTTGAAGAACTGGACGGTAGCAAGTGTCGCCAGCCGATCCGTGCCAGCCAACAGAACCTGGTCTCCAATCTGCGTGTAACCATTCGCCGTATAGGCCAGCGTATCAAGAGTGTCCGTTGTGGTGTTGCTGTAGATGATGCCGCCGAAAGCCTGAGCGGAGACCATACAGATCAGCGCCGCCACATTTATGATGACTCGTCTCACGCGTTTTCTCCTCCGAAAAGCCGCTGCGCAGTACTGATTTCCCGATCGGTCTAAGCCGATCTAAGAATCATAACAGGTCGTTCGCCATCATCAGTTCATAGCCCGTACTGTAACCTGCTTCCAGCCTCCGATGTACGAATCGGAGCCTGCGCGCCGAAACTGCTACAATCGGTTTCTGCATGGGTAAACGGGTCTCGTTATTCGTTACCTGCATGGTGGACCAACTTTTTCCGAAGGTTGGAATTGCCATGGCCGACGTGCTCGGACGTCTCGGCTACCAGGTGGATTTCCCGGAAAATCAGACATGCTGCGGGCAGCCAGCGTTCAATAGCGGCTACCGTGCGGAAGCACGAACCGTGGCGCGCCACTTCCTGGATACGTTCGAGGGGTGCGAAGCCATCGTGGCGCCGTCCGGGTCCTGCACCGCGATGGTGGTGCATCATTTTGCCGAGCTGTTTCACAAGCAGCCCGAAACGCTCGCGCGGGTGCACGCGCTCGAAAAGCGCGTCTGGGAGTTCTCCACGTTTCTGACCGACGTTGCTGGCGTGGAAGATGTGGGCGCACGGTTCGACGACGTCGTCACGTTTCACGATGGCTGCCATGCGCTTCGCGAGCTCGGCGTCAAGAGCGCGCCGCGGCGTCTGCTGGCAAAGGTGCGCGGCCTCGAACTGCGGGAGATGCAGCCCGCCGAGGAGTGCTGCGGTTTCGGCGGCACGTTCTCAGTGAAGTTCGCGGAACTCTCGGGGGCGATGGCGCGCACCAAGATCGAGTCCATCCTTCGCACCGGCGCGCGCACCGTGGTGTCGCTCGATCCGAGTTGTCTCATGCAGATTCAGGGAGTGCTCTCGAGGTCGGGCTCCGCCCTGCGCACGCTGCACCTGGCGGAAGTTCTGGCGAGCCGCTGATCCCATGTCCGTCGAGTTCGATCGAAAAATTCACGAGACGCTGGCCGACGCCAACCTGCAATTGGCCATCTACTCCGCCACCGGACGGCTCAAGGACAAACGCATCGAATCGGTGTCGGCGGAGGAACTGCCCGACTATCAGGAACTGCGCACGCAGGCCAACGCGCTCAAGAAGCACGCCATCGAGAATCTCGACCATTACCTGGAGGAGTTCGAGCGGAACGTGGTGGCGCACGGCGGGAAAGTGGTGTATTGCAAAGACGCTACCGAGGTCGCCGATTTCGTGCTCGCGCTGGCCAAGGAGCGGGGCTCGCGGCTGATTGTGAAGTCCAAGTCGATGACCACTGAAGAGGTGGATCTCAACGAGCGGCTGGAGCACCACGGCCTGGAATCGGTGGAGACCGACCTGGGCGAGTACATCCTGCAACTGGCGCACGAGAAGCCGTACCACATCGTCGCGCCGGCGCTGCATAAGACGCGCTACGACGTGGCGGAGATCTTCACGCGCGAGCTCCATGTGCCCGAGGAGACGGTACCGGAGAAACAGACGAAGATTGCGCGCGCCGTGCTGCGCGAGAAGTTTCTGGCGGCCGATATAGGGATCAGCGGGGCCAACTTCCTGGTGGCGGATTCGGGCGCGGTGGTGATCGTCGAGAACGAGGGCAACGCGCGGCTCACCACGTCGGCGCCGAAGATTCACATCACGGTGGCGGGGATCGAGAAAATAATTCCGCGCGCGCAGGATCTGGCGACGTTCCTCAAACTGCTGGCGCGCAGCGCGACCGGCCAACTGCTCTCGGTCTATACGTCGTTCCTGTCGGGTCCACGGCGCGCGGGCGAGCCGGACGGTCCGGACGAGTTCTACGTGGTGCTGCTCGACAACGGCCGCACCAAGCTGCTGCCCGACCGCTCCAAGCGGGAGTCGCTCTATTGCATACGCTGCGGCGCGTGCCTCAATACGTGCCCGGTGTATCGCAAGATCGGCGGCCACAGTTTTCCGTGGGTTTATTCGGGGCCGATCGGGGCCATCATCACGCCGCAGTTCATGGGGGTTTCGCACGAGCCGGGGCTGCCGTTCGCGTCGAGCCTGTGCGGCGCCTGCGGCGAAGTCTGCCCGGTGAAGATCGACATTCCGAAGATCCTGTTGGAACTGCGCAGCGACGTCAAGAAGTCGGAGGCGCGCGAGAAGCAGAACCGGCTGGAGAAGTGGGCGTTCCGTGCGTTCGCGTGGCTGATGACGCACCCGCGGCTGTACGAATTGGCGGGGCGGATAGCGTCTTCGATGTCGCCATCGGAGGACGGCCGATGGATCAGCGCCGTTCCTCCGGTGATGAATCTGGCGCCGGTGCGCGCGTGGTTGAGCCAGCGCGACCTTCCGCCGCCGCCCTCGAAGAGCTTCCGCGAAATGTGGAGGCGGCGCTGATGTCGAAGGAAAACATCCTCCACCGCATCCGCACCGCCGTGGGCCGCAGCGCCGGACAGGCCGTGGCCGATCCACCGCCCGTGCGGCTGCGAATTCCGGTGGTGGATGTGGAGGCGCGGATCGCGTCGATGCTGGTGCGAGTCGAGGCCTTGGCCGGGACTGCGTATCGCGCGCGTTCGGCCGCGGATGCCCGCGCGTTCGTCGAGAAAACCATTGCGGGGAAGTGCGCGATTGCGTCCAATGCGCCGTTCCTCGCAGAGTGCGGGATCACGGGACTGGCGGGCGTGCGAACCGGCGTTACGGACCGGGATGAGTTGCGCGCGCTGTGCGCGTCGGCGGACGTAGGCATCACGGCGGCCGATTACGCGCTCGGCGACACGGGGACGATCGTACTGCTCGCGAGCCCGCAGGAGGCGCGTATGATTTCGCTGCTGCCGCCGGCGCATATCGCGCTCGTGCCGCGCGAGCGGATCCTGACGGGGCTGGACGAATTGTTCGCGGTCCTGCCGAATCCGGCGGAGCAGACGAGCTCCACGGTGCTGATCGCGGGACCGAGCCGCACGGCGGATATCGAGCAGATCCTGGTGCGCGGCGTGCACGGACCCGGAGAGATCACCGTGGTGATTGTGTAGTGCCGACCCTCAGGCAGCGCGGCGGCGCGGCGCGCGTTCCTGAATCTCCAGGATGCGCGACGTCGTGATGGTGGCGCCGTCAGGCTGCCGGAATTCGAGGCGCATGCCGCGGCCGATGAAGGACTTCATGAGCATGCTGCCGCCCCAGGTCGAACCGTGGATGTCCACCAGCACCGGCTCCGGGCAGAATAACGGATGACCCGAGATCAGGGCCTGGCCCGATCCCTTGTGCACGATCGTGTACCACCGGTTCAGCGTTTGCACATCGAGCACCGTGTCGGGCGGCAGGTGGTTCAGGTTGACGCCACCCTCGATCTCCGACTTGACGATACTGCAATTGATCGCGTCTGCCAGGTGCGGACTTGGACAATACATTCGCATGCCCGTCCTACACTATGGCACGTTTTCCGCCAAGAACAAGGGTCATTGATGGCAAAGCACTTCCCGGCGGGAGGCGAGCCGCAATCGCCAGCCAGTGGGCATTTGCTGCCCGATTGGCACCGTTCTAGGGCCGAAAGGCGCTCCCACTGGGTGAGAGCACACAGCGCGCTACGTGTGAGATAAAATAGTAAGTGGACCTCCCCAAAACATAACTCATGAAATTTGGCGTTATTGTCTTCCCCGGCAGCAATTGCGACCACGACGCCCTGTATGCTGTCCGCCACAACCTAGGGCAGCCGGCGGAATATATCTGGCATGATTCGCCCACGTTGGGCGACGTGGATGCCGTCATTCTTCCCGGCGGATTCGCTTACGGCGATTACCTGCGCTGCGGCGCCATCGCCAAGTTTTCGCCCGTCATGCAGGCGGTGAAGAAGTTTGCGGCCGATGGCGGGCTGGTGTTGGGCGTCTGCAACGGCTTCCAGATTCTGGCTGAGGCTGGGCTGCTCCCTGGCGCGCTCATCCGCAATCGCGGCTTGAAATTCATTTGCCGCGAAGTGAGCCTGCGCGTCGAGACCGTCAATTCGCCTTTCACCAACTCCGTCGACAAGGGGCAGATCCTGCGTATGCCCATCGCGCATGGCGAAGGCTGCTACGTGGCGGACGACCGCACGCTCGACGAACTCGAGGCCGAGGACCGCATCGTTTTCCGCTACGTCGGTAACCCCAACGGCTCCGCGCGCGACATCGCGGGCATTCTCAATCGCGAGCGCAACGTCATGGGAATGATGCCGCATCCGGAACGCGCCACCGAACCTCTGATGGGCTCGACCGACGGCCTGACGGTCTTCCAGTCCATGCTGGGCGCGGCGGTGCGGGCATGAGCACGATGACGATCACACCCGAGATCATCGCGCAGCATCAGCTCACGGCCGGCGAGTACCAGAAGATCGTCGACATTCTCGGACGCGAGCCCAACTACACCGAGCTGGGAATTTTCAGCGTGATGTGGAGCGAGCACTGCTCCTATAAGAGCTCGCGGCTGCATCTGAAAACGCTGCCCACGCGCGGCAAGCTGGTGGTGCAGGGTCCGGGAGAGAACGCTGGCATCATCGATATCGGCGGCGGCTACGTGATCGCGTTCAAGATCGAGTCGCACAATCACCCGAGCTTCATCGAGCCGTTCCAGGGCGCGGCCACGGGGGTCGGCGGCATTCTGCGCGACATCTTTACCATGGGAGCGCGGCCCATCGCGGTGCTCGACTCGCTACGGTTCGGACGCCTGGACGACCCCGTGAACGGCGCGCGCAACCGGCGCATCCTGAGCGGCGTGGTGGCGGGAATTGCGCACTACGGGAATTGCTTCGGCGTTCCGACGGCCGGCGGCGAGTGCATCTTCGAGCCCGGTTACGAGGGCAATCCGCTGGTCAACGTATTCGCGCTCGGCATCTGCCGCAAGGACGATGTGTTCTACGCCAAGGCCGCGGGCGTGGGCAATCCCGTGATCTATGTGGGCGCGCGCACCGGCCGCGACGGCATCCACGGCGCGTCGATGGCGAGCGCCGAATTCACCGAGGAGTCCAAGCAGAAGCGTCCCAACGTGCAGGTGGGCGATCCGTTCATGGAGAAGCTGCTGCTCGAGGCCTGCCTCGAAGCCATGCAGACCGGCGCCATCGTGGGCATACAGGATATGGGCGCGGCCGGCCTTACCTGCTCGACGTGCGAGATGGGAAGCCGCGGCAGCGTGGGCATCGAGATCGAGCTGGACCGCGTGCCGCAGCGCGAGACCGGCATGACGCCGTACGAGATCATGCTCTCGGAATCGCAGGAGCGCATGCTGCTGGTGGCGGACAAGGGCCGCGAAGACGAGGTGTTCCGCGTCTTCCGCAAGTGGGGGCTCGAGGCCAGCGAAGTCGGCGTGGTGACGGACGACGGCAAGCTGCGAGTGCGCCATCACGGCGAAGTGGTCGCCGAAATCCCCAACCGGGAGTTGGCCGACGAAGCGCCGCTCTACGACCGGCCGTACACCGAGCCGCACCGGAAAGTCGCGCTCGTTCCCGACCTCCCCGTCGCCGATGTGCAGAACGCGCTGCCGCTTTTGCTGGCGGCTCCCGACATCTGTTCCAAGCGGTGGATCTGGGAGCAGTACGATTTTCAGGTCCGCACTAATACCGTGGCGGGGCCGGAAGCGGCGGACGCGTCCATCCTGCGCATCAAGGAGACGGGGACTTCGATCGCGATTTCGCTCGACGGCAACGGCCGCTACTGCTATCTCTCGCCGCGCGAGGGCGCGAAACTGGCGGTGGCCGAGTGCTGCCGCAACCTATCCACGGTGGGCGCGCGTCCCGTGGCCGCGACCAACTGCCTGAACTTCGGGAATCCCGAGCGTCCCGAAATCATGGCGCAACTGGTGGAAGCCATCGAAGGCATGGGCGAAGCCTGCCGGTTTTTCGACACGCCCATCACCGGCGGCAACGTCAGCCTGTATAACGAGACGCTGGGCGAGGGCATCTACCCTACGCCGGTGATCGGGATTGTCGGCATGATGAAGACCGACTGGCCCGTCACCATCCCGTTCAAGCATGCCGGACGCACCGTGATGCTGATCGGCGGCGTGGGCACGTGCGACGACGTGCGCTTCGGCAGCACTCAGTACGCCAAGGAAATCGTGAAGCAGTTGTGGGGCCTGCCGCCCGAGCTGAGCCTGGAGTACGAGCAGCGCGTGCAGATGGCCATTCGCCGCATGATTGCGGACGGCCTGATCGATTCGGCGCATGACCTGAGCGACGGCGGCCTCGGTGTGCGCTGGCGGAGTGTTCCTTCGGGCCGGCGGAAATCGGGGCGCAGATCGATCTCGATTCCGACCTGCGTCCGGAGCAACTGTGTTTCCACGAAGGCCCGTCCCGCATCCTGATTTCCACCGCCGAACCCAAGCGTGTGGCGGCGCTGGCGGAACAATTCGAGGTGGATGCGCCGGTGGTGGGCGTTACAATTGAGAAGGGAATCGAGATTCGCCAGCGGGCGATGACCCTGGGAGCCTGGGAGATCGCGGCACTCAAGACGGCATACGATAGGGCTCTGGAAGCGCAGATCAGCGGGCGCGCTCCAGAGGCGCGACCGTAAGGGAGCGGTGTTTCGGATGTTCGATAAATTTCACGACGAGTGCGGCGTGGTCGCCATCTACGGCCATCCGGAAGCGGCCAAGATGGCGTACCTGGGCCTCTACGCGCTGCAGCATCGCGGTCAGGAGAGCGCCGGCATCTGCACCACCGGCGGCGACCTGATCCACATCCACAAGTCCATGGGGCACGTGGCCGACATTTTCACCCAGCCGGTCCTCGACACTTTGCCCGGCGAACGGGCGATTGGCCACACTCGTTACTCGACGGCCGGCGACACTGTGCTGCTGAATGCGCAGCCGTTCTCTGTCTCCTGCAATAAAGGACGGGTCGCGGTGGCGCACAACGGCAACATTACCAACGCCATCGAATTGCGCGCCGACCTGGAACGCCACGGCGCCATTTTTCAGGCATCGAGCGACACCGAAGTCATTCTCCACCTGGTGGCGCATTCCAAAGAGCGCACTCTGGCCGGCGCGCTGCGCGAGGCTCTGCTGCTGCTCGAAGGCGCATTTTCGCTGGTCTTCCTCGCCCAGGACCGCGTGATCGTGGCGCGCGACCCGCACGGCTTCCGTCCGCTGGCGGTGGGTGAAATGGAAATCTCGGGCGGCCGCAAGTGCTACGTCTTTGCTTCCGAGACGTGCGCGTTCGACCTCATCGGCGCCGTCTACCTGCACGACGTCGATCCGGGCGAGATGGTGATCGTCGGCCCCGAGGGTCTCACGCGCGAGCGCTACGCTCCGGAGCAACAGCGCGCGCAGTGCGTCTTCGAGCACGTCTACTTTTCGCGTCCCGATTCGATCGTCTTCGGCCGCGCAGTGGAGGAGTCGCGCGAAAACCTGGGCCGGCTGCTGGCGCGCGAGTACCCAGCCGACGCCGATCTCGTGGTGCCTGTTCCCGATTCGGGCGTGGCCGCGGCCATTGGTTATTCCGCCGAATCCGGACTTCCGTACCGGCAGGCGCTCATCCGCAACCACTATGTTGGGCGCACGTTCATCGAGCCTTCGCAGGCCATCCGCGATTTTGGAGTCAAGCTCAAGCTCAATCCGGTGCGCCATTTGCTGCAGGGCAAGAGCGTCGTGCTGGTGGACGATTCCATCGTGCGCGGCACCACCAGCCGCAAGATCGTACGCATGGTGCGGCAGGCCGGCGCGCGCGAGGTGCACCTGCGCATCTCCTGCCCGCCCACGATTTCGCCGTGTTTTTACGGCGTGGATACGCCCACGCGCAGCGAGCTGATCGCCTCCAACCACAACGTGGAGGAGATCCGCCGGTTTGTGGAGGCCGATTCGCTCGGCTATCTTTCACTCGCCTCCCTGCGGAAGGCCGTGGCTGATGACAAGCACGAGTATTGTTACGCTTGCTACACGGGCGATTATCCGACCGACCTCGTCAACATTGAAGCGTTGATCTCCGCCCGTCAGAAGAAGCATTAGATCGACGTACCACACGCCTCCAGGGAAAAAGCGCGGGACTTCGCCGCCGGGCAAACCGGGTACAGGCACGAAGTTTCGCAAGGGCGGCGAAATTCGAGCCTGTCCCCCGTTTTGCACGTTCTACACTAGTGGGGCAGGCCCCCAGGCAATTATGCTCGCACTCGACGGCAACACCCTTACGGTCGCTGATGTCGGCTCGGTGTCTCGCGCCCGCACCGCGGAAGTGGCGCTCGCCCCGGCAGCCGTCGAGCGGATGGAATCTTCGCGCGCGCTCATCGACCACCTGGCCGAGGGCGACGAACCGATCTACGCCGTCAACACCGGCGTCGGCCTCTTAGCCAACGTGCGCATCCCGCGGGAAGATCTCGATCGGCTTCAGCGCAACGTGATCCGCTCTCACTCGGCCGGCGTGGGCGATCCGCTGCCGCGCGAAACCGTCCGCGCCATGATGCTGATCCGCGCCAATGTGCTGGCCAAGGGCTTCTCGGGAATCCGGCCG
Organism: Bryobacteraceae bacterium; assembly: GCA_041484525.1. Taxonomy (GTDB): domain Bacteria; phylum Acidobacteriota; class Terriglobia; order Bryobacterales; family Bryobacteraceae; genus JBGPHT01. The sequence continues at coordinate 4,447 of JBGPHT010000103.1, read as the reverse complement.
CTGGTGGCCGAGCGTCTCTGCGATCTGGTGAATCGCGGCGTCACTCCGCTGGTCCCCTCGCAGGGTAGCGTGGGCGCCTCCGGTGACTTGGCTCCGCTGGCCCACATGGCACTCGTCCTGATCGGCGAAGGGGAAGCGGAATTCGAAGGCACGCTCTTGTCGGGCGCCGACGCGCTGGCCCGCGCCGGTATCGAGCCGATCGTGCTGCATCCCAAAGAAGGCATCAGCCTCATCAACGGCACGCAGGCTATGCTGGCCATCGGCTGCCTGGAACTGGAAGCCTCGGAACTCCTGGCCGGGACTGCCGACGTCATCTGCGCCCTGACGCTGGATGCCCTGCGCGGCACCCCGCGCGCATTTGACGACCGTATCCACGCGGCGCGTCCGCACCCCGGGCAGATGGAAAGCGCGAGGCGGCTGCGGAGCCTGCTCGAAGGCAGCGAGATCCGGCAATCGCACATCGGCTGCCAAAGGGTGCAGGACGCTTATTCGCTGCGCTGCGCCCCGCAGGTCCACGGCGCCGTGCGCGATGCTTTGACCGAAGCCCGCCGCGTATTCACCATCGAGCTGAATGCCGCCACCGACAACCCGCTGGTGTTCGGCGACGAAATCCTCTCCGGCGGAAACTTCCACGGAGAGCCGCTGGCGTTGCAGTTGGATTTCCTGGCGGTGGCGCTCTCCGCGCTCGCTGGGATCTCGGAGCGCCGTCTGGATCGCCTGGTGAATCCGGCGCTCAACGAAGAGTTGCCGCCGTTCCTCGCCGGCCACGCCGGTCTCGAGTCGGGACTGATGATGGTGCAGGTCACCGCCGCCAGCCTGGTGGCCGAGAACCGCGTGCTGGCGCACCCCGCGTCCACCGGCTCCATCACCACCAGCGGGAACAAGGAGGATTTCGTCAGCATGGGGATGACCTCGGCGCTGAAGTTTCAGCGCATCGTGCGCAACACGCGCGCGGTGCTGGCGATGGAAGCTCTGGCGGCGGCGCGCGCGCTCGATTTGCTGGCGCCGCTGAAGACGAGCCCCGTGCTGGAGGAAGTGCGGCGGCGCATCCGCGAAGTGTCGCCGCCGATCGAAGGCGACCGCCCGTTCCACCGCGACATCGCAGCGCTCGATGCGCTGGCCGCCGCCGGTGGCCTTCAGGTAGGTAAAGGGTACTAGTAAGTATTGAATCTCGCGCCCGCCGCCGCTACCATCACCTCCGGAGGCTCAATGAACCTTACGCCGTTTCGGTCCGCCCTGCTGGCCGCCGCCCTGGTGGTAGGCGCGGCACCGCGGGGTCACGCCACCCTTCTCATCGCCGGTCAGAACCTCACTCCCGGAATCGCGATTTCCGGCACGAATATCGGAGACCCCGGCGATCTGCGCGGAACGGTTGTGGTCACTGACCTGGTTCCCTTCAGCTTCAGCGGCGTCTCGGGCGGTGTCACCAATTACGTGATCCAGCAGGCGGACAACACCTATGGGTTTGCTTGGATTATCAGTCTGGACGTGACTAGCCAGCCGCTCGAACAGTTGCGGATCGGCAATTTCGGCGCCCCCTTTCCGCTCTACGGCGACTTTCTCTTGACAACCGTCGGGCACGCGCCGGATCACATCGCGACCTTCACGGACGGGTTGCTGAACTTCCTCTTCTTCGACAGCCAGCTTCAGGCGGGGGAAACCTCGTCGGTCATGTACCTGAACCCGCATGCGAGGGGGTATACCCGCAACGTCGCCTACGATCTGACCGCCGGCAACAACGCTTCGGGCGCGTTCACCACGTTCGGACCGGGTGCCGTCCCCGAACCGTCCGCCTTCCTGCTGGCCGCCAGCGGCGCCGTGTTGCTGGCTCTGCGACGCAGAGTCCGTCAGCTCGAGTAGACGGCCACGCGCGTCACCGTCCGGTACCCCATCCGCTCGTACAGCCGCAGCCCGGCCGGCGTGGATTGAAGGATGCTCCTCAGCGGTCCGTGCTCGCGGTGCGCATCCTCGAGTGCGCATCGCATCACCGCCTCGCCATATCCTTGCCGCTGGTGGCCCGGCACGGTGGCTACGTTGTAGACTCCGAGGGCGCCGCCTCCGCGCACGATGGCGGCCGTCGAAACTGGCTCCCCGTCCACGTATCCGACATAGCTGGCGAAGCCTTTCCACACGGACTCACCTTCGAATACTTCGCGGAACCACGAGATGGGGACGTGGAAGCAGACCGATCCGATGGCGCAGAAGGCCTCGCGGGTGCCATTGTCGGCGACGCGGCGCACGTCGATGCGCGGCAGCGGTTTCACGGGCGGCAGGATGCGATCCGCCACCATCCCCGGCAGGTCCACCGAGTGGCGCAGTCCTTGCCGCTCGAACACCTGGCGCGAACGGCGGCGCGCGCGCGGCTCTATCCAGTCTTCGCAAACCCAGAAGGCCCACTCGAGTCCGCGCGTGTCGAAATGCAGGGAGGGCAGCAGGATGCGCTGCGTGAGCTCCTTCTCCGTTCCCACCGGCGCCGAAAGGAACGCCGCATTGAACATCTGGAAGGCGACTCCGGCCGAAGCGATGCTGACTCCGTGCAGTTCCCGGACCTCCCCCGGCCTCCGGCTGGCGGCGATTACGCGGAAGGATTCACGCAAGTTTTCGGCTACGGAAACGTAGTCCACTGATTGCCAGTATCGCGTATCCGGGGAACCGGGCAGCAGCATTTTCCAATCCACAAATGAGCCTGAAATCAAGAATTGATTCCAATACGAGATGAGCCTGAAACGGCTGTTCGATTCCAATGCGGGGTGAGCCTGAAAATGGGGCTGCTGCGTGATGTCTCCTTTCGTTGGTTTGGTCTGTTGGCCGCCAGCGTCCGAAGGACGCGAGCGATCCGGCAACGGCTCGCGACTGCGGACCGATAGCCGGACGCGAAGCGCCTCGGCGGGCGGGGGCGAAGTCCGTCCGCGGTTTTGTGTTTTGTGTTTTGTGTTTTTGAGAGAGAGGATTCGGGGCGGTGGGAATGCGGGAATCTCGCCTGCCGTTGGCGAGATTCCCAAGGGGCTCGTGGAAAACGTGGGAAGCCTGCCTTCGGCTTTCCACGCTTTCCACAGCCCCGGCATTTCCACAGCGCTTGGCCTCATTGTGTTTTCCGGCAGCGCACCAACAAGCTCAACTTGGCTTGCTGCATCCGCCGCGCGGCCTCGGTATCGCTCCGGGTTTCGGCCTGCCGTTTCAGCATCCCGGCAGTGACTCCTTCCTTTAAGTATTCGCTCCAGCTCTCCAACGAGGTGAGCTTCTCGTACGGCGTTCGATAGTCCTGGTGGCGATAGCTCCATTTGCGCTTTCCCCGCGGGTTGGTGGATACGGTGGCGTATCCGCAGGGACGATGGAAGTTCAGATACGGGTTGAAGTGGGCCGCGTAGAATTTCTGAAACGCTTCGGCATGTTCGGCGCCAATCGGGCCGTACCCGATCTGCTTGCGCACCACGGCTCCGTTCTTTCCTTCCACCAGAGCATTGTCGGTGGTGCGATACGCGCGCGACTTGGTGAACTCCTCCACCAGCAGTTTGTTCAATAACGCGACGTGTAGTTGAGAAACTCCGACCCGTTGTCGCAATGAAACCCCAGAATCCGGAAGGGAAACTGATGCAGCATCGCCTCCAATACGGGAATGAGAAGCCGTTCGCTGATAGTTTCCGTACAACCCACCACCTGCCACTGCGTCACCGTGTCGACCGCGTTGAGGTGATACACTCCCGGCTCCCCGTCGTGCTGTCCCTGACGAACCGTATCCACCCGAAGATAACCTGGCCGCCCTTTCGGGTCCGGCTGGCGGCGTTCCCCGATGGATACTTTGCTCCTCTTGGTGGGCTCGACCCGCACGCGAATCTTCCGGTAAGCCGCCGACCGGCGCAGGTTGTAGATGTGCGATGCCGAAATGCCCGCCAGCCGCTGAAACTTCACGTTGCCAAATACCGCCCAGGCTCGGTGGCATAGGTGCCGCACCGCCGGCCCCGACAGATCCTCGTGTGCCGCATCGACCTCGGCGAGCGAGGCGATGTCGGCGTTGGTGTAGTGCCGGTGGAAGCTCGGGCGTCGCGCCGGCTTCCTCTCGATCCGTCGCGTCTCCATCCAACGCTGGATCAGTCGCGTCAGTTGGGCTCGGCTCAGCGCAGTGACCTTGGCCAGAAAGCGCTTCACAATCCCTCGCTGCCCTTTGCTCAGCCGTCGGTACTGTTGCGCCTGCAGCACCCGCTCGATCGGTTTGTAGACCGACCCGGGGTCCACCGCCGACCAGGTCACTTGCCGGCTGGTCGTTACGAATTCTTCCATCTCGGCAAGGGTCAGCCGCTCCAAATCGCTCATGCGAATTGTCATTCATCCGCAGCATCCTACAGTTTGCTTTTCAGGCTCATCCCGCGTTGGAATCAAAGTCCCGTTTCAGGCTCATCCCGTATTGGAATCGGACCTCCCGTTCAGGCTCATCATGCATTGGACAATT
>JBGPHT010000102.1:0-26505 GCA_041484525.1 Bryobacteraceae bacterium | reverse complement strand
TCACCCAGCCACTGTTCCGACCGAGGTCATAAATCCCGTAAGGGGTCGCGCGCCCGAGTTCGGGATCGACGAAATCATGCACGCGAACCTTATCCGGTTGGCCCTTCGGACGCATCTCACGCCCGCCATTCTTGAAGTCACGGTTCGAATTCCTGTCGGAGACGCCGAAGCTGGTTTACTTCCAGGTGGAGTTGATGGAGCGCGACCAGATTCCGGTGAACGTGGCGGTGTACCGGAACGTGGGCGGAAGACTCGAGGAGTATTACGAAGGCGAGGATCCCGTGACGCTGCCGCACGAGGTGCAAGCGCTGCCCGGGAACAAGTTCACGCCGCGGCTGCTGAAGGGGAAAGGGACGTATTACGTCGCCGTGAAGGCCGGGTATCCGGAGTACAAACTGCGGACGCGGGTCTACGATCCGCCGCCTTACACGGACCCGCGGATGGCAGTGCGCACGGCGCTCGATTACATTCTGGCGGCGGGTGATTCCTGGCACGCAAACACTCCCCGACGCGGAGGCGTCTTCGACCGCGTGGCGAGCGTGCACCAGGAGACATCGCTGTGCGTGGGCTGCCACACGACGCACTTCCCGCTGCGCGCGGCGCTCTATGCGGCGCGGCAAGGGTATCCGGTCGTGCAGCGCCAGGAACTGCAGTTTCTGACGGAGCGGTTCTACAACAACCCGCGGCCGTTCTACGGATTCGAGCAGGACGGCGCGGTGTGGGCGCGCGTGATTTCGGCGCCGGCCAACGTGCTGGGGCGGATGTCGCACCTGACGGATATTTTCGAAGACCAGATCTCGGGCGAGCGGCGGGCGGGATATCACGAGGGCATCGTCCGGTATCTCAACCTTTATTACGCGGGGCGCGACAAGCTGCCGCCGGACGAGACCAACGGAAATACGCCGCTGGTGAGCGCACACGAAATCGCGTGGTATGCGTGGACGGCGACGAAGGACGCGCGGATGGGCGAACTGATCTCGAAGGGCGAGGTCAAGAACATGGTGGACCTGTGCTACCAGACGCTGGCCCTGGCGGAGATCGGGCGCGACCAGTATCGGGAGCAGATCCAGAAGAACGCGGAGCGGATTCTCTCCTTGCAGCGGCCGGATGGGCAATGGTCGATGCGCTTCGAGGCGAACCAGCCGGAGGTGGAATTTCAGACGGGGCACGCGCTGTGGGCATTGCAGGCGGCGGGCTTGCCGGCCTCGAATCCACAGGTGGCGAAAGCCATCGGGTACCTGATGGAGCGGCAGCAGACGTTCGGCGGGTGGATGGATCCGCGGCAATCGTTCGAGAATTTCCGCACGCCGTTCCGCGAAACACAGATGGCGATTCTGGCGCTGAGCGCTTACTTCCCGCAATCGGTGCGCGCCAAGGGTTGGAACGCGACTGCGGTGGAGCGGCTGTCGGACGATCCGGCGGAGATGCTGGAGCAGTTGGATGGGATGTGGGACGCGCCTTCTGCCGCGGTGCGGAAGCAGATGGAGGCGGCGGCGCAGTCCGGGGATGCACTGCTGCGGCAGGCGGCAGTGGAGGCGATGGGACGCCTCGGAATCTACGAAGAGTTCTACACGAAGCTGTTGGGCGATTCGAGCAAGCTGGTGCAGCGGACCGCGGCGTGGGCCATGCGACAAGCTTACAGCCGGCGCGCGGACACTCCGGCGGCGGATCTGCTGGCGGCATTACGATCGGCGGACGATCGCACGCGATGGGGCGCGACGCGGGTGTTTGCGGCGCATTTCTCGGCCCTGGGAAAGCGGCCGGAGATGGCAGCCGCGCTCGGCAAGTTGCTCGACGATCCGGTGGTTGCGGTGCGGATGCAAGCGGCGAAGGGCCTCTGGCAGTTCTGGTTCTGGGCGCCCGACGTGCCGACGAAAGGACTGATCGAGGATACGATTCTGACCGCGATCGGGAAGCCGCAGCCGGCGTGGGTGGAGCGCAACCTGCTGGATGCGGTGTACAACCTGGCGGACGAGAACATCCGGTACCTGTACAACAACTGGGTGGCGCTGCTGCCGCGTCAGGAGGATCGGGAGCGGGCGATTCGCGGGAGGCTCGACGTGGAATCGCGGCTGGCGGTGAAGTTCGCGGGAGTGCTGGAGCAGGGATCGGACCAGCAGCGGAAGACGCTGCTGCGGGCGCTGGCGGAGTTTCCGCTGCGGCGCGGCGACATCTACGATACGGAAGCCGACCTGAATAAAGTAGCGCCGCCAGTGTACAACCGGATTGGAAACGACATCGAGCAGATCGCGTTCTTCGGCGCCAGCGCGGACCGGCTGGCGCAGGCGCTGCTGCCGCTGCTCGATTCGCCGGATGCGGAGGTGCGGCGGCTGGCAGCGGAGGCGTCGCTGGTGGTGCGGGAGTCGAGATTCGGTGAGGTCAACCGCGTGGCAGGGCCATCCGGCGCGCCGGTGAAGACGCTGACCGCGAAACTGGAGAAGACCGCGGAAGCGGTCGAGGTAATGCGGGTCTTGAAGCCGCCGCCGCCCGCTCCGAGAGCCGCGGGAACCACGGCGCCGCGTCCGCAGCGAAGGCTGGACGAAGCTTTCTTCCGCGGCTATGTGGAGCCGATTCTGGCGAAGCGCGGCAAGGACGGGTATGCGTGCGTGCATTGCCATGCCACGCACACGCTGTTCAACGCGACCTACTCGACGGTGATGAATGTGGTGGATACCGCGAATCCCGAAAACAGTCTGATCCTTCGGAAGCCGACGTCGAGTTCGGAGACCGAAGGCGTGGCGGATTCGACGACGCTGGCGCATGGAGGCGGCGTGCGATTTACGAAAGACTCGCCGGAATACGCGACGATTCTGGACTGGATCAAGGGCGCGAAGGAGTAAGGCTCAGTCGCCGTCACCGTCACTGCACTAGGACGGTGACACCCGGCGGACTCGATGCGCCGCCGATCGTGAGGACGACGGGTTGGTCGCCGGCCGGTACGTCGCGGGCGACCTGCACGTTCACTTGCAGTGCGCCGGCGACCAGGCCGGAAGCCCCGCCGGCATATTGCACAGGGCAGTCGATCCCGCCGATGGTGGCGGTGACCTTGGCAGTCGCGATGGGGATCGGGGGGACAAGCGCGATCTGGCCATCGACGCTGGCGGGAGTGGTGGCTCCGCCGCCGGTGGCGAACAGAAGCAGGTAGTCGCCTTTGCGCGCGGGGTTGTCTCGAGAAACCACGTGATAGGAAGTGTCGAGGATGGCGCCGGCGCCTTTGCCGGAACTGTCCAGTGTGAAGAGTCCCGGGACAGTGAGTTTAACGGGCACGGACACGGTGTTCGACACGATGCCTTGATACTCGTACTGGAGCTGCGTAGTGGTACTGCCGGCGACCGCGAAGGGAACGATAGCGCTCACCTGGCCGACACGGGAATAGAGCAGCGGCGCAGGGATTCCATCGAAGAGCACACGGACATCGGAGAGCTTCACGGGTAGCTTTCCGGCCGGGTCCGCTTCGGCAAGCGAGAGCGCGGCGGGACCGAAAGTGGGGCCGAAGAGCACCGCGATTTCACCGGGCGCGACGCCCTCGGTGGCGTAGCTGGCGGCGTTGGTGAGACCGGCGGCGGCGATGACGGGAGGCACGGTTTTGAGAGCGGCGGCGATCGAATCGTAGGCTTGCTTGGGACGGTACGCGGCATCGAATTCGAGGGCGGCGCCCATGCCAGCGAATGTCCCAGGGACCCAGGAATACTTGTCGGTGAAGCCCCAGGTCTGGATGGCGGTGCACCTGGAGAATTTCAGGCAGAGCGCTACGACATCGCGGTAGATCTGCGCCTGCGTGGCTAGATTTGCAGCCGTGGCGGTGCCGGAGGAATCGACGGGAAGGCGGACGTCGAGCTCGGTGATCTGGACCTCCAGGCCGAGGTCGGTGATGCGCTTGATATTTGATTCGATGCTCGCGAGCGATCCGGTACTGGTGGTGAAGTGCATTTGCAGTCCGATGCCATCGAGGGGGACGCCGCGCGTTTTGAAATCCTGGGCCATTTCGTAGATGGTGTCGGATTTGGCGTTGGTGAGCTCGGCGCTGTAGTCGTTGTAGAAGAGCAGGGCTTTGGGGTCGGTGGCGCGCGCCCACCGGAAGGCCTGTTCGATGTAAGCCGTACCGGGCAGGCCGATACCGGGGGCGTCGGACCAGATGGTGCTGCGGAAAGTGCCGTCGTCGTTGAAGGCCTCATTAACTACATCCCACGCGTAGATCTTGCCCGCGAAATGACCGACGACGGTCTTGATGTGGTCCTGCAGGATGCCGGATAGCTGGGCCGGAGTGTAGCCTCCGCCAGTCAGCCAGCTCGGATTCTGGTTGTACCAGACGAGCGTGTGGCCGCGCACGGCCATGTTGTGAGCGCGCGCGAAGGCGACGATGGCATCCGGCTGCGTGAAGTTGTAGGTCGCCAGCCCAGGGTGAATGGGGCCGAACTTCATGGCGTTCTCGGGCTCGGCCTGGTTGAACTCGCGGGCCAGCGTGTCGGCGTACGCGGCCTCGGTGAAGCGCGACGGGTCGACGGCGGCGCCGATGCGGACGGCGCGCTGCTCGGCGAGCTCGCGCAGCGATTGTCCGAACGCCACGGCACAGGCGGCGAATACAATGGCGATGCGCAGGTGTTTCATCCGATGGAGAAGGTGCGGCCGCGATGCTGGCCGATCAGGATCTGCACCAGGCGGTGCGCCACCAGTTCATGCAGCGTGAGCAGCTCGGCGTTGGACCGGGCGAGGGCATCGGCGTCGCGCGGGTCGCTTCCCGCAGGTACGCCGCCTCCCTGCTTGAGTGCGCCGGTGGCCTCTTTAATCACCGGATCAGCGATCACCTCGCCGGCCATCTCCCAAAGCGTGATGAAGCGGTCCACAGCGGTGGGGAAGCTCACTTCGAAGACCCCGAACTGGCTGGTGGTGCGAGGCGGCTTGAAATCGAGATTGAAGGGGCCGTTGTAACCGTGGCTGCGGAGCAGGACCAGCACATTCAACCAGTCGAGCGGATTGACCAGGCCGACGCCGATGTCCACGTCGTGCTTCAACCGGTAGCCGTCGTTGATGTCGAAATGGAAGAGCTTGCCGGCCAGCAGGGCGCGAGCGAGTGCGGCGCGCGGTGCGGCGCCCCACATCAGTTCGTGAAGATACTCGGGATTCAGGCCCACCATCTCCGGGTGGGTGAGGAGGCCGGAAGCAATGAAGCCGAGCATGGCGTCGCTGGTGGGCAGCAGGATTTCGGCCTGGGGCTCGAAGGGCTTGGCTTCCAGGCAATGTTTGAGCGTGGCGCAACCCTTCCGGGCGGCGACTTCGATGTCGCGCTCGCAGGCGGCGTTGAGGGCCTGGGCGTACCAGCGAAGAGTGTCGGTCTCGTCGATGGCGCCCTGCACGTAGTAGCCGAGCGAGCCCGGCCAGTAGACGGCGAACCGGGCGCCGAGCTCGTGTCCGATGTCGACCGTATTGCGCACGCGGAAGCTGGCGTAGTCGCGCACCTCGGGCGCTTCGGCGGCTGGGCTGGCGGCCCACACGGCATGGTAAAAAGTTTCGGTGGTGACCATCGAGCACTGCAGGCCGTTCTCGGATAGTGCCCTCTTAATTTGGGTTACGATCTCGGACTGGCGATCGGTGCCTAACGCCTCGGTGGGGATAACGTCGGTATCGTGGGTGGTCCAGTAGCCGATGCCGATTTCGGAGAATTTTCGAATGACGTCTTCGAAGCCGATCGAGGGGCGCGTGGGGGCATGGAACAGTGCCTGTCCCTGGTACGCGGCGGCCCATTGCGGCCCCGAAATATAATATTTGCGGCGGGTGCTCGGGGTGTAAGCGCCACCACAGGCTTGCATGAGGCGCGACACCAGCGCCTGTTGTTGATTCTCAGGGAGCGGGTGCATAACTGAATATTGTTGTACCATGAAACTAATTGTGAATCGGAAGGGATCCTGATGCTGCCGGAACAATGGGACATATTTAAGCGGGCCGCCCGCCTGGAGAAGATGGACAAGATCCCGATGGCTATGATCATCGATAGCCCGTGGATTCCCGGCTATCTGGGCATCAAGCACATGGACTACTTCCTGGACCCCGAATTGTGGTTCCAATCCAACCTGAAGATCATGCGGGAGTTTCCCAATATCATCTTCGTGCCTTCGTGGTGGATGGAATACGGAATGGCGGCGGAACCCTCGGTGCTCGGCTCCAAGATCAAATTCTGGCAGGACAACACTCCGAGCGAATACCACACCCTTTACCGCCTGGAAGACATCGACCAGTTTCCGGAATATGAAGTGGAGGCGGATGGGTTTGCGGCGCTCACGCTGCACCGCATCGGGATGCATCGGCAGCGCATCCTTGACAGCGGTTACATTCTTCCCATGGTGACGTCGCGCGGTCCGTTGTGCACGGCGGGGTTTGTGCGCGGGACGACGCACTTCATGATCGACCTGGTGGAGAATCCGGAGGGCGCCCACAGGCTGATCGACCTGTGCACACGCGTGACGATCGACTGGTTGAAAGCGCAGGCCAAGGTGATGGGCAGCACGGTGGAGAGCATTTTCATCCTGGACGACATCGTGGGGTTCATCAATGAAGAACACTACATGGAGTTCGCGCACCCGTATTTAAAACGGATCTGCGACGCATTTCCCAAGGACTGGGTGAAGATTTACCACAACGACGCCGAAGTGGACGCCTGCCTGGACCATCTGCCGGATTGCGGCTTCCACGTGTTGAACTGGGGCAAGCAGAAGAATATTCGGGAAGTGAAGCGGCGGGTGGGCGACCGGATGTGCCTGATGGGGAATGTGAACCCGCTCGAGATCGCGGTCCGCGGCACGCCCCAGGAAGTCAAGGAAGCGACGTTCGATGTGCTGGAAGGCGCGGGCGGCGAGGGTATCATTCTCTCGGTGGGCGGCGGCGTAAGTCCAGGGATGCCGCGGCAGAACGTTGTGGCCATGCTCGAAGCGCTTGACGACTTCAACAGCCGCCGGGTTCTGAGCGCGAGGGAGTCGGCGCATGCCTGATTACGCCCTGATGAACCAGCTTCTATACGAGGGCAAGGCCAAGGATGTGGAGCAGATGACGAAGGACGCCCTGGCGGACGGGCGCCCCGTGCAGGAAGTGCTGAATGAGGGCCTCATCGCCGGCATGAGCGTGGTGGGCGAGGATTTCAAGCACAACATCGTCTACGTGCCGGAGGTGCTGATTGCGGCGCGCGCGATGAAGGCGGGGATGGCGGTGCTGAAGCCGCTGCTGAGCGCCAAGGACAGCACCACGAGACGGATCGGCGTCCTGTTGATGGGTACGGTGCGCGGCGATCTGCACGACATCGGCAAGAACCTGGTATTGATGATGGCGGAGGGCGCGGGGTTCGAGGTGTACGATATCGGCGTGGACCAGAGCGTGGAGAAGTTCATGGCCGCCGCCGAGAAATGCAAGCCGGACATCATCGGGATGAGCGCGCTGCTCACCACCACGATGACGTACATGAAGACCGTGATCGACGGTTTTGAGAAGGCGGGGCTGGGTGACATCAAGATGGCGGTGGGTGGGGCGCCCATCAGCCAGATGTTCGCGGATGAGATCGGCGCCGATGGGTATGGCGCGAATGCGTCGGCGGCGGTCGATCTGTTTCTGCGGCTGGCGGCGGCGCGGATGGACGCTCCCCCGCCCTCGACGCTGTGTGACGAGGCCGTTGCCCGCTGAGGGATGACGCGTGGCGGTGTCGCTTACCATCAACGGGCAATCCACCGAAGCCGTCCCTGGTCCATCTGTCTTCGAACTGGCCGAGCGCCTGGGCGTGCGTGTTCCCACTTCGTGCCAAAAGCAGGGCAAGTGCCGGGAGTGCATGGTTGAGGTTAGCGAGGGCATGGCGTGCCTTTCGGAGCGCACCGAGCACGAGCGGCATCTGAAGGGCAATTTTCGTCTGTCGTGCCGAACGCATGTGTCGGCGGCGAGCGGCCGCGTCCGATGCCACACGATGCGCCGCGGGCGTATGCGAATCGAACGCAGCGCCTTCGGACTGCCCGCGGGGCAGTCGCAGTTTGATCCGGCGGTGACGCGCGACGGCGATCGAATCCTGATCGATGGAGTAGAAGTGGATCGCTCCGCGGGGCCGATCCACGGGATCGCGGCCGACCTCGGGACTACGACCATCGTGCTGCGGCTGCTGAATCTCGAAACGGGCGAAACGGTGGCGGATGCGTCGTTCGAGAACCCGCAGCGGTTCGGCGGTGCCGAGATCATGGCCCGCATCCAGTACGACACGGAGCATCCGGGCCGGCTGCTGATGCGGACGCTGGCTGGGTATCTAGCCCACGCCATCGAGGAATTCCCGGTCGATCCCAAGACGATTTACGAGATGGTGGTGGTCGGCAATTCGACGATGCGCGATCTGTTTTTCCGGCAGAGCGTGTACTCGATCGGACAGAGCCCGTACCGGTCGATCACGGAAATCGAGATGGCCGCAGGGAAGCGGTCGACGACGAGCTTGACCGCGACCGGAGCGCGATGCCTGCTGCCGATCCATCCCAGGGCGCGCGTTTATGGAGCGCCGATCGTCAGCGGGCATGTGGGTGCGGACGCGGCGGCGTGCATGCTGGCGGTGGATCTGGCGAACGAGCCGCGGTTGATCGCGATCATGGATATCGGGACGAACACGGAGCTGATCGTCGGCAATCGGGATAGGATCCTGGCGGCGTCGTGCCCGGCGGGGCCGGCGTTTGAAGGCGGGGCGATCGCGTGCGGCATGCCGGCGCTCGATGGCGCGATTGAGGATGTCGCGATGGAGGGCGACGGGACGTTTCGCCTGGGCGTGATCGGTGGAGGTGCGCCGGAGGGCATCTGCGGGTCGGGGCTGGTCGACCTGATGAGCGAATTGCTGGGCGCCGGCCGGATGAACGAATTGGGCCGGTTCGAGGATGATCGCGAAGGCATCACGTTGGATGCGGCTCGCGGTATTCGCCTGTTCGAGAGCGACGTGAATGAACTGGCGCAGGCCAAGGGCGCCAACGTGGCGGGCCTGCACGTGGTGTGCAGCAACTACGGCAGCGCGTTCGCCGACATCGAAGTTTTCTACCTGGCGGGGGGCTTCGGGCGGCATCTGAAAGTGGAAGCGGCGCGGAGGATCGGGCTGATCCCCAATCTTCCGGACCACAAAATCGTGCAGGCGGGCAATGCGGCGATCGAGGGCGCGACCATGGCGCTGCTGTCGAGACGCAAGCGGCAGGAACTCGAGGACCTAGTCAAACGGGTGGTGCATTGCCGCCTCGAGACTCACCCGGGCTTCTTCGATTTCTTCGTGGAGGGGTGCCAGTTCAAGCCCGTCGAATCCATGCACCAGGTTGCCGGATGATCGAGCTGGCCGACACATTTCCCGATGTGGGCGTGGAGCCCGCGGAGTACCAGCGCCTGCTGGGGTATCCGCGCGATTGGGTCATGGAGGGGCGCGTGCTCGAACTGGCCGAGTGGGCGCGCGCGTGGTACACCACCAACGGGCGGCCGTGGGTTTATGCGCGCCAGGCCGGGGACCTCGAAATCGCGGATGGCGCCATTCGATTGGATGGGTTTTCGTTTGCCAGCCAGCGGTTGCAGAAGACCCTGGAGCAGGCACGGGCGCACTCGGCGATTCTGGTTGCGGTGGGCGCGGGTCCGGAGGTCGAACAGGAAACGCTCCGGCTGTGGCACGAAGAGAAACCCGACGAGTATTTTTTCCTCGAGATGTTCGGATCGGCGGTGGTGGAGCATTTGACCACCGCGACCGGAGCACGTCTTTGTGCATGGGCCGAGAGACATGAGATGGCGGTGCTGCCGCACTACAGCCCCGGCTATCCGGAGTGGGACATCGCGGAACAGGCGCGACTGCTCGAGTTGATGAAGCAGACGCGAGCCCAACCGATGCCGTTTCCGGTGGAGGTGCTGGATTCGGGTATGCTGCGGCCCAAGAAGTCGATGCTGGCGGTGTTCGGGTTGACGCGGCATACGGAGAATCTGAAGCGCGTGACAGACCTTTCACCTTGTTCCAACTGTTCGTTCGGACCGTGCCAGTACCGGCGCGCGCCGTACTTCCGCGCGGCGACTGTGGCGGAGGAGCAAGCGCCGGCGGCGATGCGGCTGGACCGGAAGGCGCGGTACGCAGTCAACGGGAAGGGGCTGAAGCGGTGGGCCGACGAGCGCCTTTCGCTCGAGCGATGCGCCGACGGGACGATCGACGCCGTGTTCCGCTACGACGGCACCACCTGCACCAACATGGGGCGGCCGTTGACGTTCTACTACGGCGTGAAACTCGGGCCGCGCGAGGAAGGGTATCCGATCCGCGAGCAGCGATGCGGTCCGGCGCCCGGGGACACCGGCCACACTCTCATGTGCAGGTACCTGAATAACGCCGAGCACCTGATGCTGGCAATCGAAGAGGAGAAACCGCTGACGGGAGAGCCGCTGAACGAGGTGTTATCGTGGCAGCGGCCGGAATGCGCGCCGGGATGTTATTGCGAGCCGTCGAGCCGCCAGCACAAGTGGGGCCTGGTGCTCGAAACGATTCACTACGCGCTGGTGCGGGAAGAGGAGAGACAGAACTGACCGTGAGGAAGCCACTACTGGAGGCGATTCGGGAGCGGCCCCTGCTGGCCGACGGCGCCATGGGTACGCAACTGATGCTGGCCGGTCTCGAGCAGGGCGGCTGCGGCGAGGCGTGGAATCTGACGCACCCCGAGAGGGTCCTGGGGATTCAGCGGCGGTATGCCGAAGCGGGTTCGGACTGCATCCTGACGAATACGTTCGGCGGCTCGCGGATCATGCTGAACCGGCATTCGCACGCCGGCAAAGTACGGGAGATCAATCGGGCTGCGGTCGAGATCGCGCGCGAGGCGTTCGACGGCAGGACGGGATATGTGATCGGCGACATCGGGCCGTTCGGCGGCCTGCTCGAACCCTACGGCGACTTCACGGAAGCGGACGTGCGCGATGCGTTCGGCGAACAGGCGCAGGCCCTGGTGGATGCGGGTGCGGACGCGATCATCATCGAGACGCAGACTTCGCTCGAAGAACTTGGGCTCGCGATCCAAGCGGCGAAGGAGGCGGGCGCGGGCTGCACGATCGGGTCGATGGCGTACGATGTGACGCTCGACCGGTCGACGTTCCGCACCATGATGGGGGTCGATCCGGAGCATGCCGCGAAGTTCATGCAGGAGCACGGAATCGACATCGTGGCGCTGAACTGCGGCACCGGAATGGACATGGAGCGGGCGAGACAGGCGGTGGAACGGTATCGCGAAGTAACCGATTTGCCGGTGATGGTTCAACCTAACGCCGGGCAGCCGAAGCTGGTGAACATGAAGGTCGTGTACGATGAAACGCCGGAGCAGATGGTGCCGGGCGTGGCGCCGCTGATCGAGGCGGGCGCCAATATCATCGGCGTGTGCTGCGGCAGCACGCCGGAGCACATCCGCGCATTTCGCAAGACAATGGACGAGTATCTGGTACGGTCATGAAGATGAGACTCTGCGACGTTGAGGCACTGGCGTTGGAAAAACTTCCGCGGTTCACGGACGATAAGTCGGGCATCGGCGCGCATTACGTGGATGCGTACATCAAGCCTATGAACACGACGCTGGAGGACGGGACGGCGGTCAAGTGCAAAAGACGCGGCCTGAAGCTCACGTTGTCGGCGGGCGCCAAGAAGGGGGAGGGACTTCTGCGAAGGCTCGAAGTGGGTCCCGACCCGGTGGTGATGCTGGATGCGGCGTTGCAGGAGGCGGCCAGGGCTGCGGGGGTGGAGTTGACGGTCGAGGCGGGTACAATTTTCATCGGCGTCTGATTTGATATCGAGGCGAACTGATTGTGAAGATTCAAGACATTCGAGCGACGACAGTTACGGTGCCGCTCGAAGCGCCGTTGCGGCATGCCAATGGGTGTCACTGGGGCCGTTTTGTCAGGACCATCGTGGAGGTCGAGACCGATACCGGCCTGATCGGACTGGGCGAGATGGGCGGCGGCGGCGAGTCGGGCGAGGCGGTGTTCCGCGCCATGAAGTCGTACCTGGTGGGGCACGACCCGGCGCGACTGGAGGAGATGCGGTTCCGGATCGCGAATCCGACGGCATCCTTATATAACAACCGGACGCAGGTGTTGGCGGCCTTGGAATTCGCTTGCCTGGACATTCTGGGACAGGCATGGGGCGTGCCGGTGTCCGAGATTCTGGGAGGCCGGCTGCGGGACCGCGTGCCGTTTGCCGCGTACTGCTTCTTCCGGTATCCCAATCCGAAGACAGGCGCGGGCGAAGTGCGCACCATCGACCAAGTCTTGGAGAACGCGGCGGCGCTGAAGCGGCGCTTCGGTTTCACTACGCACAAGATGAAGGCCGGCGTCTTTCATCCGGACTACGAATTGGAAGGGTATCGCGCGCTGGCGGCGGCGTTCCCTGGCGACTCGCTGCGATTCGACCCGAACGGCGTGTGGTCCACTGAGCAGGCGATCCGGTTCGGGCAGGGGATCGAGTGGCTGCGCAACGACTACCTGGAAGATCCGGTATTCGGACTGAACGGAATGCGGCGCACGCGGCAGATGGTGCGGGTTCCGCTGGCCACGAATACAGTGGTGGTGAACTTCGAGCAACTGGCGGCGAATGCGCTCGACACCGCGGTAGATGTGATTCTCCTCGACACGACGTTCTGGGGCGGCATCCGCCCGTGCGTGAAGGCGGCGGCAGTTTGCGAGACGTTCCAACTCGGTGTCGCGGTGCACTCGTCGGGCGAACTGGGCATTCAACTGGCGACCATGCTGCACCTGGGCGCGGTGATTCCCAATCTGTCGTTCGCGGCCGATGCGCATTATCACCATTTGACGGACGACATCATCGAGGGCGGATTGATGCGGTACGAGAACGGATCGCTGCCCGTGCCCGACAAGCCGGGGCTGGGCGTGAAACTCGATCGCGAGAAGTTGCGCGAGTACAGCGAACTCTATCAGCGGCTGGGCGGTTATCCATACGACCAGGATCCGGGGCGGCCAGGATGGACGCCCATCATTCCGAATGACCGCTGGGCCGATCCAAAGGATGACCGTCCGGTGGCGATGGAATAGGAGGACGACGATGCTCTCGAGATCTTTTTTCCTGAGCGCGGTGATGGCTCTCAGCGTTCACGCCGAGACGGGCTACGACGCGTGGCTGCGGTATCGGGTGCTCGAGGGCTCAGCGCGCGCGCCCTATCAGACGGCCGTTCCCGCCGTGGCTGCCGCAGTAAGCCAGTCGATCGTCGTGCAGAGTGCACAGCAGGAGTTGATCCGCGGCATACGTGGGATGCTCGGGCGAACCTTGCGGGCTGACGCGAATCTGCCGACGGAGAGCGCGATTCTGTTGGGGACGCTGGCGGAGATCAAGCAGGCGGCGCCGCACTTGAATCTCGCGGCTGAACTCGCGCCGGACGGCTACTGGCTGAAGACGGTGCGGAGCGGAGCGGTGCGGTATACAGTCATAACCGCGGCCAACGATCGCGGAGTGCTGTACGGAACGTTTGCGCTACTGCGGAAGGTCGCGCTCGGCGAATCGGTCGACAATCTGGACGAGAAGCAGTCGCCCTATGCTCCGGTGCGATGGGTGAACGAGTGGAACAATCTCGACGGCTCGATCGAGCGCGGGTATGGCGGCCGGTCGATCTTCTGGGAGGGCGGGCATGTTCGCGAAGATCTGAGCCGTGTGGCGGATTATGCGCGCCTGCTGGCCTCGCTCGGGATCAACGGGTGCTCGATCAACAACGTGAACGCTAATCCACTGGTGCTGACCGCGGAGTTCATTCCGCAGATCGCGCGCATCGCGGATCAGATGCGGCCGTGGGGCGTGCGGGTGGCGATTGCGGTGGACTTCGGAAGTCCGAAGACGATCGGGGGATTGGATTCGTTCGATCCGCTGGATGAACGCGTCGCCGCGTGGTGGAAGGCGCGGGCGGACGATTTGTACCGTGCTGTTCCCGACCTCGGCGGATTTGTGCTGAAGGCGGATTCGGAGGGCCGTGTGGGGCCTTCGACTTATGGCAGAACGCACGCTGATGCGGCCAACGTGGTGGCTCGCGCAGTGGCGCCGCACAATGGGCTCCTGTTCTACCGCGGGTTTGTATACGACCACCACATGGACTGGCAAAACCTGAAGAACGACCGCGGCCGCGCGGCGTATGACAACTTTGTCCCCCTGGACGGCAAGTTCGATGACAACACGATCGTCCAGATCAAGAACGGGCCGATCGATTTTCAGGTGCGGGAGCCGGCATCGCCGCTGTTCGGCGCGCTCGAGAAGACGAACGAGGCGATCGAACTGCAGGTCACGCAAGAGTACTTCGGCCAGTCGCGGTACACGGTGTTCCTGGTGCCTATGTGGAAAGAGACACTGGATTTCGATCTGCACGCGAAGGGCGCGGGTACGCCGGTGAAAGCGCTGGCGGCGGGGAAGACCTTCCGGCGTCCGGTCGGCGGATTCGTCGGCGTTTCAAACATAGGGCTCGACAGCAACTGGTCCGGAAACCATCTGTCGCAGGCGAATCTTTATGGGTACGGGCGCCTCGCGTGGAATCCGGATTTGAGCGCGCAGCGGATCGCCGACGAGTGGACGCGGCTCACGTTCGGCAGCGATCCGAAGACCGTAGAAACGATCGTGGGCATCCATCTCAGCTCGTGGCGTACGTTCGAGAACTACACCGGGCCGCTGGGGCTGCAGACCCTCACCGACATCACCGGGAATCATTACAGCGTGAACGTGGAAGCGTCCGAGCGCAACGGCTGGGGGCAGTGGCATCGCGCGGACGAGCAAGGCGTCGGCATGGATCGCACGGTGGCGACAGGTACCGGCTACATCGGACAATATCGGCCGGCGGTGGCGAAGGTTTACGAATCGCTCGAATCGTGTCCGGACGACCTGCTGCTGTTCCTGCACCATGTGCCGTACACGTACAAACTGCACTCGGGTAAGACAGTGATTCAGTCCATTTACGACTCGCATTACGAGGGCGCGGATCGTGTGGCGCAGTATGTGCGGCAGTGGACCGCGCTCAAGGGGAGCGTGGATGAGCAGCGCTATCGCGAGGTGTTGGAGCAGTTGGAATACCAGGCAGGGCAGGCTGTGGTGTGGCGGGATGCGGTGACGCAGTGGTTCGCGCGCGCGTCGGGTGTGGCGGACGCGAAGGCGCGGGTGGGGCATTATCCGGGGCGGATGGAGGCGGAAGCGATGAGCCTCGATGGGTACACGGCGCGCGATGTGACACCGTGGGAAGCAGCGTCGGGCGGGAAGGCAGTGGCATGCGCGGCGGCGCCGTGTGCGGCCACGACGAAGTTCGACGGCGCGGCCGGGTGGTACACGGTGAACGTGCAGTACTTCGATCTCGCGGATGGAGTGGCGCGGTATCGGGTGCTAGTGGGGAAGCAGGTGGTGGACGAGTGGAGCGCGGCGGACCGGCTGCCGGTGCGTCGGATGGATGCGGGAGCGTCGTCGCGTCGGGTGATCGCGGGGGTGGCGTTGCGGCCGGGGGACGAGGTTCGGATCGAGGGTGTGCCGGAACGCGCGGATGGCGCGGGCTTGGACTACGTGGAGATAGTAAAGCAGTGACTGCTTGCTCACCGCCGAGACGCGGAGATCGCCGAGAAGCTAAAGAATCGTATCGAGGTGCGGGATGCGGCCGATGGGTTGGCCGCCGCCGACGCTGATCTGAACTTTGTTGCCGGGAAGATCGGCGATGGTGAACTCCACCGTGCGGGTTTCGCCGGGGCGCAGGTGGATGCGCTCGAAGCCGCGGAGGTCGCGGATCGAATCTACGCCGGCGACGTAGACCTGCACTACTTCGTCGCCCTCGCGCGAGGAATCGTTTTTCACACGGACAGAGACACGCGCGCCCTTGGGAGTCCGCTGTGCACGGAGCCCCGAATAAGCGAATCTCGAATAGCTCAGGCCGAAGCCAAATCCGTACAGGGCATCTCCTTTGAAGTATCGATAAGTGCGGCCATTCATCGAGTAGTCGTCGAAGGGCGGCAACTGATCGACGTTGCGGTAGAAAGTGACGGGCAAGCGGCCGGCCGGATTGTTCACGCCGGCCAGCGTCTCGGCGATGGCGGTGCCCGCCTCTTCACCGGCATACCAGGCTTCCAGGACCGCGGCGGCGTGCTCGGCGGCGTAGTTCGCGGCCAGCGCGCTGCCGCTGGTCAACACCACGACGACGGGCTTGCCGGTTGCAATCGCGGCCTCGATCAAACGCTCCTGTGGCTCGGGGATTTTCAGATCCGTGCGGTCGCCACCAGCAAAACCGGGGATGGCGACGCGCATCTCTTCGCCTTCCAGGTTCGGGTTCAAGCCGACGAAGGCAAGGGTCACGTCGGAGTCCTTGACGGCTTGCAGGGCTTGGGCGAGGAGCGGCTCGGCGGGCGGAATCCAGGAGATCGACGCACTACCGCCGGCGGGACCCTGCGTCGGCGTGAACTGAATCCTCAGGTTGTACGCGCGACCGGCATCGAGTTGTGCGTGCAAGACCGGCGGTTGGCCCCGGCCGCCGCCGGCGGGGGCACCCTCCGGGACGAGTTCTTTGTCGTCGAGGAACACGCGGATCGCGCCGCGCCGATTGATTGCGTAATCTCCCGTGACCGGCGCGCGCAGCGTTCCCGTCCAACGGACTGAGTAGCCGCGTTGCGGGAACGCGGCGGCGACGGCGGGATCGACGATACCGGCCTGCAGGTAGGGGCGCGGCTCCACGCGTGCAAGTTTGGGCTGGCCTTGGAAGTCGGGGTTATCGAAGTACTCGGCCATGACGCCACGGCCTGCGCCATTGCGTGGAGACAGTACGTTCGACGGCACCAGCGCGGGCGATTGCGACGTATACGTGGCGCCGAGCACGAACCGGACCTCGGCCTTTCCGGCGAATTGCCGCTCGATGCCTTCGAGCGGCGGCACATGCTTCGACGAGAAGCCGTTGTAGTTGCCGAGCATGGCCTCCGGGTCGTCGGCGGAGGGGCCGATCACCGCGATCTTGCGTATGGAGGCCTTCAGCGGCAGGGTCTGGTTTTCGTTCTTCAAGAGGACGATGGATTTCCGGGCGGCTTCGAGCGCGAGCTTGCGGTGCTCGGCAGAATCACTCTCCGAATAGGGGATCTTTGAAAACGGCACGCGCTCGGGAGGATCGAACATGCCCAGCTTGAAACGCGCCACGAACAGGCGCTCGAGCGAGCGGTTGACTTCGGCCTCCGTGATGAGGCCGGTCTTCACGGCATCGACCAGCGCCCGGTATTCGTTGCCGCAGGTGAGATCGGTGCCTGCCTTGACGGCGATGGCGGACGCCTCCGCGGCATTCGGTTTGTATTGGTGGCCGCGAAAGATGTCGCTGACGGCGCCGCAATCGCTCACGATAAAGCCGGTGAAACCCCACTCGCCGCGAAGCTGCTTCTGCAGAAGATCGGTGCTGGCGCAGGCCGGCACGCCGTCGACGCGGTTGTAGGCGCACATCACGGAGTCGGCTTTGCCTTCGAGGATGCTGGCGCGAAATGCGGGCAGGTAGGTCTGCTTCAGGTCGCGCTCGTTCGGCTTGACATCGAACTGGTGGCGCGAGGATTCAGGGCCGCTGTGCACAGCGTAATGCTTGGCGGTCGCGATCACCTTGAAGTAATGCGGATCGTTGCCCTGCAGGCCCTGGATGAAGGCGACGGCCAGACGGCCGGTCAGGTAGGGATCTTCGCCGTAGGTCTCCTGGCCGCGGCCCCAGCGCGGATCGCGAAAGATATTAATGTTGGGCGACCAGAAGGTCAGGCCGTGGTAGCGGCTATGGTCGTTGTTGCGGAGGGCCTCGTTGTATTTGGCGCGAGCTTCGGTGGAAATGACGTCGGCGATGCGATGCATCAGGCCGGTGTCCCAAGTTGCGGCGAGCCCGATCGCCTGCGGGAAAACGGTGGCCTGCCCCGCGCGGGCCACGCCATGCAGCGCCTCGTTCCACCAGTCGTAGGCAGGTATGCCGAGCCTCGCGAGCGCCGGCGCGGAGTTCTGCATCTGGAGGACTTTCTCCTCGAGAGTCATGCGCGACACGATATCGGCGGCACGCTTCCCGGCCGGCAGGTCGAGGTCTTTGTACGGTTCGTTTTGGGCAAAGCTTGCCGCTGCGAACGAGAGCAGCAGGAGGATATTTCTCACCATGGTTCGACTCCTCCCAGGTTTACCACGAGTTTCTGCTACCAGCGGAGGCGTCCCTGAATCTGGATGAAGCGATTCAGGTTGGCGGCGCCGCTGGTGATCTGTCCGAAATTGCTTGCGGTCGGAGTGGTGCTCGGCCCGGCGATGAACGAGTGGTTCAGCACGTTGAGTGCGTCCAGACGGCACTGGAACGTTAGTCCTTCGCGGATCTGGAAACTGCGGCTTACGCTGGCGTTCCATTGCTGATAACCGGGGCCGCGGAGTCCGTCAATGTTGTATGGGAAAGTGCGCGCCTGATAGGTAGCGGGCTGGCTGCCGGTCCTCTTGTCCCAACCCTGCGCGCAAGGCAGGCCCGCCGCCACGACGGTATCGCCCGGTCCGGGATTCGAGGTCACGCAACCGGAAGTATTGAAGTAGTGGTCGAATGTGGGGTTATCAATCTTGATGCTGCTCGGGTCCCCGTAATAGAAGTAGTTCCCGGTGACGGCTCCACTCGGGATGGCACCAAAGTTGAGCAGACCGCCCGGCGACCATTCGTACGTACCCGCGAGAGTCCACCCGCCGACGATCTGGCTGGCGATCGCGTTGTGCACAAATTGGCGGCCCTTGCCGAAGGGCAGATCGTAGACCCAGGTTGCGGCGACGCGTTGGGGACTGGCGCCGCCTCTCTGCCAGTACGGCGCCTGCGGGCTCGCGCTATCGAACGGGCTCCACGGCTGGAAGAAGCTGGTGGCTTGCTTCTGGATCATCGCCGTGTAGGCGAAGTTCGCGGTCAATCCGCGGGAGAAGCGGCGGTTGAAGCTGAGCTCGAATTGCTGCGTCCGCGCCTTTCCAAGCGGGTATGGAACCGTGACATTGATGCCAGGGTACTGCCGGATCAGGTTGGCCTTCGACGTCGAAGCGCTGTAGAAGCCGGTCTTCGTGGTCATGTCCTGATAGACGGCCGGATTGCTGGTCGCGAGCGAAGCGAAATTCGCCAGAGCGAATGGGTTGGGAACGCTCGTACCTAAGTTAGTGTCTTGCGTAGCGTCGCGGACGGTGCTCCGGCTGTAGTAAGTGGACGGGATCAGGGACTGACTTACGTTGATATTGAGATCCGAGGCATAAGTGCCTTCGTAAGCCGCCTCAATCACATTACTGGCGCCGATCTGCCGCTCGATGCCGACGCGCCATCGCTGTTGGCGCGGATGCTTGTCGGCCGGGTAGGTCCACACGTTGCCGAAGGCGTTGCCGTTGCCGGCCAGGGCCATGTTTCCGAGCGTGTCTCGCACGGGCGTGTCGAACCGCGTGCCGCCCGATGTGGCGCGGGTGGGGAACGGATCGGTAAGCGGCGAAACCAGGCCCGCCACGTTCCAGGCGGAGTTGTAGACCGGCACGCCTCCCACGTTGGTATCGACCGTTGTGGAAGTGCCGCGGCTATAACCAGTCTGGTTCGGGCCGAAGCTAATCGCATTCACATTGAGCGTGTCGTAGTAGACGCCGTAGCCGCCGCGAACCACGGTTTTCGAGTTCACTTGATATCCGAAGCCCACGCGCGGCAACCACATCAACTGGCTGCTCCAGGCCCGATCCGGCGCACCGGACGCGTTGGCGTACACCGCACCGCCCTGCACTTTGAATTGCGAAGCTGCCAGTTCCGGGATCGGGTTTTTGGCGTAGGCTGCCTCCGCCAGGTCGGAGATCGGCAACCGGAGATTCTTGTCGTAATCGATGATCAGGCGATTGTAGCGCTCAGTTGCGCCCTGCTCGTACTCGCCGCGCAGGGACAGCGTCAGCGTGAACTTGGGAGTGACGCGCCAGGTATCCTGGGCGAACCACGCGTAGTAGGGGTTCCTGACGTACGCGCTGTCGTTCCCCGAAATCGAGATGCCATTCGGTAGCCCCATCATGAAGGCTGCCCAGCTCAGGCCTATGGTGCCGGCGCTGTAGGTTCCGTTGGCGCAGGAGTCGTCGCACTGCCTGAAATAGGTGTTGCTGAACGTGTATTGGCCGTCGTTGTTGCCGGCGTGGATCGACCGGATTTGCTGGCGGATATCCAGACCGAAGCGCAGCGAGTGATTTCGGCGGTTGTGGTACAGGTCGGCGTTCTCCGTGTTGAACCGGTTGTAAACCGGGTTGGGGATGCCGCTGATGCCGTTCTGGGAGTAGTTACCCGTGCCCGAGAAAGCCATCAACGGAAGGTAGCACCGGCTGTTGGCGCACTTGTCGTCCAGGTAAGTGGGCAGTCCCACGTCCGATGGCTTGAACTGGAACGGAGTGGCCCCAACCGAGGCCAGCGAGTCCCAGTTACTGATCGAAGCCGCCGCGTGCAGGATCGTGCTGGGCGACAGGGTATAGATCCAGTCGAGCACGCCATTCTGGTCGTCGCGCGTTACACCGCTCCCGGCGGCGTTCTGGTTATTCAGGCCGGGGAGGATATCGATGGTCCAGTCTCCGCGAAACTCCACGAAATGGTTCTGCGTGTAGCGGCCGAACATGCGCATCTTCTCGCCCAGGTTGACGTCCATGCGGCCCGAATACTGCCTGAAGTCCCAGTTGTACGGCGCGGTGATCGAGAGGAAGGGGTCGACGTTGGGAATCTTGGTTTTGTCAAACCAGTTGTTGGGGTCAGGCCAGTATTTCACGTAGCTGTCGTAAAACTTCTTCCCCATGTTGATGTACGACGCGGGAAGGATGTTGCCCGGAATCGGCGTGCGCAGATAGTGGCCGGAGCGATCGGCCTTGGTCGAGAAGGGATCGTAGAGTTGAAACTGCGCGCCATTCTGGACTTGCAGCAGATCGGAGAAATCGCCCTTCTTGTTCGCCGCCGTGGGTACGACACGATTATACGTGCTCGATTCTTCCGGTTTCGCATCCTTCTCGCCGTTGTAATTGAAGGAGAAGAATACCTTGTCGCGGCCGTTGAAGATCTTCGGAATCCAGATCGGACCGGTGGCGTTGAGCGTCCAGAGATTGGAGTGTCCCGCCGGCTGCATGGGCTTCGAGGCCGCCGCCAGCGCCCCCGCGGTATCGCCCTTCGCATTCAGCGAGGCGATGTTCGAATAGAAATTTCTCTTGGTGAAGAGATTCGTACCCTGCCAGCGCTGGTTCCAATACGTCTCGCTGGCGGTGCCGTGAAACTGGTTGGTGCCGGTCTTCGTCATGACGGCAATTCCCAGACCCGTCGAGTGGCCGAAACTGCCATCGAAGGTGGTGGTCAACACTTTGGTCTCGGACACGGCATCGACCGATGGAAGGTTGGCGGTGAAGCGCGCGTTCCCATCGTTGACGGCGCCGTCAATGGTCCACGCATTTCCGCCCACACCGGTCCCGTTGTTATAGTCGGAGCCGCCTTGGGTGGAGTGGGGCCCCAACAAAATGGGAGGGCCGCCGCCCTGGACACCAGCCGCGTACCGGATCATGGTGAACACGGTGTTGGCCATTACGGGCAGGTCCTGGACGCTGCGAGAGTCGAGCACGCGGCCGGCATCGGTGCGGCT
This sequence comes from Bryobacteraceae bacterium, assembly GCA_041484525.1. Lineage (GTDB taxonomy): Bacteria > Acidobacteriota > Terriglobia > Bryobacterales > Bryobacteraceae > JBGPHT01. The sequence continues at coordinate 4,920 of JBGPHT010000102.1, read as the reverse complement.
GACATCCACCAGCGGCGCCTCGGCCGTAACCGAGACCGACTCCGTGATGGCGCCGACGTCCAGCGTCAGATCCACCTCTCTGCGATCGCTCAACTGGAGAACAATTCCGGAGCGGATGATTTTCTTGAAACCCGTGAATTCGGCAGCGACCGTGTAAGGTCCGGGCAGCAGGAGCGGCGCTTCGTAATAGCCGGTGTCGTTGGATGTGACGCGAACCGATGTATTCGTGGCCGCGTTCGTAACCACCACGGTGGCGCCCACGACCGCGGCGCCCTGGGCGTCCTTCACGGTCCCCAAAATAGTGCTCCGCGATTCCTGAGCGGTGGCGAGGCCGGCGACAATCGCCATGGCGGCCCCGAGGCAAGCGATGCGGTTCATGAGCAATCTCCTCTCAACCCAGTAAGGATCGGCGACAAGGCCGGAAACGGGACCCACGTCTGATTTGAATTAGTTCTAACCGAAAACAATATCCTTGTCAAGCGATCTTTGCGGATGCGTAGGTCTGGTACCGGCCTACGAGATTGTTTCGCGGCAAACTGTTCACAACGGTTTCGGATCGGGCGCTGGCGGATGATGGCTTGCGTCGCCAGGAGAGGGCGAAGTTTGAGATTCGTCTGGACACCTTCAATACGCTGAATCACACACAATATGACGGTATCAACTCGACGCTCTCGGTGACCAGTCTGACCAACCCGAGGCCGACCAATCTGGCTTCAGAATCGGGCAACAGAGCAGGTTTCGGGGCAGTCACGTCGGTGCGGCCACCGCGGAACATGCAGATTTCAGCTCGCTTCCAGCTCTAGCGCGGTTCTCAGTCAGGAAACAAATCGGCGGCTCGGGCGAAGAGTCCGGGCCGCCATTCTTTTTTCCGCCCGGAATGGTGCGGCAGCACGCATTGGCGCAAATACCGCTAACGTGGACGGCTTCCCTCCAGTTTTCACTTGCTCTCTCAAAGAAACGCTTGACGTCGGGCTGGTTTTGGATAGAAGATAGCACAGCATACGTTAGTCCGACCTTCGAACTTTGTGGGAGAAGGGGGTTGTAGTCTTGTCGCTTATCAGCGCTGCTCTAGCCGGTGGCTTTCACCGCCGCGCCACTCGACCGCCTTTCGTCTCCCGTCAGGTTTTGTTTTCACCCGTAAAGCTGCATGCTCACGAACTAAGGAGTTTTCAGAAAATGCGAAAGACTACGATGATTTTCGCGCTCCTGGCCCTTGCCGGACTCCGAGGATCCGCGCAGACCACGAGCGGTTCAATTACAGGCAGTGTGGTGGATGCCCAGCATTCGGTGGTTCCCAATGCTGCGGTGACTGCCACCGAAAACGAACGCAAGTTTAATTTCTCCACCAAGACGGATGAATCGGGCCGTTTTGTTTTTCCGCAACTCCCTCCCGGCACATACTCGATCGCCGTCCAGTCGGCCGGATTCAAGAAGTATGAACAGGCAGGGGTCGCTCTCAGCCCCAACGATAAGCTGGCGCTGGGCGACCTGGTTATGGAGATCGGGGCAGTCACCGAGCAGGTGGAAGTATCCGCCACCGCGGTAACGCTGCAGACGGAGAGCGCTGAGCGCGGCACGGCCCTGGTCGCGAAACAGATGGAAAACATCGCGGTCAACAGCCGAAGCTATCTCGACCTGGTCAAACTGGTTCCCGGCGTGGTCAGCACGGTGAACCTGCAGACTGCGGGTCCCGGCGGTCTGGCCAACATTTCGGCCAACGGTACGCGCACGAATTCGAACCAATTGACCATCAATGGCATCAGCAACGTGGACACGGGATCGAATGGCGGCGCGAACGTCACGCTAAGCCTGGATTCCATCCAGGAGTTCAAGATGTTGACCGGCGTCTACCAGGCCGAATATGGCCGTTCGATGGGCGCGCAGATCAACGTGATCACGAAGAGCGGAACTTCCGAGTACCATGGCAGCGGCTATTGGTTCCACCGCAACGACAGCCTCAATGCCAACAACTGGCTGAACAATCGCAATGGACTGCCGCGAAATCTGTTCCGTTTCAACGACGCCGGCTTTACCCTGGGCGGACCGATCTACGTTCCAAAGGTTCTCAAGAACAAAGAGAAACTGTTCTTCTTCTGGAGCGAGGAATTCCAGCGCCAGTTGCGGCCGCAGGGTGCAAGAAATATTACAGTGCCGACCGCGCTCGAGCGCAAAGGCGATTTCTCCCAGAGCGTGGATAACAACGGCAACGCGATCTCTCTCAAGGACCCGAACACCGGCGCGCCGATCCCGGGCAATGCGATCCCCAGCAACCGGCTGTATGCTCCCGGTATCGCGCTGCTGAATCTGTTGCCTTCGCCTAACGTGGCCAACGCTTGTGCCACCACTCCCGGCGCCGCCGGCTGCATCAAGGGGTACAACTTCCAGTCGCAGATTTCCGATCAGTATCCGCGGCGCGAAGACTTGATCAAGATCGACTACAACCTGACCTCCAAAGCTCGCCTGTTCGGTCACATCATCAACAACAACAACACGTACCTGTCGCAATATGGCTCGTTCGTGCTGGGCGCGAACACACCCCTCTCGCCCATCCAATACGCGAATCCGGGTTATAGCTGGGCGGCGGGAAGCACCTACATTTTCGGCCCGACCATGACCAACGAATTCAATATTGGATTGAGCCACAACAGCATCCTGATTGATGAGACCACGGATGCCTACACGCGGACCAAGACCGGCGTCACCCTGCCGCTGCTTTACACCAGCGCCGTGCAGAGGGACTATGTCCCGCAGGTCGGCTTCGGCGGCACCCGCCTGGCGGGCAGCCCCAGCTTCGGAACCGGCGACGCTCCGTTTATCAACTACAACACTACGATCGACGCTACGGACAATATCAGCAAGGTGTGGGGGCGGCACACGATCAAAGGCGGCATGTACTTCCAGCGCAGCCGCAAGAACCAGACGTCGTTCGGCAATTTCAACGGCACTTACAACTTCGGCGACAACTCCAGCAACCCTTACGATACGAATTTCGGGTTCGCGAATGCCGCGATAGGCGTCTACACCTCCTTCGCCCAGGCTGCCAACATGGTCAACGGCCAGTATCGCTACTCGAACCTCGAGTTCTACCTGCAGGACACATGGAAAGTGACCAGCCGCTTGACCCTGGACTACGGAATTCGCACTGCCTGGTATCAACCCCAATACGACGTCTCCCTGCAGGCATCGACATTCTCACTAAGCCAGTGGAGCGCAACGTCGGCACCCCGGCTCTATCAACCCGCAATCGTGAATGGTGTGCGCTCGGCGCTCGATCCGACGACTAATCAGTCGCTTCCCGCGGCGTTCATCGGTTTCATTGTTCCCGGAACCGGCAGCATCACCAACGGCATTGCGCAGGGCGGGCAGAACAACTTCACCAAGTATCTGCAAAACAGCCCTCCGTTACAATGGGGACCGCGCATGGGTATCGCCTGGGACATCACTGGCAAGCAGAACTTCGTGCTCCGTACCGGAGCCGGAATCTACTACGACCGCTATCAGGGCAACCGCGTTTTCGATTTCGTACGCAATCCGCCGCTCGGAATCGAGCCGGTTCTCAACTACGGCTTCGTGAACACCATCAGCCCCAGCAGCGCACTGCTTTCTCCGCCGACCCTGTATGCGGCCGATCCGGAGGGAAAGATCCCGACCGTGTACAACTTCACGATGGGCCTGCAAACCAAGCTGCCCTACGGACTGGTGCTCGACACGGCTTACGTAGGCGCGCTGTTCCGCCATTTGCAGGACAACCGCAACCTGAATCCGGTCCCCTACGGCGTCGACTTCCTGCCGCAGAATCAGGACCCGACCCTCTCCTCGACCGCTCTGCTCGGATCGAGCGCCCTGCCGCAGAATTTCCTGCGGCCGCTGCGCGGCATTGGCAACATCAACCTCTACGAAGCATCTGCCACGGGGAACTACAACTCGTTGCAGGTGTCCGTGAACCGCCGCTACGGCGCTCTGTTCGTTGGCATGGCGTACACCTGGAGCAAAGACCTGACGACCGCCAGCGGCGATACCAACTTCGTCCGTATCGACCAGTACACCCATATGGCGTATTACGGGCCTTCGAGTAATGACCGCAGGCAGAACTTTGCGCTCAACTACGTCTACAACCTGCCTGGGTTGCGAGACAAGAGTGCGCTGACACGCGCCATCCTGGGCGGTTGGCAGATCTCCGGTGTGACCCGGTTCATGACCGGCACCCCGTTTGGCCCGGGTAATAGCATCTCGGGCGCGGGCAGCGCCAATATCACCGGATCCAATACGGAAGGCGCCAGGATCGGTGTAATCTCGGGAGTCAACCCCAACACCGGTAACGACGACCCGTACAACCGCATCAATGCAGCCGCCTTCACGTATCCGCGAGTGGGCAGCCTCGGGTTGGAATCGGGCTCGAATTTCCTGACCGGCCCCGGCATCAACAACTGGGACATCTCGCTGCAGAAGCAGTTCTCGATCAAGGAACGGGCGAAACTCCAGTTCCGCATCGATACGTTCAACACGTTCAACCACACGCAGTTCAGCGGCATCAACGGTACGCTGAACTTCACGGCGTACCCCAATCCGACTCCGAGCAACCTGTACCTCAAGGCGGACGGCACGGTCAACAACATCAACGGCTTCGGCACAGTGAACGGAGCTAGAGATCCACGCATCCTGCAGACCATGATCCGCTTCGAGTTCTAAACCATCGAGGGGGCCGGAGGCATTACGCGCCGGCTCCCTCATTCCTCTCCCAAACTCTCCTCCCCGAGAAGCCCTGAAAACATCCATTTGAGCCGCAGATCCACACAGCGCGGCAGAGCCGCAACCAAAATGATATGGCGCTGCGCTCCGAGTAAGATGTTTGTTTCCAGGGCAAACGTCCCAAAAGGAGCACAACGCCATGCAGAAGTTTATCGCGAAATTCGGCAGCCT
>JBGPHT010000101.1:0-26833 GCA_041484525.1 Bryobacteraceae bacterium | reverse complement strand
CGATCGGCCTACGCGAAATCCGTGAAAGAATCCGGGGACGCTCCGGGCGACCTACGCGACATCCGTGAAAGAATCCGGCGATGCTCCGATCGGCCTACGCGAAATCCGTGAAAGAATCCGGCGATGCTCCGATCAGCCTACGTGAAATCCGTGAAAGAATCCGGGGACGCTCCGGGCGACCTACGCGAAATCCGTGAAAGAATCCGGCGATGCTCCGATCGGCCTACGCGAAATCCGTGAAAGAATCCGGGGACGCTCCGGGCGACCTACGCGACAGCCGCAACCTATCCGCAATGTAGGCGCGTCCCCGCATTCTTTCACGCCCTCGTCTACCCCCGCCGCAATGCAGAGTTGGGATCCACTCTCGCTGCCCTCGACGCGGGCAGCCATCCCGCCAAAAGCGCGACCAGTAACAGCAACAGCGCACCGCCGGACAGCACCCACGGATCTGCCGGATTCATGCCGTTGAGCAGACCGCGAACCAAGCCTCCAGCAGCCAGCGCCGCCGGAGCGCCGACCGCCACACCGGCCGCGATGAGACTGAGCGATTCTCGAAGCGCCAGCCGCCGAATGTCCGACGGACGCGCGCCCAGGGCTATTCGAATGCCGATCTCGCTCGTGCGCCGCGACATGTTGTACGCCATCAACCCGTACAAGCCGATCGCCGCCAGCACGGCCGCGAGCCCCGCGAACGCCGTCGAGAGAAACGCAATCAAGCGCTCGCGCGAGATCATCGTGTTTACCGCCGTTTCGAGCGTGCTCATACGCTCGATCTGCGCCGCCGGATCGGCCTGCTTCACCTCGGCTCGAACTACGCTCGCCAACTGCGCGATCGTGAGCTTCGAACGCACCAGCAGCGTTCCTCTCAATCCGCCCCTCTACAGCGCGGGAAAGTAGATGCCGGGCAAAACCTTCGCCTTCACGCCCATGTGCTTCACGTCGCGTACTACGCCTACGATCTCTCTCTCCACCGGCTTTCGCGCACCCATCGTTATGTGATGCCCCACGGGCAGTACGCCCGAAAAGTATTTCCGTGCAAAGCTCTCATTCACCACCACCACGGGCGCGGCGGCGTCATCGTGTAGGTTGATGGTCCGCCCGGCCAACAGACCGATGCCCAGCGTTTCGAAGAATTCCGGTCCCACAGCGATGGCTTGCGCATCGTTATCCGCAGCCGGAGGGGGCGCGTTGCCGTCGACCAGCTTCACACCGTTTGTCCACGCGCCGTTTTCGTACACGCCTGGCCAGGTATACGTCGCTGAGAATCCGTCACGCTCCCCGAGCCGCGCAAGAATCTCGCCCGAGACCTGCGCCCGATGCTCCTGCGACACAGCGCGTGAAAATGAAAGCTCGAATGCCACCACCCTCTCCGGCCGGAATCCGAGATCCGTCGTCGCCAGCCGATGCAGGGTCTTCAGAAACAGTCCCGCACCGGTAATCAGGACCAGCGACAGCGCGAGTTGTCCCGCCACTAGCGCCTTGCCTGCGAAGCTGCGCCGGGTGACCCGCCCACCGTCCAGGTTGAAGCCGTTCCCGCTGCGGCCTGCGCGCCATGCCGGACCGATGCCGCACAGCACCGCTGTCGCCACCGCAATCAGGGCGGTCCATCCCAGGACAACCATGTCCGGGTGCAGATCGAAGGCGAGCGGCACGCGCGCCGGTGGAAGCAATTTCAGGAGCAGACGGCTGCCCCATACGCCCAACCCGAGCCCCAGCATCGCCCCTGCCAGAGCCACCATCAGGCTCTCTGTCAGCAGTTGCGCCGCGATCCGTCCGCGCCCCGCGCCCAGCGCCAGCCGGACGGAGATCTCCTGCCGCCGCGCCAGGTTGCGCGCCAGCAGCAGGTTGGCGACGTTGGCGCACGAGATCAACAGCACCACTCCGACCACTGCCAGCAACACCAGCAGAGGCATCTCGTATTCGCGGCCGTCGTGGGCAAATCCGGAAGCCGCCGGGCGCAACCGAACATGCTGCGCCTTGAGGCTTTCCAGATACCGGCCCGTCGAACCGGGCAGCAGTTCCTCCGCCACGTGCCTCTGAAAGCGCGCTACGAGGGCCGCTTGAGCCTGCGCCGGGTTGACGCCGGGCCGCACTCGCGCCAGCACATCCAGCCAACTCGAGCCGGCTTCGGTGAGACCCGTATCCACGGCCGTGACCGGCACCCATGCATCCGTGGCGATACCCGCATCCACGCCGCGGAAGCCTGCTTGCGCCACACCGATCGCGCGGAAGGGCAATTCCTCGTACTGCACAATCTTTCCGAATCGTCGACGGGTCCGCACGGAAGCGCCGCTCCCAGAACGAATGGCTGAGCACGATGACGGCGTTGCTGCCTGGAGTCTCGTCGTCGGCCGGTTCGAGCAGCCGTCCCGCCACGGCGCCCACCTGGAGCGTGCGGAAATAATCGCCCGAAACGGCTTCCCCGGTCACGCGCTCGGTCTCGCCTCCATTGGCGCTAAACTCCCGCGGCCCCGCCGAACCCCGCGCCAACAGTGCTCCGTACGGCTCCATCGCGTGGCTCAGCTCGCGATACAGCACCCACGAATAGCTCCAGCGGTCCAACTGGCCGTCGCTGCGCATGAGATGGTACAGCTCATCCGGCTCCGGCACCGGCAGCGGCTTCCACAGCGCCGCATGCAGCAGCGTGAAGATGGCCGCGTTCGCCCCGATGCCGAGCGCGAGTGAAAGCACCGCCGTCACCGTGAATGCCTTGCTCGCACGCAGCGCGCGCCAGGAGTAGCGCACATCCGCCCACACCGTTTCCACCCAATGGAGCGCCCGCACTTCCCTGCACTCCTCGCGGATCTGCGCCTGGCCGCCGAACTCGATCCTCGCCTGCCGCCGCGCCTCCGAGGGCGCCATGCCCGCGCGGATATTGTTCTCGACGAGGTTTTCGAAATGGAAGCGCAGCTCCTTGTCCAGCTCGCGCTCCATCCGGCCTCGCCCTAGCAGCCTGCGGATTCCCTTCACAACTGTCTCCTACTCGGCGGTGCGCAGAATCATCGCGACCGCTCCCGCCAACCGCTCCCAGTTCTGCCGCTCGGCTTCAAGCTGTTTCCGCCCCGTCCTGGTGAGCGAATAGAATTTCGCCTCCCGCCCCCCGACTTCGCGCCACTCCGCCTCGAGCAGGTCGCGCTTCTCCAGGCGGTGGAGCGCCGGATAGAGCGAGCCCTGCTGCACCTGCAACACCTCGCGCGAAATCCGGTTGATGCGCTGCGCGATGCCGTACCCGTGGATCGGCCCCAAGGCCACAATCTTGAGCACCAGCATGTCGAGCGTGCCCTGCAGTAAGTCTGATTTCTTCGCGTCCATACCTAGATGACCTACATACTAAGCTCGAATATGTAGATTGTCAAGGCATGCGAACGGAGAACCGGACCCCCACCTCCGCAGAAAAGGCCCGGCACGTGATAACCTGACAATTTATGCAGATATCGGATGTCTACCTGGGCTTGGGCGAAGAAGCGTTCGGACAACTCATCCGCGGCATCTCCATCGGGAAGCTGAAGACCTACCAGATTTATGAGGGCTTCAAGGTTCGCGCCCATCTGCATAAGGTCAACACCGAAATCCTGCGCAAGGCTGTTCCGAAGTTCTGGACGCGGCTCGCGGAGCGCGACGAAGACTTCGGCAAAGACCTGGCCCAGGCGGTCCTGGTGTCCCATTTGGACATGATCGTCGCGGTGCTAGACTTCCTCGGCGTACCGCACGAGAACGGTTTTTTCGCCAAGGAGATGGACCCCAAACCCTACTTCACCGACGGTTGGGAAAGCCGGCTCCTCGAAAAGTTTCGCGCAACTTGGCCGGAGCCGCTTTTGCTCTTTTATATCAACCACTTGAAGTGGGAACTCATGGGTGCGGAGGAATTTTACCGGCCGGCGGCCCCGAATGCGGCTTGAGTTCGGCTGGTGGCGTGCATGAAGATTGTTAGAACCATGACAGTTCGCTTATCGAGCGGATCGAACCAGCCTCAGTATTCGTTCCCGCAAGCGGGAAGTTCTTTCCACAGAATGGGATACGGTTTCACCCCCAAAAGGCGGCCGAGAGTGTCGTTTTGCCCTACCCCATGCGCAATTGCACCCAGTCAAACTGCGTGGACCCTGAAACGGTCAGGCGATCACGCGAGGTACCGGACATGAATCATTGCGATTTCCATTACTCCCATTTACTGCCCAAGAAGCCGGGCATCCTCCCGCTCGAGGAGACGATGACGAAGCAGTGCCGGCGCTGCAACGCCGAGTTCGTCACGCGATCCCGCATCCGGAAGCGCTGCGACGGATGTCAGGCCGTGGTATCGGCAGAAAAGCAGAAGAAGGCCAATGAACGCCTGAAGGCTCGTCGTGCCGCCCGCCGGTTGTGCCTTCTGGCCAGCTAGGACAGCGAGCAGTCGAACCGCCACCGCCGCGACTATCGCCGGGTCGCGCGTGCGCGGGACCGTTAACGATTTCGGACCTGAAGATCTGCATTGCCCCAGGTGCGAACATGAACCCCCGGGATTCAATGTTCGCTTCGGCTTTGTGTCCCCGGTACTAACGCCGCCTGCCTAGTGTAGAATTGACCCCGGAAAGGGTAGTCCATCAAATGCCAAGAGCACAAATCGATCGCCGATCCTTGCTGCGGAGCGCCTTCGCAACAGGCACACTATTCGGTCTGGATGCGCTGTTCACCGCCGATCGCACCGAAGCGGCCGCTGTGGGGCCGAACGATCGGATCAAGGTCACCAAGGTGGAAGCGTTTGTCCTCAAGAACTCATGGGTATTTGTGAAGGTCTCGACCGATGCCGGCATCGTGGGTTGGGGCGAAATGCTCAAGGACGACGCCAAGGCCTGCGCCCGCCGGAGCGCTCGAAGCCGGACGCTACCTGGTAGGCCAGGACCCCAATCGCGTGGTGTTTCACTGGCAGGCGATTCACCGCGGAGCGTTTTATCGCGGAGGGCCGATCAAGACTGCCATCCTCAGCGGGATCGATCAGGCGCTCTGGGACATCAAGGGCAAAGTATATGGCGTCCCTGTTTACAAACTGCTAGGCGGCCCGACACGCGACCGGATCCGCGTCTACGGTCAGGTCAATGCGGCTACCGGCGTCAACGCGATGAAAGTGGCGCCGAATGCGACACGAGCTCCTTTCAAATATGTTGAGGGGCAGAAGTTCGTGGATGAGGTGGCGGAGCGTTTCAAAGCTCTGCGGGAGCGTTACGGTTCCGGGATCGATATTGGATCGATTTTCATGGCGCAGTTGAGCCGCCCACGGCCTCGCTTCTCATAAAAGCGCTGGAGCCGTATCATCCCTGGTTTTATGAAGAGGTCGTGCAGCCCCTCAACGTGGACGTAATGGCCGAGCTGGCGAAGAAGACTCACATCCCACTGGCTACGGGTGAGCGCATCTTTACCAAGTGGGGCTTCAGGGAAATTCTCGAAAAACGGGCGGCCATGATTCTCCAACCGGACGTCTGCTACGCCGGCGGTATCACGGAGCTCCGGCTGATTGCGGGAATGGCGGAGGCTTACTACCTGCCGATCGCGCCGCACAATCCGCAGGGACCGTGCTCGCTGGCCGCGAGCCTTCAGGTGGCCGCGTCGATCCCGAATTTCCTCATCCAGGAGCGCGGCGATGCGGAGCACACCAACCTCCTCGCGAAACCCTTGCCTCCGGTGAAGAACGGTCATCGCGAACTGCCAACCGAGCCGGGCCTCGGCATAACCATCGACGAGAATAAACTGATGGCCCAGGTTGGGGAGCCCCAAGAGTACCGCACTCGTTACGACCCGGACGACGGTTCTGTCGTCGATTGGTAAGGCCCCTCAGCCCGATTCCGCTGGCCGCGCCACAAAGCGATAACCCACTCCGCGCACCGTCAGTAAGTGCCGCGGACGCCGCGCGTCTTCCTCGATGTATCTCCTCAAGTGCACAATAAAGTTGTCGATGGCGCGCGTGTCGGTGTCTTCCCGCAGACCCCAGACTTCTTCGAGCATCGCCTTGCGAGAGACCGGCTTGCCTTCGTGCCGGATCAGGTAGCGAAGTAAGTTCGCCTCCATTAAGGTAAGCGGAAAGACCTGATCGCGGACACGCAGTTCCAACAGCCGGAAGTGCACCGACTTGTCGCCGAACGTGAACTCATCCGGCGATTCGGTCTCGGCGGCCACGGCGGCCGGAGATGTCCGCGACCACTCGAAGCGTCGCAGCAGGCCGCGGATGCGGGCCATCAGAATGGCGAGGTCGAAGGGCTTGGTCAGGTAGTCGTCCGCGCCCGCGGCGAAGCCCCGCAGCACGTCCTCGGAATGGCCGCGCGCGGTCAACATGAGAGTCGGAATGAACTGCCTGTCCTGGCGCATTTTCGACATTACAGAGAAGCCGTCCCTGCCGGGCAGCATGACATCCAGGACCACCAGGTCCACCGCCGGCGCTTCCCCCGCCAACAATTCGAGCGCCGCTTCTCCCGTCTCCACCACTTGCACCTGATAACCCTCGGCCTCCAGGTTGAAGCGCAAGCCTTCGGCCAGGTGCTGCTCGTCCTCGACGATCAGAATGCGAGTCATTTGGCAATTGGAAACTGGATCACGAAGATGCTGCCGTGCCCCGGACCTTCGCTCTCGGCCCACGCCCGGCCGCCGTGCCGCTTGGCCACGGAGCGGACGATATACAGGCCGAGTCCGGTGCCTTTTATGCGGGTCGCGAGCGGCCCCGGCACGCGGTAGAAACGCTTGAAGATCCGCTTCAACTCGGGAGGCGGAATACCTACGCCCCGGTCCGTCACTCGCAACGAAACGTACTTGTCATCGACAATCGCGGTTTCGACGGTTACGTGGATTTCGCTCCGGGAATACTTCACGGCATTGTCGATGAGGTTCGATACCGCCGCCTGCACTTCATCCAGATCGCCCGAAATCGTCACTCGCGGACCCTCCAGGCGGGTGAGGTGTTCGGGCGAAACATGGTAGAGCGCCCGCGCACGGGAAAGGCACTCCTCCACCACGGCCGCCAGATCGATGGGCGCGAGATTGAGCCTGCGGGTAGCCGCGCCGATGCGGCCGGTGCGCAGGATCTGCTCGATGGTCGAGAGCAGACGATCGCTATCCTGCAGCATGGTGCGGTAAAACTCCTGGCGCTTCTCCTCCGCCACCGGATGCGCCTGCAGAGTCTCGAGATAAAGGCGGATGGATGCTACCGGGGTTTTCAGTTCGTGGGTCACCGCGTTGATGAACGCGTCGTGCTGCTCATTGCGCCGGATCTCGCGCACCAGAAAGAGGGTGTTCAGCACGATGCCGCTGATGATGATCCCGAGCAGCAGCACTCCCAGGACGAGCAGGATGCCGTGGCGCCAGTTCAGCAGCACCCAGCCGACGTACAGAAGAATGATGATGGAGATGAGGCCGGCGCCGAGCGCGATGAAGAAGGCGATCGATTTCCGGCGGCCTGCAACGACCATGATTACAGCTTAAGTCGGACGGGATGTCCGCCGCATCCCGGCGGTGCTTCAGGCGGCTTCTTGTTCGGCGGGCTCAGCGTCAAGCTTGGCCACTTGCACGGATCTGGCTACGCCGAAGAACTCCAGGATCTTGATCGTGATCCACGATTGATCGAACTCATACCAAGCCAGGCCGTGGCGCGCCGACGTCGGATGCGCATGGTGGTTGTTGTGCCATCCCTCGCCGAAGGTGATGAGCGCGACCCACCAGGTATTGCGCGAATCGTCGCGCGTGGAGAAGCGGCGCGAGCCCCACATGTGCGTCGCGGAATTGACCAGCCAAGTGCCGTGCAGCGAGAAGACGATCCGGAAGCAGCCGCCCCACAGCAGCATGGGAAGTCCGCCCAGCGCCACCAGCAGGGCGCCGAGCACCACCGAGGGAACCCAATGGTAATTGTTCAGCCAGAGGTAGAAGCGGTCCTTCGCCAGATCAGGCGCGTACTTCGACATGAGCCGGGTATTGTTGTGATTGGTGTCGCCGAAGAGAATCCAGCCGACGTGAGCCCACCAGGCGCCATCGCGCGGGGAGTGCGGATCGCCCGGCTGATCCGAATTCTGGTGGTGGAGGCGATGCGTCGCCACCCAGAAGATCGGCCCGCCTTCAAGCGTCAAAGCGCCGCAGACCGCGAAGAAATATTCCATAAACTTCGGCACCCGGTAAGACCGGTGGGTATGCAGGCGATGGTAGCCCATACTGATGCCGAGGCCGGTGCACATCCAGGTGAGGAAGATGAAGCTGGCGAAGGCGCTCCAGGTGAACTGAAAAAAGGCGGCGACCGCGCCCGCGTGCAGGAAAACCAAAACAATGGTCGTGAGCCAGTTTACCCTCTGGCCGTTGTAGACGCTGATAGGTTGGGTATTCACAAGTCTCCGAGTAGTTGTCGGCACTTTCCCAAGCTAGCAGCGATTTCCCTTGCGGTTTGTAAGAGTTATGTAATCTCAGTTCACGCCCGGCGGCGTATACCCCCGATAACCTGTCTATTGGGACTATAGGTGTAAGGTCTCGGGCTCAAGCCGGCGACCGCAGCGTGACGATGGCCTGCGCTTCGGCCGAGCGGCCCTCGCCCACCGGCCCCACCTGTTCCGCGGTCTTGAACTTTACCGACACGCGATCCACTTCGAGGTCCAGCGTTTCCGCGATCCGGGCGCGAATCGCGGCTCGAAAATCCTTCAGCTTGGGGCGCTCCAGAATCACCGTCGAATCCACGTTGACAATCCGGTACCCGCGCGCCTCAGCCAACTCCCGGGCGTGCCGCAGGAATACCAGGCTGTCCGCGCCCTTCCACCGCGGATCGGAATCCGGGAAGTGCATGCCGATGTCGCCCAGCGCGGCCGCGCCCAGAATCGCATCCGTAATAGCGTGGGCCAGAACGTCCGCGTCGGAGTGGCCCTCGAGACCGAACTCGGCGGGCACTTTCACGCCTCCCAGCAGCAGCGGCCTTCCGGGGGCGGTGCGGTGGACGTCCCACCCCAAGCCGGTTCGAACCTCGCTCAAGGCTGGGCTTCCTTGGCCTGCCCTTCCTTGGCCTGCCCTTCCCGCAGGAAGAGGTGTGCCAGATGCATGTCGCTGGGCTTGGTGATTTTGATATTGCGGTCGCTGCCCAAGACCACGCTGACTTCCACGTCCAGCCGCTCTACCAGGCTGGATTCGTCGGTGCCGATGAAGCCATCGGCGCGCGCCGCCGCGAACGCCCTCTGCAACAGGTCGTAGCGGAACACCTGCGGGGTCTGCGCCATCACCAGCTTTTCGCGGGGCAGCGTGGACCGGATGCGCACGTGTCCCGTGCCGCGGCTCACCTGCTTCACTGTATCCACGGCCGGCACTCCCACGATAGCGGCGCCCGTCTCAGCCGCCTCGTCGAACACCTTGTGCATGGTTTCGAGGTCGATGAACGGCCGCACGGCGTCGTGCACCGCCACCAAGTCGACATCCGCGTGAATCGCCGCCAGCGCCTTCTCCACCGATTGCTGCCGGCTGTCGCCGCCTTCGACCACGCGCACCCGCCCCGAAAATTCCCGCTCGAGCAGCGCTCGCGCCCAGTCCACATCCTCGGCGCGGACGGCCACCACGATTTCGCTCACGCGCTCCGAGGCCGCAAATTTGCGGACCGTGTGCAGCAGGATGGGCGAGCCTTCGAGCAGCATGAACTGCTTGCGGCTGGTGCCCGCCCTTTCGGCCGAGCCCTTGCCCATACGCGTGCCCAGGCCCGCCGCGGGCAGTATCACGGCGACTTTCATTGCACTACGATTCTATCGTGGTTTTCTCGGGGCCGACGTTCGTCATCGGCTGCGGGTCGCTCTTGCGCACCGGACGGTCGTGCTTCTCGACGCCCGCCAAGGCGTGCATGCGCTCGTCGTACTTGCCGAAAATCATCTTCCCGGCGGTGGTCTGGAGCACGCTGGTCACCGAGATGTCGATGGTCTTCGAGATCATCTTTTTGGCGTTGTCCACCACCACCATGGTGCCGTCGTCCAGGTACGCCACACCCTGGTTGTACTCTTTGCCTTCCTTCAGGATGAACACGCGCATGGTTTCACCCGGCAGCACAATCGGCTTGAGAGAATTCGCCAGCTCGTTGATGTTCAGCACCTCGACGCCGTGGAGTTGCGCCACCTTGTTCAGGTTGAAATCGTTGGTGATGATTTTGCAATCGTAGACCTTGGCGAGCTCGATCAGCTTCATGTCCACTTCGCGCACCTGGGGAAAATCCTGCTCCACAATCTGCACGTTCAGGTGCGCCATTTTCTGCACCCGCTGCAGGATGTCGAGCCCGCGGCGCCCGCGGTTGCGCTTCATCGAGTCGGCCGAATCGGCCACCAGTTGCAACTCCCGCAGCACGAACTGAGGAATCACCAGGACGCCGTCCAAAAAGCCGGTCTCCGCGATATCGGCGATGCGCCCGTCGATGATGACGCTGGTGTCCAGAATCTTGAAGGTCTTCTTGGACGACTTCTCCCCGCCGAAGATGCCGCCGAGCGCCGCCAGGTTCAGCATGTCGCCCTTCTTGGCGCCCACGATCAGCCCGATGTAAGTCATCAAAAGCAGAATGCACACTTGTAAAAAGGGCTCCGTCGTCGCCCGGCTTAAAACGAGTGACATCAGAAAGGCGCCGATGATGCCCAGGACCGACCCGAATGCAGCCCCGATCAGCCGCTTCAAGCTGACCTGCTCCAGACGGATTTCAAAGAGGATGATGCCGACGCCAAGCAGCAACCCCCCTCCTGCCGCAACCAAAGGAGCAGAATTATAAGGATGAAGCGCGTAGGCAGAGAACGTGAGAACGAGTATGAATATGGCGCGAACGATAACCAGATCGAGCATGTGAACACCCCCCAAAAGGCTGAGTATGAAATTCCGGAAGGAACGCCAACCGGCATTAATTCCGCCACGACATGCGAGAACGCCGCGCCAAGAGTATACCATCTCGTGGCAAGGGGAACGGCGGCGGAAGGTACCACTGGGACTACTTCGCAGGGGCCGGCAATGGCGTCCCATCCCGCAGCTCGTCCGTTGCGCGGCGCACCACCATGTCACCGGGCTGCAGACTGCCGATCGCCTCGACGAGGTCGCCGTCGGCCGCACCCCTCTTCACATCCACCCACTCCGCGCGACCCTTGCGGTCCCGGATCACGAAGGTCCGTTCCGTGGTCGTGACGACGCTGGTCTTGGGCACCAGAAGCGCCGGCCGCGTTCTCCGAATCGGCCACTTCACGCTCGGGTACATTCCCGGCGAGAGCGACTCGTCCCGGTTGGAGACATCCAGTTCGACCGCCATCGTCCTGGTCTTCTGGTCGAGAGCATGCGCGATCCGCGCCACCGTTCCGGAGTACGTTCGTCCCGGATACGCCGGAACCCGGAAATCCACTTTGGCGCCTGGCACGATACTCCCACTGTCTTCCTCCGGTACGGCAACGATCAGCCTTAGATGGGAAATCTGCTGGATCACGAGGAGCACCGGATCGGCTCCGGGGCCAACCAGAGCGCCCGGATGGACCAGCCGGTCCGTGACCACGCCATCAAAAGGCGCCGTAATTCGCAGGTATGCTTCCATGTCTTTCTGCGCTTGCACGGCAGCCTGGGCCGCGGCGCCCGCCTGCCGCCGCGAGCGGACCAGCGCTTGCGCCGCCTCCACGAGTTTTTCGGCCTGCATGAGTTCATTGCCGGCGATTGCTCCGGGAGTTTCCGCCGCCTTCTTCAGCCGGTCGTAGGTGCTCTGTGCGCCGGACAGTTGGGCTTCGGCCTGGAGCCGGTCGGACTCGGCAGCCTGCACTCTGGATTCGGCCTCCGCGATCCGCGCCGTCATCTCGGGCGCGCTCAACTCAGCCAGAAGCTGCCCCTGTTTGACCATACTTCCGCGATCGACCAGCACTCTCTCGACGTAGCCCGCCACTTTGGCGTGTAGCGAGACGCTCAGGAAGGGTTGGAACTCGCCCGGCAGTTCCGCGGTTCGCGAAATGGACCGGGAGACCACGGGCGCGAACTCGACGGCTTGCGCGCGGGCCCGCCCTGTCGAGGTGGCGAGGAGGCTCGCCAAAAAGAGAAACGTCTTACGTCGCGTCATAATATCGGCTCGCCGGATCCATCGGATTCAAGGACGGGGAAGCAATGGGTGCCCCGCGCTGCAGGATGGCGTAAATCGAAGGCAGAATACTCAGCGTCGCAAACGTGGACACGATCAAGCCGCCGATGACCGCCCGGGCCAGCGGCGCCGATTGCGATCCGCCCTCGCCAAATCCCACGGCCATCGGCGCCATCCCGCAGATCATGGCGGCCGCGGTCATCAGGATCGCGCGTAAACGGCCGCCCGCGCCTTCCTGCGTCGCTTCGAGCACCGGCCTGCCTTCCTGCCGGGAGTGCTCGGCAAACGTCACCAGCAGGATCGAATTGGCGACCGCGATCCCGATAGCCATGATGGCGCCCATGAACGATTGGATGTTGAGACTTGTGTTCGTGATCCGCAGCATCAGAAGAACGCCGCATAGCACCGCGGGGATGGTCAGGACAATCGCCAGCGCCAGCCGCATCGATTGGAAGTTCGCCGAGAGCAGCAGGAAGATCACCAGAACGGCAAGGAGCAATCCAATGCGCAGTCCGGAAATCGTCTGCTCGAGCGGCGGAATCTGGCCGCGGTACTTGACGCTCACGCCCTTGGGCGGCGCCCCCACGCGAGCCAGCGCCGCATTCAGCATTTGCGCCGCTTCACCCAGCGTCACGCCATTGATGTTGGCCGTCAGGCTGACCACGCGCTGGCCGTTGTACCTCTCGATGAGTCCCGGCATAGCGCCGAACTTCAGCGTGGCTACGTCCGTCAGACGCGTTTCCGATCTCCCGTTTTGCATCACCGGCAGATTGCCCATCTCGTCCACCCCCTGCATCTGGTTCTGCGGCAACTCCACCTGGATCTGGAAGGCATTGCCGGAATTCGGATCGCGCCAGTAATTCGGCTGGGTGAATCGCGAAGAAGAAGTGGCCGGCACCACCGACCGCACGACATCCGCCATGGTCAAGCCGAATTGGCCGGCGCGCTCGCGGTCGATATCGATGTCGAGCGTCGGATAGTTAATCTCCTGGGCAAACTGGAGGTCGCGAAGGAACGGAAGTTTCGCCATCTCTGCCCGGACCCTCTGCGCGTAGGCGTAATTATCCTGCAGGTTGATCCCTTGCACGGCTACTTCGATCGGCGTGGGCGATCCAAAGCCGATCACCTGGCTGACGATGTCGCCCGCTTCGAACGACACCTGCGAATCCGGCAATGCCGTCCGGAGACTGGCACGCAGTCTCTCATGCAGAGCCTCGCCGCGTGGCGCGTCGGGCTTCAGCGCCACCTGGATCACCGCTTCCTGCGGCCCGCTGGTGAACAGGTGAATGAGATTGACGGGGTAGCTGGACGGCACCACGCCCACGAAGTCGCTCGTGATCGCAACCTGGTCCGGTCCGATTTCGCGGCGGATCGTGTCCAGCGCGCGAAGAACAATCCGCTCGGTCTCCTCCACGCGCGTGCCGGAGGGAGCGCGCAGCCGGAGGCGCAGAATCGAAGCGTTCGAGTCGGGGAAGATCTCGGTCCCCATGCGCGGGAGCAGAATCCACAGGAGCCCGATCGATGCTGCCAGATAACCCAGCACGAGCGGCCAGCGGAAACGCAGCACGAGGCGGAGGTATCGCGCGTAGAAGGAGCGCAGGCCTCCGAAGATGCCTTCGCGCTCTTCGCCGCGATGCCCCTCCTTCATCAGCCACGTCGAGAAGACCGGCACCAGGGTGCTCGACAGCAGGTACGACGCGATCATGGAGAATGCGACCGCCAGCGAAAGCGGTACGAACAACTGGCGGGCTACTCCGATCATGAAGAACGAGGGAACGAAGACCGCCAGGATGCAGAACATGGATAGCAGGCGCGCCATGGCGGTTCGGCTGCAAGCCTCGACCACGGCCCGCGCCCGCGAGACGCCGGGCAGCATCCGGGTGTGAATATTTTCGATCTCGACAGTCGCCTCATCCACCAGGACGCCGACGGCCAGAGCCAGCCCGCCCAGAGTCATGATGTTGATGGATTGGCCGGTAGCCCATAGCAGAATGACGGCGCTCAACAGCGCAAACGGGATGTTCAGCACGACGATCAGCGCGCTCCGCCAGTCGCGCAGGAAGATCAGAACCATCAGGCCGGTGAGAGCCGCGCCCAGCAGTCCTTCCGTGACGAGCCCCCGGATGGAGTTTCTCACGTACGGCGACTGATCGAATTCCAGCCTGACATCCACATCGTCGGGCACCGCCTTCTTGAAGTCCGGGATGGCCGCCTTCACGGCGTTGATCACAGCGATTGTGGAAGCGTCCGCGCGTTTCGTGACGGGTATGTACACCGTGCGCCGGCCGTTAACGTGCGCATACGCCGTGATGACATCGGTGCCGTTCTCGATGGTTCCGATGTCGCGCAAATACACCGTGGTTCCCGAACCGGGCCGGATGGGCGTGCTCAGAAGCTCCGCGAGGTTGCCGCCCAGCGCGGCGTTGGTCCGGGCGATGCGGTTGATGGTGCCGGTCCACATGTTGCCCGACGGCATCACCAGGCTCGCCTTGCTCACGGCGGCGATCGCCTCGTCGGGTGAAATCCGGTATTGCTGCAGCTTGTCCGGGTTCAGCGTGATGACGATCGTCCGCTGGTTGCCACCGAACGGCGGCGGCGCGGAAACACCCGGCAGCGTGGCGAAGAGCGGGCGCACGCGGTTCAACGCGAAATCCTGCATCTCACCCTGGGTGCGGATCGGGCTGCTGAAAATGAGTTGGCCAACGGCCACGCTGCCCGCGTCGAAACGTGTGATGAAGGGCGGCACGGTTCCCGGCGGCATGAACGCGCGGGCGCGATTCACATAGCCAACCGTCTCGGACATCGCCTGGCTCATGTTCGTTCCCTCGTGAAATACCAACTTCATGAGGGCCGCCCCTTGAATGCTCTTGCTCTCCACGTGATCGATGCCGGTGATGTAGAGGAAGTGATACTCGTAGTAATACGTGAGGTAGCCTTCCATCTGGGCCGCATCCATGCCGCCGTACGGCTGCGCCACGTAGATCGCCGGATCGCCGACCTGCGGAAAGATATCGACGGGCATTCGCTCGAGAGCGAGCAACGCGCAGAGCGCGACTGCGAGGAGCGCGACCACCACGGTCAACGGTCTGCTGAGAGCTGCGTAGACGAGGCGCATTAGGTCACCGGCCGGCCTCTTCGGCGAACGGCTGGATATCGCCCGCCGCGGCGGCTACGCCGAGCAACCCGCGCCAGACGCCGAGCCGCGCCAACGCGTCGTCGATCTCAGCCTGGGTGAGCAGCCGCTCGGCTTCGGCGACTTCGGTGATATTCCCGAGACCTGCCTCATATCGCGCCGTCGCCTGATGCGTCGCCGTACGGGCGGCCGAGACTTGTATCGGAGTGTTGGCCGCGATCCGCCGCGCGCCGTTCAACATGGCGACGGCTCGATTCCACTGCGCTCGCAGGTCGGTCGCGATCTGCGCCGACCGGGCCATCTGGGATCGAATGGTTGCCGACTGCGCTGCCTCCCGCGCCCGAATAGAGGCCAGGTCGGATACCGGGAATGTGACCGTGAACCCGACGCCAACGTTTTGTACGTTGGGCGCCAGCCCGTTGACACCGCCAAGTATTTTTCCGCTGGGCTCGGCGCCGGTGCCGCGGGTGTATGCCGAGCCTTGCAGATAGAACCGCGGAAAGTAGGACCGTTCGAGCGCCCGGAGCTGCGCCCTGGCCTGTTCCACCGCGGCGCTCTGTTGCATCGCGATCGGGTTGCCGGCGGGGTTGAGATCCGCGACGGTCTGCTCCGGTGGCAGCCGCAGCAATCCGGGAGCGGCGATCCCGATGCGGCCCGGCTCGATGCCCGTGAATTGCGCGAGCGTGGCTCGTGCCACCTCGGCAGCTTGCTGCGCCTGGATCCACTGGGTCCGCGCCGCCGCCAGTTCTGCTTCGGCCCGCGAAGCGTCGGCGCCGGGACGCAATTGCGCGTTCACCTGGGCGACGATCGTACGCAGAACTATTTCCGCTCGATCCACACCGGCCCGCGCTGCCCGCACCGTTTCCTGCGCCGCCGCGAGCGTGAGGTAGGCGTCGGCGGTCGACACGGCGACTTCATACTCCGTCCGCTTCAAGCTCGCCTCCGATTGGGCCTGAGCCGCACTCGCTATCGCCACGTTGGCCTGTCGAAGCCCGAAATCAAACGGCTCCCACTGGACCAGGGCGCCCACGGCACTGCCCCAAGCGGACCCGAAATTGTCGGTGCCGAGGACCGGCCCGGAGATCGAGGGGATGACGCTCTGCGGAAGGAGGAGACCGAACACGTTATTACGGGTTGCCCGATTCACCTGCGCCAGACCATCCACGCGGGGCAGGTAAGCCGTGCGTGCGAGTCGAATGCCCGCCGACGCCGCCTGGATCTGTTCCTGAGACACCCGGATGGAAGGGTAGTTCTGAAGCGCGCTCTGGATCGCCTGGGTGAACGTCAACGCGCTCGGGACGACGGCCGGTTGACCCATGGCAATCGCGGCTGCCGCGAGGATCAGTAACGCTCGGTTTTTCCGCACTCCGCTATTCGCCCTCGATCAGTTCCCGGAACAGCTCCCGCACCTTGTTCTTGGATGCTTCCAGCGCCTTTCGCCCGAGAGCAGTTGCACGATAGACCTTGCGCCGTGACTTGCCATTCCGCTGTTCCTTCGAGCGGAGATAGCCCTTCTTCTCCAATCCGTGCAGCAGGGGATACAGACTACCGGGACTGATGCGGTATCCGTGCCGCGCCAGTTCCTCGATCATTCCCAGCCCGAAGATAGGTTCCTCCACCGCGTGATGCAACACGTGGAGTCGAATCAGTCCCGAGTAGAGATCCCGGTCCGCCGCCAGCTTCTTGTAATCGGACTTCGTTTTCGACATTCGATTCAGACTGATTCCAGTGTACTAGAATAAGCGGCACGATGCAGAAGCTCACATGCTGCGCCCTGCTGCTGGCCACGGCAACGGCGCTGATTGAAGCGGGCTGCACGGGAGACCGGCTGACCAACCAACGCGTTCCCCGCTCCAAGGAACCGAACGTTATCTCCACGCTGCCGGGCGAGGGCCAGGCACTATCGTAGTGGGCGGCCACTTCGACCTGGTTGGACCGCGGCATGGGCGGAGTGGAGGACTGGAGCAGCGCCGCGCTCCGCTGCTCCCCAGCCTCTATGAAAGCCTGCAGTCGAAACCGCGCCGCCACCTATCTGGCATATCTCGACGGAAAGCTGGAGTAATCGCGGCGGATCGCATTACGCGCTGGCGCCGGCGGCGAGAACGACCTTCTCTCCGGTGCGGCAGGAGCGGTAGATCGCGTCCACCAGTTCCAACGCCTGGTAGCCTTCTTCGCCGCTCACGAGGGGCTTGCGACCTTTGGCGATGGCGTCGGCGAAATCGCGGAACTGCCGCTCGAACGGCTCGAGCGAAATGGCCATGGGGTCGGAGGCGCCGGATGCCACGTCCTTCGCAACTGGCGCGGGATCGCCGGCGTCGTTCTCCACGTCCCAGGTGGTGAGCTTGTCGCCCGAAATCACGGCCGTGCCTTTGGTGCCGTGGAATTCAGTGCGCTCCGGGTAGCCCGGCCAGAATGCAGTCGAAGCCTGGAATACGCCTGTGGCGCCGTTCTGGTAACGCACCACGGCGCTGACCACATCCTCGGATTCGATCTTGTGGCGCGCGCCCAACTGCCACGCGCCGAACACCTCGGCCACGGGGCCCGCGAGCCAGCGCAGCAGGTCCACCTGGTGGATCGCCTGGTTGATCAGCGCGCCGCCGCCTTCGGTTTCCCAGCTTCCCTTGATGGGCCGCGAATAATATTCGGGCGAGCGATACCACTTCACATAGCAATCGCATTGCAGCAGCTTGCCGAGCCGGCCCTCGCGCAGCGCCTTGGAGAGGAAAATGCTCGCATCGTCGAAGCGATGCTGGCTGACGACATTGAGCAGAATGTTGCCCTTGCGTGCGGTCTCCACCATCTGGCGCGCCGTGGCCAGATTGGTCGAGATGGGCTTCTGCACCTGGACGTGCTTGCCGTGCTGCGCGCAGATCTCGATCGGCTGCAGGCGGAAGTTGGGGAAGGTGCAGACGTCGACGAAGTCCACCTTGGGGTGGCGGCAGAGTTCCTCATACGTGGGGACGAACTCGACGCCGTACTTCTCCGCGTAGGCGCGGCCGGTGGGGTGGTGCACGTCGGTGCAGACCGCCAGCGTAAAGCCGATATTCCGATAAACTTCCGCGTGCTTGTGGGCTATGGCGCCCGTGCCGATGATTCCGACTCTCATGGGAAACGACCATTCTACCGGATGCGGGGCCCTCGGTTACAATGAAAGTTCAAGTACATGAAGCGCCATCTGGTTCTTTTCGCCGCGGGACTTGCCGCCCTGCCGCTGCTGTCCTGCCGGCACGCTCCACCCGCCGGCGTCGCGGCGGAGGTGAATGGCCACGCCATCACGTTCGCGGAGTTGGAGAAGATCTATCAGACCCAGTACCCGCAGCCGGTGACGGGCGCGAGCGAGGACACGCTCCAATCGCAGCGGCTGGATCTGTTGAACAAGATGGTCACCAACGAGATCCTGCTGCAGCGGGCGGAGCAACTGGGGCTCACGGCGGTGGATTCCGACGTCGAAACGGAACTCAACAAGATCAAGGCTCCGTACACGAAAGAGGAGTTCGAGAAGTGGCTTACCGAACGCCACATGACGCTGGCAGACCTGAAGGCGCAACTGCGCCGCGAACTGACGGTCAGCAAGCTGATCAACAAGGAGATCACGTCCAAGATCACCATCACCGACGCCGACGTGGAGAATTTCTATAAGGCCAACAAGGCTAGCTTCAACCTGGCCGAGCCGACCATCCACCTGGCGCAGATTTTGGTAACGCCAACGCCCGACTCCAACGTGCGCAACCTGAAAAACAGCAAAGCGCAGAACGAGAAGGAAGCGGTGGCGAAGACCGGCGACATCTACGCGCGCCTGCAGCGCGGCGAGGACTTTGCGATGCTGGCGCAGAGCTATTCCGAGGATCCGAACTCGGCACCGAACGGCGGCGACATGGGGCCGATTCCGGTATCGGCGTTGGAGAAGGTCGGTCCGGAACTGCGCAAGGTGATCGCTTCGCTGCAACCGGGGAGCATCTCGCAGCCGATTCCCACGTCGGAGGGCTTCCGCCTCTTCAAGCTGATCTCGCGCGAGCCGGCGGGACAGCGGGAGTTGAACGATCCACGCGTGCAGCAGGATATCCGCGATCTGCTGCTCAACCGCAAAGACCAGTTGCTGCAGGCGGCGTATTACGAAACGCAGCGGAACAACGCCAAGGTGCAGAACTATCTGGCCAGCGGGATCGTCGGCAACACGGCGAAGAAGTAGCGCGACTACTGCTTAGCTTCGAGCTCCGCCCAGCGGGCGTAGAGCGCCGCTACTTTGGCTTCGGCGGGCTGGAGTTTGTCGTAGCAGGCATGCAGGCGCAGGGCGTCCGATACTACTTCCGGCGATTGCATCTCGGCGCGGATGGCTTCGAGTTCCTGCTCGGCTTCGAGGATGCGCGCTTCCATCTGCTCCCATTCGCGGGAGTCGAGGTACGAGAGCTTCTTCTTGCCTGATGTGGTGCGCGGCGGCGGTGCTTCCTTTTGCGGCTTCACCGGCTTTTGCGTAAGCTGCGCCTGTTCCCACTGCCAGTAGTCGGCGAAGAGTTCGACGCCGCCCTGGCCGTCGAGGCCGAGCACGGCGGTGGAAACGCGGTCCAGCAGAAAACGGTCGTGCGTGACCAGGACGAGCGCGCCGGGAAATTCGGTGAGGCTCTCTTCCAGAACTTCTAGCGTCGGGATGTCGAGGTCGTTGGTAGGCTCGTCGAGCAGCAGCAGGTCGGCGGGCTGGAGCATCAGGCGGGCGATGAGGACGCGCGCCTGCTCGCCGCCCGAGAGGCTGCCAATGGGACGATCGAGTTGGTCGGCGCCGAACAGGAAGCGCTTGGCCCATCCGGCAACGTGGATGGGACGATCCTGATAGATGACGGTATCGCCGTGCGCGCCCATGCCCTGGCGCAGGGTCTGGGTGGGATCGAGCTGTTCGCGCGCCTGGTCGAAGTACACGATGCGCAGCGCGGGTGCGCGCTCCACGCGGCCGGAGTCGGGTTCCAGTTCGCCCGCCAGGATGCGCAGCAGCGTGGTCTTGCCGGTGCCGTTCAGGCCGAGAAGGCCGAGGCGCGTGCCGGGACCCAGCGTGAAGTTGAGGTCGCGAAAAAGAACGCGGCCGCCCAGGTCCTTGGAGATAGCTTCGACGGTCGCGAGGCGTTTGGTGCGGCGGTCGGTGGCGTTGAAGTCGATCTGGGCGACACCTTTGATGCTGCGCGATTCGAGGCCGGACAGCTCGCGGATGAGGCGGCCGGCCTGGTCGATGCGGGCCTTCGACTTGCCGGTACGCGCCTTGGCTCCGCGGCGCAGCCACTCCACCTCGCGGCGCACCACATTGGCCAACGACTCCTGGCGGCTGGCGTGCGCCAGCAGAAACTCTTCCTTCTTCTCGAGGAACTGACTGTAGCTGCCCTCGACGCGGAAGATGCCTTCGGGATAGACGCGGTCGATCTCGGCCATGTCGTTCACCACGTTGTCGAGGAAGTAGCGGTCGTGGGTGACGACCACGCTGGCGAAGGAGGAGGACGCGAGCAAGCGCTCCAGCCAGAGGATGCCTTCGAGGTCGAGGTGGTTGGTGGGCTCGTCGAGGAACAGGAGGTCGGGTTGCGTGGCCAGCTCGCGCGCGATGGCGAGGCGGCGCTTCCAGCCACCGGAGAGCGATTCGGTGCGGACCGATCCGTCGGTGAAGCCGGCGCGTCCCAGGGTCTGGTTGATGCGGGCGGCGCGCTCGATGTCATCGAGGTGCTCGCCGGCGATGGCTTCGGCGATGATCTCCGTGGCGGTCTTGCCGACGGGGAACTGGGCGTCCTGCGGGACGTAGCCGATCCGCGTATTGCGGCGCATCGAGACAGAGCCGGAATCGGGCTGGAGGTGGCCGGAGAGGATTCTCAGCAGCGTGGATTTTCCGGAGCCGTTGGGGCCGATGAGGCCGAGGCGCTCGCCTTCCGAGATGCCGAGCGAGATGTTCTCGAAGAGAGGCCGGGCGCCGAAAGACTTTGAGAGGCCGGTGCAGGATTCGAGAAGCGCCGCGGAACTACTCATAGCGGAGGGCTTCGACGGGATCGAGGCGCGCGGCTTTTACTGCGGGCCAGACGCCGAAGAATACGCCGACGGCCACGGACACGGTGAAGCCGGTGACCAGCGCCCAGCTCGGAACCTTCGACGGCAGCGACGGCACCAGCGCACCCAGCAGCATCGTGATGAGTACGGCGATCACGATCCCCAGCACGCCGCCGAGGCCGGTCAGCGTCATGGCTTCCACGAGGAACTGGCCGATGATGTCGCGGCGGCGCGCGCCGATGGCCTTGCGCACGCCGATCTCGCGCGTCCGCTCGGTCACGCTGACCAGCATGATGTTCATCACCCCGATGCCGCCCACCAGCAGGCCCAGGGCGGAGATGGCGATCGCGACCATTCCGATGAGGCCAGTGATGCGGTCGAACTGCTGGATGATCTGGTCGGGCGTGGAAATGGAAAAGTCGTTGGGCGCGTCGGTGGGCAAGCGACGCAGGCGCCGCGTTGCGGCTTCGACTTCCGCGTACGCGTCCTGACGCTGCCCGGGCTTGGCCTTGGCGATGATCATGTAACGCTCGATCTGCGGGTAGCGGCTCTGGGCGGTGCGGAGCGGGATGACGATGGCGTTGTCCTGGCCGTTCTCGCCGAAGAATCCGCCTTTGGCCTTGGCGAAAACGCCGACCACAGTGTACTCGCCGCCATCCATCATGAAGGTGCGGTCGACGGCGTGGCCGCCGGGAAACATGGACGCGGCGACGTTCGAACCGATGAGCGCCACGTGCGCGCCGCGTTGATCTTCCTCTGGCGTGTAGAAGCGTCCGGCGTCGAAATCGCGCGGGGAGATATCCGCCATGTTGGGCGTATAGCCGGCCACATTGATGTTGTCGTTCTCGAAGCCGGGCACGCGCGCGCTGATGGGGTGGCCCTCGACCACGGGCGGAATCAGCAACTCGAGGCCGACGTCCTGCACAGAGGTGCACCAGCGGCGGATGAACTCGGCATACTCGGGTTTGATGGCGCGGCGCTTGCGTTCCTTGGGTGGCTCGAAGCTGGGGTCGCCTGACGTCTTGAACACGAAGACGTTGTCGGGGCCGAGTTCCTCGAAGAACGTGACGACGCCCTGGCGCAGACCGGTGAGGAGAGACGCGACCGTCACCACCGTGGTGATGCCGATGACGATGCCGAGGATGGTGAGCAGCGAACGGAAGCGGTGCGTCCACACCGCGTAGATCGCCATCTGCATGTTTTCCGAGGCGCTGATGTTCATGGGTTATTCCGCGCGCAGCGCGGTAACGGGATCGAGTTTGGCGGCGCGGGAGGCCGGGTACCAACCGGAGACCACGCCGACGATGGTGGATACGGTCAGCGAGAGCAGCACGTAGGCGGCAGTGATGTGCAGCGACAGCTCGAAGATGCGGCCGAGCAGCATGGTGACGAGCGCTCCCAGAGATACGCCGAGCGCGCCGCCGAGCGCCGACAGCACCACGGCTTCGATCAGGATCTGCAGCATCACGTCGCCGTGGCGCGCGCCCAGGGCCTTGCGCACACCGATCTCGCGGGTGCGCTCGGTGACGCTCACCAGCATGATGTTCATGATGACGATGCCGCCGACCACGAGCGAAATGCAAGTGACCGGCACCACCACCGCGGCGATCATGCCGAGCACCTGGTCGATGAAGCCGCGGATGGCATCGGGCGTCATGGTATCGAAGTTATCCGCCTGGCCGGGGCGCGCGTGGAAGCGCGAGCGCAGGGCGACGCGAGTGAGATCGAGCGCGTCCTCGAGGCGCAGGCCGCTACCAGGCTTGGGGCGGCCGAACAGGGCGAAGCCGTTGCCGGGGCCGTACATGCGGTCGAAGGCGGAGACCGGAACGTACATCGAGTTGTCCTGATCGCGTCCGAAGGCCGAGCCCAGTTTTTCCTGCACGCCGATGACGGTGAACTCAATGCCTTCGATGCGCATGGTCTGCCCGATGGGCGAGTTATCGCCGGGGAAGAGCTTGGTGCGGACGGTGTCGCCGATGACGGCCACGTACGAACGCTCCTCCTGGTCGGTGAAGAAGCGGCCCTGGACCACGCCGATATCGCGGATGTTGGCCATGGCGGAGGCGACGCCGATGACGGAGGCGTCTTCGGAGACCGCGTTGTCGCGCTTCACATCGGAGATGTGCTGGCGGTAGGGGCTGTAGAGAACGCGATCGCCCTCGAGGGCTTCGACGAAGCGCGCGTCACCCGTGCGGATGGGCTTGTTGCGCTTGATCTTGTCGATCAACTCGCGGCGGCTCAGGCGTCCGTTGGCGGCGATCTGCGCCACCATGAACGATTCGGAACCGAACGCCTTGGCGGTGCTCTGCTCGGCGTAGACGCCGAGGCCCTCGATGGCCGCGCCCACCATGATCACGCTGGCGACACCGATGATGACGCCCAGCAGCGTGAGGAAGCTCCTCAGCGTGTGCGCGCGGATAGAGTCCATCGCCAGACGGAATGCGTTTTGAAACTGATGCCGGGAGCGAGAAAATCCCGACGCGGATTGCTCCATTGGTATCTCCAGGATAACGTAAGATTAAGGGTCACCACTGCATGCCCGTCCTTCGTCTTGCTTATACGACGCAATTCCTTATCGCTTCGATCGCGGTTTTTGTGCTGTGGAGCCAGGTCGGCGGGCAGAGCCACCTCGACCTGATGCCCTGGTACCTGAAACTGGCGCTGGGCGGCGGCGCGGCATTCGCCACGGTGAAGGCCACGGCCGCAGCGGTCGGGCGCGAGCAGACCTGGAACGGAAGCACGCTGCGCTGGCTCGGCATCCTGCTGGCGCTGCTGTTAGGTTGCGGTCTGGCGACTTACTACTATCACACTTACGGAGAGCAGGAAGAGGAGCAGCAGGACACGGTGACATCCGCCTATTCGATGCTGCGGACGGTTCGATGATACCTTGTACGCATATGCGACGACTTGCCATATTCGCGCTGTTGTCCGCAGGTGTGCCCGCGCTGGCCTGGGGACCGGAAGGCCATAGCCTGGTGGCGCGCATTGCGGAGGCAAACCTCACCGCCGAGGCGCGGGCGCAGATCGCGGCGCTGCTCGGACCGGGCGAGACGATGCGCGGGTTGGCAAGCTGGGCGGACGAAGTGCGGCGTTCGCGTCCGGAAACCGAATCGTGGCACTACATCGACATTCCGATCAGCCGGCCGTCGCTCGACATGGCGCGGGATTGTCCGGCGAAGGGCTGCGTGATCACGGCGATCGCTGAATTCCGCAAGGTGCTGGCCGACAAGAACGCCAGCCAGGCGAAGCGGCGGGAGGCGCTACTGTTCGTGTTGCACTTCGTTGGCGACATGCACCAACCGCTGCACAGCTCCGACGACGGCGACAAGGGCGGCAACCAAGTGGCGGTGACGTTCTACGGAAACCAGATGAATCTGCACCGGCTGTGGGACAGCGGGTTGCTGAGCCGGATGCCTCCGGAGGACGAACTGTACGCGAAGTTTTCGAAAGCGGTGACGGCTGAAACTTTGCAGCAGTGGTCGCGCGGCACCGTGGAAGACTGGGCCGAAGAGGGCCACCAGATCGCGAAGCAGACCGTCTACGGACGGCTGCCGGGAGTACCGAAGACGGAGCCGGCGCTGTTGGGCGAAGCTTACGAGCGCGCGGCCCAACCGGTCGTCGAGCAACAGATCGAGAAGGCCGGGGCGCGCCTGGCCTTCCTGTTGAACACGGCACTGATGTAGGGCGTGGTTTACCGGACGACACTGATGGTCTCCGGTGCGAGGTCGTAGCCCTCATCTTTGGCGGTCTCGACCGCCAGGTTACGCAGTACTTCGTCGGAGGCGTTGTCGGCGACCTTTGGACAGGGGCGCCGAATGACTTCTTCACCCACCTGAATCCGCACCAGCCAACGCTTCTTATCGGAATCCCACTGGGCCTTCGCACTATCCGCTCGCAACAGCGTCATCGTTCGTGCTCCTTCCAAGTAGAGACGTGCCTACCTATACTGTACCGCCGCTCACTCATTGCGCAAGGCCCCGAATAGGGTCGATCTTGATCGCGCGGCGGGCGGGGATGAAGACGGCCAGAGCGGCGGCGCATAAGAGTAGCAGGGGGATGCGGAGGAAAGCGGCGGGGCCGGCGGGGGTGACAGAGGGTGGGTTCCTCGGGCACGTAGCCGATGCGGCGCTGGAACTCGGGGAGGTCGTGGATGATGCTGCGGCCTTCGTAGAGGATCTGACCGTCGCTGGGATCGAGCAGGCCGACGATCATCTTGACGGTGGTGCTTTTGCCTGCGCCGTTGGGGCCCAGATAGCCGAGGACCTCGCCGGGGCGAACGATGAAGCTGACGTCGTCGACGGCGGGAATGCCGTTATAGCGTTTGGTAAGAGAGCGGATTTCGAGGGTGCCGGCGTGGGACATGGAGTCTCCCATAAATTGCTTATGGGAAGAGTATGCGACGGATCGGGCGCGGAAATCAAGGGGCCGGTTGACGGAACGAAGCCAACGCCGGGGCGGGAGGACTGAAGGCGGGTGAGGCGGGCGAGGGCGCGGTCGAAGTTGCGGTTGGTGGAATCGATGCGGCGCTGGAGGCGGGCGAAGGTTTCGGATTTGGCGGATGCGGTTTGGGCGAGCGGGCAATCCTGGTCGGGGTGCGAGCGGTCCTTCTGGTCGAAGATCCAGAGTTGGGACTCGGCTTTGTGGAGGCGGCGAAGGAGCCAGTCGGAGTGAACGAGGGTATCGACGAGGCAGCGTTCTTCGGGTCCGGCAGGCTGGAAGCGGTCGAAATACTCGGCGGTGAGGGATTTGAGAGCGGCGGCATTTTCGCCGGGGATGACGAGGGATTGAGCGTAGATTCCGGACTTCAGCGGATTCATGCGGGAGGCGGCCTTGCCGGTGACAGAGCGCGGGCCGGTGGATTTTTGAGCGTTGCGGCGATTGGCTTCGAGTTGTTTGAGGGAGGGCATGCGGGGGTCCTTCGGAACGATGAGGGTAGCAGGGCGGCATGCGGGAAACGGGGGCGAAATCGGTAAGTGATTGAGGGATTGGGAGATTCAGATCTGGAATGGCGGGGACGGAAAACGCGATATCGCGGATGGCGGGACGTTACGGCCAATATGACCTCGGTATCCATTTTGACATCGATTCTGACCATGACAGAGGATGGCAGGGCTTCGCCTGAGGGTCCAAAGCCTTACCTGAAGACGCCCGCTTCTCACCGGAACTAAGTCCGCGCCGGACGATCGCCAGTTGGCCGGTGTGGCCCAAGAAAGGGGCGGCTGTGCGATGAACCTTTGGCACGGTCCCGTGTCCCGGCGATCTCGCGTGGACGGCACCGGCGAAGTGCCGGATGGATCAAGTCCCGGTGAGGGTTCGGTGAGCGCTTCGAAACGGCATGTGCCTATGTCCCTATCTCCGGTTTGGGCGTGTTACGGCCAAGTGGCCAATCCACCGGGCCGTCAGACGCTCATCGCACCGGTTCGATTCCTATCCGATCGTTGACCGCACCACGTAAGCCCTGCGGCAAATGCATTGCGATTCCCACGCTCCGCGAAGCGCACTTAACCCGACTTTCGCACTTGGGCTGGTACGCCACCCGGAAGCCGTTTGTTTTCAGTGAGGGTTCCGCTGAGGTCTGCACTACATTTTGAGTTGAGGCATGGTTGCAACGGGAGCGCTGACAAGGCGTGGAAGGGGCTGTT
>JBGPHT010000100.1:0-27072 GCA_041484525.1 Bryobacteraceae bacterium | reverse complement strand
GGATCGCAAAAAGTATCCGACCGGTCTCAAGCCAGACCGGAATCTGATCTCCGCGCTCCGCCTTAAACACAGCGACGCATTACCGAAATGGAATTACACCATCGCCCCGAATCTGTGAAGTTAATTTTGAGTGGACCCTTAAGCTCAAGAACCAGCGGCTCTCCGGCATACGTCTCCGTCTCACGCCACGATCTGCGGAATCAACTCGCCGTAGACGTCGGTGAGCCGCATGTTCCGCCCATTGAAAAGATAGGTGAGCTTAGTGTGATCGACGCCCAGCAAATGCAGCATAGTGGCGTGAAGGTCGTGGACGGCGATGGGCTGCTGCTCCGCCTTGTAACCGAACTCGTCGCTCGCTCCGATGATCTGGCCGCCCTTGATTTTGGCGCCGGCCATCCACATAGTCATGGTCCCGGGATTGTGATCGCGCCCGACACCTTTCTGCGAAATCGGCATACGCCCGAACTCGCCATGCCAGACCACTAGCGTCGTATCGAGCAAACCACGCGCCTTCAGGTCCGTCAGCAGTGCGGAAATCGGGCGGTCCACCTCGGCGGCGTGCCGCGTATGATTCTCCTTCACATCATCGTGCGCATCCCAAGTGTCCCGATTCTGCTGGCCGAGTCCGCCATGATAAAGCTGCACGAACCGGACTCCGCGCTCCACCAGGCGGCGAGCCATGAGGCATTGCCTGGCAAACGGCTCGGTCGTCTTATCATCCATCCCGTAGAGTTTGCGCGTGGCTTCCGATTCGCTATTCACGTCGACCGCTTCCGGAGCGCAACCCTGCATGCGGTACGCCAGTTCGTACGACGAGATGCGCGCGGCCAGTTCGGAACTGCCAGGATAGTTTTTCAGATCCATCTGATTGAGCTTGGCGAGGAGATCCAGCCGGTCGCGCTGCTGCTCCGGGCTCACCTCGGCCGGCGGTTTCAGGTCGATGATGGGGTCGCCTGCGGAGCGGAAGATGGTCGCCTGGTAAGCCGCGGGCATGTATCCCGCGCTCCAGTTGGATGGGCCGCCTAACGGTCCGCCGCGATGATCGTAGATCACCACGAATGCCGGCAGGCTTTGATTCTCCGAGCCGAGACCGTACGTTACCCAGGATCCGACACTGGGAAGCCCCATCTGAATCTTGCCGGTATTCAGTTCATATGTGGCCTGCACATGGTCGTTCGATTTCCCGTACACGGACCGCAGGAAAGCCATCTCATCCACATGCTGAGAGATGAGCGGAAATATCTCCGAAACATCCATCCCGCATTGGCCGTGTTTGCGGAACTGAAACGGGCTGGGCATCAGTGGGCCCGGATTCCCTTGGCGGACCACCACCTCGCCCTTGCCGGACAACGGCTGGCCGGCATATTTCTGCAAGGCCGGCTTGGGGTCGAAGGTATCCAGATGGCTGACGCCGCCGCTCATGAACAGCGAAATCACGCTGGTGGCGCGCGGGGCGAAGTGGGGCTTGCGCGGGGCATACGGGTTGTAGCCCACCGCTTTGGCGTCGCAGGCGCCGCCCTCCGGCGCAGCACCCAGCAGTCCTTCCTGGTTCAACAGATAAGCCAGCGCGAGGCCGCTCATGCCGCCGCCGGATTGAAACAGGAAATCGCGTCTCGACCAGAAATTCGCCATGTTTCACCGCACGTACAGAAACTCATTCAAATTCAAAAGCACATGCGTGAAGTCGGCGAGCGATCTCTTCTGCAGGAATTCCGCGGCGAGTTTCGCTTCGTCTTCGCGCGGTGGCCGCGACAAGGCGATCCGGTACGCCAGGTCGACAACCTTCGCGGAGTCGCCGGCTGCCGCTTCCTTTACACGGTCAGCGAAGAGCTTGGATTGCCGCAGCACGAATTCATCGTTGAGCAGCGTCAAAGCCTGCGTCGGAACCGTCGAGACATTCCGCCGCCCGCAGCTTGTATTCTGATCCGGCAGATCGAACACCTCGAACATCGGGAACGGGAGGCCGCGCTTGCGATAAACGTAGACGCTGCGGCGCCACACACGCGGTCCATCCTCTTCCCTTCTCCAGATGCCTTCGGACATCGATCTCAGGATTTCGCCGGGGATATGCGGGAACACCGGCGGGCCACCCATCGTCAGGTCCAAAGCGCCGCTCGCCGCCATCATCGCGTCGCGAACGATTTCCGCATCCAGCCTCTGGATGCGGTACCGCCACAAGTATTGGTTGTCCGGATCCCTCTCCGCGTCTCCCGCATCCTGATACTGGGATGACATCTGGTATGCCTCGGACGTCATCATCAAGCGATGCATCTGCTTGATGCTCCAGCCGCGGCTCATGAATTCCACTGCCAGCCAGTCGAGCAGTTCGGGATGAGTAGGCTTCTCGCCCATCTTGCCGAAGTTGTCCAGCGTCGCGACGATGCCCTGCCCGAAATGGTGGCTCCAGATGCGATTGACGGCCACGCGCGCCGTCAGCGGATTCTCTTGCGAGCCGAGCCATTCGGCCAACGCCCTTCTTCTCCCTGAAGTACGGCCGTTCGCCGGCGGATCTTCGACCGGCGGATTGCCGTAAGTGATCACGCTGACAAATCCGGGTTTCATCAAAGAGCCGCGGCTCTCGGGATCGCCCCGGATCAGGAAGTAAGAAGGCGGCGGCTGATAACGGCCCGGTCCCTTGAATAGAAAACTGCCTTCAGTGATCTCCTGCTTCACTCCCTTGCCGGGAGCCGGTTCGTCGCCCGCGCCGTCGGGTGTGAAACGGTAGTCGCCGTCGGTGACGATGGCCGCCGTCGGGAGCGGCTTCGGTCGCTCACTTTGGAGAGTTCTAATCTGCTCGTTCAGGCCCTTCTTCTGCGCCAGTTCCTCAGGAGACATCGCGCGATCGATCTCGTCGCTCGAAACTGAGGTGGTCCGGATCACCTGCCCAGCCAACAATGCCTCTCCCGGCGTCCGCTTCTCTTCGGGAATGGCGATCGCCCGCTGCACATTGGCCGGATACTTCTTGTACTTCTCCTGCGCCAGCCGCGAACGATACGGCTCTTCGATCTGCCGAATCTTCTGCCTTAACGGCGCGATCTTCCCATCGATTTCAGCGGTCTTCTGTGCATACGCCTCGGCCTGCTCTTTCGACGCCAGCGGATAGTCCGTCTCCACGTACCCGAACAGCGAGGCCTGCATCTGGTAGTAGTCTTTCTGCGCGATCGGATCGAACTTGTGGTTATGGCAACGCGCGCAATTGACCGTGAGCCCCAGGACTCCGCGCCCGAGCGTGCCGATCATGTCGTCGAGGTATTCGTACCGGAACTGTGGATTGTCCTTCTCGCGATACCCGACCTTGGCGTAGCTGCGGAGAAATCCGGTGGCGATCATGCTGTCGTCGGTAACCCGATCCAACTCGTCACCGGCAATCTGCTCGGCAAGAAAAGTGTTGTAAGGGATGTCCTTGTTGAAAGCGCGGATCACGTAGTCGCGGTAGCGCCACGCGTCGGGCCGGTCGTAATCATGCTCGAAGCCGTTCGAATCGGCGTAACGCGCCACATCCAGCCAGTGACGGCCCCAACGCTCACCGTAGTGCGGAGAGGCGAGCAGCTTGTCGATCAGGTGCTCCCAGGCCTGCGGAGAGCGGTCGGCCAGGTAATCGGCGGTCTCGGCGGGAGTCGGCGGCAGCCCGATCAGGTCCATGTATGCCCGACGCAAAAGAGTGATTCGATCCGCTCGCGGTGCCGGCTTGAGCCCCTTGTCGGTGCGTGCTTTTTCCAGGAAGCGATCGATTGGATTCGTCAGGTCTCGGGAAACCACAGGCATGGGCGATCGCACGGGCTTCTGAAACGCCCAATAGCTGCGCGCCTCGGGCGAAATCCGCATCTCCTCGAGCGCGGCGAGTTGGGCGGACGCAGGCGGCCGACTCCCGGTCGTTTCGGATATCGCATCCCAGGGCGCGCCCTGGTTGATCCAGTCTTTGATTATGGAAATCTGCCCGGCCGTGAGTTTGCCGTCGAGAGGCATAGCCGGCTTCTCGATCCCCGCGACCAGGCGGTACAGCCTGCTTTCCTCCGCCTTCCCCGGAATGATCGCAGCGCCCTTATCGCCGCCCTTCAGAGCGGCGTCGCGGGTCCGCAAGTCGAGCTTGGAAAGCTGAATCGCGCCGCCGTGACACTTCCAACAACTACTTTCGAAAACAGGCCGGATGTCGGTGGTGAAAGAAACTGTCTGCTGGGCAGCGCCAATGGACGCAGATGCGGCGAATGCCCAAACGAACAGGAGCTTAGCCCTTCGCTTGAGCGACGTTCGCGACGCAAAACTGCCTGGAGCGCCGACCGGCATGTTTAAATCGCCCTGAGTCAGTATAGTCCTAATTTACCCGCCAGTGGCCGCCGACCGGCTGATACCCCCTCCGGCGATGTAAAACTGTAATCTGTAGTAGATTCACATGTTCAAAAGCATCCTTCTTACCGCTATCGCGAGCCTGAGTCTCTTCGCGCAAGGACCAGGCCGCGGCATTCCCGACCTCACCGAACCGCAAACCGCGGCACTCGACCGCATGACCGCGGACCTGACGCCGCAAGCGCAGTCGGTGACCGCCGCCCGCGCGGCCCTCACCGCGGCCTCCTTTGCCCAACCGCGCAACGACGCCGCGATCCAGGCGCAAGCGGACGCCATCGGTGCCGCCGAGCTAGCTCTGGCAAATGCGCGCGCGGATGCGTTCGCCAAGCTGCAAGCCTCTCCCGCCCGGCTCGCCCCGAATCAGGTGGCGGCCTTGAGTGCTACGGGCGGCGCGGGTCGCGGCGGTCAAGGCGGTCGCGGCGGTCAGGCAGGCGGAGGGGGTCGCGGCACGATTCCCAACATTCGGCAGCCGCAAGTGACTGCGCTCACCCAACTGACCACCGGCGTGATGCCGTTGACGCACGCCCTCACCGCTGCCCGCACGGCCCTGGCCGCAGCGGCCTTCGCCGAGCCGCGCAACGATGCGGCGCTCCGGTCGAAAGCGGAGGCCGTCAAGATGGCCGAGTTGGCCGTGGCCAACGCCCGGGCAGGCGCTCTCGCGAAAATTCAAGCCTCCGCGAACATGCTCGCCCCCGATCAGTTGACGGCATTCATCGCCATGGGCGGCTCCTTCGCCGGCATTGGCTTTACCCAGCCGGAGCCCATAAACTTCGCTGAACACGAAGGCTACATCTCTCTTTTCGACGGAGTCAGCCTGAAGGGATGGGACGGCAATTCGAAATTCTGGCGCGCGGAAGGCGGCGCAATTGTAGGTGAATCCACACCGCAAAATCCGAGCGGGAACAACTATCTGGTTTATCGCGATCTCGCAGCCAAGGACTTCACGCTGAAGTTCGAGATCAAGGTCGAAGGCACTGGAGGCAGCGGTTTCCAGTATCGAAGCAAAACGGGGCTGCCCTGGCTGGCCAACATCGCCGACAATGTCACGGCCAACGTGGGCCCGGTGAATCTCAACTGGATGATGACCGGCCCGCAAGCCGATTTCTGGCCGAGCTCGCGCGACTGGACCGGCCAGTTCTATTCCGAAAACACTCCCATGCGCATCCTCGCGTGGCGCGGTCAGGTGGTCGAGGGCGCCGGTTTCGCCAGGAAGCAACTCATGGGAAATATCGGCGACCGCCAGGTCCTGGGCGGAATCGTCAAGATGAACGACTGGAACGAGTACACGGTCATCGCGCGCGGCGGCACGTGCATCCACATCCTGAACGGCCAGGTGATGGCGATGATGGTCGACGACGATCCAGCTTCGTCGAACAATCAGTCCGGCCTGTTCGGCATTGAGATCGAGGCGACGACGAAGGTCTCGGTGCGTAACATCTGGGTGAAGAAGCTGAACTGATCTGGTTCGAGTTGGGATATACTGGCGTGCACCCGGATGGATGAGATGACTCGCGATCGCGCCAGGAGGCTGCCAATGAGGAGATGTCGAGGGTTCTGGTTCGTCGTCATGATGCTGGTGTCTGCGACTTACCCTTTCGCGCAGACCGACGGTCTGACGCAGGCCCAAATCAACGCCCGCGCCAAGGCCCGGAATGTGCCCGAGATACCTTTCGATTCGGTGCCCGACTTCCTGAAGATGCCGCCGAATCTGTACCTCGGCGAGGGCATCGGTGTCGCGACGAATTCCAAGGGACACATTTTTGTCTACACCCGAAGCCAGGCCACGCGGCTGTTTGAATTCGATCAGAAGGGGAATTACGTCCGCGAGATCGGTGAGGGCCTGTATGGTTTCGCATTCGCGCACGCCGTGAGAGTCGATCCGCAGGACAACATCTGGGCGGTCGACGAGGGGACGAATATGGTCATCAAGTTCAACCCCGAAGGGCGGGTTCTGATGGTTCTTGGCAGGCGGCCGGAGCCGGTTGATGCCGCACCCGCAACACCCGCTGCGGGAACTACGCCGCCCGCACCGGAACCTTATGTATTCAGCCGGCCGACCGACGTGGGCTGGGACCCCGCCGGAAATATCTTCGTGACCGATGGCTACGGCAACTCGAGAGTTGTGAAGTACGACAAGAATGGCCGGTTCCTCAAATCCGTCGGGACGCGCGGTTCGGCGCCCGGCCAACTCAACCTGCCGCACACGATGGCGATGGACGCCAAGGGCAACGTCTACGTCGGAGACCGCAGCAACAGCCGCATTCAGGTCTTCGACAACAACCTGGAATTCAAAGCGATCTACGATCAGGTCGGCGCGCCGTGGGCGGTTTGCATTTCGCCGGGGCCGCATCAGTATCTCTACAGTTCCAACTCGAACCCGGACAACAACAATTCCCAGATCCAGGCGGTAACCGGCGAGATCTACAAAATGGAGTTGGACGGCACCATCCTGGGCAGGTTCGGAAAGGCCGGCAAGAAGCTCGGCGAGTTCAGCACGGTCCATGAAATCGACTGCCGTAACGAAAACGAACTGCTCGTCAGCGAAATCATTGCTTGGCGAGTGCAGAAGCTGCTCCTGCATCCGCGGACCGATCGGAGGCCGCAATGATGCGTCCATTACGGCTTTTCCTGGCAGCGGCGGCGCTCAATTTCGCCGGCTCGCTTTTTGCCCAGAGCCCCATTCCCGAAATACCCTACGAGTCCGCGCCTAACCTCCTGAAGCTGCCGGACCGCGTCCACATGGGCGAAGCGGCCGGGGTGGCGACGACTTCCAAGGGAAATATTTTGGTCTACACACGGACCGGAACCAATGCGACCGGGGGAGCTTCGCGCACATTTACGCACGGCGGTTCCCGGCTCTTCGAGTTCGATCGAAACGGCAAGTTCGTCCGCGAAATCGGGCAGGGCGTATACGGATTTCTCTTCGCGCAGGGCGTGCGCGTCGATCCCAACGACAACATCTGGATCGTCGACAAAGGGTCGAACATGGTCATCAAGTTCAACCCCGAGGGCCGCGTCTTGATGACCCTGAGCCGGAAGCCGGAGTCA
Organism: Bryobacteraceae bacterium; assembly: GCA_041484525.1. Classification (GTDB taxonomy): domain Bacteria; phylum Acidobacteriota; class Terriglobia; order Bryobacterales; family Bryobacteraceae; genus JBGPHT01. Next base: position 19,680 of record JBGPHT010000100.1, on the reverse strand, counting down.
GTCGGTGAGGGCGGAGGCGGTCGCGGCGGTGGACGTGGAGGTGCGGGTGCCGGTGCAGGCGTTCCCGGCGACAACTTCAATAAGCCGACCGATGTCGCGTGGGACGCCGCGGGCAATATTTTCGTCTCGGATGCCTTCGGCAACGCGAGAGTCGCAAAACTCGATCGCGACGGCAAGTTCATCAAGTCGTGGGGATCGCGAGGAACGGAGCCCGGCCAGTTCGACACTCCGCTGTCGATCGCGACCGACCTCGTGGGCAATGTTTATGTGGCCGACCGTGGCAACAAGCGGATCCAGGTCTTCGACAACAACGGAACCTTCAAGACTCAGCTCACGAACGCCGGCGCTCCCTGGGCCATCTGCATTTCTCCCGGGCCGCACCAGTATCTCTTCAGCTCGAACTCGAACGACACCGGTAATCTGGACGATGGCGAGATCTACAAGATGGAATTGGACGGGAAGATCCTGGGAAAATTCGGCAGAGCGGGCAAGCTGATGAAGGAGTTCGGCACCGTCAACCAGATCGATTGCCGCAACCCCAACGAACTCTACGTGGGCGAACTCACCAATTGGCGCGTGCAGAAACTCACTCTGCGTCCCCAGTGAAGCGCTACTTGATGACCGAATAGCGGGCGTACCGTTCGCGAAGCCCTGCCGCAGCGGTATCGCCCGGATGAATCAATAACCGATACCGGAAGCGCAGCGGCTGTCCCGGCTGAATCGTGAGACTGGCGTCGCGCGTGTCCCTCTCAAAATCATGCACGCCGAAAATATTCGACGCCAGCAGCCCGAAGCCGCGCGCATGCCAGTAGGTGGGATATCGCGGGTTTGCAGGATAGTCGAAGATCGCGACGCCGAACGGCTGGCCGTCCAGTAGCCCCGAATAGTCGATCCATTCCGAGCGTTTGCCCCACACATTTTTCTCGGTCATCTTGTTTTGCGCGTTGACGATCTTGCCGGTGCGCTTGGGCTCCGGAATGTCTTTCGGCTGGTCCTCCTCCAGACCCGACGCCAGCCGGATAGCGAACATTCCTTCCTTGGTGTCGCCGAATGTCACTGTTACTTCCGGCGACAGCGTGATGTCGAAGTCGATGGTGCGGACTAGCGGCTCCGAGTAGAAAGTCATCTTGCGCGACTCTCTCAGAAGTGTCTGGCCGGTCGGAATCTTCCACTCGAATGTGCTGTCGATGGTGCCGGTCTTGCCGCTGGTGACCTTGTCGACTCTCTTGAGAACAACCTTGCCCTTCCCTTGGTTGGCGCCTTTTTGGGATTCCTCGTTGCCCCAGAAATCGTAGCCGTTGACATCGCCGTGCGTGAACCAGAGGCCGCGGTGATGCGGATGATCGTGGGCTTCGCCGGGAACGTCAGGGACCATCGGATACCCGCGTGTCACGATGATGCCGGACGCCGTCCGCAGCGGACTCAGATACGGCTTGTTGGTGTCCGGCCCAATCCAAAAGTCCGTGAACGGCTTGCCATCGATCTCGACGGAGACCTTCTCGTTCCCCTGTTGAGTGATCTTCACTTGTGCGGACAGGGGCAAAGCCAGGGCGGCCAACAATAGGATGCGATGCATTACAGAAGAAATCATACAGCACACGGCACAGCGCTTGGGCGACGCAGCACTTCTAAGATCGGGCTGCGAGCAGCAGGAGTTTGTCCGCATCCAGTTGCACGCGCCACGGCTGCGGCTGGCGCGAAAGCTCTGTCCACTGCTCGCGCGAAACTTCCGCCTCCAGGTGGGAATGGTCGCCTGCTTCGGGCGGCGCGTGCAGCCGCAGGTAGACCGTCGTCTCGAAGGGCGATTCGATTGACGCCACCAGCCAGCACGGGAACGTGTTCTCCGTCCCGGCGGACTTCACAATTCGAAGGTCATGGGCGCGTATGCCGACGTAATCCGCACGCTCTGGAAAAGCCCCTCGCACCCGCAGCGTGCAGTTCCAATCCTCCACCTGGATGTGCTCCGGCCCCACGCGTTTCATGGCGGCGAAATTCTTGCACCCGGTCAGCCGTGCGACGGCGAGCGATTGCGGCCGCGCGAACAGCTCGTGCTTCGGACCATCGCCGGCGACCCGGCCCTCGGAAAGGACAACCAGGTCCTGGCAGAACCGAAAAGCTTCGTCGCGATCGTGAGTGACAAACAACACGACCCCCGCATAATGTTTCAGCGTCTCGCGCAGTTGCTCCTCCATTTGCCGGCGCAGGTGAGGATCGAGCGCCGAGAGCGGTTCATCCAGGAGCAAGGCTTCGGGTTCCATGGCAAGAGCGCGGGCCAGCGCGACTCGCTGCCGTTGGCCGCCTGACAACTCGCCCGGATACCGGTCCAGCAGCGAATCAATTTGCATCATCCGCGACCACTGAGTAATGCATGTCCTCTGCTCCTCGGCCGGCCGGCGGTGAAGACTGAAGCCGATGTTCTCTCGCACCGTGAGGTGAGGGAACAGCGCGTAATCCTGAAAAACGATGCCGATCCGCCGCTGTGCCGGGGAGAGATGGATGCCGGCGCCCGTATCCAACAGGACACGGCCGTTCAGCACGACACGCCCCTTCTCCGGCGCTTCGAGCCCGGCAATGCAGCGCAGCGTCATGCTCTTGCCCGAGCCAGACGGTCCCAGCAGTCCCAACACTCCGCCTCGCGTACGAAGGGTCGCCGAAAGCTCGAAGCCGGAATACGTCTTCTGCAGGTCCACCGTCAATCCGGAGCCGTTACCGTCCGCGCGCTCCTGGAATGCCGCCCCGCGGGTCACGACCGCCGACGGAGCCGTCAAGCGTTCAGGAGTCTCTCTGTCGCGATTCGCCGACCAGCGCGGCGTTCGAGACCGCGGCGTCCAATAATTCAGCGCAGCAATCGTGACCAGCGACAGGATGGCAATCAGAATTACCCAGACGAGCGCCCGCTGCATATCGCCGCCCTCGGCCGCAAAAAAGATCGCGACGGGCATGGTCTGCGTTCTACCAGGAATGTTGCCCGCCAGCATCAACGTCGCTCCGAACTCACCCAACGCTCTGGCGAAGGCGAGCACTGTCCCCGCCATCACACCGGGCCAGGCGAGCGGCAGCAGGACATAGCGGAACGTCCTCCACTCATTGGCGCCCAGCGTGCGTGCCGCTCCCAGAAGATTCGGATTGACCTGTTCGAAAGCCCCGAGCGTGGCCCGGTACATGAGGGGGAAAGCGACGACGCTCGCGGCGACTACGGTCGCGGGCCAGGAGAACGCAATCCTGAGACCGGCGTGCTCCAACACTTGTCCGATGGCACTCCTCCGCCCCAACAGCAGCAGAAGAAAGAAGCCGACTACGGTCGGCGGCAGTACCAGCGGCAGAGTCAGCACGCCATCCAGGAAACCGCGGCCGCGGCCTTTGTACCGGCTCATGGCAGCCGCCGCCGCAATCCCGAACACGAAGGCGAGAGCCGTAGCGGCGGCGGAAGTCTTGAGCGAGATCCAGAGCGGCGACAGATCGGAAGGAATCACGGCGAGTCCGTAGGGAAGCCGTGGCGGGCGAAGATATCCCGTGCTTGCGTCCCGGCCAGAAACGACACAAATGCGCGCGCGGCCGCGCCGTTGCCGCTGTCCTTCAATACCGCCACCGGATAGACCACCGGCCGGTGACTGTCCTCCGGAGCAATCGCCGCCACTCGAACTTTATCCGACTCGCGCGCGTCGGTCGCGTAAACGATCCCGGCATCGGCGCTGCCGGTTTCTACATAAGTGACGACCTGGCGCACATCTTTGGCCAGCACTAGTTTGGGCTGCACGGACTCCCAACAGCGCAGCGCCTCGAGAACCTGACGGCCGTAATCACCTGCCGGTACGCTACCGGGATCGCCCAGCGCGATCAGCTTCACTTTGGCATCCGTCAATCCCTGAAACGAGTTCAGTTCCGTACTGTCCTTGGGAACAATGAGGACGATCTGATTGTGCAACAGGTCGCGTCTGGTGCCGGGCAGGATGAGTCCCTTGGCTGCCAGCGCGTCCATGGGTTTCGGTGCTGCCGAGAGGAACACATCGGCCGGGGCGCCGCGTTCGATCTGTTGCTCGAGGGTGCCGGAGCCGCCGAAGTTGAATGTCAGTTTCGTACCTGGATGCGACTGCTCGAACAGCGGCGCCAATTCCAGCATCGCCGTCTGCAGACTCGCGGCGACGCAGATGGTCAAGGTTGCGGTTTCCCGGCTACCCGCACCGCTGCAACCCGCGATCGTCGCGCCGGCAAGCAGGGCGATGACAGTTGCGGCGCTCGATCGCTTCATGACACCCATCGAAGATATTGTCATGTTTGCACGGTACTGTCTTGTATGCAATCCACGTCCACGGCTACGAACCCGCGGCGGAATCCGGAGTCCGGTCGTGCACACGGCCCTTCCACGATCCTTCAGTGCCGCGCCAGTAACCGATCGCGGAATGAATCGTGGCTCCCATGTAGAAAGCCGCAATCAGCGGGAGCAGCGGAGCCCAGAGGGGGGATCGTCGGTAGAAGCGCAAAATCGGGAAGTAAGCCACACACATCAGCAGCCAGGCGGCGACCCCGGTCAAGGAACCGGCCAAGGCGAGCGCGGGTGGAACCAGATAGGTGAGGGTCAGACCCGCCAGCGCGCCGCCAAGCAATACGATGGAATGGTTGAGTTCCGTAAAGGCGGTGCGGGAAATCATGCGGCCGATCTCCCCGAAGGTGGCATAGTCGCGAATGCTGCGTGCCTCGTCGCTGAGGCCGAGCCAGACGCGTCCGCCGTTGCGCTTCACGGCCGCCGCGAGCGCGCAGTCGTCGATCCATTCGCCGCGGATCCGAGCCAGTCCGCCGATGGATTCGAGCGCGTCGCGCCGGATCAGGATGCAGCCGCCCGCCGCGCCCGCGGTGGCATAGTGCGGGTCGCGGATCCAGGCGGGCGGGTACAGCAGAAAGAAGAAGAATACGAATGCCGGGATGAGAGCGCGCTCGGCCGTGCTGCGGCAGGCGAGCGTCACCATATAGGACACCACGTCGTAGCGGTCCGCCTCGGCGCGTGCAATCAGCGAGCGAAGCGCGCCGGGAGGGTGGACGATGTCGGCGTCGGTGAACAGATAGTAATCGGGCGGATCGGCCGGAGCCGCATCCAGTTGAATCAGGGTGCTCGCGGACCGGCGAACGCCTTCGGAGAGCGCCCAGAGTTTGCCTGTCCAGCCGCGTGGAAGCGGAGCGGCGGAAATCACCATGAGGCGTTCGGACGGAGCGGCGGAGCGAGCCAGGGCGGCGGTATCGTCGGTGCTCCGATCGTCGACCAGCATGATGCGGAAGTCGCCCGGGTAGCTCTGGGCCGCCAGAGAGGCGATGGCCGGCGCGACCGTTGCAGCTTCGTTGCGTGCCGGTACGATCGCGAGGACGCGGGGAGCACACTCCAACTCCGGACCGCCGCGCGATTCGTCGCGCACCAGCCAGAACCGGCCGCGGAACAGCAGGATGTAGAGCCAGATCGACAGAACCAGGACACCGGTCATGTATCACGCATTATCGCCCGCTGGCGCAACCTGTTGATTTCACGTTGAATCTGTGGTGCTTGCAAGTGCTATTTGGACGTGCGGTGCGCGTATCTTCCACTTGTCGGGCCATTCCAATTTCGTTTGGTAATTCCACTGTTCTGCAGTGCGGCCCCTCGCCACTTCGCCGTGGAGGATCGCTGCGACGAGATTGCGGCGTTCGTCCGGTCCTTCTACGACGGTAGGGTACGATCGAGGAAAGCCGCTTGACCGATGGGGAGGCAAATGCGATGCGGGTTCAGGAAATCTGGCGGTATCCGGTAAAGTCGATGGCCGGCGAGTCACTGGATCGCGCGGACGTGAGCGAGCATGGCATCGACGGCGACCGAATCGTGCAAGTGAGGAATCCCAGCGGACAAATCCTGACGGCGCGGACCAGGCCGGCGCTGCTGCGTCATCACGCGATACTCGGCCCGGATGGCGAACCGCTGGTGGATGGGAGGCCGTGGCGCGGCGCGGATGTCGCTCGCGAAGTGGAGGCGGCGGCTGGAGCGGGAACCGGTCTGGTTCGGAGCGACGCGGAAGACCGTTTCGATGTCCTTCCGCTATTGGTGGCCACCGACGGGACGCTTTCGGCGGTGGGGCATGACGGCAGGCGGTTTCGTCCGAACCTGGTGATCGGCGGGGTTCCCGGACTCACCGAACGCCAGTGGGAGGGTGGACAGTTGCGGATTGGCGAAGTCGTGATCGGTATGGAGGACTTGCGAAGCCGCTGCATCATCACCACTTTCGACCCCGACACCGGGAAGCAAGACCTGGGCGTGCTTCGCCGGGTGCAAAAGGAATTCGATGGCGTGCTCGGGCTGAACAGCCGTGTCGTGGCGCCCGGTCGCATCGCCGTCGGCGACCAGGTGGAATTTATCCCTCAATCATGAGCGTGTTCATCGGCGTGGACTTGGGTTGGTACGGAAAGCCAAGCGGCCTGGCATCCATCGGACTGAGCGGCGCCAGGTTGCGCCTGCGGAACATCACGCGCCTGGAAGACACGGACGAGATCCTCCGGTGGATTCAGGTCGAGGCAGACAGCGGCCCATCGGTGGTGGCGGTAGATGCTCCCTTGGCGATCCCGAACCGAACGGGCATCCGGCCCGCTGAACGCGAGTTGAACCACGATTTTCGCCGCTTCCACGCCGGTTGCCATGCGGCGAATCTTGGCCGCCCCTTTGCCCAGAACGTGACCTCCTTCAGCCGCCGCCTGTCCGGGCTTGGGTTCGTAGAGGGCGCAGACATGACGCCCAAGCAGTCCGGACGTTTCCAAATCGAAGTCCACCCCCACGCCGCGAGCGTCAATCTCTTCGGGCTCGAGCGAATCGTGAAGTACAAACGCGGCCTGCGCGAGAAACGGGCGAGCGAACTGCGCCGCCTGCGCGAACTGATGCTGACCCACCTGCCTCGGCTGGTCCCGGCGCTATCGCTGAAGCTCCCTCCCGTGCCGATAGCGGGCAATCTAAAACCCGTCGAAGATCGGATCGATGCCGTGCTGTGCGCGTTCATAGCGGCCCACTGGTGGTTCTGGGCAACCGGGCGGAACCGTCTGTACGGTACCGCAGGCGCTGGTTGCATCGTGGTGCCGGAGCGATATACGTCCGCCGGCAAAGTGGCAAGCTGACAAAGTCGTAAATGGGAGACTCGTGGAGGAAGAAAGTAGCGCGGCCGTGCGCAGGATATCGGCGGCCAGTGCAAGCTCCAGAGGAATCCCGCAAGCCCCAAGCCTATTCCCAAAGATTTTGTAAAACCGGGAATAATCCGGCGGGTATGCTGGATTACGAATCTTAGAGGGAGTGGGTGTACCCAATGCTCTTCTCACGTAGGCCCCGAACCGACGAATTCGAAGCTGCCGCGCTGCCGCACATGAACGACATTTACCGAACCGCGGCGCGGCTGCTGGGCAATGGGACCGGGGCTGACGATGTGGTGCAGGACGTCTACTTGCAGGCGTGGAAGTCATTCGGCCAATTTGAGTTGGGACCAATTGCCGTGCCTGGCTGTTCAAGATTCTGTTTCACACGCTGCACCACTACCGCAGGAAATGGCTGAATATCCGGATGGTCGAAGAGAGCGACGAGATCCTCGAACACACCGCTGCCGGCAGCCCGCCCCTGCCTGAGTACATCACGGATGAGGAAATGCTGGCTGCCCTGACAGAAGTCCCGCAGGACTTCCGCGCTGTCGTTCTCCTGATCGACGTCGAGGAGTTTTCGTACAAGGAAGCGGCCGGGATACTGGACGTTCCCATCGGGACCGTGATGTCGCGGTTGAGCCGGGGCAGAAAGCTGCTTCGGGAAAAGCTGGCAGATCTGGCGCTGTCATACGGGATTGGACCCACGCACCAGGAAGGGAAAAGCGCATGAATCGTATTCAATTTGGAGAGGGCGCCTGCGAGAAAACGCGCAAATACCTCGATTCGTATATCAGCAACGAGCTGCTGGTTGAGACGAACCACGAGGTCCTGCGGCATGTCGAGAACTGTGCCGCGTGTGCCGCGGAGGCCGAGGCTCGCATGCAGCTCCGGGCCCGTGTGAAAACCGCTGTGAATGCCCAAACCGTCCCGCCCGAGCTGCAGGTGCGCATCCGCGAGCAGATCCGGGGGAGCCGCTCGAAGAGTTGGTTTGTATCGGGTTGGGGCCGCTGGGCGGTCGCGATGGCCGCGAGCCTCATCGTCTGCGCCGGCGTCTGGTTCAACTATTCGCGCGAGAAACTGCCGGCTCTCACCGATCGTCCGGCTCAGAACGCCTATATCCAAAGGGTCTCCGCCACTTTGGCTGCGGTCCTGAAGGTGGGGCTGGGCGATCATATCCACTGCTCCGTTTTCCGCAAGTACCCGAAGAATCCGCCGCCGGTCGAGAAGATGGAAGCTGACCTGGGACCGTCCTATAAGGGCCTTCTGCCAGTGGTGAGCGCCGCGGTGCCGGACGGCTACCGGATTGTCATGGCTCATCAGTGCAGCTATGCCGGCCGCAAGTTCGTCCACATGACACTTGAGAAGAACGGTGAGATCCTTTCCCTCGTGATCGCCCACAAGAATCCGGGCGAGTCCCTCGAAGGCCCGTCGCCGGCGGTGGAGCCATCGGGCATTCCGATCTACCAATCCGCGGCGCAGCACTATCAGGTAGCGGGATTCGACGCGGGCAACTTCCTGGCTTACATTGTTTCCGATCTGAGGGGCAAAACGAATCTGCAAATTGCAGCGAACCTTGCTCCGCGTGTGCGCGAGTATCTGATGAAGACCCCGGCGTAACGATGGCGGTTGTCGGGTGGCGGCTGACCTTAGCTGGTCTGCGCGCCTGCCGTACGGATGTCATCAGGGACGATTCCCGCCCGCGCTCCGCAATCCGCTAGCTGCGCTCGGAGGAGTTGACGGACTCTGCTAAGCCGGGACATGACCGTCCCGATGGGAATCCCCAACGTCTCTTGGATCTCCTTGTAGGAAAACTCCTGGACGTCGGACAGCATTACAACTTCCGCGAATTGCCGCGGGAGCTTGCGAAACGCCGCGATCATTTCGTCATCCGTGAGTTGTTCCAGGACCGCGCGTGATCATGCGAGAGATACTCCCAAGCAAGAGGTCCCGGGTTCAAATCTCGGCATCACATCGTGCTCATAGGTGGTCCCGTCAATGCGGATCGAACCGAAGGAGAATTCTTCGAAACGCATGCGCATTGCCGCTCCCGATTCGGAAACACACTCGCAGAATTCGGAAAGAAGCCGCTTGCTCGCCCCATTCCTGTTGTGTGGGGCCGTTGGGCAAACGCTATTGAAGATAGAACGATCCGGAGGATTTCAGCAATGAAGCCAACTCTAAGCGGGCGGATTGCGTTAGCTGTTTTGAAAGTCGCCTTCCCCGTCGCGGCCCTGGCCGGCCTGAATCAAACGGCGACTCTTCAGGCCAATACCACGCTAAGCCTGGATACTGGCGCCACTTCCACCGTGATGCCGGCGCGTTCGATCGCGTATTTCCTGGCGGGGGCACTGGCGTGCCCCCGCTTTCAGATTAGTGAAGAATGGCGTTGACGGCAGCGGGCGCCATGACGATTCCATAGCCGGAATCGCGGTCGATTCCAGGAGCGCGGATGTCGAGCGTCGTTGTCGTGAGCGCGTTGAAGATGTCGGCGCCGGTCGCGGAGGGCTTGGCCGACTTCACGATCGCCGCCACCCCCGCGGCATGCGGAGCCGCCGCCGACGTGCCGAAGAACGGACTGAACCCCGGTGTCCGCGTGGTTACGCCATCTGCGGCGGAGACGTCCGGCTTTACCAAAGAGATGCCGCCATTGCTCCCGAACAGGAAGTTGCTCGGGGTGATGGGGGTTCCATCCGCTTTGTAGAACATGCGGCGCGGGCCATCCGAGCTGAAAGTTTCGGTCGGGTTGGATGCGCCTCCGACGAAAGCCCGGGTCGCGCCGTGAGCGCTGTTCCAGGCCACGGCCGCTACGCCGAACGCGCGCCCTGTGCAACTCGGATCTGACAGCACGCACCCGGCCGGAGCGTTGTGGCCGTGAGTCTCGCCGCTGGTTGAAATCGAAAGCCTTCCACCAAACGTTCCAATGTGGAGGGCACGAATTTGCGCCCCCGCTTTAGCGACCACCACGATGCGGGAATTCGCCGGGAAGCCGGACCCATTGAACACCTCTTCCACAGGGTCGCTTCCGGGGCCTGTCTGGGCAGTAGTGGAACTGCCTCCCGATAGTACCGCCGTCCCCGCCGAGTTCAAGATGAACAGGTCGTAGTCGTTCGTCGAGTTCCCCAAAGGGTCCGACCAGTGCAGCGTGACGTCCTGCGTGGCTACGGTAAGGCGCACAAAGTTGCTGGCGCCGAAGGAGTGGAGCGTGTAGCCGGCCGGCAGCGGAGTCGAAGCTGCGCCCGCCGGGCTGAAGTCGCCTTCCCAGGTGCCGGAAGTTCCGTTCGTGAGGTTGCCCTCGTTGCCGGCAGATGAGAAATACAACGCGCCGTCCTGGGTGACGTCGTTCACGGCCCTTGCAATTACGCCGTCCTGGAAGGGAGGCTCGTCGCTGTAAGACACGTCATCCGCGATGATGTCGCAACGATAGGTATTACGCAGCAGCCGGATGTTGTCGGCAAAACTGTCTTCGCCATTGAAGGCCGACGCGAAAAAGAGCTGCACTCCGGGCGCCAGATCGTAGACGATTTCCATCATCGCCGTCCCTTCGCTGGTACCGGGTCCCCCGTTGAGGACTGTATCGATGTCAGCCACATTCAGGGTGCCGGCCGGCAGATCCCCGGTTCCGATCAGCATGGAAAGGGCCTCGGCCGAATCCGACAGGATACCCACCTTGACGCCCGTGCCCTTCGCACCGTAAGTCGTCGCGGCCACGTTCGCACCGTGGGTAATGAAACCTTGACTGGTGAGGGAACCGATGAAGAAGGACAGCCCTAAGAACTGGTCGAAGTGATACGGCACGGCATCGTTTTTGCCGATGCCCGGCAGCGGCAGGCGGACGCGCCGCAGCAGGTTAGCCACCGAGCCGTGCATGGGTGGAAACGAGGCCGAGATCCTTTGTACGTCGTCGCGCCCGGCCATGGCTTCGATGAAGCTGACCGGCACCCGCGCTTGAATCGAGCCTCGGGCGGCGCTGGAATAAATCACCCGTCCGCCCAACTGCTGGATGGTGTTCAACAGATCGGCGGACACCGTCCCTTTGATGATCACCAGGGCACCCTGCGGCCCCATATGCAGCGTGGTGGCCGGATCCCCCAAATCGGTGACACCGGCCGTGGTGATGCCTCGGACCGCGTTACCGGCGTATACCAGGGAAGACGAGAGTTTGCTCTGTACTGCGGTGCGTGACTCCTTCTCCAGCAGAAGATCTCGAATCTGCTGATAGGCGGACTCGCTGATATCCTGGGCATTCGCTACAACAGTGGCATCGAAAAAGCACGCCAGCAAAGCGGCGGCAACAAGTAGACTCCGGGTTCGTAGTTTCATCTTTTCGCGTTCCCTCCTTACAAGCGATCGCGCAAATTGCCATTGCAGATGGCGAAAGTACATGGATTCTACCATCAGCCACACACTGGAAAAAGCGTTATTTTCAGAATTCCCGGAAAGCTGTGGGCTTGGACGCGGACCGCAATTTTCAAGGCGCGGGGAAACCCGGGAAGGTACCGAAAACGCGGGAAAGTCCTATTGACGTTCGGCCCGGCATCCCTTAATGTAGAGTGACCTTCGCGCGAGGACTACGATGCTCAAAAAACAGAGTTCCATCCGAGTGATGGCCCTAATGGGCCCCCTCTTATTGAGTAGTGGATTGGCACAGGCTTCCGTGTTGTACAGCGGCGATGTCACTCTTCTAAGCACCGACCCCACGCAGCTAGGGCGGCTATTCCGCGATGGCAACACTCCCGATTGGTCCTTTCAAAAAGCGTTTCCAGGCGTCTCCAATCCCACTATTGCTTACCATTACGAGGCCATCTCCGTGCTGGTGCCGAGCTGGTTTAATTTTCTTCAGATCAGCATCGACAGCAACAACGGCAACATTCTCGGCTCAGTGTACGACACCTTCTATTTTCCGGATCCGCTTGCCACGAACCGCGGCCTCGACATTAACTACCTGGGCGATCCAGGCGGTAGCGGAAATTTTTTCGGCAACCCGTTGTTCTTTCAGGTTGTGGACCAAACGGCTGCCAATTCGCCAACGGAATTCGGAACTGTCGTGGTGGTTTTGAATGAGACGACGAATACCGGCACAGGACTCAATTCACCGGTCGGTGTGCTGGTGGAAGGCTTCAGCGACACCGAGTTCAATGAGGTGACTCCCGAACCAGTGACTTCGGCGCTCTTCGGCGTAGGGATTCTGGTGCTGGCAGCCCGCTATCGCCGTGGTGTAGGGGCCAGACAAGACCTGCGCTAAATCGGATTCGCAAGCCGCCCTACCAACTTGATGCTGCCTTCTGGTACTGGCACCAGCCGTGCCATTACCTACAGGCTTACTTCAGGCTCACCGCAGGGAAATACGCGCCGCGTTCTTCCCGCCCCCACCACCCGTGCTGGCCGAAATACGTGAACCGGTAAAAGTAGAGTCGTGCCCGGACGTATTTCGGAGGCGTGTGGGGGAAGGGATTGTGGCCGAGCAGCCGGAGCACGGAAGGCTCGCCCTGTAGCAGCCGCACCATGAAATTGACGAACCAGGGATTTTGCCGGGCATTGCCGAGCGCGGCGAACCACATCTGCCAATCGAGGCGGGGCTGGTGCGGTTCGACGATGGGGGGCGCGCGGAGGACATCGCCGGGCTTGTAGCGAAACTCGTAGGCCTGCCACGCGGCGCCGTCGTTCGAGCCTTCGACGATGATCTCGGGACGATCGGTGGTCATCACCGAGAACAAGCCGTAGGAATTTACGATGCGTAACGGGGCGATGGCGTGGAGGATGGCGCCGCTCCCGGGAGGCAGAGGTAAGGAGAAGAGCTCGAGAAAAAGCAGCGCAGTGGCAGTGCCGTAAAATGCCGCGACCAGCGTGGTGACCGCGCGATGAGGCCGCCCGCGCGGGGAGGAGTCGGGCTCGATGAACAGGAACATCGCGAGCGCGATCGTCAGGAAGTTGAAGAAGGTGTAGTTTCCCGTGACCAGGATCAGCACCTGGAAGGCGATGGTGATCCAGGCGGCGACGTGGCGGAGACGGCGCCAGCGATTCGGGGCGAAGAAGAGGAAGGGGACGATCAGCTCGGCGGCGAAAGTGACGACCGTCGACAATTTCTGTACGAGCATCGGCAACTGGTTCATGAGCCATGCGGCGGGTGTCGGCAGCGGCTGCGTTTCGTAGTGATAGTGCAGCGCGGTAAGATCGCGCCAGGCCGTGTCGTGACTGAGCAGTTTCACGGCGCCGCTGAAGAACACCAGGCGGAAGAGGAGCCAGCGAAACAGCCAGACGCGGACAGGTGTCTCGTCGGCGAAGATGGCGAGAAAGCCGGCTTCGAGCAGCAGCACGTCCCACTGGAAAGAGAAGAAATCCTGGCCGGCGGTACACACGGACAACCAAAGGACCAGGCAGCAGCCGAGGGCGGTGCGCGGCCAGAATCCCAACGCCGCAACCAACGCGCTCACGGCGCCGGCGATCCAGACCAGGGCGATTGCCAGGTCGCTCGAATTCAGCCAAAGGACAGTAGGGATGACGCGGTAGGCTCCGGATCCGAAGGCGGCGTAGGCGGTCTTGAGGTAGTCGGGGAGGGGCAGGATTCCACGCGACCCGATCAAGCCTGGGGCTTGGACGCCGAAGGAGACGAACGCGACGAGGTAGATGAGGCCGAGGATCCGGAGGAAGTTCGGGACCGTGGCGCGCACGCTTAATATGGTAGTTCGCCCGTGTGGTTCGAAGTACAGTTTCCCGCCCGATTTCACGGGTTTGCCGGTAATTTCGGAGTAGAACCCGGGTTGCGCGGGTTCCGCTCACCCCCCTTTTTCCCCCATTGCACCGGGAAAGTCGCCGTTCGATGAATCCCTGTTTTCTTTCAATGGCTTAACGGGGGAAACTGACTCCAAATTGGGAAAGAAGCCCATCTATGAGCACTCAGCCTTTTGAACCGAAAGTCGAACCTTCCCCGAGCCTGGTGCAAATCGGCTCGTCCATTGAAGATGCGATTCACCAACGCCTGGCCGAAGAGCGCGCCCGCCTGGAGCGGGAGGCGGGGCTTCACAAACGCGAGGTGCATCAGTTCAAAAAGCCCGTCGAGCGGCCGTTCACGAAGGACCAGCGCGGTCACACGACGCTGCTGTTCGGTGGACTGACGTGGAAGCACGAAAAGCTGGTGCACGGGGCGCTCGAAGGTTTGGGCTACCGCGCCGAGGCCGTGCCGACGCCCAACGTCCGCGCCTTCCAGACGGGCAAGGAGTATGGCAACAACGGGCAGTGTAACCCGACATACTTCACCGTCGGCAACCTGGTGCAGTACCTGCAGACGCTCGAAGAGCAGGGGCTGACCAAGCAGGAGATCATCGACCGGTACGTGTTCTTCACGGCCGGCGCCTGCGGGCCGTGCCGCTTCGGTATGTACGAGGCGGAGTATCGCCTGGCGCTGCGCAACTCCGGGTTCGACGGGTTCCGCGTGCTCCTGTTCCAGCAGTCGGGCGGGCTGAGCCAGTCCGACGCCGAGGCTGGGCTCGAGATGAATATCGACTTCTTCCTGGGCATCCTGAACGCGCTCAACTGCGGCGACGTGATGAATGAAGTGGCCTACGCGCTGCGGCCGTTCGAGATCAACGCGGGCGAGACCGACCAGGTGCTGGATTCGACCATGGACTACCTGCACGAGGTCTTCCGCAAGAAGCAGCCGTGGAAGCTCGAAGGCGGGCTGGGTAAGTATCTCGGCGGCTTCTCCGACACCGCGGAGTACATCGGCAAGTTCGTCCATCAGTTGAAGGGCGACGATTACGTGCCGGCGCTGGCACAGTGCCGCGACAAGTTCAACGCCATCGATGTGGACCGGCTGCGCGTCAAGCCGATCGTAAAGATCACCGGCGAATTCTGGGCGCAGACCACTGAGGGCGACGGCAATTTCAACATGTTCAACTTCCTGCAGCGCGAGGGCGCGCAGGTGCTGGTCGAGCCCATCGGCACCTGGATCATGTACATGATCCACCAGGTGATTCAGAAGTACAAAGACTTCAAGGGCCTGGAAGAAGGCACGGTGCTGCCGCCGATCTGGAAGCTGGGGACGCGCGCCAAGATCGAGTTCGACTACCGCCAGAAGGTGGCGAAGTTGAAGCTGGCGGAAGGCATCTTCAAGAGCGAGTATCACAAGATCGTGAACGCGCTGGGCGGAATCGCGCATCACCTGACGGACCAGTACGAGTTGCAGCGCATCGGGCATCCGTTCTACAACTCGCGCGCGGGCGGCGGCGAAGGGCATCTGGAAGTCGCCAAGAACATCTATTACTCGAACAAGGATCTGGCGCACATGGTGCTGTCGGTGAAGCCGTTCGGGTGCATGCCGTCCACGCAATCGGATGGCGCGCAATCGGCCGTGGTGTCGCAGTTCAAGGACATGATCTACCTGCCGGTGGAGACATCGGGCGAAGGCGAGATCAACGCCCACAGCCGCGTGCAGATGGCGCTGGGCGAGGCGAAGAACAAGGCCAAGAAGGAATTCGCCGAGGTGCTGCAGCGCACGGGCCTCACAGTGGACGCGTGCCGCGCGTGGGTCGAGACGCATCCGGAAACCAAGCGGCCGCTATACCAGGTACCGCACACCAAGGGCGTGGTGGGACTGGCGGCGAATTTCGTGATGCACATTTCGGAGCGGATGAAATCGGAACGAACTGCGGCCAACTAGTAGCACCTGCTCCCTTACGGTCGCGGCTTTGTAAGCACGGAGTCGCGACCATAAGGGAGTGGCTGTATCTGGGCTAAAGGGATCTAACATGGACAAACACTTTCTGATCGGCATGGACGTGGGCTCGACCACGGTGAAAGCCGTAGTCATCGACGCCGCTACGGACGAGATTCTCTGGCGGGACTATCAGCGGCACGATACCAAACAGCCCGAGAAAGTCCTCGAGTTCCTGAAGCGTTTCGAAGTTGAAGTCGAGGGCTTCGCGGCCGAGCGCTCGCGCATGTTCATCACGGGGTCGGGCGGCAACGGGATGGGCAAGTACCTGGGCGCGAAGTTCGTGCAGGAAGTGAATGCGGTGTCGCTCGCGGTAGAGCGCATGTATCCCGAATGCGGCTCCGTCATCGAGTTGGGCGGGCAGGACGCCAAGATCATCATCTTCAAGACCGATCCCGAAACCGGCCGCAAGAAGAAGATTCCGTCGATGAACGACAAGTGCGCCGGGGGTACGGGCGCGGTCATCGACAAGATCAACGCCAAGTTGCGGATTCCGGCGGAGCAGCTCTGCGAGATGGGTTACAAGGGTGTGAAGCTGCATCCGGTGGCCGGCAAGTGCGGCGTATTCGCCGAGACCGATATCAACGGTCTGCAGAAGATGGGCGTGCCGCCCGATGAGCTGATGGCGTCGCTGTTCGAAGCCATCGTGATGCAGAACCTTTCGGTGCTGACGCGCGGTAACACGCTGCTGCCCGTGGTGCTGCTGCTGGGCGGCCCCAACTGCTACATCAAGGGCATGCGGGATTGCTGGAAGGCGAACATCCCGAAGATCTGGGAAGAGCGCAACACGCCGCTGCCCGAGGGGATTCCGCCGGAGGATCTGATCAAGACGCCGGATAACGCGCAGTACTTCGCGGCCATCGGGTCGGTCGAGTTCGGCAAGTCGGAAGACGACGAAATCGGCCGCTATATCGGTCTCCAGAAACTGGAGTGGTACGTTAACTTCGGCCGCGAAGAGGAGAAGGCCAAGCGCGGCGGCGCGGTCGGACTGGCGAAGGACGACGCGGATCTGGCGGCGTTCAAGGAGAAGTACCGCACCAAGAAGTTTGTGGCGACGACGTTCCAGCCCGGCGACGTGGTGGAAGGCTTCGTGGGGATCGATGGCGGCTCGACGTCGACCAAGGCCGTGCTGCTCTCGAAGGGCACGGAGCGGAAGATTCTGGCCAAGACGTACCAGCTTTCGAAGGGCAATCCGATCGAGGACACGATCGAGGTGCTCCAGAAGCTGGAGGCCCAGATTCGCGACCAGGGCGCGGAGCTGAAAATTCTGGGCGTGGGCACCACTGGATACGCGAAGGACATCCTGAAGGACGTGGTCGGCGCCGACGCGGCGCTGGTCGAGACCGTGGCCCACACCGAGGCGGGGCTGCACTTCTACGACGACGTGGACGTGATCTGCGACGTCGGCGGGCAGGACATCAAGATCATCATCCTGAAGAACGGCCGCGTGAAGGATTTCAAGCTGAACACGCAGTGCTCGGCGGGCAACGGCTACTTCCTGCAATCCACGGCGCAGGGCTTCAACGTGCCGGTGGAACAGTATGCCGATACGGCATTCGGCGCCAAAGGATTCCCCTCGTTCGGCTATGGCTGCGCGGTGTTCATGCAGAGCGACATCGTGGATTTCCAGCGCCAGGGATGGAAGCCGGAAGAAATCATGGCCGGGCTGTGCAATGTGCTGCCGAAGAACATCTGGCTGTATGTTTCGCAGATTCCGAACCTGTCGGCGATCGGCACGCGCTTCCTGCTGCAGGGCGGCACGCAGTACAACCTGGCGGCGGTGAAGGCGCAGGTGGACTTCATCGAATCGCGCTTCAAGGGCAAGGAAAAGCCCGCCGATGTGATCGTACACGAGCACTGCGGCGAAGCCGGCGCGATCGGCGGCGCGCTCGAAGCGGGGCGGCTGTGGGATAACGGGCGGCAGAGCACGTTCATCGGCCTCGAAGCCTCGGCGAACATCCAATACAAGACGACGCGCAACGAAGCTACGCGCTGCTACTTCTGCAAGAACAAGTGCCTGCGCACGTTCATCGATGTGAAGACGAGCTCGGACATCGTGAACATCGATTTCAAGCCGCCGGTCAAGACCAAGGTGCCGCTCGAAGCGGGCGCGCAGCGGCTGATCATCGCCACCTGCGAAAAGGGAACGGTGGAGAACATCGAGGAGATGCGCGGCATCAAGGGCAACCTCGACAAGGTCAAGAAGGAAAATCCCAACTTCGTGGAAGTGGCCGCGAAGGCCATCTTCCGCGTGCCGGACGTGCCGCTAGTGGCGGACGCGCTGCCGAAGCTCCAGATCACGGCGTCGCAGAAAAAGCGCGCGATGCTGATGAAGAAGCGGTCCGAGATCCGGATCGGCATGCCGCGCGTGCTCAACATGTACTCGCAGACGCCGATCTTTACGGGGTACTTCGCATCGCTCGGCGTCAAGGCCGAAAACCTTGTCTACTCGGATTACACCAGCGAGGAACTTTACAAGGAAGGCGCCAAGCGCGGCGCGATCGACCCGTGCTTCCCGTCGAAGCTGGGCATTCCGCACGTGCACAACCTGCTCTACAAGGTGCACGCCAAGAAGCCGCTCGACATCATCTTCTTCCCGATGATCGATTGCCTGACCACCGATCTGCACAACGTTCAGGCCAGCCGCACCTGTCCCACCGTGGCGGCCACGCCCGAAGCGGTGAAGGCGGCGTTCACCAAGGAAGGCGACCTGTTTAAGGAGAAGGGCGTCATCTTCCTGGACACGTTCGTCAACCTGTCGAAATCCGACCTGCTCGAGCGGCAGATGTACGAGGAGTTCAAAGATATTCTTGGCTTGTCGGTGGAAGAGAACAAGCGCGCCATAGAGCAGGGCTACCGGGCGCTGAGTTATTTCGACAACGTCACCATGCGTGGCGCGGCGCGCGAGGTGCTGGAGCAGCTCGAACGCGAAGATCGTTTGGGTGTGGTGCTGCTGGGCCGTCCGTATCACAACGACCCGGGCGTGAACCACGAAATCCTGGAAGAGTTCCAGAAGCTCGGGTATCCGGTGTTCGCGCAGGACTGCCTCCCGATCGACGACGACATCATCTGGAAGCTGTTCGGGCCGGAAGTGATGTCGGGCGAGACGCCGCATCCGATGGCGATCGACGACGTATGGAAGAACTCGTACAGCGAGAACACCAGCCGCAAAGTTTGGGCCGCGAAGTACGTGGCGCGGCATCCGAACTTGGTGGCGCTCGAGCTGTCGAGCTTCAAGTGCGGACACGATGCGCCGATCTACACGGTGGTGGAAGAGATCGTGGAGCACTCGGGCACGCCGTATTTCTGCTTCAAGGACATCGACGAGAACAAGCCCACGGGGTCGATCCGGATTCGCGTGGAGACGATCGGGTACTTCCTGAAGCGCTATCGCGAGGACATCGTCAAGAACAAGATGAAGGTGGGCCGCATCGAAGAGCAGCTCCGCGAATTCGAGGAGCGGCTGCGTCGCGAGATGCTGCGCGAGAAGCTGGCAGCCAACGACATGGTGCGTGAGTCGTTCGAGACGGGCTCGATGCCGCAGATCCACGTGAGCCTGGGAGCGTTGCAGGCGAGCGCGCAGCAGGTGCAGCATTACGAGACGGTGCAAGGCGACTAGCTCCCGAAATCTTTTGACTGCGAGGGCAGGCAAATTGCCTGCCCCACATATCATTGCTGTTGCCTTAATCTTCTGCTGTCTTCTAAACACTGCGACATAAGTAATTGCGCATGTTGTGGCGATGTGTTCTCATCGAAACATGAGACCTCTCACCATTGCAGACTCGGCTACGATCATCCTCGGATTGCAGGATGAGATTCGCCGGTCGGAAGAATCCCGC
>JBGPHT010000099.1:0-27726 GCA_041484525.1 Bryobacteraceae bacterium | reverse complement strand
GGTTGCAGGGGGCTTTGGCGAGCATATTTGCGTGTCTCGGATTGCTATTTCTCTATGTTTGGTCAGCGCTTCGAACCGGCCTCGGAATTAACATCGCACGACGGCAGCGAGCGGTAACCTTTTGACGAGTGGTGACGTTAGTTAGTCATCTCGCGTCGTGCGCGTTTTTCGAAGGTCTTCGCTCAGAAAAACCCACCTTTACCACAGGCTGCTAGCAGCTAAGCTAGAGTCACGGCGTCCCATCTTGGATTCGAACCACATTTTCAAACACTTGCGAAGAGAGATCGAACTGAAGTGCTTTGATTTCAACGCGACGATTTGTGGCTCCCCAGGTAGGACTCGAACCTATAATCCAGGAGCCGTCCTGGCGTGGCGGTGGCGTCCGGGTTCGACGGCCTGAATTGTACTGTGGGCCACGAACGCCGCCGCCCGCGTGGATAGGAGCATCAGATGCGGCTGCCCGCGCTGTTGCGTAACCAGCACCCAATGACCAACTCGATGTGCCGCACCTTCCGCAGGAAACTGCGCACCCCGGCTTCATCGCCGGCCACCAGGATGCGCCGGCGCCGGCGGCCCCAGCACCGTGCGGACCTTCCCGGCCAGTTCCACCGGACTGAACGGCTTCTGGATATACTCCGCACCCTTCCCCAAAACCCCATGGTGCTCGATGACGTTGCCCGTGTACCCGGACATGAAGAGCACCTTGATGCCGGGATCGAGTGTCTCCAGCCGGCCGGCCAGTTCCCGGCCGCTCATGATCGGCATCACTACGTCGGTCAACACCAGGTCGACGCGCTCCGGACGCCGCTCGCAGAACAGTAGCGCCTCGCCGGCACTCTCCGCCTGGATCACCCGGTAGCCGTAAGTCCTCAGCGCGGCGGCCACATATTTCCGGACCGATACCTGGTCCTCCACCACCAGCACGGTCTCCTTTCCGCCCAGCGCCGGAACGGCTGCCGGTCTCGCGTCATCGGCTACCGCCTTGGCCAGCGCGGGCAGGTAGATCTTGAAAGTCGTCCCCTGACCCGGTTCGCTGTAGACCCCGATATCGCCGCCGCTCTGCGCCACGATGCCCTGGACCATCGACAGCCCGAGCCCGGTCCCCTGGCCAACTTCCTTGGTAGTGAAGAACGGCTCGAAGATCCGCTGCCGCGTCTCTTCGTTCATGCCCACCCCGTTGTCGCTCACCGCCAGCATGACGTAGCGGCCCGCGCGCACCTCCGGATGCGACCGGGTATAGCTCTCGTCCCACTCCACGCGGGCTGTCTCGATCAGCAGCTTGCCGCCAGCCGGCATGGCGTCCCGGGCGTTCACCGCCAGGTTCATGATTACCTGCTCCATCTGATGCGGATCGGCGTACACCGTCCCGTTCTCCGCGTTGAGCGCGGAGCGCACTTCCACGTCCTCCCCCAACAGGCGCTCCAGCATCGGCAGCATCTCCTGCACCGAACGGTTGAGATCCAGGCTGCGCGGTTGCAGGACCTGCTTGCGGCTGAAGGCCAGCAGTTGCCGGGTCAATCCCGAGGCGCGTTCCCCGGCCTTGTGGATCTCCGCCAGGTCGCCCCGGAGCGGATCGCTCTCGCTCATTTCGTCGAGCGCCATCTGGCTGTAGCCGTTGATCACCGTCAGCAGGTTGTTGAAGTCGTGCGCCACACCTCCTGCCAGGCGGCCCACCGATTCCATCTTCTGGGCCTGCTGGAATTGAGCTTCGAGCTCCTTGTGCTCGGTGACGTCATGCAGGCAGAGCAGCAGTTCGGTCCGATCGTCCAAATGCATGAGCGAGGTGGACCCCAGCAGCGTGACCCGTCGCTGGACGCCGTCGCGCACCAATGTGGTCAGGTGTTCGAAGTTGCGCCCGGTTCCGGTTTTGAGGGTGTCCTCCAGGCGCTGCCATAACCCACAACTCGCGCAGTTCGTCCCGAAACCGCAACCGCGCGGATCATCCGGGGCGTCGATGCAGCCTAACACGCCGCAAGCGCACCCGCCTTTCGGGGCGCCTTCCGAACGGCCGATGAATGCCGTGAAGGCCGGGTTCGCATAGAGCATGCGCCGGTCTGAATCCATCACGCACATCATCACCGGCGAGTGGTCGTAGACGGCCTTCTGCTCCGCCAGGCTGCGGGCCAACGCCTCCTCCGCGCATTTGCGTTCGGTGATGTCGATCAGCACCACGCGACCCACTCGTTTTCCGTCTTCGGCCTGTGCGGCGGTGGACTCCAGCCGCACCCAGAATGCCGCTCCGTCGTTATTCACCATCCGCAGCTCGTAGGCCTGCAGTTCACCGGTCTCAAAGAGCCGTTTGCGGTGGCGGTAGTAGAGGTCCTGGTCGCTCTTGAGGATGAAGCGCGAGATCAACTGCTTGACCAGCGCGCCTCGGGGCACGCCCAGCAAGCGGGCGGCGGTGAGATTGGACTCCAGGATCAGCCCCGTCTCGCTGACGGTGCAGTAGCCCACCGGCGCCAGATCGTAGAGGTCGAAATAGCGCATCCGCGCGGCGTCCAGTTCCACCTGCGCCCGGCGCAATTCCTCGTTCTGCATCTCCAGCTCGATCTGATGCACCCGCAATTCGTGGAGCCTCCGCCGGATTTCCTCGGGCGACAGCGCCTCGGGATTTTCCGGCGTTCGCGCCCCATCTCTCCGAGCCATCTCTTCGGCCCGCGGGCGGAGTTCGGCGGCGTCACCGGAATGGATCTCTTTTTCAGACATGGGCTTCCGCCTTTACCTGCCTCTCGGTGGTCGCAATGGCATAGACGTCGCCGGACTCATTCGTCAAGGCGGTGGCGGTCAACACCACTTCCACCATCCGGCCGTCTTTGGCGACCCGCTGCGTGCGGTAGGGTTCCAGGATCTCAGACCGGCTGAGCCGCTCGACCACGGCCAGCGCTTCTCCCCGCTGTGGTTCCGTGATCCGGTCTCTGATGTTCATGCCCAGCGCCTCGGCCTCACTCCAGCCGTACATCCTCTCCGCCGCCGGATTCCAGGCCAGGATGCGGCCCCGCATATCCTGCAGTGTGATGGCGTCGTGCGAGTCGCGCACCACCGCGGCCAGATGGAGCACGTGATTGGCTTTCCGCAACGCCTCCTCGGCCTGCCTGCGCTCGGTGATGTCCATAAAGACCGCAATCCCCGCTGTAACCTTTCCGGCGTCATCCCTGATCGGCGCGGCGTTGGCGAGAATGACGTGATCGTCGCCGATGGCTCTCCGTATGATGAATTCCCGGCTGCATGTTTCGCCGAACACAATCGCGCGGGCCAGGGGCACTTCGTCGGGTTTCAGGGGCCTGCCATCCAGATCCATGAGCTGCCCGGCAGCCGCATACCGGTCGATCCCGGCCCCGTGGAGGGTGTCCTTGCGGTCGCCGCCATGCATGAGCCGTCCCGCATCGTTCACGTAGCGCAGGGCGCCGCCGGGAGCATCGGCAATGGTGATGCCCACCTGACTATTATCCAGCGCGGCTTTCAGAATTGCCTGCGTTTCCCGCAGCGTTTCCTGCACCTTCTTCACCTCGGAGATGTCGACAAAGGTGATCACCGCGCCCTCGATCACGTTGGAAAGCGTGCGGTAGGGCAGGATGCGCATCGAGTACCACTCGCCCGCCTGGGTCCGCACTTCCACCTCTTTGGGAACCAGGCTGTCCAGCACGGCCTGCGCGTCCGTCACCAGGCTGTCGTAGCCGGCCAGGTTGGAGACTATATGAGCCACGGGCCGCCCCAGGTCGCTCAGGATCAGGTTGATGATCCGGGTGGCGGTGGGGGTGAAGCGCAGGATGCGTAGTTGATGATCCACAAAGATGGTGGCGATGCCCGTGCCGGCCAGCAGGTTGTTCATGTCGTTGTTGGCCCGCGACAGATCCGCCACGTTGGTTTGCAGTTCGGCGTTGACCGTGGCCAGCTCCTCGTTGACCGACTGCAATTCTTCCTTGGATGTCTCCAGCTCCTCGTTGGTGGACTGCAATTCCTCGTTGACCGATTGCATCTCCTCATTGGAGGATTTGAGCTCTTCGTTGGATGTCTCCAGTTCCTCATTGGCGGTCTGGAGATACTCTTCCTTGGCCCGCAATTCCTGCTTGAGCGCCGCGACGCGCAGGTCGGCGCCGGCATCAGGGCCGTCGGCTTCCGCGCCGGCATGCAGGGCGGCTTGCTCCGCCTGTTCCGGGTCGAAGGGCGGCACATCCTCCAGGATGATCAGGTACAGGGGTACCTCGGGTGTCGCGGCGGGGCCGATCGTCACCGGGCGGATGGTCAGGTTGACCATAGTGAAGGCGCCGTTGGTTTTCACGCGCAGGCCGGGACAGCGCACGATCTCCTTTATCCCCGAGGCTTTGTGCATGGCCGTGGCCAGGTCGCGCCGCAACCCTTCGCGGGCCATCTTCAGGATGTTGTTGATTCCAGCCTCGCCCGGGGCCGGTTCCAGGTACAGGCCGGTGCGGCCGTGGAGGTAGAGGATGTCGCCCTGGCCGTTGACGAGCGCGCCAGCCGGGGCGACCTGCTGCAAGAGCGCCTGTTCGGTCAGCTCGCGCAGCGGCAGTTTTCTGGTGCCGGCCATCTTTCCGCCGGTCCGCGGGAGAGTTACCTCCATCGCATTCATGGGCGACAGAAACTGGCCTATGGCCACGCGCTGTGCGCTGCCAGGATCCTCATTGCGCTGATACAGCTTCATTTTGTGGCCCAGCGGGGTAAAAAGATCGTCAAACGCGCCCACCGTCTCGGAGGTGCCCAGGAAGAGAAAACCGCCCGGGTTCAGAGCGTAGTGGAACAGGGGAATGAGATTCTTCTGCAACTCCCCGCCCATATAGATCAGGACGTTGCGGCAACTGACCAGGTCGAGTTTGGAGAACGGCGGGTCTTTGATCATGTCCTGCTCGGAAAAGATCAGAATGTCGCGGATGTCTTTGTGGATGCGATAGGCGGCGCCGTCTGACTCGGCTGAGAAAAACCGGGCCAGCCTCTCCGGCGAGATGTCGGCGGCGATGCTGGCCGGATAGAGGCCGACGCGGGCCGTGGCAATCGCCCGGCTGTCAATGTCGGTGGCGAAGACCTGCACCGTGAAGCTCTGCTTCAACGCCTCCTTGCTCTCGGCCAGAAGAATGGCGATGGAATAGGCTTCCTCGCCGGTGGAGCAACCCGGCACCCAGACGCGAACCACGGCGCCCGCGGGCTTGCCGGCAAGGAGCTTCGGGATGACCTGTTCCGCGAGCGCCTCAAAGGCCGCCGGATCGCGGAAGAAACTGGTTACGCCGATCAGCAGGTCGCAAAACAGCGCGTCCACCTCCGTCGGCGTCCGTTGTGCATACTTGACATACCCCTCCATCGAGTCGATCTGGTGGACGGACATGCGCCGCTTGATGCGGCGATGGATGGTGTTCGGCTTGTACTGGGAAAAGTCGTGGCCGGTCTGGGTGCGCAGTAGCATGATGACCTTCCTCGCCGCGTTATCGGCCTTGGCCGCCGGGGCGGTAGCGGGCTGGTGGGGCTGGCCGAAGGCATGGGCCGCATAGGCGATGAGCTGGGCGGGCATCTCAGCCGGTGGGATCTCATAGTCCACCAGGCCGGTGGCGATGGCGCTGCGCGGCATGCCGTCGTACTCGGTGGAGGCGGGGTTCTGGACCATGACCATGCCGCCCTCTTCCTTGACGGCCCGCACGCCCAGCGTGCCGTCGCTGCCGGTGCCCGACAGCACGATGCAGATGGCGCGCTCGTGCTGGTCCCGGGCCAGGGAGCGGAAGAAGAAGTCAATCGGCAGGCGCCGCCCGCGGGGGGCTAAGGGTTCCAGCAGTTGGAGCCTGCCGTCCAGAAAAGCCATGTCGCGATTGGGCGGAATGATGTAGGCGCAGTTAGGCGCGACCGCCATCCCGTCCTCGACCTCGAAGACCTGCATGCGGGTATAGCGCCGGATGAGGTCGGTGAGGATGCTCTTATGGTCCGGGGCCAGATGCTGCACCAGGATAAAAGCCATGCCGGGATCGGAGTCCGCCGGCATGCCGGAGAAGAAGGCTTCAAACGCCGCCAGCCCCCCGGCCGACGCGCCGATGCCCACAACGGGGAACTCCGGGCCGCCCTGTCCGGAAGGCGGCTCCTCCGGTTTTGGATCCAGTGAACCTTGCGGTTTCTTTGCCTTGCGCCTGACTGTCGCCATGACCCTACTTTACTCCAAGTATTTGCCGGTATTTCCCTAACTATTACTAATATTTCTGGCGGAAGAATGAGCTGGCTAAGCCGTTCACTGTCAATCCGTGAGGCGGACGCATGCGCGACTCAACCTCCACTTCACGCAACGTCTCAGTAAGATATCGATAAAGAATCCCATTTCATAGATGGCCGATACCGTGTTCGCAAAGCTGGACACAGCGATCCCGGTTCGACCGCGAACGCGCCGCGGGTCACCTGTTCGATTCGGGCGGCGGCGCCGTGCATGGGGGCGAGCTCGAGCGCGCGCAGAATGAGACGATCCAGGGTTCCCTACAGAATATCCATAGCTGATTGTCATAATCCGTGATGGCGCAAGGCGATTTTCCTATAGAGAGTCTTTAGGAGCCATCGGCAGACCTCGCCTCGCGCGGACGGTCACGAGACACGAGGGCGGCTGGATATTTGCTACCCTTTAAGGCTTCCGCGCGGGGCGGCTGCGAGGCCCGTGCCGGGTGCCGGCGCGAGGATCAGTTTCACGGTCGCGGCTCCGTGGCGGGGATCTTCGTCACACTCGCGGTCGCCCGCAGGTTCGCCACACCTGCCGTGTATCTGCCGTCGCTCACGGCGAAAGCCACGGCGTCTTCCAGCCAGTCGTGCCAGACGCCGTCGGGGTCGTGGGAGGCGACCGTCAGGGTGTACTCCTGCGGGCAGAGCTCGCATCGAAAGGCGAACGAAACTTCCAGCGTCTCGCCCGCGGCGCATGGGCCGAGCTTCAGCTTTTCGAGCTCCGTATTGGTCCCGTAAACGTTGAGCCCGATGCGGGTGCGGATCATCATGCCGATCACGGGGTCCTGAACGGCATCGCGGAAGCGCACGCACACGCGCGCCAGCGCCAGTTCGCCCGAGCGCCAGACCATCGTGGGACGGCCATTGTCGCCGATGGTTTCGACGCGCAGGATCTCGGCGCGGCCATCGCCGCGGCGGACCCGCGGAGCCAGCGGGGAGCTGACGGTTTCACCCCAGGTGCGGACGCGCTCGGCAACGTTGCGGCGGTAGGCGGCGAGCATCTCGTCGGGATGTCCGCGGCCGGCGAGGCGGCCGGCATGCACCCACCAGATTTCGTCGGCCAGGCGGCGGAGCAGTTCCTCCTCGTGCGAGACCAGCAGCGTCGTAGTGCCGGCGCGGCGGAGGCGATCGAGCGCGATGACGGCGCGCTCGCGGACCATGGCGTCCTGGCGGGCGAAGGTCTGGTCGATGAGGAGGACGGGAATGGGCGCGAGGTTCAACTGGTCGTCGGGGCCGAGCAGGCGGGCGCCGCCGGGGCGTTCGACGGACCCGAGCTCGGGCTGTTCGAGGCCGGCGGCAAGACGCAGCAGGTGCGCGCCGCCCGATCCGTTCTCGCCGATGATGCCGATGACGACGCCATCCGGCGCGGCGGCGTCGAACTCGCGCAGCGGCGGAGCGGTCACGCGACGGAATGCAATCGCCATAAGAAGTTAGAATAACAACTGCCAGATGGACGATCCCAAAGTACTCGAGCGCATGCGCGCCGATTGGAACGAGCGCGCGGGGGAGGACGCCTACTATTACGTGGCGTTCGGCCGGCGCGAACAGGATGACGAGGAGTTCTTCTCGAGCGCGGCCGACGTCGTGAAGGGCCTGATCTGGGACCTGAAGCGGTTTTCCGGCCGCGATGCGGCACTCGAGATCGGCTGCGGGCCGGGGCGGCTGATGCGGCCGCTGAGCGTGCACTTCCGCGAGATCCACGGCGTGGACGTGGCCGACGAGATGATCAAGCTGGCGCGCGAGCGGCTGCGGAATACGCCCAACGCGCACCCGCAGGTGACCTCGGGGTCGGACCTCTCGATGTTCCCCGATGAGATGTTCGACTTCGTTTATTCCTACGCGGTGTTCCAGCACATTCCGAGCCGCGAGGTGGTGTTCAGCTATCTGCGCGAGGCGCGGCGGGTGCTGAAAACGGGCGGCATTCTGCACTGCCAGATGAACGGCCTGCCGCCGCACGCCAAACAGTACGACACGTGGAGCGGCGTGCGCATCGCGCCCGACGAGGCGACGCGCTTTGCGCGCGAGCAAGACCTGCAGCTTCTGTCGCTCGAGAATATCTGGACGCAGTACATGTGGATCACGTGCCGCAAGCGTCCGGCGGGATGGACGGACTCGCTCGCCGGGCGGCGCATCCGGAGCGCGGCGAAGATCCGGAACATCAGCAACGCTCTGACGGGCGAGGCCGTGGCGCCGAACGCGGGGCCGCTGGCGGCGCTCTCGGTGTGGATCGAAGCGCTGCCCGACGAGTGCGATCTGAACCACATGACGGTGTTGGCCGACGGGCGCGCGTGCCGGTTGACGTACATCGGCGCGCCCGAAAAGGACGGCGTGTGCCAGGTGAATTGCACGCTTCCAGTGGGCCTGCGCACGGGGCTGGTGGCGGTGGAACTGGAATGGCTGGGGCAGCCGGTCTGCGCACCGGGATGGGTGCGGATCATGCCGCAAGGGCCATCGGTGCCGCGCATCAATACGGTGACGGACGGGATCAATTTGTGCTCGGGGACGACGATCGTGACGGGTTCGGTGAAGGTGACGATGACGGAGGTCTCGCACGCCGACGAATTCCGTGCGACGGTGGACGGCCGCGACGTGCTGGAGACGGATTCGTTCTGCGCGGACCCGACGACGCAGCGGTGGGAATTCAACTTCCGCCTGCCTCCGGAGATTGGGCCCGGCCGTCACGAAGTGATGGTGTCGCTGGGTACGCGCGCTTTCGCTCCGCTCCGAATCTCGGTGCCGTGACTGCCGACGGCAAGCGGTGTTGGCCTCTGCTGTTCGCACCGATCGATTTGACTTGAGCGTCGTATATTCATTTGCCCAAGGCGGCTTGCCAGTTCTTCAGTACGGTAATAGTCGCGGCGGGGGTTTCCGGCGCCGGAAAAGTGGCGAGAAACTTCGAGCCGTCGGCGTTGACGTCATATCCCTGGGCGTACTGCCCTTGGCCGGCCTGAATGGCACGCGGAAGCGGAAACAGCACGTATGGCGCGCCGGGGCGAAAAGTGGGACCCGGGTCTACATCCACCGCCATAAGCGACTGGCCGCTCGTGAAGTACATTTGGCGTCCATCTCTGCGAAAACGCGTCCCATTTCCACCGTCGGTGGAGACCTGCCAAGGGCCCGAAACGTCGCCCGGCATGCCACGGACACTTACCTGGGCGCGATCGTAAGACACCCATCGGGGCGCCCCCGTGGCCGGAGCGAACTCGGAGTGGATTCCGTTCGCAAGCGGAACCGGCTCGTTCTTTGAATCGCCAGCCAACGGATCGGAGAGCAGCCACGTCTGGCGAACACCCTTTTCATCCCAGCGTGTAAACAGGAGGTATTTTCCGTCACCCGACCAATCGTTCGCCGAAATAAGCCGCACACCGTGCCAAACCACGGTCTCGGCGCCACCGGTCACGGGCATCCGATAAATGGCATCCCCCCGCACGAAGGCAATCTGGGAACTATCCGGCGACCAAACCGGCGAACGCCCGCCATTCAAAGTGAGGCGGGAGGAGACCCCGCGAACCAGATCGTGGATCCAAACTTCCTGGGTCTCGCCGGCCTGCCGTGTGAACGCGATGGCCTTCCCATCCGGCGAGATTCGGATGTTGTTCCTCGGATTACCGGGGCGATCGCCGATGGTGCCCGCTACCTTGCCCGAGCGGTCGTACCAAATCATTTCGTGAGGCGCCGGATCGGCAGTCCGATACGCCAAAACGCCCGCGTGCGAAACAGCGAAATCCGCCATGTTGCCCACGGCGGTGACCGCTACGTGTTCGGCCACCATCACGGCGGTCCCGAAGAGCGCGCCTTGAGCGGCATCAAATGGCTGAGCCATCAGGCCGCCGTTCCGGGCAAACACCAGGTAGCCGGGTGCCCCCAATCGAGGCGGAGCGTATTGGGCATTCGACGTGCCCTTCAATAGGAGGCGACGGTCGTTGGATCCCATAGCCCCCAGCCATAGGCTCAGATCTAACTCCGGGCCCCCACGCACCTCGAAGAGATACTGGCGTCCGTCCGGCAAAAAGCTGGGGAAGTAGTGGTTTTCATCCAGGAGTTCGTTATTCCTGAACGTGGCCTGCACCGGCTGCCCGCCGGAGCCATTCATCAACTTCAGCACAGCGCCGATCTGGATGTCGTTGGGGTAGTACAGAATCTTATCTTCCGCATTCCAGCTTCCGCTGAGGCTCGCCGAGGGCGCACCTGAGGCGAGGAATTGCGCCTCGCCGCCTTCCGGGTCCACCTTTTTCAGATTTCCTTGGGCAAAGAACCCGATCCAGTGGCCGTCTGGCGACCAGAAGGGACTCGTAGCTCCCTCGGTTCCCGCCAGCGAGCGTGCGCTGAACCCGTCGAGCGAGCGCACCCAAAGCAAACGGCCGCTGGATCCTTGCGCGACAAAGGCGATTCTCAGTCCATCCGGCGAGAGCGCAGGCGCGCCACCTTGAGAGACGTGGAGAAAAGAGGTCCCTTCGGGCGGAAGCATGGAAAACCTGAAGGGCTTCTCCGCGGGCGGCTGCCGCAGCCAATAACCAGCGGCCACGGCCGCCAGCAGAGCCGCTGCCACCAACCCTGGGATCAGCCATCGCTGCCTGCCGGTCTTTGGCGGTGCGCTGCCTTGGGGCGATGTCACCGCAATCAATTCGAGCGCAGCCTTCAGATCGCGGGCGGACTGCCACCGGTCATCGGGGTCGTGGGCCAGGCAACGTTCGATCACCTGGGCGAATTGCGGCGGCAAGGCGTCAAGCGGCGCCGGCTGATCCCGCTGCGGGCGCTTGCCGGCCGCCATTTCGTGCAGCACCAGTCCCAAGGCGTAGATGTCCGTCCACGGGCCGGCTTCCTTACCTTCAAGCTGCTCTGGAGCCATATAGGCGGGCGTGCCCATGACGACGTTGGTCGCCGTAATCGTTTCGCCGGGTTGGGTTTGCAGTTTCGCTAAACCGAAATCCAGCACTTTCACACCGGATTTGGCGAGCATGATGTTGCCGGGTTTCAGATCCCTGTGCGTGATCCCGTGGGCGTGCGCCTCGGCCAGAGCATCGGCGATTTGCGATCCGTAGCGCAGCGTATCCGCGATCGACAGCTTGCCTTTCTTGAGGCGCGCGGCAAGGGTCTCGCCCTCCAGCAGCTCCATTACCAGGTAATTGGGGCCGACGTCATACAGAGTGCAAATGTGCGGATAATTGAGCGCCGAGATCGCACGTGCCTCGCGCTCAAAGCGTTCGTCGAACTGCCGGCTGGAAATCTTGATCGCGACCTTGCGCCCGAGACGCGTATCCACGGCACGGAATACTTCGCCCATGCCGCCCTTGCCGATGGAGGCTTCGAGCTTGTGGGGACCAAGCTGCGAGCCCACACCGGCCCGAGTCAGAGCGGAATCCGTGGCGGTCTCTTGCGCCAGCAGCGCCTCCACCTCACGCTGCAACTCAGGATCGACGGCGGCAAGCAGGGCTTCGCGTTGTGCGGACGTGCGCCCCCGCACCGCCTGAACTAACGCGTCTATCTGTCGCCAACGTTCGGGAGTCATCGCACCCGCGCGATTTATCGATTTCCTAAGGTTACTGTATTCCTGAACTGTTGCGGGCTCCGTTTTGCCACTTCAGGCAACGAACCACGTCTGTCGCAGAGCTCTCCGAAGCGGATTGGCCACTCGGAAAGTGGGGTGTTCCGCAACCGCGGGCGCGATCGCAATCCACAGGGATGTCGTGCCGGCATCCCGTAGAAGCATCCTCTCTGGCGGGCGCTCTTCAGGAATCGGCGATCGGAAAATCTCCCGCATTCTCCGTTAGGTGAGCAGCATCGGAGCCACCACTGAGCTGGCGCGAATGCCCGTACGACACTGGATCTTTGTCCGGACTCAGCCGATTACCGTGGCATGGAAACTCGCCGGCGGCCGTCCCCCATCACTACCGTGGGACAGTGGACGTTCCTCACCTGGCGTCTCCACGGCAGTCTGCCGGCGGGGGTCCACGCGCCGCCCGATCTGCCATCGGCGGGTCACGCGTTTGTATGGGTAGATCGATATCTGGATCGTGCGCCGGCAGGCCCACGCTATCTGGAAGAGGCACGCATTGCGCGGATCGTCATCGAGTCGCTCGGGCGCGGTGAGCAAATGGGTCACTACGAGCTGCGGGCGTACGCGGTGATGCCCAATCATGTGCACGCTCTGCTGCTTCCGTTGACGGAAGTACCGAGGTTCATGAAGGCGCTCAAAGGTGCGACCGCCTGTCACGCGAACCGCCTACTGGGACGGACCGGTGAGCCGTTCTGGCAGCCGGAATCGTACGATCATCTGGTGCAGAATGAAAGGGAGTTCGAGCGGATTGTGGCGTACATCGAGAACAACCCGGTTACCGCGGGGCTGGCGAGCCGGCCGGAGGAGTTCGCCTGGTCTAGCGCGGGTGCCTGCGCCGCAGCGGTCACATGAAGGACGATTCGCCGGGGTGGTGACGGTGCGGCAGTCGCGGCGGTCGCGGCAACGGAATCGTGGCGGACGGGGCCTCGGACGTGCGCATCGAGACCTGCCATCTGATGCCGATTGTGGAGTATGCTTCCAGTAAGTCTGGATGCTGGGCAAACAGATCGCACACTATCTCGTCGTGGAAGCCCTCAGCGATCTGAACTTTGGCTGGCAGACATGAAGAATATCCGCCGCTGATCGCTGGACCGATGGGACGCTACGAACTGCGGGGGGCGTACGTACTGATGCCCAAAATCACGTCCTATCTCACCTTAGGCGAAAAGAATCACAACCACGAAGTCGAGAGAGTAACATGGGGTAACTCGGTCCGCCGAACTGCCTCAGCTTTGCCAGTACCCTTTTAACATGTGTTGCCATCCGATGTTGGATCTCCGCCAATATAATCTTAGGTGGACGCGTGACTTAGTCGCCAACGGAGACATGATTTGAACCCGGACGTGATCGCTTTGTTTCACAAACTCGCGGACCGCTCCCCGGCCGAGCGGGGACTGTACTACGCCGAGCAACAGGTGTCCGCCGCCGTTTGTGCCGAACTGGAATCTTTGCTGCATTTCGACCGAACATCGGAGGGTTCGCTGGATGATTATCTAGCGTCCGCCGCCAAGCAGGTGCTCATCGAACGCTCCGCGCCTGCGGAAGGCGCCCGTTGTGGACCTTATCGCCTGCTGCGGCTTGTGGGGCGAGGGGGCATGGGCGCCGTATACGAGGCCGAGCAGGACAATCCACGCCGCGCCGTAGCGCTCAAAGTGATCAACACCGGATTTGCCAGCCCGGAACTGATGCGCCGTTTTGAGCAGGAGTCGCACACGCTGGGCCGCCTGCACCACCCGGGGATCGCACAAATCTACGAGGCGGGAACCGCCGATACCGGTTTCGGTACGCAGCCGTACTTCGCCATGGAATTCATCCGCGGCGAGACCCTCAAGGAATACTGCGATTCCCATCAATTGCACACGCGCCAGCGGCTGGAACTAATGGCGCTCGTTTCGGAAGCCGTCCATCACGCCCACCAGCGCGGCATCATCCACCGCGACCTGAAACCCGGCAACATCCTGGTGGACGAGACCGGTCAACCCAAGATTCTGGATTTCGGAGTGGCGCGCGTGACGGACAGCGACACCTTGGTGACGCGCCAGACGGATGCCGGACAGCTCATTGGGACCCTGGCCTATATGAGCCCGGAGCAGGTCTCCGCCGATCCCCTGGAACTGGACGTCCGCAGCGATGTGTACGCGCTCGGCGTGATCCTGTACGAATTGCTGGCCAGCCGCCTGCCTTACAACACACAGGGCAAGTTGCACGAGGTGGTGCGCGCCATCCGGGAAGACGAACCGGCCACGCTCGGTACGATCAGCCGCGGATATCGGGGTGACGTGGAAATCATCGTCGCGAAGGCGTTGGAGAAGGACAAAGCGCGGCGCTATGCCTCGGCCGCGGATCTGGCGGCCGATATCCGCCGCTATCTGCAAGACGAGCCAGTGATCGCGCGGCGGCCCAGCGCCGTGTATCAGATCCGCAAATTCGCCCGGCGGCACAAGGCACTGGTGGCGGGGGTGGCGGCGGTGTTTGTGGTTCTGGTGGCGGGGGCGATCGCCAGTGCGTGGCAGGCCGCGCGCGCGCTGCGGGCGGAACAGGCGGCGTTGCGTGGAATGGGCCGAGCGACGGCTGCGGAGCAAACAGCCGCCCGGGAACGGGATCGGGCAGTGGACGCCGGGCGCCAGGCAACCGAAGAACGCAATCGCGCGCATGCCGCGGAAGCGCGGTCCCTCGAGGAACGCAACCGCGTCGTCCAGGAAAAGCAACGGGCCGATACGGAGGCGGCCACTGCTCAAGCGATCAACCAGTTCTTGCAGGACGACTTGTTGGCGCAGGCCGGCGCCGGCGCCCAGACCGGACCGAACACCCGGCCCGATCCGGATTTGAAGGTGCGCACCGCGCTCGATCGGGCGGCGGCCAGGATTGGCGGCAGATTCAAAAATCGACCGGCGGTTGAAGCATCGCTGCGCTTCACCATCGGCAAGACGTACCTGGATCTGGGACTGTTCGCCGAAGCGCAGCGGCAACTGGAGCCCGCCTACGAACTGATACGCCGCGCCCTGGGGGAGGAGCATCCATACACACTCGACACCATGAACGAGCTGGCGGGTATCTATCAGGCGCAGGGAAAATTCGCCGAGGCAGAGCCCCTGTTCGTCAAGTCGCTCGATATCCGGCGCCGTGTGTCGGGCGAGGGCCACACCGACACCTTAGCTAACATGAACAACCTCGCGCTCATCTACAGTCAGGAAGGCAAGTATGCCCTGGCCGAGCCGCTCCAGATCAAGGTCCTCGAGGCCCGGCGGCGTATGTCGGGGCCCGAGCATCCCGGCACCCTGATCAATATGGTCAACCTGGCGCTTACTTACATGAGCCAGGGAAAGTACGCGCAGGCCGAGCCGCTCCATACCACGGTCGTGGAAACGCGCATCCGCGTATTGGGCCGGGAGAATCCCAGCACCTTGAACAGCATGAGGAATCTGGCAGCCTTGTACTACTACGAGGGCAGGTACGAGCAGGCCCGGGGGATTCTCACGACCGTTCTGGAGGCCCAGCGTCGGGTGCGGGGGGACGAGCATCCGGAAACTCTGTTCACTCTGAACAGCCTGGGGCGAGTGTACGACGCGCAGGGCGAGTACGCGCAGGCGGAGCCCCTTTACATCAAGGCTCTGGAAATCGGGCGCCGCGTGCTGGGCGAGGAGAATCCCGACACACTGATCCCGATGAACAATCTCGCGAACCTGTACCGGCGGCAGCGCAAGGATTCGGAAGCCGAGGAACTCTACCTCAAAGTTCTGGAGAGCCGGCGCCGCGTCTTGGGTCCGGCGCATCCGGACACGGCGAGCACGGCCATCGGCTTGGGCCTTCTGTGGCTCGATCAGCGAAAGTACAAGCAAGCGGAGCCGCTGTTGCGTGAAGTGCTTTCGACCTACGAAAAGGCGCGGCCGGACGCCTGGAGCCGATTCCACTCGCAGAGCCTTTTGGGGGCTACCCTGGCCGGGCAGATGAAATACAGCGATGCCGAACCGCTGGTGCTCTCCGGGTATCAAGGGCTGGTCGAGCGCGCAACGACGATCCCGGCAGTGGACCGGAATGGCGTGGCGCAGGCCGGCGATCGCATCGTCCGGCTCTACGAGGATTGGGGGAAGACCGAAAAAGCAGCCGAATGGCGGCGCAGGCTCCAGACATCGAGACAGCCGCCAGGACAACTTCCCTCCGGCTCGGAACGGTGAACAGCGCCGCCATAGTCCTAGCGTCAATCGCCATTTCATCTGGTGCAGAATGAAAGGGAGTTCGAGCGGATTGTGGCGTACATCGAGAACAACCCGGTTACTGCATGAGGACGATCGCCGGGGTGGTGACGGTGGCGGCGATCGCGGCGATGCTCGCAGCAGTGACGCCGAAGAGGCGCACGATCGAGCTTCCAGCGGGCGTGGTAGAACTGCATCGTGCGATGCGGGTGGATAGCGCGGCCGAAGTGCGCGGGCGCGGGACGGTTCTGCGCATGGCGGCGGACTTTGCGGACCGGGCCGCGATCGAGGTTGGGGACGGCGTCTACCTGCACGACTTCACTATCGAAGGGAACCTGGCCGAACAGCGCGCGGGGCTCCCGGCGTATGACACGCCGTTCGTGCGGTTCACGCGCGGCAACGGAATCGTGGCGGACGGGGTGTCCGGCCTGCGCATCGAGAACGTGCGGTTCCGGAGGATCGCGGGGTTTGCGGTGCTGGTGAGCCGGTCGCGCGACGTCTCGATCGACCGCGTGCAGGTCTTGGACAGCGGGTCGCGCAATGCAGCGGGGAAGAACAATACCACGGGGGGGATTCTGATCGAGGAAGGAACGGCGGATTGGCGCGTCACCCGCTCCGAGTTTCGCAACGTGCTGGGCAACGGCGTTTGGACGCACTCGCTGTACACCTCGCCGCGGAATGCGCGCGGGCTGATCGCGGGCAACACGTTCGACACCGTCGGGCGCGATGCGGTGCAGGTGGGGCATGCGACATCGGTGCGCGTGGAGGAGAACTCGGGGAAGAGGATTGGGTTTCCCAAAGAGGCCGTGGATGCGCAGCCGGTGGGGATCGACACGGCGGGGAATGTGGACGCGTCCGTGTATGCGCGCAACCGGTTCGAGGAAGTTAACGGGAAGTGTATCGACCTGGATGGATTTCACGATGGCGAAGTGCGTGGCAACGTGTGCGTGGATGTGGCGTATGGCATCGTCATGAACAACACCAACCCGGATATGCAGTCGCAAAATATCCGGATTGTGGAGAATACGGTGGATGGTTCGCAGTTGGGCGGGGTGTTTGTGATCGGAACGGGGAACCTGGTGGCGCGCAACCGGCTGCTGCGCCTGAACACGCTGCATTGCGATTCGTGCGTCTATCTGCCGGACGAGCCGGAGATGCTGCGCAGCGGGATCTATCTGGGAAGACGGGCTGAGCGGCCGGCGCCGGCGCGCGGCAACACGATCGAGGACAACGAGGTCAACGGCTACCGGATGAAGGAACGCTGCGTCGAGCGGGCGCCCGGGATCGGGGTCGAGTGGAACGTGGTGCGGCGCAACCAGTGCCGCTAGGACGCGGCTTCGAAATACCGTCCGGGCGTTTCGCCCAGCTCCCGGCGGAACATTGCGATGAAGGCGCTGGCGCTGTTGTAGCCGAGTTCGAGCGCTACGCTGTTCACGCATTCTCCGGCCGCCAATCGGCGCAGACCCTGCAGCAGTTTGTGGCGGCGCAGCCATTGGCCCAAGCTCATTCCGGTCTCCGCGCGAAACAGACGCTCCATCGTCCTCCGGCTGGCGCCTGAGGCGCGCAGCAGCCGCTCGATATCGTCATCTTTATCCAGCTTGGCGGCGAATCGCGCCGCCCGCGCATCCTGC
Source organism: Bryobacteraceae bacterium (assembly GCA_041484525.1). Taxonomy (GTDB): domain Bacteria; phylum Acidobacteriota; class Terriglobia; order Bryobacterales; family Bryobacteraceae; genus JBGPHT01. Next base: position 10,150 of record JBGPHT010000099.1, on the reverse strand, counting down.
GGCAGGGGCAGTTGTAGCGGCACGGCGCCGAGCGCTTTCAGTTCGTCCAGGATCACGCCGATCAGCCGCTTCTGTTCCGGCACACGGTCATCGAGGACGCTCAGCTTGACGGTGCGTACGATCAACTCGCGCAGCAGCGGCGTCACGTTGACGACGGTGCACGCGCGTGACGCCGGACGGCCGCGCCGCAGAGTCGCGCGGAAGTAGATGGCGCGCAGCGCGACCACTCCCGCCATCTCCACGCGGTAGTTCACGCGGGCGGGGATCCAGACCGCGCGATGCGGCGGCACCACCCACGCGCCCTCGTCTGTGCGCACGGTCATCACGCCGCGGGTGGCGTAGATCAGTTGGTGCCACTGTTCGGCATGCGGTGGGACGATCTGGCCGCTGGGAAAGGTGACACCGAAGCTGCGGACCTTTACGGAGGGATCCGGCGCTTGGCGGGAAATCGACATCAGTTGTCAAAATAGCGTAATGCCGGCGCGGCGTCCAGCCTGTAGAATTCATTCCAGAAAGGAAGACATCATGCCCAGCCAGGTCGCTCACTTTGCCATCAACGCCGACGACGTTTCCCGTGGACGGCGTTTCTACGAGAAGGTTTTCGGATGGAAATTTACTCCGTGGGGCCCTCCCGGGTTCTACCAGATCCAGACGAATGGCACGCCGACGGCGCTCAGGGGCGCGCTGCAGCAGCGTCGCGAAATTGTCCCGGGCGTGGCCGCGCGGTCCTTTGAATGTACGATCTCGGTGGACGACATCGACGCCACGCTGGCCGCCGTCGAAGCCAGCGGCGGGAAGGTCGTCATGCAGAAATGCACCATCGCCGGCGTCGGCCAGTTGTTCTTCTTTCAGGATACGGAAGGCAACATCGCCGGCGCGATTCAGTTCGACGCGAAGGCGGAGTGAAGACAGGCCCTTCACCGCCGAGACGCGGAGGCACAGAGGAAGGACTAGAATGGGCCGGCCTGACTTGGCGGAGCTACCGAGCACGTGGCCCTTACGGTAGCGCTCTGATTATCGGTCGCGGGCTCTATGGCGCACGACCGCCGGGCAGCACAGGATTATTTCATTTCGCCGCGCAGCACTTCGATGGCTTTTTCGATCTGGCGGTCGTGGCCCGTCAGGAAGTCTTCGGGGCCGTTATCGACGTAGACGTCGGGCGGCACGCCGTAGTTTTCCAGGTTCTGGCCCTTGGCGTTGTAGACGCCGGAGCCAGGGGTGCGGAGCGCTGAACCATCCAGCAGCGTGAAGGAGCCGGTGCCGATCACGGCGCCCATCGTCGGCACGCCGATCACTTTGCCCAGGCCCAGGGCGCGGAAACCATCGGGGAACATTTCGGCGTCGGAGGCGGACCGCTCATTCTGCAGCACCGCCATCGGGCCGAAGTAAGCCTGGATGGGACGCGGCACGTCGATTGAGTCGCGGTTGCGCGTCAACTGGTATTGCTTGCGCTGGTTGAGGATCTCGAGCAACTCCTGGTCGATGCCACCGCCGCCGTTGAAACGCTCGTCGATGATGAGCCCCTTCTTGCCGCGGTTGTCGATCAGGTCCTGGCGAAACTTCTCGAGCGACGGCGCGTCCATGGCCTTGATGTGCAGGTAGCCGATCTCACCGTTGGTGAGCTTCTCTACCATCCGCTTCCGGCCCTCCACCCAGAGGTCGTATTCGAGGTTGTTCTGCTGCGCGGCCGTGAGCGGCTCCACGTTGATGGTCCAGGCGCCGTCGAGCGAGGGCTTGGAATTCACGAGGAACTCGAACTTGCGGCCCGGCAGAATCTTGAACAGCTCCCAGTAATTGTCCTTGGTCTTGAGCGGTTTTTCATTCACGGCCAGCAGGAAGTTGCCTGGCTCGATCTTGATGTACTCGTGATCGGCCGGGCCGTTGCGATTGATGGAGCCGACCTTGTAATAGCCGGAAGCGTCGGGCTCGAGGGTGAAGCCGGGATAACGCGTCGTGGCGCGTTCGGCGGGCGTCTGGCCAGGCAGGGTGGTCCCGCCCGTGATGCCGGTGTGGGATGCGTTCATCTCGCCGATCATTTCCATGACGACGTTGTGCAACTCGTCCAGGTCGGCGATATGGGGGAGGAGCGGCTCGTATTTATCCTTGGCCGCGGCCCAGTTGGTGCCGTGCATTTTGGCATCGTAGAAGCGGTTCTTCATAACGCGCCATGCCTCTTCGAAGACCTGCTTGCGTTCGGCCGCGTGGTCGATGACCAGGCGCACGGAGAACGGAATCTGGTGCGGAGCGGCACCGGTCGCGGTGGTATCGGCTGCCGCTGTAGTGGCACCCCGGCCGCCGCCACGCCCTCCGCGGCCGCCGCCTGTCGCAGCCGCCGCGGGCGCGCCCGCCGTATCGCCGCCTGCCTGGGGCACGGCCGTGGAATAGATGCCTCCACCCGCCATGTAGTAGATGCTGCGGCTGTCGCGCGACCACTGCAGCTCGGTTCCGCCGCCGAAGCCGCCGCCACCGCCGCGACCTCCACGGCCGCCGCGACCGCCTTCATTCGCCACCGCGGTATTCAGCCGCTGCAGTCCGGTGCCATCTTCGTGGACGATGTAGATCGCGGGTCCGCCGCCCGCACCATCCTCGGCAGGAGCGCCAACGCCGGCGCCGATCGATTGGAAAGCGTACGTGCGGCTGTCGGGAGAAGGAACCACGCCACCGATCGAACCGGGCGTAGTGACCACCTTCTTGATGCGGCGATCGATACCGTCCCATTCGATCTTCACCGTTACGTTGGCCGGTGTCCCGTTGCCGCCGCGGCCTCCGCGCCCTCCGCCCGCCGCGGTTTCGGCCAGGGCTGCCTGTGCCTGTTCTTCCGTGTTGATGTCGCGATCGTTCGGGTCCTTGTCGATGTGGCTGAAGGCGACAGCGTACAACTGCGACGGCCAGCCGCGGCCGGTCTGCGCGATCCCCGCCACGCTGATGCCTCCGATGACCAACAACTTCTTGCCGTCAGGAGTCCAGTGTGCGCCGCTCGAAACCTGGAACTGGTCGGACGCGATCATGCGCTCGTCAGCTGTCTCGAGTTGCTTCACCCACACGTGCTGGCGCAGCAGGTTGTCGGACTTGGTGTACGAGATGTATTTTCCGTCGGGCGAGAACTGCGGGGTGCCGATGGCCGCCACGTCGCTCGTCGCCACCACGTCGGTCTTGCCGCTGTCGACGTCCACGCGGCGCACCTTGTGGTCGGAGCCGTTCCAGAGAAGCGTCTTCGAATCGGGCGCCCACACGATCTGCGACTTGTCGCAATCCACGTCGCTGAGCTTCTTCGGATTCTTGCCGAGCTCGTCCGAGGTCCAGACTTCCTGGCGGCCGGAGCGATCGGACACGAAGGCGATCCACTTGCCGTTGGGCGACCAGCGCGGGTCCTGCTCGCGCCACGGCGTGTCGGTGACGCGCTGCGGCTCGCCGCGGTCGGTGGCGATGGTGAAGAGTTCGCCGTGCGCCACGATGGCGGCGCGCCGGTTCGAGGGCGACAGATGGAAGCTCTCGGCCTGGTTGGTGATAGTGACCAGGTCGGTGTCGTTTTCCTTGGCGTCGGTCTTGAGCTCGACGACGATCTCGGTGGATTTCCCCGACGCCGTGTCGAGTTTCCAGAGGCCGAAATTATCTTCGTAGACGATGATGCGGCCGTCGGCCGAGATGGAGGGGAAGAACAGATTGCCGTCGGTGTGGTGAGTGACCTGCTGCGGCGCGCCGCCCTTATCCGAAATCTTCCAGATGTTGTTGACACTCTTCATCACGTCGGGACCGCCGTAGGCGATGTTCTTCTCGTTGGCGGTGCGGTCGGACACGAAGTAGATCTCGCCATTGCGGCCGTACATGGGCCAGAGGTAGTTGCCCTTGTAATCGGCGTCGCCCAGGTGCGTATACTTCTTGGCGCTGATGTCGTAAACCCAGAGGTCGGCCGCGTAGCTGCCGCGGTAGTGCTTGCGCGACCACACGGAGGGGTGCCGCATGAAGGCGAGCTTGTTGCCGCCGGGCGCATAGCTGCCGGAGTAACCCCAGTCCACGGGAAGCGGCGTTTCGATGCCGCCCTCGACCGGAACTTCAAACAGCGTGGCAACCGTGGGGAAGGCGCCCTTGGCACGGGAGGAGGAGAAGACGATGCGCTTCCCGTCGGCCGACCAGCCTACGACGGTGTCTTCGGCGGTGTGGAAAGTTAGCTGCTTGGGCTTGCCGCCCGCGGCCGGGACGACGTAGACGTCGTTGTTGCCTTCGCGGTTGGAGGAGAAGGCGATCATAGATCCGTCGGGCGAGAAGCGCGGATAGATGTCGCGCGCCTGGTTGTCGGTGAGCCGCTCGAGGCCGGAGCCGTTTTCGTTCGCCACCCAAATATCGCCCAGGTAGCTGAAGGCGACTTTGCCCTTGGAATAGGTGGGGTGGCGAAGCAGCTTGATCTGCGCCTGCGCCAGAATAGGCATCAACAGGGCAGCGGTCGAGAGCAGAACTTTCCGAATCATCTTACGCCTCCGGTGCGGGGATACAGAGATCTTAAACAGTGGCGCGGAGGATCGCAACCGGGTTACCGGAGGAAGCGATTCGGGGGTGAGGATTCGACGGGCTCAGTGTATAGCGACTCCGAGCATTCCTCGCAGGTAGTTCTGTCGCGTTGGCAGCGTCTGCCCGCTGGGGGCCTCCCCCGAAAGAAAAGATTGCATGCAGTCCACAACGACGCGCAGACTGACATGCTTGATCATCCTCACGTCGACGCCGCCTCCCAACGCGAGGGCAGCGCCGGTACGGGAATGCTGGTCCGAAAAGGCAAAGGCGGCGCTATCGGTCTTGAAATCCGTGGTTACATGGGCGACGCCGGCGAGCGCGTGTGCGAACGGAGTCGCTCGCGTATGGTTGCGTAGCTTGAACTCCGGCCCGAACAATAGGTTGGAGGCTCGCGATCGCAATGTGTATGCCTGGAGGTTCGAATTGAACGTGCTCTGGCCGTCATTCGTTTTGGAAGTAGGTCGAGAAATCCACCTTCAATCCTACATAGCTCTTGAAGTAGCGCGCGATGGATACGTCGAACCCATCAGGACCGCCATTTCGCGAGCTGAACAGAGACGCGACGTCGGAGGCGCTGACCGCGTTGAACCTGTGCAAATTGATGGCGCCGGTCCCGGCGAATCCGGCAAAGCCTTCGTATGTGGGCCAGCTTGCATTGGAGGTTTGAGCGCGTGCGTGGCCTCCGAGCACGGCTGCCAGGAGCGCGAGTCGAGCGACGTGAGCGTGAGACATTGCGTTCGACCAAGCAACTGAGTAGCCGTAGCTTCCCCCGTTATGCGGCAACGGAAAAACGGACGCGTCGGTCGTTTCTCCCTCACACGTGTGAGTCGAAGACCACATTTCTATTGACGGCGGCGGGGATTTGTCTTACGATGTTGGACAAATGGGCAATCCGGATTCTTTAGGCCAGTTTGAACAGTTGGTGCTCACCGCGATTCTCAGCCTGCGCGAAGACGCGTATGGCGTCACCATTCATGCCAAGGTCGAAGAACTGGCGCGGCCGAAGGCAGTCTCGCTGGGCGCGGTGTATGTCACGTTGGACCGGCTGGAGGACAAGGGCCTGGTGGCATCCTGGCTGTCCGATCCGACGCCAGAGCGCGGCGGCCGGGCCAAACGCTGCTACCGCCTGGAGGCCCTCGGCGAACGCGCGCTTCAGGAATCGGCAATCACGGCGAAGCGCATCTGGGAGAGTATCGCCCAGGTTTGGGGCAAAGAGTGGGCCAAGGAGTGGGGGAAGCGGTGGGGCAAGGAGGCGGGCTGATGCGCGCCGCTCCACCGCGATGGGTCGAGATGCTGGTGGGAATCACCATCCCGCCCGCCTGCCGTGAGAGCGTTCTTGGCGACCTGCACGAGCGATACGCCGGCCTTCCGCAGTACCTGCTGGATGCGCTGTGCGCCGTGCCGCTGGTAATCGTGAGCCGGATACGCCGGACGACCGACCCCCAGGTGCGGCTGCTCGAAGCCTTCGTCCTGTGCCTGTCGTTCCTGACCGCGGCCCGATACAAGGACGCGAACTTCCTGACCGAGCCTTGGGGATTGATGCGCCTGGCGATTCCCGCGGCGATGGCGCTGGTCGGCCTCATGCTGGAAGACGCCTATGCGCGACCCGGCAGGCGATCGCCGGTGAATGCGATCGTGGCGCCGGTGTTCGGCCTCGGAATCGCATGCCTGTCGCAGCTCGTATTATCGGGCGGCTGGCCGGCGTTGGTGTTGCCGCAGTGGATTCTCCTGGCGGGCAGCGGAATGGGGTTTCTGCTGGTTGCCACTCTGCGGATGTTGTTTCCGCCGTTGGCCGATCGGCCGCAAGGCGCGAACGGACCCGCGTTCTGGCTGCAACAATCGGGCAAGCCGTTGAACATTCCGCCGGTGGCGATACGGGTCTTGAAAGTCATGGGGGTGATGGCCGTGGCGGCGCTGTTGGTTGTATTTGCCGACGATCTGCCTATTGTCGGTCCCCGCTTGTTGGTCTTGGCCGGCGCGTTGCTGTTGGCGCATGAAGCGAACCGGCGAGTTTAGCGGGAACCAACTCAGGAATAATAGGGACATGGAAGCAAACGACATCCTTCGATCGATAGGCGAGACCATCGGCGCCGGCGCGACCGTGAAGAGCGTCTACGGCGACCCAGTCACGACAGGCGAGCGGACTGTGATCCCAGTGGCGCGCATCAAGTACGCGTTTGGCGGAGGCGGCGGATCGGGACACGGCAGCGGCCCGTCATCCCGAGGCGTGGGCGGCGGAGGCGGCGGAGGAAGGATTGACTGCGGCTCCTTGGGGAGCTATCGAGATCACGCCGTCGGGAACTCGGTTCATTCCCTGTCAAGACTCCGGTGCGATCGCGCTGGCTGTGGCGGTGGGTGCGTTATTGGGATTCCTGGCGTGCCGGCTTAGTCGGCGATCAATCTGATGGACCCGATGCCGCCCGAGATGTCGACGCGGATCTGCGTCTTCGAGCTGTCGTAGGCGTCGTTGATCCAGCGCGAGCCTTCTTTGTGGAGACCGCGGACTTCAATGGAGCCGATGCCGCCTGACCCGCGCGCGGAGACGCCGACGTTCGCGGGCAAACGGACTGTCGCCTCGCCGACTCCTCCCTGGATGTGCACTTCGTAATCGTGCCGCGGCGCGCCGCGAAGGTCCAGCACCAACTTGCCCACGCCCATGTTCACATCCACTACGCGGAGATAGAGGGAGCCGACATCGAGCGTCGCATCGCCGGCGCCGAAGTTGACGTTCAGGTCGGTGGGGACTTCGTCATTCAGGCGCAGGTTCCATTCGTAGTGCATGCGTCCGATGGTGGTGTGGTGGCGGCCTGGCTGCTCGATCGAGAGCGTACCGCGCGTCTCGGTCGACTTATACCGGATGTCAGGCTTCCACTCCGGTACGTTGTAAGTAAAGTCACCCACCAGCAACTTGTCGCTGCCGCCACTGACACGCAAAGTTCCGGCGCCCATCCGCAGGTCGACCCGCAGGGATTTCGACGTGTCGCGCGGAATGACGCGGGATTCGTGTTCCGTGGGGCCGTTACGTACCTCGACGCAGCCGGTGAAGCAGAGGGCGCCGGCCAGGAGGGCCAGGAGCGGGCGGATCATTCAGTCTCCTTTGCAACAGATACGAATCCGGCCGGCGGCTTGTTCCCGGTATGATAGCCCTTTAGAGCCACGCCGTAACAGAGCGGAATCCAGAATCGCCTTTACTACTTGGTCAATCCACGTTCGATTCGCGCCATTCTGCTCGCCGCCGTCGTGTTGGCGACCGGTGCACGCGCGCAGGAGCCGGTGGATTCTGCATCGGACGCGGCCCCGGCTGGTATCATTCCTGCGCCTCCAATGCTGGCGGCTCTGATAATCGTCGCGCCTCCGGCGATAGTGGCTCCCGCTATCAATGAAGAACGGATCTTCGGCGTCATTCCCAACTACCAGACCGTGAACGACCCGAACGCGACCGTGGTGGCGTTGACCGCGCGGCAGAAGTGGACGCTGTTCTTCAAGCAGTCGATGGACCCGTTCAGCCTGGCGGGAGCGGCGGTGGGCTCGGTGTTTTCGCAGATGGGAAACGAGACACCGAGGTACGGCAGAGGCAGCGCGGCACTGGGGAAGCGATTCGGCGCGGCAGTTGCGGATTGCAGTACGCAGAGTTTCTTCAGCGCGGCGGTGCTGGCAACGGTGCTGCATCAGGACCCGCGATATTTCCGCAAGGGTCCAGGATCGGGAATTCCCGTGCGTGTGCTGTATTCGGTGAGCCGGCTGGTGGTGACGCGCGGCGATTCAGGCGCACAGCAGTTCAACACGTCAGGCCTGCTTGGGATGGCGATGGGGATCGCGGCATCGAACCTGTACTATCCGTCGGCGAGCATCAGCGGACCCGTGATGGCGGGGCGCCTGTATACCAGCGTGACGGGCGGAATGGTGGGGAACCTGATGTCGGAGTTCTGGCCGGACCTGCAGAAGAAATTCTTCCACCGGCGCCGTTCGCACGAACCACAATCCTAATTCTTTTTGGGAGCGCCCTTTTTCCCCGGCCCGGGAGCCGCGCAAGGCGTGGTCTTCACGCCTTCGACCTTGGCGCTCTCCGTGTCCATCGTCAGCATGAAGGGGTCGCGCGTGAAAGCCGACGGCACACCTTCCCAGCGGATCTCGCTGTTCAACTCGGGCTTTCCCGTCATCGGCTTGTCGAGCTTCAGCGTGATCTCGGCGATCGGCGCGCCCGGCGCATCCGGCAGCGGTAGCGCGATCAGCAGCTCCTTCGGCCGGCACGACGGATTGGCTCCGGTCAGCATCCCTTTGAGTTGCGGGACGCCGGCATTCTTCAATTGGCTTTCGAAATACTGATCGCCGTTGGTGTCTGCCAGCGCGCCTTTGATCTTCATCCACATGGCAAGCTGCGGATTGCTCTTCTCGAATTCGGCTTCCTTTTCGGTGGCGATCTGGGTGGCGGTCTTGATGGTGAAGCCGGCGGGCGGCATGGGCGACTGCTTGACCTGCTCCTTCAGTTGAGCGAGGCCTTCATCGCTGCCGTGCACGCGCACGTAAGAACCATCGGCGAATCTCTGGATCTGCAGCGGATCGGCGGTCTTGCCGAGGCTGGGATCGATGACAGACGCGCGCTCGAAATGGTAGATAGCCTCGGCGTTCCTCTTCAGACAGCTCAAAGCAGAACCGAGATTGAAGGAGATGGCGACGTTTTCCGGATAGTCGCCAAGTGCCCTCGAGTACGCGGATTCGGCAGTGGCGCAATCCTTGGGCGTCTTGGCCATGGCCATGTTGCCGGGCAGGATGGCGATGTACATCAGCGCGGCTTTTCCGATGCGCTGCATTTCGGCGCGCGCCTGGTCCCAAGCGGCGGCCTGCATGCCCGGCGGCATCTTGTTGTATGCCATGAGCTGACGCGCGGCTTTCCCGCCATTGGAGAGTTGTTCCGCGGTGGCGGACGGCAGCCGCGTGATGGCGCTGGCGGTGTTGAAGAGCAGCTTGATCACGTCGCCGGGCGCGAAGATCGAATCGATATCGCGCGCCAACAACTCGGCCGCGGTATCGAGGGACCGGGCGGGTTGGTTGGCGCCGTTGTACACCTGAACGTAGAGCAGGGTGCGGTCGTCTTTATATTCGGAATCAGCGAATTCCTGCTTCCACTTGTCGAGGTCGGCCAAGGCCTTGGTGAAGCTGTTGGCGCCGATGTCTTTGGCGACGGCGTCATAGACCTCGAATTCGGCGTTGTTTTTATACTTCTTCTGAGCTTGCGCCCGGGCCGGCGAGGTCATGCTGAACACGAACACGCCGAGGGCAACACCTGCTGCCGCTCCCGTCAGTACCGTGAAGAAATTCCGCACCATTGGCCTCCTCTTCCGCAGTCGAACCGGTTGCCATCGCTTGCCGATCCGCCACCGCCGTCCAGTGTACACGAACGCACCGTGGATATCAGCGTCCCTATACCGAAGCCATTTGGAGTGTGCAAGCTGGTGAATTGTCCAATGCGAGATGAGCCTGAACGAGGGGTTCGATTCCAATACGGGATGAGCCTGAAAACCAAACTGTAGGATGCTGCGGATGAATGACAATTGGCATGAGCAATTTGGAGCGGCTGACCCTCGCCGAGATGGAAGAATTCGTAACGACCAGCCGGCAAGTGACTTGGTCGGCGGTGGACCCC
>JBGPHT010000098.1:0-28029 GCA_041484525.1 Bryobacteraceae bacterium | reverse complement strand
CAGATTCTACAGATTTTGAGCGTGACGCTTTTCGAAAAAACGCCCATTTTACAGGCACTTCAAGCGTCCGACACCGATAACGATTTACTCGATGTCAACAACCAATTGATTCTATTCGACTTCTAGCCGGACACTCATGAGCCAACATATCGAGGAATCGGTATGAATTAAGATCTCGATGCAGTCAAGTTCCAATAATCCCCATCTCTGCCAAAAATGCCGGCCAGTTCTGTTCTATTAGAAACATCAAAAATTAGTAATAGCTGACTCACATAGGATTTGACGGATCGCTCCGAGAATTCACGTGCTGAGCAATTTCGACGTTCCGTAAAACTTTGCAAACTAACAGCAAAATCTCTCGCTGCCGTTTGTTAAGGCGACGATCCGTAAGATCATTCTCCAATTGTGCCATCGGGCTCATCCCTCGGAGCATAACCCGAGATGCTAAGTACTGAAGAGGCTGGTACCGAAAAGGAGTATATCGCGGTGTCGGGCTTGGAGCAAGAGTTTTTAAGAAAGAGGAACTTTGCCAAGTAAGAACTGTTTGTTTACCAGACTTGCAAAAATCCCTTGCTTCTCCAGTCAAACCCAGCAGTATCCCGGCCGATCTGCGCAGCAAACCTGCTCAACGGCTTTACGGACGCAGAAGCGATGGACAGATGTGACATACGTCCGCAGGTCCTGGTTCTTGAACTCGTCCAGGCTGAACGAGAGGGCCTGATGGTTTCCATTGGCCAGCATGGCTGAAAAGGCGCTCTTGAAGAAACCCGGCTCCACCGTCAAGAACCAGCTCACATCCAGGTGCCTGCCAGCCAGATCGAGCCGGATGTGCCGCGCGATTGTTCGGCCCATGTGGAGTTAAGCACGGTGCTGGGCATCGTCGGCACCAACGTCCCAGTGCCCAATTGGGGCCTGCGGAACTCGGGCGGAAGGTGTCGTTCGATCTGGGGACGGGCGGGCCGCTGTTGCGGGCCGCGCTGGTGAATGGGACGGTGAAGCTGAAGCGTCAGGATTGAACTGCGTCGACACCCAGTTCCACCCAACCCGGCAGCGTGGCGGGCCGGTTGTTGAGGAACACGATGCGGCGCGTTTTGGGGAACGGCAGATTGCTGGCGAGCGCGCGATCGTAAAACTCAAACTGGTTCAGGATCTGGCGGTAGTCGGCATTGGTGGTGTCGAGCCACGCGCTCTTCGCCGGGAGCCCGCCGCCCCAGCCGAGCGAGAGCAGGCACGTCCCCTTCTCTCGCGCTTGCGCCAGCCGCTGTTCGAGTTCCGCCAGGCTCTGATCGAGCAGCCCCATCCCGGCCCACGACGCATATTGCCGCTGCAAGTTCAGCAGGCCGGATGCGTAGACGTTGGCGGCTTCGAAAATCCGTGCGCGGCTCATATTCTCCGGCCAGCGGATAGCTCGCCGCACTTCGGGCTGCAGGAAGAAACTCTTCTCGTCCCAATCGCCTTCGAAGGCGGTTCCAGGCGTGGCCATTTCGGCGAACACGGGTGTGCTGTCTTCGGGACGCGCGCCATCCACCGCGCCGCGCGGGCTCTGCTTCCAGCCGAGCGCCAGATTGCCGCCGCCGCGAGGCTGGAGCGTCGAAGTGCGCAGCAGGTAGATCTTGAATTGGGACGTCGCGACCGTGCCCGAATCGCCCGCGCTCACGAAGCGCATCCGGTTCGAACCCGCTGGTCCGAGGGCCTGCTCTTCCACCGGCTCCGCCGGACGACGCGGCACGCGCTCCGCCTGTACACGTTTCAACACATCCTGCAGCATGCCGTCGCGCCAGCTTGCGAACACCATGCCGGTGCGCATCGCGCCCTTGAGAGCGGTGGCGGGAAGATACGGACCGGAGGCGCCGGCGGCGAATGTGGGAATGTGCAGGCTCTCGCCCGCCGCGCGATTCCAGTAGGCGGAATAGGCCGCGCACTCGAACGGGATGCGGCGCCCTGCGAAGTTTTGCGCGAACCCGCCCCACGATGCGAAATCCAGTTTGTCGGCCTTCTTGAGTTGTAAGAGGTAGCCTTCGAGGCGCGGCCCTTTAGCGAGCAGGCGGAAGATGCGCCACTGGTCGAGAACGTTGACGTGGTCCTTCCAGACCATGTAGTCGATGGGGCTCAGCTTACGCCCGTCGCCGACCAGTAGGGGAGTGAGACACGTCACGCGATACCGCATCAGCCTACCTCCGGCAGCGGGATCGACACCGCGAAGCCCGCGCGAAACACGGGATGCGCGAACCCCTCCGGCGCGACGTCCGGTGCGGAACCGAGCGGCGCCTCGCCGGCGTAAAGAACGGAACCTTCGGTGACCATCTGGACCTGCTTCTTCAGTTCGCCCGAGCCCGCCGCGCTCTCGATGCGTCCGCCGCGCGCGAGCAAGCTATAGTTCCCGCGCCGCCAGTCGACCGAATCGCCCGCGGCGGGAACGTAGAGGGAGAGGAACCAGTGGGCGCCGCCACTAGCAGGGGCCGGAGGCCGGGGGCCAGCGGACTGAGTGTCGGCGGCCGGGGGAACGACCGCCTCGCCAGTTTCGATCTCAGCGGTGGCTTCGCTGCCACTGGCCGTCGCTTCAACGTCGGCGGCCGGAGAAACGGCTGCTTCACCTTCGATGTTAGAGGCGGCGCCGCCGTCCGTTTCCGGCGCCTGATCTCCGGCTTCGCTGTCACCAGCCGCCGGAGTCTGAACGTCGGCGGTCGGAGGAACGCTCGCTTCCAGAACCTCGCTGCTGGCGTCGCCCTCGGGTGCCGGCTGGTGCAAGGGAATCACAGCCTCGACTGCTGGTTGCGCTGCCCGTACAGAAGCGTCGGAGTCATCCGATACCGGCTCCGCTTCCGCCCGCCCCCCATTCCCCTGCTTCAGAATCATCTCCGGCAACATGCCCTCGACAAACTCCGGAGTCTCCGCGCGCCCCCATCCCCGACTGCGCTCGCCGCCGAAACCGCTGTCGGCCAGCAGCCGGAACGCCGCCTTCACCGGACCGCTCCACCGCGTGCGCGCCGATTCGCCGGCGAAGGACACCACCGTCCACAAGCCCGCGCCCGGCCGGAATTCGATGCAAGCGGTCGCGTGGCGCTCCGTCGCTCCGGTCAGACGATCCACGGCAGCGCTCCAGCGCACACTCGTCCGGAAGGGGCCGGGGCGGCCGGCCGGCACCAGGCACTCGCTCGGACCATCCAGGCTCCACTGGTCTTCGTCCAGCGTCTGGCCGGCCAGGATCGCCTGCACGATGCCCAGCGGCACGAAGCGCGCGCTCTTCCACCGCACGCGCGCCGACTTCAGCGCGGGCGTGCCCGGCGGCCATACAGTGCGCGGCGGCACCACGAAACCAATCTCATCCAGGAACGGGAAGCACGAGCCGAAGCTCACGGCCGGCGCACCGCTGCGCGCAGTCGCGTCGAGCCACTCCTCGAGCGCGCCCATCCGCACCATGGCGGAGGTCACGGCCGAGTAGAGTGAATCGCTGTGATAGATCACGTCGACCCGGTTGCGCGCGCCCGAATCCGGTCCGATACGCCACGGTCCGGCGGGACGGAGTTTGACGACTATCCCCGGGTTCATTACTCCTCGCGCACGAATGCGAACGCCGCTTCGTTGACGGCGGCCTGAATGGCGCCGAGCGCCGCCGCGGCCGCCACTTCTTTTTCCGCCGCGCCGGTGGCGTAGTAGTTCTTGCCGCGCCACACCAGCCGCAAGTTGGAGAAGCTCACGCGACCGCTGCCGCGCGAGCCGCCGCCGCCCAGGGCGTCGTCCTCGAGCAGCCGCAGCCCTTCCAGCACGCGCAGAAACAAGGGCGCGTCATCTTCGCACAGCACGTCCATCACCAGGCGCGCGCGGAAACGCGCACCGGCCGGGACCCGCTCGAGGGTGCGCGGGTTGGCCTGCGACGTGATGCGGTCGATGGCGTTCTCGCTCTTCACCTCCGTCAGCTCATCGTCCAGGTTCTCGCGCATCTGCGCCGTGATGCTGGCCGGATCGAGCGGCGCGTCGAACACCGCGAGCCGCGCGGGCGTGGCCTGCGACGTATCCAGCGTTTCGCCCTGCACCCGCTCCATGCGGCCCGGATTGCGGCCGAAGAGCAGACAGATCTCGTCATCCGGACGGTCGCTCTGGTGGATGCGCACTTCCTGCCCCTTGCGGCGCGAAAGGTAAACCATCTCGGCCGGAACCGCCAGTCCCGAGGACTGCTCGAGCAGCGAGCGGATCTTGCCGCGCAGCGAACTCCCCGGCACATAGGGCCGGCCGAACGCGTCCTTGACCACGGGATTGTCGGAGCCGCCAATTTCGAGCGATCCCTTGCCCGCGCCTACATGCAGGCCGGTCTCGCACGTCATGTCGCCTTCAAGTATCAGCTTCCCGATCAGTTTCAATTCGGTTTGGGAGGTGTGTGCGCTCATGAGTTACTCGTTGTAGGCCACGATGGCCTCGAAAAGATCCTTGAACCGTTCGTATCCGCGGATGTCGTTCCTGCGCGTTACCTGCAGCAGCAGTTTTTCCAACTGGTCGAGGCTGCGCAGGCCGTGGCGCGCGATCGTGTATGCCAGACGCGCGCGCAGCATGACGAACTCGTGCTGCCGCTCGCCTTCGGGCGCGCGCACGGCGCGCCGCACCGCGCCGTACAAGCGGCGCAACTGGGTCTTGGTGCCGGAATCCATGTCGCGCATGCGGCTGACTACGGCGTGCGCCTGGTTGTCCAGATAGAGGCTGTCGCTGATAAGTTTCTCGAGTTCGATTTCGGGCGGACCTTCGAAGGGACGGCCGCGATCGCCGCCGCGCGGCCCACCGCGATCTCCACGATCTCCGCGGTCGCCTCCCGGCCCATGCGGTCCGCCGCCACCGCCGGCGCCGCGGCCCTCGCGCGGCGGACGGTTCTCGCGGTTCGGGGTTGGTTGCTGCTGCTGTTCTGCCATTTGCTAAACCTCAGTTACCAATCTGGCCCACTCGAGCGCCACCAGGCCCGCGGGCCGCAGCTTCACTTCGGCCGATTTCCGCCCTACCAGTTCGCTGATCAGGTGGGTGCGCAGTTTCTGGAACTCGCGGTCGCGCGTGCCGCTCAGGATGCGGTTGAACCGCCGCTGGAATCGCCACGTGCGCTGCGTCTCGCCGGTGTGCTCGCCGTACGCTTCGCGGCGGTAGAAACTCCGCAACTGATAGAGGAACTGCTTCGACATGCGGAAATCGTGGACGAGGCGCGTCACCGTGTCCTTCAATTCCGCCGCGTCTCCCAGGTGCCGCCATTCGAGAATGCGGCCCAACAGATAGATGCAATCCTTGTCCGCCGATTTGGCCAGATCGAGATTGCGTCCGGCCTCTTCGTAGACCGCCGCCAGCGGGCTGTAGGTCTCGGGCGCGAGCGCGATCGCCATCGAAATGGTCTTGCCTTCAGCCCCCGGGTATTCTTTCAAATTCTCTTCCGTGAAGCGGTGGAACAGCCGCTGCACCTCGCGAGCCAGCGCGATCAGCGCGTCCCAGGAACCGTAGACGGCGAAATCGTCGCCGCCCGAATAGAGAATGCTGACCTTGCGCCAGAACTCGGGCAGCGAGCACAGCACTTCTAGTTCTCCCGCGAAGAACTGCTTGTAGAGCACCGATAGCGGCACGTGCTCTTCGATCGAGTGCACACGCCGCAGCCGCAGTCCGAAGTTGTCGACATCGCCGCGCAGCACTCCCCAGATGGAGCGCCCTTGCGCGCGGCGCGCCAGCGTCTGCACCGGCGCGGATTGCTTCGCGTCGTCCGACGGCGCCGCATGCCGCGCCACCATGATTCCGTCCGGCGAGAGGTTGGAGGTGAGGCTCCACGTATGCTTGCCCGCGTCCGGCGTCACCTTGCCCGGGTTCTCCGGAGACCATCCGACGTTCGACGCCTGTCGCACCAGCGCGCCCAGTTCCTTGGCGAAGTAGGCGTCGGCGTTGGGAGTGGTCGCGCGCGCGAACGGCTGGAACGCAGTGTCCGGACCCGACGGAGAACCGCCGCCCAAAGGCGCATTGCGCTTCCCCTGCAATTCGTCATTCAGCCGCCTGCGGATGACGGCCCAATCGCCCAGGTTGTCGGTGACGCCCCAGATCAGCTTGACGTGCCCGGAGCTGAGTTCGGAAATCTGCCGCGCGGCGGCGTAGAGAAAAGTTTCGGCAGGTTCGCGCGCCTCGCCGGGCAGCACCACTAGAAATTGACCGCCGCCGCTCGATCCGAGCAAAATGCGTGCCAGGCCGAGTTCCGCCAACAGGGCGCGCGGCAGCACTTCGCAGAGCAGCGTGATCCACTGCGAGCGGCCGGCCAGTAAATCTTCGCCCGCCGAACGCGTGGAACGCCCCTCCGCTGGACTAGCCAGAAGGAATTCCTCCGTGCCCAGGATTTTGCCTTGCAGCAGGATTTGTTCGGACATTCGAACCAGAACGCCTTGAGAAACCCAACTTTAGCACAGATTCTTGAGAACTTTCGGCGGCTCAGGGCCACTCAATCTGATATGCGAATGTTTCGAAATTTAGGCGTGATGGCGGCCCTGACGATCGCCGTATGGGCCGTGGCGGCCCAGCCGCAACAGAAGCCGCCGGTGCACCAGCGCGAGGCAGTCCCCACCACCCAACCGAAGCTTTCCGACGCCCAGATCGAGGCCGCCATCAAGGCGAAACTCGCCAAGTCGAAGATCGGCGCCGATGGATTCAAGGTGCGGGTACAAGGCGGCGTCGCGACGTGGGAAGGCCGCACCAATGTGGTGCAGCACAAAGGCGCCGCGACGCGGATGGCGAAGACCGCGGGCGCCGTGGCGGTGAACAATCACATCGAGATCAGCGACGCCGCGAAGAAGAAGGCCGCGGACAATCTGGAGCTGGGCCGGCGCCGCGCTCAAGTGAAACGCGACGACGGCCGAAGCGAAAAGAGATAACGAATAAATCCGCGCCGAAAGAATCCGGGGATGCTCCGGGCGGCCTATGCGACAGCAACAACCTATCCCGCAAAGTAGGCGCGTCCCCGTATTCTTTCGCTTCTCAGCCCGCCGGGACCCCATGTTAGACTAAATGACATCCAACCATGAAAGTCATCGGTCTTTTTGCGTTCATTTACCTCGGCGCTGCCTGGTCGCAGTCTGCTGTTCCGCCTGCTCCGCCGCAGGCCCAAGCCGCTCCGCCCGATCCCGCCATGCCGAACCTGCCGGACGACGCTGTGGTCGCTGTCTTCGACGACGGCATGAAGCTCACCATGGCCGAGTTCCGGCGGATCTACGCGATCCTCCCGCCGCCCAATCAGCAGATGGCGCTGCGCGACAAGCAGAACTTCCTCCACCAGTGGGGGCTCATGCGCAAGCTGACCCAGATGGGTGAGAAGGAGAAACTGGATCAGGAAATTCCGACCAAGGATGCGCTCGAATACTACCGCATGATGGTCCTGAGCCAAGCCAAGATCAACAGCCAGGTGAACAGTGGGAGCGTGGAGGCGGGCGCGGTCGACACTTATTATCAGGGGAACAAGGAGAAGTACAAGATGGTGAAAGTGAAGGCCATCTACCTCGCGTTCAGCACCACTCCGGCAACCCCTGTATCGAGCAGCAAATCAGGCGGCAAGCTGCCACTCACCGAAGAGCAGGCCAAGGCCAAGGCCGATCGACTGGTGAAGCAGATCCGCACCGGCGCCGACTTCGTGAAGCTCGTGAAAGAGAACTCCGACGACGAGACATCCAAGAACAAGGACGGCGATTTCGCCACACTGCGGCTAGCCGACAATGTGCCGGACGCGATTCGCGCCGCTGTGTTCGCTTTGCAGCAGGGGGAGACCGGCGATCCCGTCCGGCAGCCCAACGGGTTCTACATTCTGAAGGCGCAGGAAGTGACTTATCGCCCCTTAAAAGAGGTGGAGGACGAGATCTTCTACCAGTTACGCCAGGAGAAGTTTGCGAAGTGGATGGAGCAGGCCAACCGCGACGTTAAGGTGGACTTTCCGAACCCGGCGTTTCTCAGCGGGAAGTAGTGCCAGGCGGTACTCAAGCCCAATACCCCGATCAACGCCAGGAGGAATGAACCAGGCTCCGGTACAGGCGCGAAGGCGAGATCACCTACGAAGTTGCGGCCGGTTGAGCCGATCAGGGTCTCGGCTCCGGTCACCGGATTGATCGTAAACAGTTGGCTCTGGTCTCCGGTCCCGCCAAAAATCATCCCGTCGGATCGAATACCAAAAGCGCCAAAGAAGTCCTGAGTGGCAACCGTCGAGAGGATGCCGGCATTCGCCGGATTAAGGGTCTTCAGCGCAATATTGATTATGTTATCCGTCGCAAAATCCAGATCGGCTGAGGACATATACAGAATTCCGTTTGGGCCAAAGGCGATGCTCGCGAAGAAATCACCGGTGCTCCCGACCAACGTCGCCAGGCCCGTCGCCGGATTAATAGTGTAGAGCCTGCCTTGGCCGCCGAGCTGATCCTGAGGTCCGCGAATCCCGTAAAGGAGTCCGGTGCCAGGCTGGACGGTCAGGTCCGCGATGCTGAGGCCGTTGGTTCCGTCGGTGATGAGGGCGGACGAAATCAGAGCTCCCGTGTTGGGATCGATGCGAATCAGGTTGCTTGCGCCTGTCGGTCCGGGAGGAGGGGGAAAGCCACCGGCGACCTGAGTCGCGCCGTACAGCGTCCCGTCCAAACCGAAAGCCAGGCCGGAGATTCGCGAGACACCGGCTGGATGTCCGACGATGGAAACGATACCCGTGCTCGGGTCGACGATGCCCAGCGCTCCGTCATTGGTTGAATCTCCGTTGCTGTGCCCGCCAAGCCCGCCGTAAAGTGCGGCGGCAGGCGCCGCGGCCGGCAGCCACAGCAGAGCCAGCACCAGAGCAGCCGCGAAGGGAGCGCATCGCGGCGTTCCCGCCATTCTGAGATTGAACATTCTGACCTCCGAGCCGGTGCCATGTGGGCACCACGCCGCATCCGTTGATGTGAGCGTAGTCTACACCCGCCTGCCGGCACCTGCCATCACGCACGGTGTGCAGAACCACATAAACGGACCCGGCGAAGTATGTAACTATACTGAGCGAAGTCTAACCGGCACCCCGAATTGAAGTGTAGACTTCCTGCGCGATTTGCAGTTCCTCGCGCGTGGGCACCACCATCACGCGCACTTTCTCGAGGTCCAGAAACCCGAGGCGGCTGGACACTCCGTCGCGCACCTCCGCGGAATTCTCACCGATTCCGCCCGTGAACACCAACGCGTCGAGCCCGCCGAGCGATGGCAGCATAGCGCCGATTTCGCGGCACACCCGGTGCACGAAGACGTCGAACGCCAAGCGGGCGCGCGCATGTCCCTGCTGCATCGCGCCCACGATTTCGCGCATGTCGCCCGAAATTCCGGAGACGCCCTGCAGGCCCGATTCGCGATTCAGGATGCGGTCGAGATCGTCCGCGCTCTTGCCGCAATCTCGCGCTAAGTGGATCAGGATGCCGGGATCGACCGAGCCGGAACGCGTTCCCATCATCAGCCCCTCGAGCGGCGTGAAGCCCATCGTCGTATCCACGCTCTGGCCGTCGCGCACGGCGGCCAGCGAGCAGCCGTTTCCCAGGTGACAGGTGATCATCCGCAGCGACGCGGGATCGCGTCCGAGCACTTCGGCGGCGCGCCGCGAGACGTACTGATGGCTGATCCCGTGGAATCCGTAGCGCCGGATCCCCTGGTTCAGCCATTCGTACGGACCCGGGTAAACGTATGCCGCCGGCGGCAGCGTCGCATGGAACGCCGTGTCGAATACGGCGAACTGCGGCACCGCGGAACCGAGCATGCGCTCCGTGGACGCAATGCCTCCCATCTCGATGCGGCTGTGCTCCGGGTCGAGCGGAGCCATGGCCGCGAGTTCGGACTTCATCTCGGCCGTGATGCGCGTAGTCTCGCGGAAGGCGCGGCCGCCGTAGACGATGCGGTGGCCCACGGCGTCGACCTCGCCCGCCTGCACGCGTTTCAACAGCGGATCTAGCGTGCTCTCGCGCGCCTCCCACAGGGCGCGCCCGCCCGGAAACTCGAACAGGCCGGCTTTGAAGCTGCTCGATCCGCCGTTGAGCGCCAGGATTTTCAGTACGGCCATTTCCAGTCGCGGATTTCCGGCATGTCCTCGCCGTGCTTCCTGACGTAGAGCTTGTGCTCGATCAGCTTGTCGCGCAGGTGTTGCTTGAAGTGCGCGGCCACGCAGCGCAGGCGCGGGACGCGGTCCACCACGTCGCCGGCCAGGTGGAAGCGGTCCAGGTCGTTCATCACCGTCATGTCGAACGGTGTGGTGGTGGTCCCCTCCTCCTTATATCCGCGGACGTGCATGTTGTCGTGGTTAGTGCGCCGATACGTCAGGCGGTGAATCAGCCATGGGTAGCCGTGAAACGCAAAGACCACGGGCTTGTTTTCGGTGAACAGGGAATCGAAGTCGCGGTCCGAAAGACCGTGCGGATGCTCGGTCGACGGCTGGAGCGTCATCAGGTCGACCACGTTCACCACGCGCAGCCGGATATCCGGCAGGTGTTGGCGCAGCAGATCCACCGCAGCCAACGTTTCAAGTGTAGGGACATCGCCGCAGCAGGCCATCACGGCGTCCGGTTCCACGCCGTCGTCGTTGCTCGCCCACGTCCAGATGCCGATGCCCGCCGTGCAGTGCAGAATGGCGGACTGCATGTCGAGCCACTGCGGCGCCGGCTGCTTTCCGGCGATGATCACGTTGACGTAATTGCGGCTGCGCAGACAGTGGTCCGTCACCGAAAGCAGCGTGTTGGCATCGGGCGGCAGATAGACGCGGACCACGTCAGCCTTCTTGTTCACCACGTGGTCTATGAAGCCGGGGTCCTGGTGGCTGAAGCCGTTGTGGTCCTGCCGCCAGACGTGCGAAGTCAGCAGGTAGTTCAGCGACGCGATGGGCCGGCGCCAGGTGATGTGGCGCGTCGTCTTAAGCCACTTGGCGTGCTGATTGAACATCGAATCTATGATGTGGATGAAGGCCTCGTAGCAGGAGAAGAACCCGTGGCGGCCGGTGAGCAGGTAGCCCTCGAGCCAGCCCTGGCACATATGCTCGCTCAGCACTTCCATGACGCGGCCGTCGGGTGCGACGTGGTCGTCGGTGGCGAGAATGGTTTCGGTCGAGACGCGATTGGTGACTTCGAAAAGCGAGTCCAGGCGGTTGGACGCCGTCTCGTCCGGCCCCACCAGGCGGAAGTTACGCGCGTCCATGTTGAGCTTCATCACGTCGCGCAGCAAGCCGCCCATGACGCGCGTGGCCTCGGCGACCACGGTGCCCGGCTGTGGAACCTCCACTGCATAGTCGCGGAACTCAGGCAGGATGAGATCCTTCAACAGCCGGCCGCCGTTGGCGTGCGGGTTCGCGCCCATGCGCCGGTCGCCTTCCGGTGCGAGCCCCGCAATTTCCGGCCGCAACGCGCCGCCGTCGTCGAACAGCTCCTCGGGACGATAGCTCTTCATCCACGTTTCGAGCATGCGCAGGTGGTCGGGCTTGGTGGCCAGCTCGGCCAGCGGAACTTGATGCGCACGGAACGTGCCTTCCATCTGGCGCCCGTCCACCACCTTGGGGCCGGTCCAACCCTTGGGACTCCGCAGGACGATCATCGGCCAGGGATGGCGTTCGTGGAAGCCGTCGACGCGAGCCTCCTGCTGGATCTCGCGGACGCGCGCAATCACGCGATCGAGCGTCGCGGCCATGAGCTGGTGCATGGCGGGCGGATCGTCGCCTTCGACAAAATAAGGCGCGTACCCGTAGCCCTGCAGCAGTTCGGCCAGTTCCTGGTGGCCCATGCGCGCCAGCACCGTCGGCCCCGCGATCTTGTAGCCGTTCAGGTGGAGAACCGGTATGACAGCGCCGTCGCGCGCCGGATTGGTGAACTTGTTGGAGTGCCAACTGGTGGCGAGCGCGCCCGTTTCAGCCTCGCCATCGCCGATCGCGCAGCACACGAAAAGGTCGGGGTTGTCGAACGCCGCGCCGTACGCGTGCAGCAGCGAGTAGCCGAGCTCGCCCCCTTCGTGGATGGAGCCGGGCGTTTCGGGCGCCACGTGGCTCGGGATGCCGCCCGGGAATGAGAACTGCGTGAACAGTTGCTTCATGCCCCGCTCGTTCTGCGGCACGCCGGGGTAGAACTCGCTGTAGGTACCCTCGAGATAAGTGTTGGCGACCAGCCCCGGACCGCCGTGTCCCGGCCCGGCGATGTAGATCATGTCGAGGTCGTACTTCTTGATGACGCGGTTCGCGTGAACGTAAATGAAGTTGAGTCCGGGCGTCGTGCCCCAGTGCCCCAGCAGCCGCGGCTTGACGTGCTCGATGGTGAGCGGCTCCTTCAGCAGCGGGTTGTCGTAGAGGTAGATCTGCCCCACCGACAGGTAATTAGCGGCCCGCCACCAGGCGTCCATCCGGCCGAGTTCTTCGGGCGCAAGCGGATTGACCTGGGCAGGAGATTCGGAAACAGGAGGTGCAGCTCCGATCATATCCTTATGATCGCAGACCAGCCGTTTCGATTGGATGAAAAAGAGAGCGCTTCGGGACCTGGCATACAGTGCCCATTGGAACGCGCCGTGCAGCAGTCATCTGGGGCGGGTGCTCTACGCTCCGCGACGCGAGTAGCACGACTCCGTTCGGACACGGTGTCCTACTTCATCCAGACCAGTACCGCGGCCTGGCGCGTGGCAGTTCCTGCCACCACCGGCACCAACACGTAGCCGTTCGGCACGTTCGGCGGAAGCTGGATGCGAACCTGCGCCACGCCCGACACTGCTCCGGGAAGAGTGGTGGTCGAGAGGTAGGTGGCGGCGGCCGCGGTGGGCATGGGACCGCTGTCCACGGACGGCGATAACGCAATCGGAGGCGCCATGCTGACCGCACCAGTGGACTGGGCCGGCGTGGTCGTGCCCAAGCCGTTCAGGAAGATGGTGACGATCGAGCCCGATGGCGCGGGGTTGGCACAATCGTTGCGCGTTCCATCGGGATTCAGCGCCACGGCCTGCGGCACGCGTTGGAAACGGTTGCCGCAAAATGAGGTGCCGGCGGCATCCGTGTCGAACGCATCGGGTGCCAGGAAAACGCTCGGCTGCCGCGCTGCCACTGCCAGGGTTTGCGATTCGGAGAACGCGCCATTCACTAGACTGCTCAACCGCATTTCCACCGTAGCAGCGCCCGCAATTTCGTATGGCACCTGCACGTCGATCTGCTGCCCCGACGTGTAGAGGATGGTTGCGGCGAATCCGTTGAACGTGACGTTGACGCCATTGAAACCAGGAAGCAGCCCGATCGCCGGCACCTTCGGCAGAGTCGGTGCAATGTCGTCGCCGAAGATCGACAGGACTTGTCCAGGCGCTACGCTGCGGACTTGCACGTTGTCGGCGGGATCGGTGAGGCACGCCAGATGAGCCGCCGCCGTCAGATCGGCGCCGGCGAGCTCGCCGCGCGCACTCGCCACCACCACCGTGCCGTCAGAGCGGAGCGCCGGCCACCACGGCGTGAACACCGTGTAAAAGCAGTTGCCGTACAGGCAGCTATGGACGCCGTGGATCAGTTGCGTGGAACCGGCGCCCGAGCCATCCGCGGAAAGGCGCGCCACGAATGCCAGCGGCTGGTTCAAGGTGGGCCGGCAACCGGTGGGCGTTTGGCTGAGGCCGGGCAGATCGCCCGACTCGGAGTAGCCCGCGAGCAAGATCGCACGCGCCTGATCCACGGTCATGCCCGTGACGTAATCCTGCCGCATGCCGCCGAAGAAAGTGGACCACACCAGTCCGCTGCCGCTGGCGTTCAGCTTCGTGACGTAGCCCGTTGGCGGCGGCGGCAGAATCGGCGGAAAGGCCGACGCGTCGGGCGGTGGTGCGGCATTGGCACTGTAGCTGGTCTGGAATGCGCCGGGCGTCACCGGGTAATCCGGCGAATTCGTCGTCCCGGCCACAATCACGTTGCCCGCCGCATCCACTGCCATCGCGGCCGGCTTCGCACCATACGTCCCCGTGAGGTAAGTGGCGTAGAGGAACTTCGTGCCGGCGGGATCGAGCTTCGCCACAAACGGATACGAACAGGCCAGTTGAAAACCGCCGATACCCGACCCGCCGCTACACACGCGGATTCGCGGTCCCGGCTGAAAAGCTCCGGGCGTGGCTCCAGGAGCGAAATCGCCGACGGGCCCGCCGCCAGTCCCCGCTATGTAAATGTTCCCTTGGACGTCGGTGGCGATAAAACTCCCGCCGGCGCCGGAGACCGCCAGCAGTAACTTCGACCCCGCCGCATCCAGCTTCACCACAAAACCGCCGAGCCTCCCCGATACAGTCCCGGGCGTCGCAGTGAATCCCGTGATCTGGCCGCCGGTGACGTAGGCGTTGCCCGCCGCATCCACCATGATCCCTTGCCCGCTGTTGGTCCCTGCCAGATACGTCGAATAGCGAATCGCGCCATTCGCATCGAGCTTCGTGACGAATCCCTGGATGCCGCCGTCCGTCGAAGTGTAGCTGCTTTGCACTGCCCCGGCAGTCACCGGGAAATCGGTCGACGTAGTGCCGCCGGTGACATACGCCGAGCCGTCGGAGCCGATCGTCAGCGCCGCCGCCGTATCGATGCCCGCACCGGAGAGCACGGTATAAAACAACACGCGGGCGCCGTCGGGCGTGAGCTTAGCGACAAAAGCATCCGTCTCGTTCTCCGATCGTGGCGTGGGCGGCGCCACCGAACCGGCCAGATAGATGTTGCCCGACGCGTCCACTTGCACGCTTTGAATAATGGGCGACCCCGGCAATCCGGGATACAAGTCAACCTTGCCCGCCACAGCCGGACAAGCCAGCAGAACCAACAACCAGAGCCCGCGCGACATGCTTTCAGATTCCCACGGCTGGTACGATAGTAGTTAACCCCGACAATGGAATCGCAAAACGTGGATCTGAAGCAGACACTCAATCTGCCCAAAACGAACTTCTCCATGAAGGCCAACCTGCCGCAGGCCGAGCCCAAGATGCTCGCCCTGTGGGAAGAGGAGAAGCTCTACCACAAAATTCGCGCCGCGCGCGCCGGACGTCCGCGCTACATTCTCCACGACGGACCGCCCTACGCCAACGGGCGCATTCACCTCGGTACCGCGTTCAACAAAATCCTCAAGGACTTCGTCGTGAAATCGAAGTCCATGGCCGGATACGACGCGCCGTATGTCCCAGGCTGGGACTGCCACGGGCTGCCCATCGAGATCAAAGTCGATAACGACCTGGGCACCAAGAAGGCGCGGATGTCGACGGTCGAAATCCGCCGCGCCTGCCGCAAGTACGCGGAAAAATACATCGATCTGCAGCGCCAGGATTTCAAGCGCCTCGGCGTCCTCGGACTTTGGGAAGATCCGTACCTCACGATGAGCGCGCATTACCAGTCGGTGATCGCCGGCGCGTTTGTCGATTTCCTGGAGGCCGGGTACGTCTACAAGGGCCTCAAGCCAGTGCACTGGTGCATTAAGGATCGCACCGCGCTGGCAGAGGCCGAAGTCGAGTACTCCGACCACACGAGCCCGTCGATCTGGGTGCGTTTCAAGCTCGCCTCCGGCCCCGCGAAGATCCACCCCGACCTGGCCGGCCGCGACGTGTACGGCCTCATCTGGACCACCACGCCGTGGACCATCCCCGCCAACATGGCGATCGCCTACAACCCGAAGTTCGAGTACAACGCCGTGGATGTGGCGGGCGCGGTGTACATCGTGGCTGCGGATCTCCTCAAGGTCACAGCCGGGAAATGCGGCTGGCCGCATTACCGCGTGGTCGCCACATTCCCCGGCGCGAAAGTGGAGCACTCCGTCTTCCGCCATCCGTTCCTCGAGCGCGATTCGCTCGGCATTCTGGCGGACCACGTGACGCTCGAGCAGGGCACCGGCGCGGTCCACACGGCGCCCGGCCACGGCCAGGAAGACTACGCCGTCGGCCGGCAGTACGGCATCGAGACCTATTGCCCGGTGGACGCCGCGGGCCGCTTCTTCCACGCCGAAGGCGCCGCCGGCCGCCTGCCCGAGGAGATCATCGGCCGCACCGTGTGGGAAGCCAACCCCATCGTCATCGAGATTCTGAAATCGCACGGCGGCCTGCTCGGAGTCGAAAAACTGGCGCACTCCTATCCGCACTGCTGGCGCTGTCACAACCCGACCATCTTCCGCGCCACCGAGCAGTGGTTCATCGGGATGGACCGCAACGATTTCCGCCAGCATGCGCTCGAGGCCATCCGCAAAGTGCGCTGGATCCCGTCGTGGGGCGAGGAGCGCATCTCGAACATGATCGCGGTGCGCCCCGACTGGTGCATCTCGCGCCAACGCGTCTGGGGCGTCCCCATCATCGTCTTCTATTGCGAGAGGTGCCGCGAGCCCATCACCGATCGCAAGATCCTGGACAGCATCGTGGAGCTATTCCGGCAGCACACCGCCGACATCTGGTACGAGCGCACCGCCGCCGAGCTGCTGCCCCTCGATACGAAATGTCCGAAGTGCGGCGCCACTGAATTTGCCAAAGAGAACGACATCCTCGACGTGTGGTTCGACTCCGGATCGAGCCACCTGGCCGTACTCAACGAGCGGTTCGGCCTGTCCTGGCCCGCCGACATGTACCTCGAGGGCGGCGATCAATATCGTGGATGGTTCCACAGTTCGCTGCTGGTCGGCACGGGGCTCAAGGGCGGAGCGCCCTATCGCGAGTGCGCGCTCAACGGCTGGGTGCTGGATGGCGACGGCCGCGCCATGCACAAGTCGCTCGGCAACGCCATCGAGCCCGAGTCCGTCATCAAGGAGCACGGCGCCGAGATCCTTCGCCTGTGGACCGCTTCGGTCGAGTTCAACGAAGACGTCCGCATGTCGACGACGATTGTCACGCGCCTCACCGAGGCCTATCGCAAACTGCGCAACACGTTCCGGTACATTCTGGGCAACCTGGATAAATTCGATGTGCAGAAGGACCTCGTCCCGGCGGCGGAGATGCACGAGCTGGATCAGTGGATCCTGCTGCGCGCCGAAGACCTGGTGAGCCGCTGCCGCGCCTGGTACGACAACTACGAGTTCCACAAGGTCTACCACGCCGTCTACGGGTTCGCCACGGTAGACCTGAGCTCTGTGTACTTCGACGTACTGAAGGACCGCCTGTACACCACGGCCCGTCGCTCGCACGCGCGTCGCAGCGCGCAGACCGCGCTCTACCGCCTGTTGGACGCGCTGGTGCGCCTTCTCGCCCCTCTCATGAGCTTCACCGCCGACGAAGTCTGGCGAAATATGGGACGAGCCGGCAGCGTCCACATGGCGCTATTCCCGGAGCCCGCCGAGCTGGCCGAGGGATTGGACGATGCCGCACGGAAACGGACCGCCAACTGGGACCGTCTCATGGAAGTGAGGGACGGCGTCCTGAAAAGCCTGGATACTGCGCGCAACGAGAAGCTGATCGGCGCGCCTCTGGAAGCGCGCGTGCGCCTTTCCGCGAACGGCGACCTTTATCCGCTGCTCGAGAGTTACGCGCGTGAGCTACCCGGCCTGTTCATCGTTTCGCAAGTCGAGCTGGGCCGCACCGGCGACCCTCTCGCCGTGACAGTCGAGCGCGCTCTCGGAACGAAATGCGAGCGCTGCTGGAAGTACACGACGGATGTGGGAGAGAGCGCCGGATATCCGACTATCTGCGCCGGGTGCGCCGATGCTATCGAAGAGATGGGCGATGACACTTAATAGCGCAGGCACGCGCGCCGGCCGGCTCCAGGCATACGCCATTGCCGCCGCCATCTTCGCGCTCGACCGCCTCAGCAAGTGGCTCATCGACCAGCGCGTCTCTTTCATCGACGACTTCAAAGTGATTCCCGGCTTCTTCTCCATCGTGCACTCGCAAAATCGCGGCGTGGCGTTCGGCATCTTCAACGACTCCACTTCGGAGTGGCGCACCATCGCGCTAGTGGCACTGTCGGTAGCGGCGGTGATCTGGGTAAGCAGCCTGTTGTGGCGCCCGGAGCGGCTCGACCGCTTTTCCTACTGGGGCCTGGCGTTTGTCCTGGGCGGGGCCGCGGGCAACGTCTTCGATCGCATCGTGTTCGGGCGCGTCACCGATTTCCTCGAATTCTACATCGGCGAACATCACTGGCCCACCTTCAACCTGGCCGACTCCGCCATCGTAGTGGGCAGCGGACTGCTGCTGATCGATCTGCTCCGGCCGAAACGGCAGACGGCAAATGTACCCTGAAATCTTCCACATTTCGTTCCTCCACACCTACGGCCTCCTGGTCGCGATAGCGTTCCTCACGGCTCTGTGGATGGCGGCGCGCCTCGCGAAGGACGCCGGGCTGAACGTCGACTCCGTCACCAACCTCGGCATCTATTGCGCGCTGGCGGCCATCGCCGGCGCCAAGCTCATGATGTTCCTGGTGGACTTTTCCTACTACGCCGAGCATCCCCGC
This sequence comes from Bryobacteraceae bacterium, assembly GCA_041484525.1. Lineage (GTDB taxonomy): Bacteria > Acidobacteriota > Terriglobia > Bryobacterales > Bryobacteraceae > JBGPHT01. The sequence goes on along the minus strand of JBGPHT010000098.1, from coordinate 9,668 downwards.
GAGATCCTGTCGTTCTCCACGCTGCAGGCCGGCGGCGTATTCTACGGCGGGCTGATCGTGGCGCTCGCGGTCTCGTGGTGGTACATGCGCCGCACCAAGCTGCCCCCGCTGAAAACCGCCGACGTCTTCGCGCCGGCGATTGCGCTCGGCCACGGCATCGGGCGCTTGGGCTGCTTCACGGCCGGCTGCTGCTGGGGCGTCGAGTGCCGCTTGCCCTGGGCTGTGACCTTCCGCGACCCGGCCGCGCACGACCTTGTCGGCGTGCCGTTGAACCGCCCGCTGCACCCCACGCAGCTATACGAAGCCCTCGCCGAGTTCGCCATCTTCGGCGTTCTCTGGTGGCGGATTCGCCGCCCGCACTCGACGGGCGCCGTCATCGGCCTCTACCTGATGCTCTATTCCACCGCCCGCTTCGTGGTCGAATTCTTCCGCTACCACGAGCAGGGAAACCTATGGGGCGGCCCGTTGGACACCTCGCAGTGGATTTCGCTGGCCCTCTTCGCCCTGGGCGCCGCGTGGACACTCAAGGCGCGGCGACCGGCTCCGCTCCCCGCTTAGAAATCCGCCAGCCTCAAACCCGGTACTGGTCCGGCCGCCAATGCTTGATCGCCTGCTTGATAGCATCCGGCGCCAGATGCTCCTCGGCCGCGCGGCGCGCCAGCTCTACGAATTCGTTATCCGGCGCAAACCGCAGCGCCACAATCTGCTTGACGCCCAGCCGTGGATCCAGCAACTTCCCCGTCATGGCGAAGTGACGCAGGCCCTCTTCGGCGCGAATCGCCCGGTCCTGTGCTTTGAGCGGAAACGTCCGGCAGAATACGTACAACAGCGCCACGGCAATCATCACCGCAACCAGCAGCGCGGCGCTATACAGCCGCTGGTGATCGCCCATCGATTCGTAAAGGTTGACGCACGAACCAATCAGCGTGAGGGCAATCAGCAGTGACAGCCCGAAGTGAAATAACGGTATCCAGCGGCGGTGGTTGGAATAAGTTTGGGTGAACAATGCGCGCTCCTCTTTGCGCCCATTGTAGCCCGTGGCTCATCGCACGCTGGGCCCGACGATGCGAAGCCGCGTGTCGCCGTAGAAAGCGTAGGCCATGAAAGTGGGATCGCCCGTCTCCAGGAACCGGCGGCGCGCCTTCCGCAGCATCTCCGAGACAAGCCCCGGCTCCTTTTGCGCCAGCGCGTCGCGCAACTCGCCATAAAAGAGACGCGAGAAATCGGCCGCGCCGGAATCCGAGAGAGGCCAGAGGCCGCCAATAAAACCGCTGGCGCCGGATTGCAGAATGGCGCCGGCCCACCCATCCAGGAAGCCGGCCGGCCTTGCTCCCTTGCCCGTATCGCAGGCGTTGAAGAAATACAGCGGATGCGGACCGGCGCTGGAAGAGTGGGCGCGCCAGCCGGTGGGGTCGATGGTCGAATCCTCAAGCTGGATGCGGTACTTGTAGAGTTCGCCTGCTTGCTGTTCCGCCTGGCCGTGGCCGGCAAAATGCACCATGCCCTCCGGCGGATGGTCGAGCAGGGCGCCGACATCGCGCAGCGTTCCGCGAACCTCACGAAACCCAGGCATCTGCTTGATGAAGTCCATTTCGCGTTTCTGGTTGGCAAGGAACTTGCCCCCTTCATAGCGGGGCGCGATGGCGGCGAGCGTCCGGAGGAAAACGCTGAGAGGCGGGGCGTCCTCCACGTGATCGTCGATGTGCCAGCGGGCGATCTGGAATTCGGTGCCGAGGAACCCGCGAAACGGCTCGCGCCGCCGCACCGGCACCAGCAGCTCCCACGGCAGAACGAAATCGTTGGTGTAAATCTGGATGGAGCGGAAATGGAAGTCGGGGACGGTCTGCTCGTCGTCGACGAGCTTCCAAAATGTGTCGCGGACGAGTGCCGGCATTTGCGCGTACAACTCCTGGCCGAAGCCCTTGATCTCATCCAATTCAGCCGTGCGGACATCGGCGGCCATGCCTCCGGCGCCCACCGGACGCGCGCCGCGAATCTCCAGCAGCCGGCCATATCGCATGCTCACCAGCCCGGCGAGTTCCCGGCCCGGCCGGCAAGCTTCCGAAAGCGTCGGGCCCAGCCGGGGAGCCGCCACTGTTACCTGGCAGGACGTCCGATCGCCAACCTGCGACTCCTCCCACCGGATCGTAAGATCGGGCGCGGCGACAGTCCGCGGTATCACTGTGGCACGGATGGGCGGTGGGTCGAGGATACTGGCGGCCATCGGCGCGGACGCGCCCATCGCCGCGCCACCCGGTGCGACGCCCGCGGCGCGCGCGACTGCCGGCGGAGTTTCCGCGGCCGGCGCCGCAACCACGATGCCGCGCACCGCCCGCGCCAGGTACGTGCCGCCATACCAGTACGTGGCCGAGATCCGCGAAGGACCCGCAGGCGCCTCGGACATGGATTTCAGTTTGAAGCGCGCCACCGTGGAACTGCGCCCCGCGTTCATTTGAATCTGTGCCGTGTTGGAGCCCGATACGATGTCGAAGCCCGGCGCGTTCAGCACCACTTCGATGGCGCACTCCGGGACGCACGGCAGCGTCATCCTCAACAGGCCGCCCAAACCTTTGGTAGTGCCTTTGCCTGTTTCGGACACCGTGACTTCGGGAGTTTGCTGGTCGACCGTCAGCGAGACCTGCACCGAAAACTCAATCGCCGGAGCGATGCGCGGGGGCGCCTCGATCGTCGGATACCGCCGAACCTCGCGCGGCGTGGCCGGAGCGCCCGGCGGCTCCGGTGGCGTTACGGCGCCTCCGGGAACCTTATTAATCGGGGGACCGAAGCCGGGAAGGTGGAACCCCGGCGAGCTGGTCCGCACGGACGTCGACGATGACGGGCACCTGATCGCGTAGGCCCGCTCGGCTGACTCGTAATACGCAAGCCAGTATCCGTGCTGGTCGATGATCTGTACCTCGACCTTCTGCAGTTGAAGCACAAACTCGTCGCCTCCCGCGCCAGGTCCGGCTAGCGAATCCAGCTCCACCCGCACGCTGCTGATTCGAGCTTCCAGATCGAGCTTTCGCTTGTCCGTCCCCCTCTTGTCCACTGCCGCAGAGGGCTGCGCCAGTCCGTTCAATAGGTCTTCGAGACCGCGAAGCTCGCGCTCGGCCTCGGCCTTCAGCGCCGCACGTTCACTGCTTGTTCGCTCGGAAGAAATTTGCTCACGCGCATACCCGCTCCACACCTGGACATACCGGCGTTGCGCGTCATAGAATTCCACCTCGGCAGCGGAGGCGCGCTGTATGCCAGATCGAATCCGCGGCGAGCAGGGATCCGTCACCCTCATCCGCTCGATCGCTACCTCGGACGCAACGGCCAGCCACCTCTGGTAAGCCAACCCCGCATCCAGCCGCAGCGCGCCGACGCGGTCCAGTTCCGATTGCGGGGCAGAGGGGGTCTGCGCCGCCACCCATTGGGACGCAGCGATGAGCCACAGCACCACAACCGGCCGCCGAATCATCTATCTCGATACTGTACCGGATTCGGGTCAGCTCAGCGCTGGTCTAAAATCTCCCGCACCTTTACCGCGAGCGTCTGCGGAGTGAACGGCTTGTCGAGATAGCCGAATCCAGGCACCCTGATCCTCTCCGTGATGCTCGACGCATCCGTGTAGCCGGACATGAACAGCACTTTGATCCCGCCCTGCGAGGCCCGTACGCGATCCGCCAGCTCGCACCCGGTCGTGCCCGGCATGACGACGTCCGTCAACAGCAAGTGGATCGCGCGGCCTCCGTCCTGCGCCAGTTCGAGCGCCCGCGCGGCGTTCTCCGCTTCCAATACCGTGTAATGAAGGTCGCCGAGAATCTTCGCCGTGAGCTGGCGGACGGCCTCCTGGTCTTCCACCAGCAGAATGGTTTCCGTTCCGTTCGGAGTCACCGTCTCCACGGTTGACGGCCTCGCCGGAGCAGCCTCCGGTTGCACTCGCGGCAGCAGGATGCGGATGCTGGTACCCTTGCCCGGCTCCGTCTCAACCGAGATCTGACCGCCGCTTTGCCGCACGATTCCGTAGACCGTCGAAAGGCCGAGGCCCGTTCCCTGCCCCAGTTCCTTGGTAGTGAAGAACGGCTCGAAAAGATGGCTGCGCACTTCTTCGTTCATTCCGATGCCCGTATCCGAAATCAGGAGCTGCACGTACTCTCCGGGTGCGACGCCGGGTGAGTCTGGACTGCCGGCTTCCACCTCCACGTTCGAGGTGGCAATGGTCAGGCTCCCGCCGTGCGGCATGGCATCGCGGGCGTTCACCGCAACATTGACCAGCACTTGCTGGAAATAGCCGGCGTCCACGCGCACCAGCCCCAGGTCGGGGTCCAGCTTCGTCGCCAGTCGAACGTCTTCGCCAATCAGCCGCAGCAGCAGGCGATCCGCATCCACCACCAATCCGTTCAGGTCGATCACCGCGGGACAGAGCACCTGCCGCCGGCTGAATGCCAGCAGCCGATGCGTGAGATCGGCGCCCTTCTCGGCCGCCTTCCGGATTTCCGCCAGCGCCGCATAGGTGGGATCCGACGGATTCCGCTTCTCGATCAGCGCCACGCTGTAACCCATGATCACCGTCAGCAGGTTATTGAAGTCATGCGCCACGCCGCCCGCCAGCTTTCCGATGCTGGCGAGTTTCTGCGCCTGGCGGAATTGCTCCTCGAGCGCCTTGTATTCCGTGATGTCGCGGCCGATGTTCGCCCAGGCCGCAACCTTCCCTTCCATGTCGCGCAGGATCGTGCTGTCCCAGGCGAATTGCCAGCGGCGGCCTCCCGGCCCCAGCAGCGTGCTCTCGAAGTGAATGGGGACGTCCGCCTCCACCATGCCGCCCGCGAATGCCGCCTGCAGCTTGCTGCGTTCCTCGGCGGGGATCATGCGCGCCAGCCAATCCTCGCCCAGTAATTCGTTGGGCTGCCAGCCGGTCAGCCGGTAGAGATAGTTGTTGCAGAACGCGATCGCCCCGTCCGGAGCCAGCATCACCACCACCAGGTGCACGGTTTCGAGCAGGTGCGCCATGCGCTGTTCGGAAGCATCCAGCGCCAGCTCGGATTGCTTGAGTTCGGTGATGTCGCGGTTGGTGCCCCAGATGCGCTCCAGCTTTCCGTCCTCGACAATGCCCCACACGCTGCGCACCATGTGTCTGCGATTGCCATGCCCGTCGATCCGGTTCATCTCGACATTGGTCGGCTTGTAACCCGCGCGAATGGCGCGGAGATTGGCATCGCGGATACTCGGATTCGACAGCGGAGCCACCTCCTCCACGCGGCTGCCGATCAACTGTTCCGCTTTCTCGCGCCCCAGCAATTGGGCCAGGGTATCGTTGCACTCCGCCAGATATCCGTAACGGTAAATGCGCTCGAGTTGCTCCTCCTCGGGAAGATCGATGGGGACCGGCTGTTCGAGTTCGATCCGCCACATGGCATCCGCGTTGCGCGCAATGAAGGCGCGGTAGCGCTGTTCGCTCTCGCGAAGCAGGTCCTCCTCCTGTTTTCGGCTAAGCTCCGCCGCGGTGCGCGCCGCAAAGATATCGAGCATCGCTTTCGGAACGCGCAGGCTGGTAACGGGCCGGCGATAGAGCGCCATGATCAGCCCCAGGGCCTGCTCCTTGGGATTCAGGAGCGGTACGGCGATACAAGCCTGCGCGCGCGCTTGCGGGAGCAAGGTGTCGGAAGGGAACCGGGTCTGTACGCCGGACCGGCATAGACAAGGCTTTCCGAGAGCCAACTGGGCGGAGGCGCTACCTGCCAACTCGTACTCGAAGCTGGCGGGCTCCCCATCCAAACATGCCGCCAGGGTTCGGACGCGCTCCGCCTGTCCGCCCACGAACTCGCCGATCAGCACGCCATCAGCGGCCAGCGCCGCGGCCAGATGTTTGGCGATGGCGCGGAAGAAATCGATACCGATCGTGGCCGCTACTTTTCTCGCGATCTGCAGGACGCTTCGCGTTTCGGCGCCACTCTCATTGACCTCTAAATCCTCCTCGGTCTGGCTGACATTCGGCATCCCTACGTGCCTTTCAGGGTTCTTCCCGAGAGTGCGCCGGACCGATGCTCCAAGGAGACGAACACACAAGGAGCCTGCATGAGGCATCAGCCCGGCGCTTGACTGACTGATGCGGTTGCCCGGCATCGGATGTAAAAAAATCGACCTCTTGTCCGAATCCCTAACATTTGCATCACGCTCAAATCTCTCCCCATCCGCCTCAGTGAGGGGGAGGATAGTCATGAAAAGTTCCCTGATCGCGCTGATCGTGTTCTCCGGTATCGGGTGCGCGCAAGACGGCAGCGGAAGTCCACGCCCACCGGCCGTCAAGCCCGCCGAACCGCAACCGCCGGTCGCCACGGGCCTGGTACGCCGTCTGGAGGCGGTGACCTGGAACCCGGTGAGCGCCGAGCTTACCTGGGTGGTTTCCGTAGGGGACATCACCGGCGGCGTCTTTCAGCCGTCGGGGAAAGAGAACTACACGATCCACACCGATGCCGCGACCATGAACTTCCACGGCGAGGGACGGCGCTTCGACCCGGACGAGGCGCGCCGCGTGCGCATCCTGATGGACATGATCAGCACCTACGCCGTCGAGTCGACGGTTTGGTGGGATCACGGAGAGGGTGCAAAGATGGACGGCCAGGTGGTCCCGCTGCCGGAGGGCAAAGACGGCAACCGAGGTAAAGACGACAAAGAGGAGAAGCCGAAGCCCACTCCGAAGTCATCTCCCGTGTTGCTGCATGGCCCAGTGGCCGAGGCGAATGCTCCCCAACCCGGGGCCGTCCCCGCAGCATCGCATCAGTGAACGAATCCGGGGATGCTCCGGACGGTCGACAGCCGGCGACCTACCCCGCCGGCGCCGACTTCTTATGCGCCGGCCGATGCCGTCCCGCCTGACCAGCACTCGACAACGGCAGCGCCAGCGTAAAGGTCGACCCTTTCCCCAGATCGCTCTCCACGCTGATCGCCCCGTGATGCCCTTCGACAATTCGCTTTACGTTAGCCAGCGTAAGCGCCGTCCGCGCCTCCGTCAATCCGCGCTTCGAAAGCCCATTCTGAAAGCCGTCGAACAGCGATTTCAGATCGTCCGCCGAAATCCCCGGGCCCTCGTCGCGCACCGTGATGACGGCATCCTCTCCCCGCACTGCGACGTGAACTTCGATTCTGCTGCCCGCCTGCGAACTCTTGATCGCGTTCGTCAACAGCCCGTTGATGGCTTGGCTCATCTTGATGGGATCCACATCCAGGTATGGGGTCGGCCCCTCCGCCGTCACCTCCAGCCGGACTTTCTTGCGCTCCGCGAGCGGGCGAACGATCGACACGCTTTGGTCCACCAGCCAGGTGACATCCGTGGATTGGAAGTCCATGCGCAGCTTTCCGGACTCGATCGCGGGGATCTCCAACATGTCTTCGATCAACCGCAGCATCAGCCGGCTGGATGACTCGATCGAGTGGAGCAGAGTCAAATGGTGCTCTTCGAGCAGGCGGGCGGCATCTTCGATCAGATACTGGCTGGCGGCCAGAATCCCGCTGATCGGGTTGCGCAGATCGTGCGCCGCAATCTCGATCAACTGGACGTGCGCCGGAGTAGCCTTCTCCAGGCTGGCGGCCCTCTTCCGCGCCGGCCCCTCCGGACGAACCAGAGTGTGGTTCAAGCGCGAAAGCTGGTCATGAACGACGCGCTCCGACTTTGCTTTTGCGTCTCTCCGGATACTCAGTTCCTTGAGCGCAGGCACCAGCGTGTCCGGATTTTCATCCGCGATTCTCGTCAGATCGTCCGGAATGGCAGTGGCGGAGAGAGGCTCTTTCGTGCCGATGATCACAATGCCGCGGTTCGTGATACAGCCGGAGAAAAACAGCGGGGCGGCGCCGTTCGGCAGCGCCACGTCCAGCGCCCAGTCCAATGCGGAATGGCTCGCCGCCACCGTCCGCATGAACCGGTTCGCCTTGCGAAAGCTGGAGGCAACCAGGATGGCGGCGAACTCCCGGGCCGGGGCCAAACGAGGAGTCAGGCCCAATTCATCGTAATAGACTTCGATCAGAGTTCCGTTGGCGTGGCACAACAGGGCAATCGCAGCGTTGTGAGGCGTCGGCGCCATTCGAGATTATGTGTACCTTCCCGGGGCCGGAAACGCTGATTGCCGGCACGCATCTACAGTAAGCCGTTGGTAGTGTACCTCGATTCCGGCCGCTGCGCATCGAATTTTTGCCCGATTAACTAGCCCGCGTATAGGCCGCTTGTGAGTACCTGGCCATTTGCATCAATGTGCCCGGGCCCTTACGGCCGCAGTGCTTGGTGATTCGCGAGCGCAATTCCATCCGCGCGCGCATCAACCTCGATTTCGCGGCCGGCACCGACAATCCCAAACGAACCGCCACGTCGGGCATCGGCAACTGGTCGAGGTCGCGCAGCAGCATCACATTCCGTAACAGTGGCGGAATCCGCGAAATCTCCCTTCGCAGAAGTTTCACCACTTCGTCCAGACCGAGTTGATCTTCCGGATCTGCGATCTGGCCCACCAGCTCGATGCGAACATTGGATTCGGTGGATTCGTCCAGGTACACGAACCGCGAATTCCTCTCCTCCCGGATGCGCATCAGGCACTGGTTCTCGACAATGCGGCTCAACCACGCCGCGAAAGTTCCCTCGCCCCGGAACTGTTCCAGGCGCTGGAATGCCTTCCAAAAGGCGTTCTGTACTTCGTCCTCCGCATCGCTGCGGTTGCGGATCATCAGCATGGCCCGCTTCAGACACGCATTGCGGTGCCGCTGAATCAATTCGCCGAATGCTTTCACGTCCCCGTTACGTGCGGATGCAACCAAGTCCTCCTCGCTCGGAACCCCAGGATTTTCCCCAGTCAGGCGGGCACCCTCACCTGCCGCCTCCGTATGAAACTCGCCGTTTGTGGATTCGGCGGCACTTATCTGGTTATGATTTTGGTCGTCCTCTAATAGCCGAAGCATGCTGAGCGAATCGCATGCTGAAGGCCATCTGGGCCGGAAGATCTGCCTCAGTAAAATCAGATATTTACGCTGTGACAATTCTGTGAATAGAACAGGCTTGTACAATCTGGTGCGGAATGCCGAGGTTCAGTTGCACGCTATCGTGCGTCCGGCTGATTTTAGGTTACGTCCGGGGGGCTACCTCGTGTAGTGTCCAGGAAATAGATGGACAAGCCAAGTTGTGTCCTACCCCGCCCCAGCCGGCGCCTCAATCGGCTCGGGAATCTGAAACCCGAGGACGATACGCTTCCATAAATCCGGCACCCAGAATGTTGGAGACCTCAAGACGGCGCCGAGCACGCGTTCGGTCAGCGAATCCAAGAATCCGCGTTCATCGGTGTTCATCAGCGGCCCATACTGGATGCGCCGTTCTAAACCAATACCCCTCAAAATTATTAGCCGCCGATCCACGCTGATCGACGCCGATTGTGGGGAAACCGCAGGATTCGATCTGTCCAGCTAATTCGTGGACACGACACTAGTACTACTGTGTTAGAAATAACAAAACTGATGTAGAATGTTTTTATGGGACATTGTTTCGCACCAGGCCCACAGGAAAAGCGGGGCACGCTGATCGTGGCGCTCCGTTGAAAGCTTACTGTGCCGGACTGCTGCTTCCGGGGGAGCGCAAGAGTGTCGAACCCATGGCTGCGCGTATGGCTCCCGATAATGTCCGGCGCACGCACCAGTCGCTGCATCAT
>JBGPHT010000097.1:0-28476 GCA_041484525.1 Bryobacteraceae bacterium | reverse complement strand
GCCCACGACCTCGCTGCTGACGACCCAGAGATCTTCCTGTCGCTCCCGTTTCTTGCGGGTTCCCATGGCCATGCAGTATAGACGCCCAGAACATTCGCTAGGTCACATGTTTTCGCGACTATTACCACAGGCTGCTAGATGGACCCATTTCCCCAAAGGGAACGCTTGAGGCGAGCTCAAAGCATTCTGCTGCTGGCCCGCCGTATTAGTTTCGAATTCTACCTGACGGGCTTGAGTTTGGACGGCACCTGGCGTTAGGTTCACCACCGCCAACGTGAAACCATTAGGACTTTGATTCGTAAGAATTGAACTGAAGATTGAAGATGCGTCGCCGGTCTTCACCCAAACGGCAACTGAGAATCGGTCGCCAAGATCAAAGCGATCCAGATCCACAAACGAATTGAATCCATTCAAATGCAGTGCGCTGCTACCGTTTCTGCCATCGGCGGCAAACACGATGTTGTCCGCTTTGGGGCTCGTGTGCTGCCCGGTTTTATCACTCAAGTCTCCCATCAGAGGCCACCAGCCGATCATGCCCTTTCCATCCCCGACGGTTACCAACATGCTCAAGTTGTATGCGGAGCATCCCTCTGTACGAAACGCACACACCCGGTATTGATAGCTGGTCGCGCTCGCGCTGGTATCCATGAACGTGGTGACATTGGCGGCCACAGTAGCGATGCGGACGAATGCGCTTTCATCCGAGGACTGGCGCTCAATGCGGAATCCGTCTTCGTTCGCCGAAGTGTCCTTCCAGGACAAGGCGACTGATTTGACACCCGCCGTGGCCACCAGCCCGCTGGGGGAAGAAGGAATCGTGCCGGGGCTTCCAGTCAACGTTGAAAGAACCGTGACCGATTGGGGCCCGAGTGTTACTGTCAGGCTGCTTCCCACCGCGGCGTAGCTTGCACCATAGGGGATCAGGGCGCCGGTAGGCTCGATTTTCACCTCCCCTGGCGTGTACGAATACTGATAGAGAGTCTTTCCGAGGGCTCGATTGAAATTCAGGCTCACCGTGCGAATGACGGCGGAACCATTGACCACAAGAACGCTGTAATCGGATCCCCCCGGCGAAGTGGCCGCCGCAAACACGCCGTTGGCATTCGCGGTCGTTGGCAATGAGACCGTTCCGGGACTGCCGCCGAGATAACGCGACAACATACTGAAGGCGTACCAGGACGAACGCGGTTGATCCGAATTTGGCAGAGTGTCGCCCGGATACCTCCACGTTCCCCAACGGTGGATTCCATTGTAAAAGCTGTCAATGGACGGATTACAACAAGTGCTTTCCGGCGACACGTACTGCTGATCGAACAGTAGCCACAGTAGCGTCGTCTGGACGCCAGCGTTTATCGATGCAGCGACAGCTTGGCCGACGTAGTTGCCATAGACATCGGTGTTTCGAAATGCCTCATCCTGTTTGCCGTACTCGTCTGACCACACGGGTTTGCCTGTCGTGGCGACGAGCTGCTGCATAGAGGTGAAATGGGAGTACCACTGATCGTAACCTGGATCGTTGTAGTAGTGTCCGCTGTAAACATCCAGAACATCGTTCAATTCAGACACCGCTCTATCAAGATCCTGAGCGCCTGAGTTGTTTGGGCCCATCAATAGAACCTCACCGCGTCTTCCATCCTGCAGCAGACGTTGATGCAGTGTCCGGGCGCACGCAGCGTAGTAAGTCCAGAGATCCGTTCCCGGTGGCAGGACCGGTGGAAGTGCCCCCGTGAACATGTTCGTAGGCTCTGTGAAAATGGTGAGGTACCTGACATTTGTAAATCCCCGAAGTTCTACGATTTGGTGTACCGACTCACTGACCCACGCGGCCCAGTTCGCCAAGTCGGACGGCCCCGGCTGTGTCTTGCCGAGGTAGGTATCCGTCGGGAAAAACCATCCCGCGTTCAGTGAGACTGTGACCCCGATGCTCTTCATTACCGCAAGCCACTGATAGAAGGACTGCATCTTCGTAGAGTTCCAGTCGCAGGGTCCGGCGATCGCTTGGGGGCAGGCCCAATCGGGTCGATAAAAGGTGCGGGCAATATGGAGCCCCATCCGCGAAACCCGATCGAACTCAAGCTTACGCGCCGCATCGGTCATGCCCTTATTTACGTCCTCAGGCATGAACGCGAAGCCGTGATACACCGCGTTGACGCCGAGATAGGGGCGGCTCGACGGCGGATCAAGGCTGATCTGAAACTGTGCATCTACAGGCGGTTGCGCCAAGGCAGGCAAGCAGCCGATGAGCACACAAAGAGCGCGAAAGAGATTTCTGGCCACTGTTTGCAATGGTACGATGCCAGGCTCCACTGTGTCCTTTCCGTGCATGCCGCCTTTGGCCTTGCGCAGTTGGCGGTCTGGCCAAGCGCGTTCATCGAAAGCCAGCGGTACAATCTACCCCGAACGTGAACCTGAAGGCCGCCAAACTAAGGTCAGACGTCCAGCCCATCAGCTTTCCGACAATCCGATATTACGTCCACTTAGACGGTTTGTCGCCATCCCGTAGAAGTGCGCGGTCCGGCAACGCTCAGGAATCGGCGATCAGAAAAATCTTCCGCATTCTCCGTCAAGTGACAGCAGCGGAAATCAGTCCTTCTTTCGCAAGCGACGGATCTCTTCCAGGCGCTCGGCGATGCGCTTTTCCACGCCGCGATCCGTGGGGAAGTAATACTGCCGGCCGGCGAGTGAAGGCGGCAGGCAGTCCATATCGGTGATGGCGCCTTCGAACTTGTGGGCGTGCTGGTAGCCTTCGCCGTAGCCCCAAGCCTTCATGGCCCTCGTGGGGGCGTTGCGCAGATTCATCGGGACGGGCTCGGCGATGGTCTTCTCGACGTCTTCGCGCACGGCGCTCATGGCGCGGTAGGACGCGTCGGACTTCTGCGCCACCGCCAGGTAGATGGCCGCCTGCGCAAGCGCCAGATCGCCTTCCGGGATTCCCAGAAAATGCACCGCCTGCATGGCGGCGATCGACTGCTCGAGGGCGCGCGGATCGGCCATCCCGATGTCTTCGATCGCCATGCGGATCAGGCGGCGCGCGATGTAGAGACGGTCCTCGCCGGCTTCGCACATGCGCGTCAGCCAGTAAAGTGCGGCATCCACGTCGCTCGACCGCACCGACTTGTGCAGCGCGGAAATCAGGTTGAAATGCTCCTCCCCACCCTTGTCGTAGAGCAGCACTTTGCGCTGCATGGCGTCCTCGACGGCGGCGGAGGTGAGGGCGCCGCCGACGGACGACGCGGCGGCCGCTTCGAGCGTGTTATATGCCTGGCGCGCGTCGCCGTTGGCGTAGATGGCGATCTGTTCCAGCAGGTCGCCGGCGGCTTCGAGGCCGACCACCGGGAGCGCGCGCTTCAACAGCGTGACGATCTCCGGAACCGTGAGGCCGCGCAGCGCATAGACGCGCGATCGCGAGAGCAGCGCCGAAATGACTTCGAAGGACGGGTTCTCCGTGGTGGCGCCGATCAGGACGACGTCGCCGCGCTCCACGTAGGGGAGGAAAGCGTCCTGCTGCGCCTTGTTGAAGCGATGGATTTCATCGATGAACAGGATGGTACGGCGGCCGAGGCGGCGCAGGCGCTCGGCATCGGCCATCACGTTCTTGATTTCCTTGATGCCGCTGAGCACGGCGCTAAACGGAATGTACTCGCAGCGGGTCACGCGCGCGATCAGTTTCGCCAAGGTGGTTTTGCCGACGCCGGGCGGGCCCCAGAGGATGACCGAGGTCAACTCGTCGCGCTCGATCTGGCGGCGCAGCGGCTTGCCCTCGCCGAGGATGTGCTCCTGCCCGATGTAATCTTCCAGGCGCTCCGGCCGCATGCGCTCCGCCAACGGGCGCTTGCCGCCGGCGGCTTCGGCCGCATCCGGTCCCGGCGGCGAGTTGTCGAAGAGACTCACGGCCGCCAGGTCCTCTGCCGTCGCGCCTCATAGAGCAGGATCCCGGCCGCCAATGCGGCGTTGAGCGATTCCACTCCGACCGTGGGGATGGAGACTTCGAGCGCCGCCGAACGCAGTTCCGCGCTCACACCGCGCGACTCGTTGCCGATGATCAAGCCGCAACTGCGCTTGAGATCCACATCCGAAATGGATCGGATGGGCGCCCCTTCGCGCGCCGGCACAGCCGCGATCAGGTCCACCTTATGCTGCTGCAGGGCGGCGCGCGCCAGCGTGGGATCCACGCCATAGAGAAAGGGAACGCGGAAGAGCGAGCCCGCGGAGGCGCGCAGCGTTTTGGGATTGTAGGGGCTGACGGAGCCTTTGAGAAAGAATGCGCCGGTGGCGCCGAAGGCCTCGGCCGCGCGGATGATGGTGCCGGCATTGCCGGGGTCCTGAAGGCCGTCGAGGACCAGCACCAGCGCGCGTCCGCGGAAGAGCTGGTCGATGGTCCAGGCTGGCGGCACGACCAGCGCCATCACGCCCTGCGTGGTCTCGGTGCCGGAGAGGCTTTGGAAGAGGGAATCGGGAAGCACCACCACTTTGATCGCGGCCAGGTTGCGCACGTGCGACTCGGCGGCGGAGCGGACGGACTCGGCGGCGAGGACGACTTTGACTTCGCAATCGCTGGTCAGCGCCTCCTCGAGCAGGTGAAAACTCTCGGCGACGCACCACCCCTGCTGCGTTAGTCCGCCGCGCACGATGGCCTTGCGGACATCCTTCAACAGCGGGTTGGCGGCGCTGACGATCGTCTCGGCCTTTGCCATCTGATTACAATAATGTTTCGGAACCATCAGAATACCGCAGATGAAACATACCGTTTGGAGAGTGGCCGGGGTTGTGACGATCGCGCTGGTGGGCTACATCGCGTACGTTTCCATGCGCATCGAGCAGCAATCCTCGCGCGATGAGGCGCGTCCGGCGGACGTCATCCTGGTGCTGGGCGCCGCCGAATACCGCGGCCGTCCTTCGCAGGTGCTGCGTGCGCGCCTCGACCACGCGCTCGACCTCTACGACCGCAAGTTCGCCCCGCGCATCATGACGACGGGCGGTGCGGGCGGCGACCCGGTATTCACGGAAGGCGGCGTCGGGCGCTCGTACCTGATTGGCCACGGGGTGCCGCCGGAGGCGATCATCGTCGAGTCGGAGGCCGAGAGCACTGTCGAATCGACCGCCATGGCGGCGGAGATCATGCATCGCATGAACCTGCACTCGGTGATCGTGGTCAGCGACGGCTACCACATTTACCGCGTGAAAGAGATGCTGCAGTTCCGAGGCTTCAGCGTGTACGGCTCGCCGCGAAAAGAGCAGCGGAGTCCGGGTGCATGGCAGGAGCGTTGGAACTATGTGAAGCAGGCGATCGGATATCTGTTGTGGCGCGCGGGCGTGGCGGTCTAGCGCTGCCTGCCGGCGCTCACCGGTCAGTCTCGAGATGACGATTGCCCGGCGTGATTCCCGCTACAAGCCGTCCAAGCGAGTACTTTCGATGCCGGGATCGTAGAACAATGGCGCCATCGCCCGCGAGATCGAGGGTTGTTGCGTCGATAGCGGTCGAGCGAAGGGAGCCACCTCCCCCCGGGGTCCCCGCCATGGCCCCCGTCTATTCTTCCCCGGATCTCACGCTCGGGCCGCCGGGCCTGCAACCCTCGGAAGTGTCCAACGTGGTCTGGGTGCGATGGCGGTGGGAGGAACAAGCAAAATGGAAGTGGTGTCTATCATTGCGGAGGCAATCCATGCATCGCACGCTGATCTATTCTTTGACACTGCTCCTCATCTCGGTTGCGGCAGTCGCTCAGCCTGCCTCGCCGGAGTCACAGATGACACAGACGATGTTCGCGGAAATCCGCCAACTAAGGAGTGATTTGCAGACTACTGCGGCAACCATCCAAAGAGTGCAGATCGTGATGTACCGTCTTCAATCCGAGGCCACAGTGCTGGACCGCGCTACGCAGCGTCTGGATCAGGCTCGTGCTGCATGCCACCAGGCACAGACGCAGCAAAAAGTGCTTGCGAGCCAAATCGATCAGGCTGAGACCAGAAAGCGGACTTCGCAAAACCCTGTTGAGCAAAAGGCTGCGGAAGAAATGCTCTCCGACCTTAAGTCATCCGTTGAAATGTTGGCCACCGAAGAGCAGCAACGCCAGATAGAGCGGGCAGATGCGGAAAATCAATTTAGAGCGGAACAAGTGAAGATGAGCGACCTGCAGGATCAATTAGACAAGCTCGATAGAGTGCTGGCCGGGCATGCCTCAAAGTAGGTACTCGTAGAGTCCGTACCTCACGGTCGCCGCTCTGGAGCGACGCGGTAGACGAGGTAGCGCGAGTTTTCGAATTCCGCTGCCTGTCCAAGCTTATGCTCGGGCTGCACGACCATATAGGTGATGCCCAGCGCCTCGTACTTCGGCGGATTCACTGGGGCCGTCATCGATTGTTGCCATCGGAACCGCCATTGCTCGCCGAAGCCGCGGATGTAGTTCACCTGGCCGCCGGATTTCCAGTCGACGTAGACGGCGCGGAGCGCCTCGGAACGGAAGATGCCGGGGTAAAGGGTGCGGCCGGCGTCGGGAAAAACGAAGACGGCGTCCAGGGGCGTCGAAGCTCGCGCCCACTCGGATAGCTGGGCCAATTCGGGCGTGTGCAGGCGCGGATAGTTGACGACTCCGCCAAGCCAGGGGATCACGAAGAAGGCGGCTAGCGCCAATGGGCGCGCGACCGTCGTGAGTGCCGCCAGCCCCACGGCCAGTATCGCCGCCATGCGGTACGGGCCGGTCACTAGCGGCTGCAGCGGCAGCAGGTACGCGCAGGAGAGCCAGGCGATGGACTCCCAGCGGCGCGCCCGCATGGCGGCGAGAGCGCACAGAAAGATGGCGAAGAGCGTCACGAAGAGCAGCGCACGCAAGGGCTGCACTTGTGGGATCAGCGCCCATTTGGCGCGTTCGAGCAGCAGCCACGAGAGCGGTATGCTGAGCAAGCCCAGCGCCGGCATGCCGATGAGAAACCAGCGCAGCTCGCGCGAAAGCTGCGGGCGCACCCGCACGAAGGCGGCGGCGAGCACGGCAGCCAGGATCAGGTAGTGGACAACCGTGGACGGCGCCCACGTTGAGATCCAGACGTAGGACGCGCGCATGCGCTGCAACTGTTCTTCGGATGGCGTGAGGCCGGTGAAGAACGCCGGCGCGTCGCCCTGGCCGCGCGCGGTCGCGAGCAGGATGGCGGCGGCCACGGCCAGCGGGGCGAGTGAGCGCAAGCGGCGTTCACCGATGGCGAAGGGAAGCACTGCCCAAAACGGCAGCGTCGTGGGCGGGTGGTACAAGAAAGCCGCGGCGCCCGCGACACCGGCGGCGAGGTAACGGCGGTGGGCCGCCAGACCGATGGCGCAAAGCAGCAGCGGGAGGGCGAAGGCCCGTGGCGTCGGTTCGTACTCGATGGTCAGGACGAATGGGCCGACGATGCTCGCGCCGAGCGAGCAAATCGCCGCGACAGTCAGGGCCGGCACGACGGTCAGTCCGGCGGCGGTCGCCATCAGGTAGAGGCCCCAGATGCCGAGGGCGCGCGTAACGATTTGCTGGAACTCCAGTGCGACGCGGAAGCCCGGCAGTCGAATCGCCTGCGTCACTTCGTCGTACAGCGTAAAGGCCGTATGCGGATGCTGCACCACCGGGTCGTTGCGGAGCACCGCGGCATCACGCTGGTTTTCGAGGATCGGCACGAAGATCTGGCTGTCCTGCTGCAGCCAGGTGTGACCGGGGAATTGGAAAAACGTCAGGAGCGCCAGCGCGGCACAAGCGGCGGCGACCCCCACGCGGTTCATTTGGCGGGCGTCTTTTCCAGTTGTTGTTTGGCCCACACACGGTTGGGATTGAGCTCGAGCGATTTCGAAATCGCCTGGCGCGCGCCGGCGTTGTCGTGCTCGTCGCGCAGTGCGATGCCGAGCCAGAGATAGGCTTCGGAGTTCTTGCCGTCGAGCTCGATGGCTTTGCGGAAATCGGGGATGCCGGCCTTGGGACCGCCGCCGAGCTGCGCCGGCAGGTAGAGATTTCCCACACCGCGCGCCAGGTAAACGAGGGAAGATTTTGGCGCCTTTTCGACGGCCTTCTCGACGGCCTCCTTGGCGCGGGCGCCGTAGCGCAGCCCGCTCATCAGGTCGGTGACGGCCTGGCCGCAGAGGGTGCCGAGGATGGCGTAGTAGGCGGCGTTGTCGGGCTTGAGCGCGATGGCGCGATCGGCGGACTTGATGCCGCGCTCGGCCACTTCGCGGGCCGGCTTGCGTTCATGCAGCTCGATTCCCACGCCGGCCAGATAGGAGGCGGCCACGGCCGCGCGGTATTGCGCCTCGGCATCGTTGGGCGCCTTGTTGGCGGCGTCGGTGTATTCGTTGAGGAGCTTATCGAGGGCGGGACGGTCCTGGCGGTCGCGCGCCTGTTCGAGGGCGGAAGGCGCGGCGGCCATCATGCCGGCCATGAGCAGCGGCAATAGCATCTAGTCCTCTCTTATTAGATCAAAGCGCGGCGACCCGGCGGTGCACCAACATGAAATACAGACCGAGGGCCATGAGAAGCAGCCCGTTCACCGCCAGCACTACCGGCGCCGTAAACATGGGGACGAGCCGGCCGGTCAACAGGTTTCCCATAGGCATGCCGCCGCGGAACGCGAAGTTGTAAACGCTCATCACGCGGCCGCGCATTTCGTTGGTGGTGATGAGCTGCACCAGCGAGCTCACCATCGTGAAGACCACCATCAGGGATGCGCCGGAGAGGAACAGCATGATGCAACTCAGGACGAGGACGGTGGAAAGCGCGAAGCCGGACATGGCTGCGCCCAGGCAGATCAGCGATGTGAGCGCGACGCGGCCTTTGTTCGTGATGTTGCCCATTGCCGCCACCGCCAGTGAACCCGCGATCGACCCCAGGCCGGAGCTGGAGAGAAACATGGTGAATGTCGCCGGGCCCTGGTGAAACACCTTGTCGGCAAACACCGGGAGGAAGGTCAACATGGGTATGCCGAGGAAGGTCATGCAAAAGGCCAGCACGATCAGCGCTTCCATGGAGCCCTGCGTGCGGATAAACCGAATCCCCTGCTTCATGCTGGTGAGGATCGATTCCTTGGTCTTCTCCGGCTGGAAGCGCGTGCGGACCATCGTCAGGGTGATGACGGGCGCGAGGAAGGAGAGGCCATTGAGACCGAAGCACCAGACGCCGCCGAGACTGGTGAGTGCGATACCTCCCAGCGCCGGCCCGATGACGCGGGCCACGTTGAACTGGATCGAGTTCAGCGCGATGGCGTTGGGCATGTCCTCCTTGTTGACCAGCGTGGGGATGAGAGCCTGGTAGGCCGGTCCGCCGAAGGCCTGCGCGAAGCCGGCGACGAATGAGAGACAGAGGATCATCCAGACCTGGACCACGTGAAATCCCACCAGAGCGGTGAGCGTGAAGGCGCACGTCATCTGCAGGTATTGCGAGCCGAGCAGCATGTGGCGGCGGTCGAAACGGTCGGCAAGAACGCCGCCCACGAGCGAGAAAAGGAAGATGGGAATGCCGCCGAGAAAGGCGTCGAGGCCGAGCAGAAATGGCGAGTTGCTGAGCTTGTAGACCAACCAGCTCTGCGCCAGGATCTGCATCCACGTGCCGATGCTGGACGTGCACGCGCCTATCCACATGAGGCGGAAGTCGCGGTATTGAAACGCCTTGAAGACCCGATGAAGCAGACTTGAATTTTAGCAAGTCTGGAGCCGGCTTCGCACAGAATCGCGATCCTACAATGTAAATCCGAGGATCACCATCACCACTGAAGCCGCCGGCAGCAGCAGCAGCGCCTTCTTCAGCCGCGTTGGATCGCTGCCCGCGATGCCGCCGATGATGGGTGAACTCACGGCAAGTCCGATCCAGCCGAACGTGACGGCGATGCCGATGGCGGTCGCCGCCGTGTCGCCGGTGAACTTCGAGCCGACCACCCCGAGCGTCGTGGGGAAGACGGGAGCCATCGCCAGGCCGGCCAGGAAAACCAACACCTGGGCCATGCCGGGGCTGGAGCTTTGGAGCATCAGGTACGTCGTGACCGCCATCAGGACGGATGCGCCGATCAGCACAGTTCGAGCGTCCACGTGGCCGAGGATCTGAGCGGCAGCGACACGGCCGATGAGAAGGCCCAGCGCAAAGCCGAGCGACAGGATGGTTAACGCTTTGCCTTCCGCGACGCCTTGCGCGACCAGGTGGCGCACCAGCCAGTTCCACACACCGACCTCGCACGCGACGTAGAGGAACAGCATGAAGGCGAGTCCTAGCAGCGTGGGATTCGTGAGAAGCGCGGCCACCGAGGAGAACTGGAACGAGACCTGGCCGCTGGCGGGTTTGAAGGGAGCCACTCCGCTCGCTGCCAAACCGAGGATCGCGAGGATGGCGGCGAAGAGCGCCAGCGCGCGCGGATTTTTCTGGAACAGGCGGGCGCTGACCAACGGCGTCACCAGGCCGCCCAGTCCGAAGAACAGGTTGAGCCAGTTGCTGATCACGGCAGGATTGACCGGGTCGATATCGGCGTTCAGGCTGTTGGCCGCCGTCACCACGTCGCCGCCGCCGATGCCGAGGAGCAGCATGGCGATCACTACCGCCTGGTAGGATCCCGCGGCGCGCAGCATCAACAGCGCCGCCGATACCAGCGCCAATCCGACGAGCATGCCCACCTGCCGGCCTTCCACATCCATCAGCGGCCCCACAAAGAACGAGCCGATCATCAGACCTACCGCCTGGAAGAGCGCGATGTTGCCATTCTGTTTCGGCGTGAGCGAAAACCGTTGGGAAATATCGGGCAGAATCGTGCCCAGCATGGCCGCGATCATGCCGTAAACGAAGATCGCGAGAATTGCCGCAGTGATCAACATAGGTCTAGATAGTATCAGGTTGCGGCCAGCCCGATCGCCGCCCTGCTGCCGCGGTTTTCAGGCCCGGCCGGCGGGCTGGCTGGCCAGTGTTTCTGTGCCGGGCGCCGTGCCGTCGAAGGGGAGTTTGATGGTGAAGCGGGTGCCGATTCCGGGAGTGCTCTCTACCTCGACCTTGCCACCGTGGGCCTTGGCGATCCAGGCGACGAAGCTGAGGCCCAGGCCCAGTCCCTGCTCCGGTTCGGGCGCTGTACCGGAGCCGGGGACGCGGTAGAAGCGGTCGAAGATGTGGGGCAGATACTCCCGCGCGATGCCGCGGCCAGTGTCCTCGACGATGATGCGGACGCTGTCCGCGGCCGGTTCCACAGCCACACGAACGTCGCCGCCCCGGGGTGTGAACTTGAGGGCGTTCGAAAGCAGATTGCTGATCATGCGCTCGATCTGCACGCGGTCGGCGGCAGTCGAGCATTCGCCGGGCAGGTCGGCCCTGAGATGGACGCCGGCCTCTTCGGCGGGAATCTGGAACTGGTCCACCAGCTCGCGGATGACCTCCGGCAAATCGAGACGAGTTTTTTGGAGGACGACCTGGCCCGACTCGGCCTGCGAGAGCAGCAGCAGCGCGCGCACGATCTGCGAGAGCCGGTCGATATCCTGCAACGCGTTGAACATGGCTTCGCGATACTGCTCGACGGTCTGGGCCGTGAAGAGCGCCACTTCCAATTGGCCGCGGATGGCCGTGATGGGGGTGCGCAGCTCGTGCGAAACGTCGGCCGAAAACTGCTTCATCTGCTGAAAGGAGGAGTCCAGCCGTTCGATCATGCGGTTGAAAGTGAGGATGAGAAGATCGAGCTCGTCGCCGGCTTGGCGGGTGGGGATGCGAAGGCTCAGGTTGGAGCCGGAGATTCGCTGTGCGGCCTGCGCCACGTCCTTCAGGGGCGTGAGAGTCCGGCCTGCCATGAACCATCCGAGGAGCGACCCGAGCAGGAGCGCGCCGGGAATGATGCCGATGTAGATCCAGGTGTAGCGGCGAAGGATGGCCTCGTTGTCTGCGAACGATTCGCCGACCGCGACGTAGTAAGGGGCGCGATGCTGCTCATCGTACACGATGCCCGCGCGAATCTTGATCGGCTCGCCCCGGGAATTGCGGCGGTCCATCCAGAAGACTCTGCCCGCCGGTTTGGTCGCGGCCAGGGCAATTCGCATGCGGGCCGCGATATCGGCAGGCTTATCGAGTCCTATATCCTCGTACGCCGTGGATACCGCCGGCCCCTTGGTTTCGCCGCCGCTGGGGATCACGTTGCCGTACTGGTCGGCCACCAGGTAGATCTTGCGGACTTCGAACACCGCCGTCTTCTCATCCGGATCTTCGGGATCGTAATACCATTCCGCCGCGATGCCGCCGACGCTTGTGTCCGGCTCAATCCGCATGAAACCGCGGATGGCGGCGAACCGGTCGTTCAGGGTCTCCTGGACCTGCGCGTTGAGCTCGTTGGCGAGGCGTTCGCGGAAGAGAGCGGCGACACCGATCAGCAGGACGGCGAAGAAGAGGAAGTAGCTCGCCGTGAGGCGGAAGCGAAGGCCGCGCGAGAGCCGGCGCAGGTCGCGTGTGCGGATCACGTCACACCTGCCGTGGCTCGGCCGCCGGCTCGGGCGGTTTCTCGGCCGGCTTGTCCGGAGCTTCGATCATGTAGCCGATGCCGCGGACGGTCTGGATGAGCTTCTGCTGGAAGCGATCGTCGATCTTGCTGCGGAGATGGCGAATGTAGACGTCCACGATGTTGGTGAGGCCGTCGTAATCCATGTCCCAGACGTGCTCGACGATCATGGTGCGGCTGAGCGGGCGGCCGCGGTTGCGCATCATGTATTCGAGAATGCCGAATTCCTTGGGAGCGAGGTCGATGCTCTCGCTGCCGCGCGTCACTTTGCGGCGGATGCAATCGAGCGAGAGGTCGGCTACCTGGAGGCGCTCTGGCGTCGGCTGGCCGCGGCGCAGCAGGGCGCGGACGCGCGCCAGCAGTTCGACGAAGGCGAAGGGCTTGACCAGATAATCGTCGGCGCCCTGTTCGAGACCCTTGACACGGTCGTCGAGGCCGCCGCGCGCGCTGAGGATCAGGACGGGCGGACCGACTTTGCGGTTGCGGATTTTCTCGAGGACCTGGAGGCCGTCCATGTCGGGGAGCATCAGGTCGAGAATGACGAGATCGTAATCGGCCGAGTGGATGTGATCGAGGGCGGCGGCTCCGGTGGGCGCGGCATCGACGGCATATCCGGCGCCCTGGAGGCCGCGGCAGAGAAAGTCGGCGATGCGCTTTTCGTCCTCGACGACGAGCATTCGCATTTGATTAAAGAGTAGCAGTAGAGAGAAGGCAATTGGGGAGAACGAAATCAATTGTTCACCGCCGAGACGCAGAGAGCGCGAGGCGAAAGGAGAAGCCGAGGGGGGTGCTTTCGCGAGGAGAATCCGGGGATGCTCCGGGCGACCTACGCGACATCCGCAACCTATGCGCAAAGTAGGCGCGTCCCCGTATTCTTTCACGGCTCCACGGGGAGCGGTTGGTGATGCTACTGAAATACTTCACTCACCGGCTTGATGCTGATGTCCGCAGCCTTCAACCCCAGCGGCCACTTTTCGACAGTCTTGTCTTCCTGCATAATCTCCGGAGACTTCGGCGAGTTGTATTCCATCGGCGACGCTTCACCGCTGCCCAGCTTTTGCTTCAGCCCTTCCGCATTCTTCGAAACGGCGACGATCGCCAGCTTGTCGGTGCGCAGATACCGTTGGATGGCGCGGTTGACATCCTCGCGGGTCATCTTCGTGAGTGCCGTCTTGACCAGCGTGTTGTAATTCGGAACGCCATAGTAGACGGAATCGAACCGTTCGCATTTCGGCCGGTGCGCTGGCCGCGATCAGCAGAAGAGGCAGCAGGAATCTCACTGCGCGCCGCCTTTCGGGGCCGGGCCGGTGAGGGTGACGATGGTGCGGCCGCTCTCGACCAGGTATTTCGCGGCAGCCTGCCGGACGTCTTCCGGAGTCACCCTCGCGTACTGATCGAAGAGCGCATTCATGGTCTCGGGGGTGCGCTTCAGCGCCACGTATCGCGCCAGCACTGCGGCCACGGAGTCGCTCGAATCCATGGATGCAGCGGCCGAATAGCGCAGCCGCTTGCGGATGGCGTCCAGGCGCGCGGCGTCGACAGGCTTCTCCTGAAAGGTCTTGATGGTGGCGAGAATGCGGTCGCGCACGAGATCGACATCTTCGGGTTTCTTCACGCGTGCCGAGATTTCGAACAGCGAAGGGTCGACCTTGATAGGCGGCCCGCCGCCCAGAAAATCGGCCTTCTGTTCCTGCAACACCGGCTTCTGGTACAGCTCGGAATTGGGCGAGAAGGCGAGGTAGGCCAGAGCCTGCAAAGCCGCCGTGTCTTTGGCGCTGTCGGTGTACGCAGGCGCGCGGAAGGCGATCGCAATCAGGGGCAGAGTCGGGCTGGGCCAATCGACGTGGTTGGTGCGCGTGCCGTTCTGCGGCGGCTCGGCCGGGATGTCCGGCTTGTACGCACCGCGTTTCCAGGCGCCCCAATATTTGTCGGTGAGCTCGCGCACGGACTTCGGCTTCACGTCGCCGGCCACGATGATGGTGGTGTACTCGGGCCGGTAGTAGCGCTCGAAAAATTTGAGACTGTAAGCGTACTGGTTGGGCATGTCCTGGATGTCGCGCAGGAAGCCCATGGTGGTGTGCTTGTACGTGTGGCGGTCGAACGCGGTCTCGAAGAGGACCTCGTCGAGCTTGTTGGCGGGGCTGGAACTGTTCTTGTTGTACTCGCCGAGCACCGCGAGGGTCTCGGTCTTAAACTCGGGCTCGGTGTCCTTCAGACGCTGAAAGCGATCCGCCTCCATCTTGAGAACGGCGTCCAGGTCCTCTTTCGAGAAGGTGGTGTAGTAAACGGTGAAATCGTCGGAGGTGGAGGCGTTCGATGCCGCGCCGATGCGCTTGAGGATCTCTTCGTATTTCTCGTGCGGGTAGGCGTCGGTGCCTTTGAACATCAGGTGTTCGAAGAGATGAGCGAAACCGGTGTGGCCGGGTTCGACCTCATTGCGCGACCCGTCGCGACTACGATGTAGACGGCGACGATGTTGGGGAAATCCGTGGGCACGGTCACCAGGCGGAGACCGTTAGCCAGATCTTCCTGTACATATGGATAAGGCAGAATCTTCTGCGGCGAGGTTTGCGCGCTGCAGACTAATGCAGCGCCCCACAGGAGGGCGGACAATTTCAGGAGCATTATTCTATTTTACGGTGCCGTGAAAGAATCCGGGGATGCTCCGGGCGACCTACGCGACACTCGCGAACGTCACGCCAGTAGGGGCGTCCCCGTATTCTTTCGCGGCACCGGCTTACGTATTAATCGGGATCTGCTTGACTCGCTCGCGACGCTCGGCGATCGGCACCCGCACTTGCAAAACGCCGTCCTTAAATTCCGCCTTCGCCTTGTCGGGCTCTGCGCCTTCGGCCAGCGGAATCAGGCGGTAGAAGTGGCCGTAACTGCGCTCGGAGCGATGGACTCCGCCTTCCTCGGATTCCTGCTCACGCCGTTTCTCACCTTCAATGACGATGCCTTCCCCGGTGAACTCGACCTTGATGTCGTCCTTCGTCATCCCGGGAAGCTCGGCGATGATTTCCAGGTTGCCGTCGCGCTCGCGGACCTCGATGGGCGGCGACCACATGCCGGATTCACCCAGGCCGCGCGTCAGGCCGAAGTTGCTGGTGAAGGCGCGGTCCATCTCCTCGGTGAGGCGCCGCATCATAGTGAACGGGCTCAGGGTGAAGAAGTCTCGCGCGAGGTTATAGTCTTGCCGGCGCGCCAAGCTTCGCTGCGGATCGGAGGTGCGCTGGGGTTGCTGTTGTTGAGATTGTTGTTGTTCAGAAGTGAGGTTCTGGCCTTTGGTGCCTGCCATAAACTTGTCTCCTTACTCTTCCATTTTCGGCAGTTGCGGAAAGTCACACAAGGTTTTCTGCGATGCCAAAGTGAAGACGCGGACAATGGCGCGACACGTACAATGGTTATGTGGAGGCGTTGACATTTTCCGAAGCCCGCGAGATGGTGCTCGATCGGGTTCGCGCGGTGCGGCAGATTCCTCCCACGGAAGACGCGACACTGGATCGGGCGGCGGGGCGAGTGCTGGCGGAGAACGTCGCGGCGGATCGGGATACCCCGCCGATGGCGCGCTCGGTGCGTGATGGCTACGCGGTCCGCGCCATCGATTTGCCGGGAGAATTGGAAGTCATCGGTGAAGTGCGGGCGGGCGAGCAGTTCACGGGCGAGGTGGGGCCGGGACAGGCAGTCGAGATCATGACCGGCGCGCCGGTGCCGTCGGGTGCGGATGCCGTGGTGATGGTGGAGCACACGTCGCGCGCCAACGGGCGCGTGCGCAGCGACCGTTCGGCCGAGCCGCACCAGTTCATCAATCCGCGGGCGTGCGAAGCGGCAGCGCACGAGACGGTGCTGCACCCGGGAAAGCGCCTCGACTACAGCGACGTGGCAATGCTGGCGGCGTTCGGGCGCGCCGCGGCGAAGGTGTTCCGCCAGCCGAAGGTCGCGATCGTGGCGACGGGCGATGAGATCGTGGAAGTCGGGGAAGCGCCCGAAGAATTCCAGATTCGCAATTCGAACGCCTGGTCGCTGGCGGCGCAAGTGGCGCGCGCCGGCGGGATTGCGGAAATCCTGCCGGTGGCGCGTGACAACGTGGACCATACCGGCGAGATGATCGAGCGTGGGCTCGGCGCCGATCTGCTGCTGCTATCGGGAGGCGTCTCGGCCGGCAAGTACGACGTGGTGGAGCAGGTGCTCGCCGGCCTGGGCGCCGAGTTCTTCTTCGACCGCGTGCTCATCCAGCCGGGGCAGCCGCTGGTGTTCGGACGCGCGCGCGGCAAGTTCTTCTTCGGCCTGCCGGGCAATCCGGCTTCGACCATGGTGACGTTCGAGGTTTTCGCGCGGGCCGCGCTCGAGCTGCTGGCGGGACAGGAAGAAATTGCGCTGCACATGCCGTTCGCGCGGCTGACGTGCGAATTTCGTCATCGGGTGGGGCTGACGCGCTTTCTGCCCGCGCGCCTGAGCGCCGATGGCGCCGACGTGACGCCCGTTCCCTGGCACGGGTCGGGCGACATACCGTCGCTGACGCGCGCCAACGCCTATCTGGTGGCCGACGCTGACCGCGCCGCATACGCGAGCGGTGAAATGATCCGGGTGCTCCCGAAATGAAAAAGCTTTCGCATTACGATCCGGCCGGCAGCCCGCGCATGGTAGACGTGTCGGCCAAAGCCGGGACGAAGCGCACGGCGCGCGCGCATGCGTTTGTCCGGATCGCGCGGGCGGCACTCGACAAACTGCCGGAGAACCCGAAGGGCAATCCGCTCGAGATCGCGCGCATCGCCGGCATCGGCGCCGCCAAGCGCACGTCCGAACTGATCCCGCTGTGTCATCCTCTGATGCTCACGCATGCCGATGTGGACGTGACGGTGGAGGCGGAAGGCGTCCGCATCGTAGCCAGCGCGGCCACCACGGCGCAGACCGGTGTCGAGATGGAAGCGCTCACGGCAGCGGCGGTGGCGGCGCTGACGGTGTACGACATGATCAAGGCGCTCGACAAATCGGTGGAGATCCAGGATTTGTACCTGCTCGAAAAAACCGGCGGCAAAAGCGGAGACTTTCGGCGAAAGGAAAAGGCATGATTCAGGCGGCGGTCCTGACCATCAGCGATTCGGCGAGCACCGGCGCGCGGGCAGACCGGTCGGGTCCCGCGGTGCGTGAACGTTTGGAACAACTGGGCTGGAAGGTCACGGTGATGGAAGTGATTCCGGATGAGACCGCCCAAATCGGCCGGCGGCTCGCGACGCTGGCGGATGGAGGGCAAGTCTCGGCGATTTTCACCACCGGCGGCACTGGGGTGGCGGCGCGCGACGTCACGCCCGAAGCCACTCGTACTGTTCTCGACCGCGAGATTCCCGGGTTTGGTGAGGTAATGCGAGCGCGCGGACGCGAATCCACGCCGCTCGCGGCGCTCTCCCGGTCGTTGGCCGGGACCCGCGGACGGGTCCTGATCGTCAACCTGCCGGGGTCGCCCCGGGGCGCGGTGGAATCCCTGAATGCTATCGTGGAATTGGTGCCCCATGTGCTCGATCTGCTTCGTGGGCAGACAGAACACGCCGCCGCCCGCCAGGAGTAGCATGCTTCGAATCTTACTATTGACACTTCTCTCCGCCCTGCTCGCGGCCAGCCAGGATCAGCCGCCGCCGCAAAAGCAACAGCCGCAGGAACCGCAGGGGGTCATCCCGCGCATCGTTACCACGGTCGAAGAAGTGGTGGTCCCGGTGGTCGTATTCGACCGCAGCGGCGGGTTCGTGAACGGGCTGAAGCCCGAACAGTTCCGCCTGTTTGACAACAGCAAGGAGCAGAATATTCATGTGAGCGAGTCATACCAGCCGATTTCGCTGGTGATCGCGATTCAGGCCAACTCCAACGCGAATGGTCTGCTGCCGCAGGTCAACCGCATCGGCAGCTTGATTTCACCGCTGCTGATCGGAGACCAGGGCGAGGCGGCGGTGATCGCGTACGATTCGCGCATTCAGAAACTGCAGGACTTCACGTCCGACCCGGAAAAGATCACGGAATCAGTCAAGAAGATCTACGCCGGCAGCAGGGCCAACCGAATGATCGACGCCGTTTCGGAGGGCACGCGCATGCTGCGCAGCCGGTCGCGCGACCGCCGCCGCATTTTTCTGCTGATCGGCGAAACGCGCGACCTATCGAGCGAGACCCGGGCGCGCGAGGCGCTGATGGATCTGCAACTGGCGAACGTGGCGTTCTACAGTGTGGACATGTCGCGGTTCATGAACACCCTGACGGCCGCTCCGCCGGTGCCGCGTCCCGACAACAACCCGCCGGCCATGCGGTCGCTGCCCGGGGGCGTGCCGTCCACGCCAACGACCATCCAGCAGACGTACGGCACCAACGGCGGCCGCGCCGAATTCATTCCGATGATGGTGGAGCTGTTCAAGGACGTGAAAGCGATCTTCAAGGACAACCCTGTGGAGCTGTTCACGAAGGGGACCGGCGGTAGCGAGTTCGGATTCCATTCGCGGCGAACGCTCGAAGACGCCATCCAGAAAATCGGCGAAGAACTGCATAGCGAGTACACCATCACCTACACACCGAACAATAAGGAAGAGGGCGGGTTCCACGAGATCGCGGTGGATGTTCCCAGCCGCCGCGACGCTAAGACGCAGGCCCGCCCGGGTTATTGGGTGGCGATGAAATAGGCCGGGCTACTTGCCCTCGACCCGCAGATTATTGGTGACTCCAAAGACGCCGGTGACGGTATTGGCGCGAAGGCCGGCGATGTCTTTGTCGCCTTGATTCGCCACGACACCTTCCAGGGTGACGCGCCCGTTATCCACGATGATGTGGATGGGGGGCACGGCCTGTAAGGCATAGCGATCGAGTCCGGGCGTCCCGTAGATCGAGCGATACTCGGCGATCCGGAGCCTATCGTCCATGGGCGACAGGGGCAGAACCTGAATCTGGTTGGTGACCTTTTCCACGCCCTCGATCTTCTTCACTACGTTTTCGGCATCGCTCTTGAGCGTAGGCTTGGTGACCTGGCCGAGCAGCGTTACAGTCGGACCATCGACCTTGTAGGCAAGGTTGTCGAAGACGCCATAGTAAGGAAGCATCACGAGTTCGTGCCGGACCTCGCGCGTGATGCGCTCTTCCGCGCGCGCACCGCCTGAGGTCAGTTTCTGGGCCAGAGCGGGCATGGCGACGACGCCAATTGCCAGGGACAACACGCACAGTTGGAATTCACGCTTCATAGATTCCTCCGGGTGGATAGCAGCAATTATCCCTCCGTTATTCCCGCCAAATGTGCGAATTCCTACGCTTAGTCGTTGCCGGAGATCCGGACAAGGGGCTCGGGCGCCGTGCCGTTCACCACCGCTTCCGCCTCTTCTGCCGTAAAGCTCTCCACCTTCGCCGAAATATTCATCGAGCAGAATTTGGGGCCGCACATGGAACAGAAGTGCGCGTCTTTGAAGCCGTCCTCCGGAAGCGTTTCATCATGCATGGCGCGCGCCGTTTCCGGATCGAGCGACAGGTCGAACTGGCGGTTCCAGTCGAAGCTGTAGCGGGCGCGGGAGAGCTCGTCATCGCGATCGCGGACGCCGGGGCGGTGACGCGCAATATCGGCGGCGTGGGCGGCGATCTTGTAGGCGATAATCCCCAACTTCACGTCGTCGCGATTCGGCAAGCCAAGGTGCTCCTTGGGCGTAACGTAGCAAAGCATCGATGCGCCGTACCAGCCGATCATGGCGGCGCCGATCGCCGACGTGATGTGGTCGTAGCCGGGAGCGATGTCGGTGACGAGCGGGCCCAGCGTATAGAACGGAGCCTCGTAGCACATCTCGTTTTCCTTCTGGACCTGCAGCTCGATCTGGTCCATGGGGATGTGGCCCGGCCCTTCGATCATCACCTGTACGTCGTACTGCCAGGCTATCTTGGTCAGCTCGCCCAGCGTCTTGAGCTCGGCGAACTGCGCCGCGTCGCTGGCGTCGGCGATGCTGCCGGGACGTAAGCCGTCGCCCAGGGAGAAGCTGACGTCGTGCTTCTGGAAAATCTTGCAGATTTCCGGGAAGCACTCGTAGAGCATGTTCTGCTTGTGGTTCTTGACCATCCATTCGGCCAGAATGGAGCCGCCGCGGCTCACGATGCCGGTGATGCGCTTGGTCGTCAGGGGAATGTGCTGCACCAGCACGCCGGCGTGAATGGTCATGTAGTCCACGCCCTGCTCGGCCTGTTCTTCGATCGTTTCGAGCATCACCTGCGCGGACAGATCCTCCACGCGGCGCACGCGCGAGAGCGCTTCATAGATGGGCACGGTGCCGATGGGAACGGGCGAGTGCGCGATGATCGCCTTGCGGATGGCGGGAATGTCGCCGCCGGTCGAAAGATCCATCACGGTGTCGGCGCCGTACTTGACGGAGTAGCGCAGCTTCTCGAGCTCGCCTTCGGTATCCGAAGTGACCGCCGAGTTGCCGATGTTGGAGTTGATCTTGCACTTGGAGGCGACGCCGATGCACATCGGCTCCAGGTTGCGATGGTTCACATTGGCCGGGACGATCATCCGGCCGCGCGCTATTTCGGAGCGAACCAGCTCCGGCGCAATGTTTTCGCGTTTCGCGACGTAGTGCATTTCCTCCGTGATCTTGCCCTGGCGGGCATAGTGCATCTGCGTGCGGACACTATCGTTCTTACGTTTCGATACCCAGTCTGTGCGCATGATTACTCCCCTGAAACGAACTGCAACAGAGCCGCGATCGCCTACCGCTTCCTCACGGTCGCGGCTCTGTTGCAGGCGGCTTACTTCTTGTTCTTCTTGGGCTTCTTGACTTCTTTTTTCGGGCTCCTGTCTTTGGCCACGGAAATCCTCCCTTACGTTGAGATTATAACCACTATACCGGCGAATGACGCTTCAAATGATAGCGGTAGCCACGCCACTCGATGGTATTTCCGAACGCCGACGACACCAGCGCGATCAACCAAATCCACGTGGCCAGCGGCACCCAGAGGGCGTGCACCCACGAGTGGCGGCGGAACCAGGCTTCACGCTCCGGTAGCGCTGCCTTGGCGAGCGTCGCCCGGTTCAGGCCCTTCAACATGCCGGGCGATAGCTGCGCGATGAGCGCCCATTCCGCCAGCCGCGATCCGTGTATGGACGCGATGATGGACGCCGCCATGCCGCCGCAGTAGAAGATGTGCGCGATCAGACCCTGCCACCACAGGCGTCCGTTGTATACGCGGGTGATGGTCATCTGGCGGCGGATCCACGAGAAAAAGCGCGCTCCCGTGATCCGCTCCAGGCAGGGCACGAGGGCGCCGGGCGCGTAGGCGATGCGGAATCCGGCCGTGCGGAGAGCTTCGCTCAGCGAGTAATCGTCGCTCACGGTGTCCTTCCAGTATTCGGGGACGCGCGCTTCGAAGAAGGTCTCTTTGCGGATAGCCATGGCGCCGCCCCAGGCGAAACGGTTGTCGCCCGGACCGAGCATGCCGGCGGCGACGGCGTCCCAGACACTGCGCATCAGCGACCAGAACGTCGGGGGCTCGGGTGTGAACCATCGGTACCCGGTGCTGGCGCCGACGCTCGAATCGGCGAGCGGTGCGGCCAGCGCGCGCAGCCAAACCGGAGTGACGCGGCCGTCCGAGTCCGCGAACGCGAATATCTCGCTGCGCTTGCGTGTGGCGCGGACGGCGGCATACAGGTTCTGAACTTTCTCGCCGGTCTCGGAGGCGGCCCCGTGGGCCAGCACGACTTTGGCGCGCGCCGGCAGCACACCGGGCGGAATATCGGCGGCCGATTGCGCGACGATCAGCAGCTCGTAGTCGGGATAGTCGAGCGCGGCCAGCGCGGCCAGGTTTTCGCGCAGTCCCTCGTCTTCCCCCTTCACCGGCACGATGACTGAGGCTGCCGGATGGTAGCTGGAATTCTCGGCTAGCCGCTCGGCGACATACTCGGCGCGTTTGCGCTCGCCGCGAAGCGAGAAGAACGCCAACAGGAGTGCGGGCCCGACGAAGAACCAGTACCAGAACAGGATCATCCGGCAGTCTCGTGGACGAGTCGGAAAAACGGGGACAGGCTTCGAAATTCCGCGCCGGTGGGCGCCTGAAAACGGAGTACAGGCCGTTCCGGAATTTCGTTGCCTGTCCCCGGTTTTCCAGCGCCGATAGTCCCGTGTGGCGGCCGATCCGGTTGGTCGGGCATCACACCACACATCCTCATGCCGAGGGCTCCAGAAATAGCCCGAGCTCGATCGGCGCCGGACTAGCCGGCGCAGTGGCGCGCACTCGCAATCGCACAGCCTCGACCGCCTTCTCCAGGCGGATCAGCCGCCGCGGGCCGATGCTCGTAGCGCCGGCCATCTGCTCCCACGAGCCGGCATTCCACCGCTCAATCGAAACGCCGTCGATGCGCTGGCCGGAACGGATAGGCTCGCGCAGACGGATCACGTTGAACGCAGCGGGTCTGCCCAGATCGATGGTCCGCATGTCCGGCCCGTCATCGCGCGTCTTGGCGTGCGCCGCCAGGTCTTTCGTGAACGTGGCGCGCCGCCATATGCCGAACCCCTTGAGCGAAGCGATATCCTCTTGCGACAACAGGCCCTCCCGGTTCGGCGGCACATTCAGCAACAGATTTGCGCCGCGGCCCACCGATTTGTAGAACAGATCAATCAACTGCGCGGGCTGCTTAACGCGCGAATTCTCGCGCTCATGCCAGAACCAGCCCGGCCGGATTGAGACATCGCATTCGGGAGGCAGCCATTTCGATCCGTGTCGATGACCGGCGGGCGATTCCTTCTCGCGCACGTCGCCCGGCGAGGCAGGACCGCCATCGCTGCCCACGGGGTCGTAAGTCATCCAGCATGGGTCGCCCGCGATGCCGCGCTCGTTGCCCACCCAGCGGACGTCGGGGCCGGCGTCGCTGAAGATGACGGCGCCCGGCTGGAGCGAGCGCACCAGGTCCCAGGTGCGCGGCCAATCGTAGTAGGACCGCTTGTCGATGGTACGCTTTTCGCGCGCGCCGCCGTAATAACCGTCGCCGCCGTTGGCCCCGTCGTGCCACACCTCGAAGATGGGGCCGTAATTGGTGAGGAGCTCGGTGAGCTGTTGGCGATAGACCTGCAAATATTCGGGGTGTCCGTACTGCGCGTGGTTCCGGTCCCAGGGCGAAAGATAGACGCCGAACTTCAACCCGCGACGGCGCGCCGCCTGGGAAAGATCGCGGACGGCATCGCCCTTGCCGCCGCGCCAGGCGCTGCTGCGGACCGAGTGCTCGGTAGTCTTCGTAGGCCAAAGACAGAAGCCGTCGTGGTGTTTGCAGGTGAGGATCACACCGCGCATGCCGGCGTCCGCCAGCGCGCTCACGATGGCGTCGGGATCGAAGGCCGTTGGGTTGAAGAGATTGGGGTCTTCGTCGCCGTAGCCCCACTCTTTGCCGGTGAAAGTATTCACGGTGAAGTGGAGGAAGGCAGTGGTCTCGAGCTCGTGCCAGCGGATCTGCCGCTCGCTCGGGACGGCGCCATACGGCTCGATGGGCGCGGCGGCTCGCGCAGCACAGGCCGCTGCGCTCGATGCCAGGAATACGCGTCGCGTAATCATAAGGGTTATTCTGGTCTCGTGAAACTCATTTTCGCACTCGGCGCGGCACTGGCCGTGGCCCACGCACAGGATACACGGAATGTGACGGAGCCGGTGATTCCCAAGAGCTGCACCGTGTTGACGGCGCAACTCGCATCGGTGGAGGGAGGCAAGACCGTCGCCGACGCCGACGAAGCGAAGCTGGATACGGCGCGCATCCAAAAGGCCATCGACGGGTGTGCCAAGGGCCAGGCAGTGGAGCTGAAGTCCGACGGAACGCACGACGCGTTTCTCACGGGAGCCCTCGACCTGCGCGCCGGCGTGACGCTCGCGATCGACGCCCGGACCATTCTCTTCGGCTCGCGGAATCCTCACGACTACGAGGTGCGGCCGGGCAGTTGCGGCACCGTCAACGAGAGCGGCCGCGGCTGCCGTGCGCTCATCAACGGCGACAACGTGGCCGGCGCGGCGGTGATGGGCGATGGCACGATCGACGGCCGCGGTTGGGCCAAGCTGCCCGGCAAGGATGTTTCCTGGTGGGATCTGGCGGAGCAAGCTCGTAAGGGCGGCCATCAGAACTGCCCGCGGCTGATCGTGCTCAACCGGTCGAACAATTTCACGCTGTATCGGATCGCACTGAAGAACTCCGGCAACTTCCACGTGTCGTACGCCAACGGAAATGGCTTCACGGCGTGGGGCGTGATCGTCAACACGCCGCGCAATGCGCGCAACTCCGACGGCATCGATCCCAGCGCCTCCACCAACGTGACCATCACCCGCTGCTTCATCCACACGGGCGACGACCAGGTGGCGATCAAAGCCGGCGGCCACGCGTCCCACATGACCATCGCGCACAACCATTTCTACACGGGGCACGGCATGTCGATCGGCAGCGAGACGAATGGAGGAGCGGAGGCGATTCGCGTGACCGATCTTTCGATCGACGGCGCCGACAACGGAATTCGCATCAAGTCGAACTCCGGGCGCGGTGGGCTGGTGGACGACGTCGTCTACACCGACGTGTGCATTCGCGACACGAAGAATCCGATTTACATGGATACGGACTACGAGCATTTCGGCGATAAGGGCGACAAGTTTCCCACGTTCCGCGGAATCGTGCTGCGCGATGTCCGGGTGCTCACGGGTGGCAAGGTGACGCTCGAAGGCTACGACTCGACGCACCGCCTGGAGATGGTGTTCGACAACGTGGTCTTCGACGCGCCGGCTGCGCTCAAGGTCTCGGCGAAGCACGCGGGCCTGGAATTTCCGCGCGGCCCGATCCTCAAGCCGCCTGGGGAGGACGTGAACGTGGTGGGTCCGATGAACAACGCCCTGCCGAACGCGTGCACCGATAAGTTCGTGCCGATGCCGGGCGGCGCGGCGGCGGATGTGAAGCGATAGTCCCGTTACTTCTTGGCGCGGCCTTTAGCTTTGGACTTGGCGGGTGCGGATGCTTTGGCGGCCGCCGCGGGCGCCTTGATGGGCGCGGGCTCTTCTACTTCGACCTCGACCTCGACCTCAACCTCAGCTTCAACCTCGGGGGGCAATTCGATCTCCACGTCGCCCAGTACTTCGTCATCGATGGCCACGACTTCGGCCACCTCGGCCACGGCGGCTGCGTCCCCCGGGCTCACCTTCTTGAGCACTTCGTTGAACAGGGCCTGCTTGCGCAGGTCCACCTTCGGCGGCGGAGGCTGCTCGTGCCGGAAATCGTGGTCGCTGTGGCACGTGCGGCACCGGACCTTGGCCGGTTCGTGATCGATCACGGAAACCACCGCGTGATTCATGACACGCTTGCAGCGCACGCAAAAGTCGTCGATGTCGTCGCCCAGCCGAACTTCGCGCATGGGGCCTCCTAACTGGCGGTAGATTGCGGTGCGGGTCCGGCCATGGCTTCAGGCGGCGGATCCACGGCCGGCTTCGGCTCGGGCAGCACCCACTGCGCCGGCTCGAAGCCGACATACTTGCAGATACGCAACTGTCCGTCTTCCGTCTCGAGCAGATCGCCGACCAGCAGGGGCTCGGCCGATGCGCGCAGGGTCTGCCACGCATCATATTCATGGAGCGCTTCCACCTGGCCCTCCGGTTCGTAATCCTTCGGCTTCAGGGCAGCACAACCGGCCACGTGGGGAGCCCAGCGAAATTGCTGCCGTGGCGAATCCTTCATACGGTAGATCCGATAAAGCGGCATGAGTCTACATTTTAATCAAACTTAGCGCGCGATTCCCATCCTGCTCGCCCAGCGCGATCCAGCGCTCGATGTGGGAGCGCGACCAGCGGACCGTACTGTAGAGGGAACCGAGCGGCCGCTCCGGCTCGATCAGCGTGATTTGGAGAGCTCGAGTCGGACGCGGAGAGGGCAGCATCGCACGCAGTGCGGTCCACGGCCAGCCCGTCAGGCAGTTGATCGCGATAGCGTGGGTGGCGCCCATCTCTTCGGCGGCCCATAGCGGCAGGGCGCCGCGGAGCCCGCCATCCACATAATGATGCCCATCCAGGCGCACCGGCGGGAAAACGACGGGGATCGATCCGGCGGCGGCGATGTGCATGGCGGTGATCTCGGGGGCGCGCACCAGCCGCAGCCGAAAACTCGGCACCTCGACCAACGTGAGGCCGAAGGGCACCCGCGGCCGGGATCGCGCGTAGAGTTCGGCTGCTCGCGCATGCAGTGCGGCTGAACGGAACAGGCGAATGATATCGGTGTGCGGATCCATCCAGTCGCGGCACAGTTCGATGGGGGGCACGCCGCCCGCGATGGCCCATCCATTCCAGGAGCCGACGGATGCGCCCACGATGAGGTCGGGCCGGATATGCGGCTCGATCGCTCTCCACACGCCCGCTTCCCAAGCCCCGAACATCCCCCCAGCCGAAAACACCAGCGCCGTCGGCATGCGCCCTCAAGCACAATAATAGTTCATGGCATTCGATCCACAGATCTACGGTACGGAGGTCGCCGCCATTCTCGCACTCGATGGCAGAGGCGCGCGGCTGATGCCCCTGGCGGAGGGACGGTGCTCCTCGCGGCCGGCGCGCACGGCCTTGAAGGCAACCACCGGCGCTGAGTTGTTCCCTCATTCGCGCGCTCCGGAGTGCGCCCTCGCGGGCCTCTATCTCTACTTTTCATGCATGGACGAGGCGCACGAAATCGCGCAGCCGGTCGAAACCGCCGAGGGCAGCTTCTGGCACGCCATCCTGCACCGGCAGGAGCCGGACGCGGGGAACTCGAGCTATTGGTTTCACCGCGTAGGCGCGCATCCCATCTTCCCCGAGTTGCGTCTGGCTGCGGCGGAGATCGGAGTCGACTTCGGCCCGCAATGGGATCCGTTCGCGTTCATCGATTACTGCGAAAAGGCGCGGCAGGCTGCGGGCTCGGAGACGGAGCGGCGCGCGCTCGAGGTGCAGCGGGCCGAGTGGCAATTGCTGTTCGACTGGTGCGCGGCTAAGAAGAGCCCGCGCGGGGCGTCGTGAGAGTATGAAGTTCCTGCGCTCGTGGTTCGGGGCGTCTTCCAAGGAAGAGATCGCCCGGATCAACCAGCGGCGCGAAGAGCTTCGCAAGTTTGACGACGGCGCGCTTGTCCGTGCCTTCCGGCAATCGGATGCGCTGCTCGAGACGATTGCGGTGGTGGCGGTGGTAGCCGCGCGCGTGCTGGGTATGGACCTGTTCGACGTGCAGTTGCAGGGCGCGCTGGCGTTAGCGCGCGGCCGCATCGCGGAGATGCAGACCGGCGAGGGCAAGACGCTCGCCTGCACCCCGGCGGTCGCCTGGCACGCGCGCGACGGCCGCGGCGTCCACGTGATGACGGTCAATGATTATCTGGCACGGCGTGATGCAGCGTGGATGGGCCCGATCTACTCGTTTCTCGGCCTCTCCGTGGGGTGCATCCAACAGACGATGCCCGCGGCAGAGCGACGGCGTGCGTATGCATGCGACATCACGTACGCCACCGCCAACGAGATCGGCTTCGATCTGCTGCGCGACCAGATTGCGCTGCGGCCGGACGAGCAGGTGCACCGCCCCTTCCACGCCGCGGTGATCGACGAGGCCGATTCCATCCTCATCGATGAAGCGCGGATCCCACTGATTCTGGCGGGCGGCGGATCGGACGAAGAGGAGCTGGCGGGCCGGGCGGACCCGATCGTGCGGCGGTTCCTGCGCGGCGCGCATTTCACGCTGGATGAATACGGCCGCAACATCGCGCTGATGGAGGAAGGCAGCCGCGCCGTGGAGAGCGCCACGCGCTGCGGCAACCTCTACGACGAAACCAACCTGTCGCTCTACACGGCCGTGCACAACGCGATCCACGCCCATCAACTGCTGCGCCGCGACGTGGATTACGTGGTGAAGGACGGCGCTATCGAGTCGGTGGACCAGTTCAAGGGGCGGATCGCGCACGATCGGCGGTGGCCGGCGGGGCTGCAGACGGCGGTGGAAGCTAAGGAGGGGTTGGCGCTGCGGCGGCAGGGGCGCGTGCT
Organism: Bryobacteraceae bacterium; assembly: GCA_041484525.1. GTDB lineage: Bacteria > Acidobacteriota > Terriglobia > Bryobacterales > Bryobacteraceae > JBGPHT01. The sequence continues at coordinate 24 of JBGPHT010000097.1, read as the reverse complement.
CGGCTCGATCACGCTGCAGAATCT
>JBGPHT010000096.1:0-28792 GCA_041484525.1 Bryobacteraceae bacterium | reverse complement strand
TACTTGGCTGCCGTTCTGCCCGGCTTGGCCGATGTTAGCATCCAAAAGCTAGCAGACCTTACTCCCGCTGCCTGGGCCGCACGGAACCGATAACACACGGCTCCGTTCCAATCAATCCCGTGGTTGGTCTGACGCTTACCCGTCAACGGTGGGTTCCGGGCTTCGTCGTTCCTCGTGGTACCCGGGCTCCAGGTGTAGGACTCGTTCCAACAGATCCACCTGTGCCCATTGGATCGCAAGAATCTCACAGCGCCGGCAGCCGGTGTAGTACGCGAATGGGAGGACCGGGCGGAGGTAGTCCGGCAGCGCGGCCCGCATTGCCAAGGAGTTGGTCATGCTCGAAGCACGCCTTCCGGACGTTGTGCTCCTCGGTTCCAGCGCTCCTGGAGGACGGCATGCACTGCGGCGGGGACTCGCCCCCGGGGTGAAGGGGAACCGGACCGGCTTTTCACGACCTCCGGCGAAGCGGCGTGCGCAAGCTGATTCGTGCGGGCGTACCGGAAGCGGTCGCCATGCGGATCAGTGGACAGACCCGTTCGGTATTCGAGCGGTACAACATCGTGGGCGAGCAGGATCTCCACGAGGCAGCCCGAAAACTTGAAACCTACGTGGCCGGGAAAGCCAATCCAACCGCACCAGGGGCACACTTTCGCCATACCAGAGCAAGGTTCAAGGATCTTTTGGGAAATCAACCGGCCAAATTGCTGAATTGATTTGGCTGGGAGGCAGGGATTCGAACCCCGATACGCAGATCCAGAGTCTGCAGTCTTACCGTTAGACGACCTCCCAACAGTTGAGTCCTTATTTTAGCAGACGGCCTGCGGAGGAATCCAGATCGAGCTCGCGTAGTACACTGAACATTCAACATGCGCAAGTGGTTACGGCTAGGGGTCGCGGTGGCGTCGATGGCCTCTGCCGGGTGGGCGGTCGATTGGAAATCGCTCAAGCCGCAGGGGTATGTAAGCGACTTCGCCAACGTGGTCGACGCCGCCAGCAAGAGCCAGTTGGAGGCGTATTGCGCAGTGGTTGAGCAGGCCACCGGCGCTCAGATGGCCCTCGTGACCCTCCCGAGCCTCGAGGGCGAGCCGATCGAGGATGTCGCCAATACGATTTTCCGGGCGTGGGGCGTCGGGCAAAAAGGGAAGAACGAAGGCATCATGCTGCTGCTGGCGGTCAACGACCGGCGCAGCCGGCTGGAAGTGGGGTACGGGCTGGAGCCGATTCTGCCGGACGGCCTGACGGGGAGCATTCTGCGCGAGATGCGGCCGGCGCTGCGCCAGAAAGATTATGGCGATGCGATGATGGCGGCGGCGCAGACCATCGGTAACGCCATCGCGCGGGCGAAGAACGTGACGCTCACGGCCACGCTGCCGCGGCGCGCGCGGCCGACCACGTCGAATTCGATTCCGTGGCCGGTGATCGTCGGCGGGCTGTTCCTCTTGTTCTGGTTGATGCGCAAGGGCGGTCCGCGGGGATATGGCGGCGGTGGAGGCGGCGGGTTCCTGCCGGGGCTGATCCTGGGGAACGTGCTGGGGCGGTCGACGTGGGGGAGCCGGGGCAGCGGCGGGTTCGGCGGACCGGATTCGGGCGATGGGGGGTTCGGCGGGTTCGGGGGCGGCGATTCGGGCGGCGGCGGCGCATCGAGCGACTGGTGAGGAGCATCCATGGATAAGGTGCTAAACCAACTGGTGGAGAAACTCCAGAAGGCTTACGGAGAGCGGCTGGTCTCCGTGGTGCTTTACGGTTCGGCAGCCACGGGAGACCACCATGCCAAGTTCTCGGACTTCAACATTCTCTGCGTCCTGAGCGAAGTCACGCCGCGCGAGCTGGGCGCGAGTGAAGAAATCTTCCGCTGGTGGCGCGAGCAGGGGAGTCCGGCGCCGCTGCTTCTCAGTGAGAACGAGTTGATGACTTCCACCGATTGCTTCGCTATCGAGTGCTATGACATCCAGCGGCACCATCGCATCCTGCACGGCAAGGACGTGATCGCGACGCTGGTGGTGGATAGCTCGTTTTACCGCGCGCAGGTGGAGCACGACCTTCGCGCCAAAATGCTGCGCCTGCGGCAGAAGGCCTCGGGGATGCTTTCCGATGCCGATCTGCTACGACGGCTGCTGGCGGATTCGCTTTCGACTTTCTGCGTGCTGTTCCGGCACGCGCTGGCGCTCCACGGGGTGGACGTTTCTTCACACAAACGCGAGGTGATCGCGCGCGCCAGGGAGAAATTCGGGATCGAGGCGCTACCTTTCGAACAATTGCTGGACATTCGCGAGGAGCGGATCAAGCCGCGCGAAATCGAGCCGGTCGCATTGCTGTCATCATATCTAAAGGGGATTTCCGTCGTGATCGACGCGGTCGACCGGCTGGAGAAATAGGAGCTGACTATGAAGATGCTGGTGATAATCGTCGTAGTGTTGCTGGTGCTCGGTCTGGCTTTCGGCAGCAAATTCGTCAGCGTCCGCAACGACCTGGTGACGCAGCGGGAGGCGGTGAACGCGCAATGGTCGCAAGTGGATGTGGCACTGCAACGGCGCGCCGACCTGATCCCGAACCTGGTGGAGACCGTCAAGGGGTTCGCCGCGCACGAAACGGAAGTTTTCAAGAACATTGCCGATGCGCGCGCCGCGCTGATCAACGGCAGGACGCCGCAGGACAAGATCGCGGCCAACGATCAGTTGTCGGGGGCCCTGTCGCGGCTGTTGGTGATCGCGGAGAACTATCCGCAGTTGAAGTCGAACGAGAATTTCCTGCGGCTACAGGACGAGATCGCTGGGACGGAGAACCGGATCGCGGTGGAGCGGCGCAAGTACAACGAGGTGCTGGAGCACTATAACGCGCAGATCCAGCGGTTCCCCGACAACATTGTGGCGTCGATGTCGGGTATCACGCGCAATGACGCGTATTTCAAGACGGAGCCGGGAGCGAAGGCGGTTCCAAAAGTACAGTTCTAAGCAAAACGCTGTGGCCTGATTACGACTTTCTATGACTCAACTTTTTGCGAATTACATAAACGGCGAGTGGGTGAAGCGGGACACGACTTTCGACGACCGCAACCCTGCCAACACAGATGAAGTCGCCGGCCAGTTTGTGAAGGGCACGGCGCAGGATATGGACGACGCGGCGGCGGCTGCTGGCGCGGCACTGCCGGGCTGGTCGGGAATGACCGGGCCGGCGCGCGGCAACATTCTTTATAAGGCTGCGGACATTCTGGATAAGAAGTTCGAGCAGGTCGCGGCCGACATGACGCGCGAAGAAGGGAAGACGCTGCCTGAGGCCAAAGGCGAGGTGAGACGCTCGATCAACATCTTCCGGTATTTCGCGGGCGAGGGCTCGCGCATGCCGGGAATGCTGGTACCGTCGGAGCGCGATCGCGTCCACATGTTCGCGATCCGCAAGCCGATCGGCGTCGTCGGATTGGTGACGCCGTGGAATTTCCCCAGCGCGATTCCGGCATGGAAACTGGCGCCGGCGCTGATTTGCGGAAATACGGTTCTGCTGAAGCCGGCTTCTGCAGCGCCGTTGAGCGCGTGGCGGATCGTCGAGGCGCTGCACGAGGCGGGCATTCCGAAGGGTGTGGTCAACTTCATCGCAGGGTCGGGCGGCGAACTGGGTGGAGCGCTGCTGAACGCCAAGCAACTGAAGGCGGTGTCGTTCACCGGATCGTGCGAGATCGGGAACTGGCTGCACGCCGAGGCTTCCAAACGCCGGCTGCGGATCCAGCTCGAAATGGGCGGCAAGAATCCGACCATCGTTTTGGCCGACGCCGACTTCAACTCGGCGGTGGAGAACGTGGCCAACGCGGCGTTCTTTTCCACGGGACAGAAATGCACAGCCACCAGTCGCGCGATTGTGGAAGACGCCATCTACGACCGGTTTCTGGCGGCGCTGGTAGAGCGCACGAAGAAGCTCAAGGTAGGCGACGGCATGCAGCCGGGGATCGACATCGGGCCGTGCGTCGACCAGGCGCAGATGGAGACGGTGCTGCGGTACATCGAAATCGGGCGGAAGGAATCGGGCGAGCCGAAGTGCGGCGGACGACGGCTGACGGATGGGCCGCTGGCGAAGGGCTACTTCGTCGAGCCGACGATTTTTGCGGACGTCCCGGAGTCGCACACGATTGCGCGCGAGGAGATTTTCGGGCCGGTGCTGACGGTGATGCGGGCGAAGGATTTCGAAGACGCCATGCGGATCGCGAACAACACTCCGTTCGGGCTCTCTTCGTCGATTCAGACGACGAACCTTTCGCGCGTATTCGAGTACGTGTACCGCGCCGAGGCGGGGCTGCTTACCGTGAACCTGCCGAGTGCGGGCGTGGAATACCAGCTTCCGTTCGGCGGCAGCAAGGAATCGAGCTTCGGGCCGAAGGAGCAGGGGCCCGCGGCGCTCGAATTCTATAGCGACTACAAAACTGTTTACCTCAAGTACTAATGAAACTCGGACAAATCAAACCTGAAGGGGCGGCGATTGCCGCCGTTTTTGAAGACGGGATGGCGCGGCCGATTCCAGGCCACACGATGCTGGACCTGATCCGCCGCGCCGAAGTGACGGGTGAACCGTTAGGGAAACTGGCGGCGCAGCTCGCCAGCCGGCACCCGGAGGAGATCACGCCGGCGTTGCCGGTTACGCCGCCCGAGGTGTGGGCGTGCGGCTGCACCTACGAACGAAGCGCCGCTTTCCGCGACGCCGAGCACGGCACGCGCGAAGGCATGTACGCGTACGTCTACCGCGAACTTCGACCGGAAATCTTCTTCAAGGGCACGGCGCGCGTATGCGTGAGCTCGGGCCAGCCGATCGGCATTCGCGCCGATTCGAAATTTACCGCGCCCGAGCCCGAGCTGGCGGTGGTGCTGGGCAGCCGCGGCCGCGTGTTGGGATACACGCTGGCTAACGACGTTTCGGCCTGGGACATCGAGCGGGAGAACGCGCTCTACCTGCCGCAATCCAAGATGTACGACGGCTGCTGCGCGCTGGGACCGGTGATGGTCACGGCGGAGGGTATGCCCGATCCGTACCAGTTGGAGATGACCTGTACGATCGAGCGCGGCGGCACGGAGCTGTATTCGGGAAAGATCTCGACTGCGAGTCTGCACCGCAAGATCGAGACGCTGATCGAATACCTCACGCGCGCCAACCATGTGCCGTGCGGAACGGTGCTGCTCACCGGCACGGGGATCATCGTGCCGCAGGAAGCGGCGCTTGCACCCGGCGACGTGGTGACGATCCGGGTAGCGGAGATCGGCGAACTGTCGAATCACGCCGTAGTGGTGGGATAGTGGAGCGGTTGACCAGAAAGGCCGCTGAGTTGTGTATTCCAACCGTGCGGCGTCACATTTTTCTCTGCTGCGACCAGTCGAAGCCCAAGTGCTGCTCGCTCGACGAGGGCCACGAAGCGTGGAAATATCTGAAGGGGCGGCTGGAGGAGTTGGGGCTGCTCGACCGCGTGTACCGCACGAAGGCGAACTGCCTGCGGATTTGCGAGCAGGGGCCAATTGCGCTGGTGTATCCCGAGGGTGTGTGGTATCACTCGGCGGGGCCGGAGGTGCTGGAGCGGATCATTCAGGAGCACCTGATCGGCGGGCGCGTGGTCGAGGAGTTCCGGTTCGCGCACAGTCCGGTTTGCGGGTAACTCGCCTAGCGGCCCTTCTCCAGGTATTCGATGGCGCGTTCTAACACCTCGTCGCGGCCTGCCCGGATGCCTTCCGGCGTCGGCCGCACGGGGATATCGGGTGTGAGGCCAACGCGCTGGAGCTGCCTGCCATCCGGCCAGCGGACGTCATGGCCGCTGAAGTTGATGCGGATGCCGCCAGGCGCCATGAACCACGTGACGTCGCCATTGGCGCCTTGCGTCGGGCTGCCGATGAAGACGGTTCCGTTCGCGGTCTTGTACATGAGACCGCTGTGCTCGGATTGGCTGATGGCGCGCTCGTCAATCAGCATCACCGTTTTGCCGGAGTAGAGCGGCTTGGTTGTGACGGGTATGGGCTGCTCGAACAGCATCACTTGATTGGCCCGGTCCGGGTTGATTTCGGCAGTTACCAGGTTGCGGCGGAACACGGCGTCGATCTTACCCGGCTGGTTCGCGAGGCGCGGCGCGATGCTCCAGGCGGTTCCTTGCGGATAGCCGCGCATATCCATAATGATGGCGTCGGTGTTTTTGAACTTCTCGAACATCTCGTCGACCTGGGCAGTGGTCAGACGTTCGAGATCGACGTAGCCGATCTTCGGAGTCGCCAACCGGAAAACGTCGCCCGAGCGATACGGGCTAAGCAGGCGGGCGTTGGCAGGGTTTCGAGGAACCTGCACTTCACGCTCCCCCGCGGCGGAGGCGAAGGTCACGCTGACCGCAGTATCCGGCGGACCGGACAGAAGCCCTCTCATCATTGTGTTCATCAGGGATTGCGGCGTGGAAGCGGACACGAACGGAGAAAGTTCGCCGATCGCTTTGCTCGGGGGTGCGCCATCGATTCGCTTGACGATGTCGCCGGGGTGTACGGCATCTTTCAATGTGGGATCGACGACGCGCAAGACGACGGGTTGGTTGTCGATCCACTGCAACTCGAGGCCGGCCGCCGCCCGGCCGCGAAAATCGTTCAGTTCCCTGCTGCTCACGCTGCTGTGAGAGTCGTGCGTATGGGCCACCATTTCGGCCACGGCCAGATGGTATTGCAGCGCATCTTCAGCCCGCGCCATTCTCGGAATGAAATCGAGCAGCACCTTGTCCCAGTCTTCGCCGTAGAGGGGCAGGTATGGGTGGAAATAGTGGAAGACGCCCCAAACGCGCGCGGCGGCGATGACGCGGTACTCCATGGAGGGATACGGCTGACCGATGTAGTTTTTCTCGGTGAAGATGGCGGGCGGCAGGGTACGGCGCGGGCGGTCTTTGGGTACGGGCCAGTTGCCGGAGCGGGCGAGTTCCATGGCGGCGCGGAGCGCATCGTCGCCGGTCTTGTCGAGTACCACGTTGGGACTGAAGCCGGTAGTGCCATCCGGGTACCAGAGTTCGCGCGTGCGCACTTTCACGCGAAGCTTGCCGAAGCCGGGCACGACCTGCGCGACATCCACCGCGTCCTCCGTGATAGCGTCTTCCGACACGATCGCTCCGGCTCCGCACTGCTGAGCTACGAGAGCGACCTGGGGCACCGCCGTCTTGCTGTTCACGAGAAGCACGGGACGAATCGCCTGCGAGGCGGCCGGCAGTTGGGCGGCATCGCCGATCTTCCAGGACGAGGAGTATCCGCCGCTTCCCGAATTGCCCGCGTTGGCGTAGCCGGAGTGCTCACGGCTGGCGTAGGACGGACCTTCGCAAGCCCTCGCCACGGGCAGGGTCCGGATGAGACCCGGGGCGAGTAGCGAGCCGCGCAGATCGAACACGACATTGCCGGCGTTGGCGATGCGAGCGGCGAAGCCGTTCATCGCCTGGATCGCCTGGGGCACCTCCCCGGCCTCAAGGGTGACGACGGTTACACCGTTCTCCGCAGGTTTGATGGTGAGCACAATCCGGGAGTCTTGCGACAGCGCGGCTACCGTGACCCGCGTGGCAGGGTCGTGCAGCGCACCCAGCATCTCGTTGAGGGCGGCGGCGAAATCGTCGTCGCTTTTCGCGGCACTGATTTTGGGAATAGCTTTCGCGAAGGCGGCATCCCAATCGATACCCGGCGCCGTGACGCGGGGGTGGACATACTTGACGTAATTCCAGAGCCTGGCGGTAGCGGCCAGGCGTTCGTCGGGAGTCTGAGCCAGGCAGGCGGAAGCCGCCAGCGCGAGCAGAACCAGGATGCGCCGCATTAGGGAATTGTATCGCTGTGAATCGTGTTATTCAGTTGAATCATGCGGCTGCAAGTGGTGATTCTGCTTGGCGCGGCGGCGACGCTGAGCGCGGCGGATTCCAAGATGCTTCTCCGGGAGGGGTGGACGATTCAGTCGTCGGCCCAGGCGCAAGAGGCAGGTGCGGCGCTCTCGGCGGCGGGCTTCCGGGCCGCGGGGTGGCATAAGGCGACGCTGCCTTCCACGGTCATGAGCGCGCTGGTGGCGGATGGAACCTATCCTGATCCTTACTTCGGGATGAACATCCGGTCGGTCCCGGGCACGACTTATCCGGTGGGTACGAACTTCTCGAACACGCCGATGCCGGCGGATTCGCCGTTCGGAAAATCGTGGTGGTTCCGGACGGAGTTCCGCCTGCCCGCCGAGTTCCGCGGCAAGACCGCGTGGCTGGGATTCGACGGCATCAACTTCCGCGCCAATGTATGGCTGAACGGAAAGCAGGTGGCGGGGCCGGACCAGGTGGCTGGTGCATGGCGGCTGTTCGAGTTCGACGTGACCGCGGCGGCGCGGCCAGGCGAGACCAACGCGCTCGAGATCGAAGTATTTCCGCCGGCGCCGCATGACCTCGCCATCACGTTCGTCGATTGGAACCCGCTGCCGCCCGACAAGCTCATGGGGATCTGGCGCGACGTGTGGATGCGGGCGACGGGTCCGGTGGAAGTGCGGTTCCCTTCGGTAGCCACACACCTGGCGGGAGGCGCGGCGGAACTGACGGTGCGGGCGGAGGTGCGCAACGCATCCGACCGCGCGATCGAGGGAGTGCTCAAGGGCACGATCGAGACGGCGGCATTTTCACAACCGGTGAAACTGGGACCGCGCGAGACGCAGGTGGTCCACTCGAAGGTGAAGTTGGAGAGCCCGCGTTTGTGGTGGCCGGTGCAGACGGGGCCGCAAAATCTGTATCCGCTTGACTTGCAATTCGAGACCGGCGGCAAGGTGTCGGATAGCGCGCAGATCCAGTTCGGCGTGCGCGAGGTGACGTCGTAGGTGGACGCGCAGGGGCATCGGCTATTCCGCATCAATGGAAAGAATATCCTGATTCGCGGCGCCGGATACACGTTCGACATGCTGCTGCGGTCGACGCCCGAGCGTCAGGAAGACGAACTGCGCTACGTGCGCGACCTGAACCTGAATGCGGTGCGGTTTGAGGGAAAGATCGAGGACGATCGTTTCCTGGACCTGGCGGACCGCTACGGCATTCTGGTGATGGCGGGCTGGTGCTGCTGCGATCGTTGGGAGCGCTGGCAGGATTGGGGCGACGAGGATCGCAAGATTTCGGTGGAGTCGTTGCGCGACCAGTTGCGGCGGCTGGCGCGGCATCCCGCGGTGTTCGACTGGCTCTACGGCAGCGACAATCCGCCGCCGCCCGACGTGGAGAAGGTGTACCTCGAGGTGCTGCGCGAGACGGAGTGGCCGAATCCGTATCAATCGTCGGCCACCGCGAAGCCGACCACGGTTACGGGTCCGACGGGCGTCAAGATGACGGGGCCGTACGAGTACGTGGCGCCGGTCTACTGGTACCTCGACACGAAGAACGGCGGCGCGCACGGGTTCAACACGGAGACCAGCGTGGGACCGGCGCCGCCCCCGGCCGAGAGCATCCGGCGGATGCTGCCCAAGGAGCACTGGTGGCCGATCGACGCGTGGTGGGATTTTCATGCGGGCGGCGGGCAGTTCAAGAATATCGGCGCGTTCACGAAGGCGCTGAACGCGCGTTATGGCGAGGCGTCCTCGCTCGAGGACTTCTCGAAGAAGTCGCAGATGATGGCGTACGAAGGGCACCGCGCCATGTTCGAAGCCTACGGGCGGAACAAATATTCGTCCACGGGCGTGATCCAGTGGATGCTGAACAACGCATGGCCGGGAATGATCTGGCACCTCTACGATTGGTATCTGCGGCCGGGCGGCTCGTACTTCGGCGCGAAGAAAGGCTGCGAGCCGCTGCATGTCCAGTATTCGTATGACGACCGTTCGGTGGTGGTGGTGAATTCCTATTACCAGCAGTTCTCGAACATGAAGGTAGTGGCGCGCGTGTATAACCTGGACATGTCGCTGAAGTGGTCGCGCGACGCGGTCGCGGACGTGGCCGAGGACAGCAGTACGCGCGTGTATACGATCCCCGAGATCGCGGGCCTTTCGCCGGTGTACTTCGTGAGTCTGGAATTGCAGGACCCGTCGGACGATCCGGTGAGCCGGAATTTCTATTGGCTTTCGTCGAAGCCGGAGACGATCGAGCTGGAGAAATCTACTTGGTATTACACGCCGACGAAGGATTTCGCGGACTACACCGCGTTGAATGGGCTGCCGGCAGTCGAGTTGAATGTAGAGGCGAGACCGTCCGCCGGGGGCACGACGGTGACGGTCACGAACCCATCCAAGGCGCTGGCGTTTGGGGTCAGGTTAAAGGTGAAGAGGGACGGGGATGAAGTGTTGCCGGTGATCTGGGAAGACAACTACTTTTCACTGCTACCGGGAGAAACCCGGCGGGTGACGGCGACCTATCGGGGCTCGGAGAAAACCGTAGTGGAAGTAGATGGATGGAACGTGAAGTGAGGGAAAATCTTCACCGCCGAGACGCCGAGAACGCCGAGCGAACAAAAACAATTCTAACTTCTTTTGTTCTCGGCGATCTCGGCGTCTCGGCGGTGAATGCTTAGCTTCTCACCCGGCAGACTTCATCTTCCGCGCGATCAGGAAAGCCAGCTCGATCGCCTGCTCGTAGTTCAATCTGGGGTCCACTTCGGATTCATACGCTCTGGCTAGGTCTTCTTCGCTGGGGCCGCGAGCGCCGCCGATGCATTCGGTGACGGGTTCGCCGGTGAGCTCGATATGCACCCCGCCGAGTCGCTGGCCGCAGGCGCGATGGATGTCGAAGGCTTGTTCGACTTCCGAGCGGATGTCGTCGAAGCTGCGGGTCTTGACGCCAGTTGAGGTCATCTGGGTGTTCCCATGCATGGGGTCGCAGATCCAGAGCACTTCGCCGGCTTCGGCGCGGACGGAGTCGATCAGACGCGGCAACTCGGCGGCGATTTTCTCGGCGCCGAAGCGGTGGATGAAACTCAGGCGGCCCGGGCGGCGGGCGGGATCGAGGATGTCGATCCAGCGCGCCACGCGGTCGCGCGGGACGCCGGGTCCGACCTTGATGCCGATGGGGTTCTCGATACCGCGCAGATATTCCACGTGGGCGCCATCGGGCAAGTTGGTCCGCGCGCCGATCCAGGGGAAGTGGGCTGAGAGATTGAAGTAGCCGGGACGGCGCGGCACGGTGCGGGTCTGCGCCGATTCGTAGCCGAGATGCAGCGCTTCGTGGGCGGTGAAGAAATCGATGCGGTCGGTCTCGCCGGCACGAACGCCGAGCACGTTCTCCATGAAGCGGAGCGAGTCGCCGACGGTTTCGGCCAGGCGGTGGTAGTCGTCGGCGAGCGGCGAGTGCTGCACCCAGTCCAGGTCGAAATACTCGGGGTGATGGAGGTCGGCGAAACCTCCCTTGACCAGCGCGCGGATGAAATTAATAGTGAGGGCGGCGCGCTCGTAACCGCGGAGGAGCAGCGTGGGATCGGCGGTGCGAGCCTCGAGCGTAAATTCGGGACGGTTGATGATGTCGCCGCGGTAGGACGGGAGAGTGACGCCGGCGCGCGTCTCATTGGGCGTGGAGCGAGGCTTGGCGTACTGGCCCGCGAAGCGACCGATGCGCGTGACGGGACGCTGCGCGCCCACCACTAGAACCAGACTCATCTGCAGCAGGACCTTGAGGTTATTGGCGATGCGGCGAGGCGTGCAATCGGCGAAGCGCTCGGCGCAGTCGCCGCCCTGCAGCACGAAGCGGCGTCCACCGGCGGCCTCCGCGAGTTGTTCCCGCAGGTTCAGGATCTCAAAACTGGTGACGAGAGGCGGGAGCGTGCGCAGTTCTGCGAGCGCGCGCTCGACGGCGGCCGGGTCCGGGTAGTCGGGCTGTTGCTCAGCCGGGCGGGTGTGCCAGGAGTCAGGGGTCCAGATTAGTTCGTCGGGAGCTGCAGGGGGCATGAAGTTTCACGGTAACAAATGGCGGAAGTTTCTGTCACAAAGTGCACGGCTGGGACGTTTTCCTAGTAATCTCTATTTGAGAGGAGGGCCCCGTGCGTCCAAACCTTGCACACCTGCGAACCTGTCTCATCGCCCTGGGATTGTTCCTTCTGGCGGCGCCCCACCCGAGTGCGCAGACGGCCAAACGAGCGGTCATGCTGGATGCTATTAAAGCTGAGCTGGCGCGCTCGATGGAGCAGTTGAAGAAACAGCCCACACCGCCTTACTTCCTGAGCTACGAAGTGACGGAAACGGAAACCGCGGGCGCGACCGGCTCGTTCGGATCATTGGTGTCGAGTAACCCGGGGACGCGGCGGCGCATCCTGTGCATCGATCTCCGGGTGGGGAGTTACGAGCTCGACAACATGCACCCGATCCGCGGATCGTTGTCGAACATCTTCGACAACGTCAGCTTTTACCCCATGCCGATCGAAGACGATCCGGACGCCATTCGCGGGCTGATCTGGTATTACACCGATCAGAAGTACAAGCGCGCGATCGAGCAGCTTATATCGGTGAAGACGAACGTAAAGGTGAAGGCCGCGGAGACGGATAAGTCCGGCGATTTCTCGCCCGCGAAGGCCGAGACTTACACCGAGGCGGAACCGCCCGCGCTGGGCGTCGACCGCAAGCTGTGGGAAGACCGCGTGCGAAAGTACACCGAGCCGTTTCAGCGTTTCGGGAATATTTATTCCGCCACCGCGGCGTTCTCGGGCACTCGCGAGACACGGTGGTTCGTATCGAGCGACGGGGCTTCGATTCAGACCGCCGAGACATCCTACCGGCTGCTGATTTCCGGTTTTGCCAAAGCCTCGGACGGCATGGAATTGCCGCGCTACGAATCCTTCTACTCTTCCACGCTGCGCGGGTTGCCGAGCGACCAGGTGGTGCTGCAAAAAGTCGACAAGATGACGAAGGAATTGATGGCTCTCAAGTCGGCGCCGCTGATGGAGCCATACGTGGGACCGGCGATCCTTTCGCCGCGCGCCACGGGCGTCATCTTCCACGAGATCTTCGGGCATCGCATCGAGGGGCAGCGGGAGAAGCGCGAGGAGCAGAGCCAGACTTTCCGCGACAAGGTGGGGCAGAAGGTGCTGCCCGAGTTCCTCTCGGTGTATTCGGACCCGACGATGCGCAAGTACGGCGACACGGAGCTGAACGGGTATTACAAGTTCGACAACGAGGGCGTGAAGGCGCGCCGCGTGACGGTGGTGGAGGACGGCATCCTGAAGAACTTCCTGATGTCGCGGCTGCCGGTAGACGGATTTCCGGAGTCGAACGGGCACGGGCGGCGGTCGGGCGGATACAACGTGGCGGGGCGGCAGTCGAACCTGCTGGTGGTGGCGTCGAAGACGGTAACTCCCGACGAGCTGAAGAAGCTGCTGATCGCGGAGGTGAATCTGCGGAAGCTGCCCTACGGCCTCTACTTCGAGGACATCGCGGGCGGCTTTACGGCGCCGGGGCGCGGCACGCCGAATTACTTCGAAGTGATTCCGCTGATGGTGTACCGGATTTATCCGGACGGGCGGGAGGAATTGGTGCGCGGCGTGGACCTGATCGGAACGGCGTTGACCGCATTCAACAAGATCCTGGCGGCGGACAACCGGTCGGCGGCGTTCAACGGCACGTGCGGCGCGGAGTCCGGGCCGGTTCCGGTTTCGGCGGGCGGGCCGGGACTGCTGTTCAGCGAGCTCGAGGTGCAGAAGAAGCCGAAATCGCAGGAGCTTTCGCCGATTCTGTCGCCTCCATTCGACGACAAATAGGAGGCAACGCATGAAGAAGATTCTGGCGATCGCGATGCTGTGCGCCGCCTCCTCGCCGGCGGCGGACGATGCCGTCATGCGCGCCATGCGCGACGAACTGGCGCGCTCCATGAAGAAGCTGCAACTGGAGAATCTCCAGAAGCCGTATTTCGTGGCGTACCGCGCGGTGGAAACGGCGAATTGCAACGCCAGCGCCAGCTTCGGAGCGCTCACCGGCAGTAACTGCGAGGCGCCGGGCGGAACCACGGGACGGACGCGCAACCTCAGCATCGAAGTGAGGGTGGGCGACTACGCGCGCGACAACACGAATTTTTATGCGCCGCAATTGGCGGTGGGCGGAGTGGTCCGGGTTACGGGTGCGGGCGGGCTGACGGTGCCGATCGACGACAACTACGACGAGATCCGCCGGCAATTGTGGCTGGGCACGGACAGCGCCTACAAGAACGCCCTCGACATCTACGCCAAGAAGAAGGCCGCGCTGGAGAATCGAACGCGCACCGACGATGCGCCGGACTTCAGCAAGGAGACCGCGTTTACGTCTGAGGACGCGGGGACGCCGATCGAGTGGAACCGGGCCGAGGTCGAGAACCTGGTGAGATCGCTCTCGAAGCTCTTTCGCGAGACGCCGGGAATCGATAACTCGGATGTGCGTTTGACGGCGACGAACTGGCTGGTGCGCTACGCGAATTCCGAGGGGAGCAGTTTCACGCGGCGCCTGGCGTACGTGCAGCTTGCCATCAGCGCCGACACGCAGGCGAAGGACGGGATGCCGCTCACCGACTTCGAGACGATGGAAGCGCGTGCCCTGCGCGAACTGCCGGCGCGCGAGGAGATCGTGAAGCGGATTCACGCTTTGCAGGGGCGGCTCCAGGCGCTGCGGCAGGCGCCGCTGGTGGAACGGTATGCGGGCCCGGTGGTGTTCGAGGGGCAGGCGGCGGGAGAAATATTCCTGCAGGGATTGGGCGGGGCGCTGGTCGGCGTGCCGCGCGTAGTAGTGGACGACTCCCGGTTCGACAGGCTCTACAACAACAACGCCGGGCTGGTGGACAAGATCGGCACGCGCATCCTGCCGGACTTCGTGAGTGTGACGGACAATCCCGCGGCGCGCGAATTCCAGGGGAAGCCGCTGTTCGGCGGCTATGCGGTGGACGACGACGGGGTGAAGGCGGGGTCGACGCCTGTGATCGAGAATGGGATTCTGAAAACGCTGCTGCACACGCGCGCGCTGCTGCCCGGCACCACGCAGAGTTCGGCCAGCCGGCGGGGAACCGGGCCCATGCCCAGCAATCTTCTGCTGACGGCGGAGAAGGGGCTGGCGCCAGAGGAATTGAAAGCCGAGCTGCTCCGCATCGTAAAGCGGCGCAACCTGGAATACGGCGTGATCGTGCGGCGGATGGGAAACCCGATGCTGCAGATGTCGCTGGGGCGGACCCGCATCATCATTTTCAGCAGCAGCGGTCCGGCGAGTATCGAGGTGGAACCGCTGATCGAGGCTTATAGAGTCTATCCCGATGGACGCGAAGAGCTGGTGCGGAACCTGACGGTCAAGGGCCTGACGCAGGGCGCGTTCAAGGACATTCTCGCGGTTTCGAACGCACCGTATGTGTATACGGCTCCGGTGCGCGTGACGGTCCGGTCGCCCGCGATGGGCACAGTCTTCTCAGCGCCGGGAGGGCCGAATGTAGTCTCGATGGCCGTGCCCGCGATGTTGTTCGAGGATATGACGCTACAAAGGCCGAGTGGCGATGTGCCCAACCTGCCGTTCACGAAGCATCCATTTTTTGAGGGGAAGTAGACGGGGGGCGGCCCATCGCAAAAACCTCTTATTGGCCACGGATGGACACCGATGGACACGAATAACGCACACCCAAAGAGCCTTCGTCTTTCTGCTTATTAGTGTCCATCCGTGGCCGGGTCTTGCACGGAATGATTATTGAAGCTGGACCAGTCGGCTGTCGGCCGTCTCGTCCCCAACCGGCGAGGGCGCCAGATCTTGCTTGCCGCGCCAGAAATCGATGTAGCTGATCTGGTGGACGCAGGCCACAGTGCAGCGCGGGGCGCAGGATTTTGCGGTGCGATATTCGCGGCGGACATCGGCCAGCGTGTATTCCATCAGCGGCTTGCCGGGATAGCCGCGCTGCTGCGAACAGTAATGCACCAGGCCGTCTTCGCAGATGTAGAGATAGCGCGAGCCGGCACGGCAGCGCCAGTTGTTCTCTTTGCCGTGCGCGATGTTGTCCTGGAAATAGTTGATCTGCGCGTAGCTGCTCTTCTCCATCGAGCGCATCGCCTGGTAGACCTCGCGCTCTTCGTCGCGCAGCGGCTGCAACTGGCCGCCACCATCGTGGATGATCCCCACGGTCGACGTGAAGCCCAGTTCGAGCGCCCGCTTGCCGGCCACCAGCGCGTCCTGCGGATTGCGAATGCCGCCGCCGACCACCGAGTTGATGTTCACTTGAAACTCGGCGTGCTCGGCCAGGAGCTGCAGCTTCTTGTCCAGCACCTTGAGGCTCTTCTTCGAGACATCGTCGGGCATGACGTTGTCGATCGAAATCTGGAGATGCTCGAGGCCGGCGCGGTCGAGGCGTTGGATGCGCTCGGCGGTGAGCAGGTAGCCGTTGGTGATCATTCCGGCGAGCATGCCTCGCTTGCGGATGTGCGCGACGATCAGGTCCAGATCGGGGTGCAGAAGCGGTTCGCCGCCGCTGATCGTGATGATGCTGGTGCCGAGATCGGCCAACCGGTCGAGCCGCTGGTACATGGTCTCGATGGCGACGGGCTTGGAATGATCGTCGTACTCGTTGCAGTAGGTGCACGCCAGGTTGCAGCGGCGCATCGGAATGATGTGCGCCAGCACCGGGTGGTCCGTCGATGCCAGGCCGCGGGCGATCATCCGGATTTCGCGGGCGCGCCGGTGTGCGCGCTTCCACGTTTTCCGAAGCGATTTGGAGAGCTGCGACATACCTCGAAGAGCTATTATTACAACACATTCTTCTGGCTTTGTTGAGCGTTCGGGTCCGAGAGGGGCTTATCGGGGTTGAACGGTCGAGATGGCGAATCCAGCGTGGCTGCGACATTTGACACCCCTCCCTCGCCAGTGATACATCTAGGAGTCTTCACCAGGAGAATCAATGGCTGACGAGCAAAAGCCCGGGGGCTCGGAGGGGTCTCCCCCTGCAAAGGGAGAGGGCGCCGGAGAACCTGCGAAACCGGCTGCCGAGGCTGCGAAACCGGCTGCCGAGGCTGCGAAACCGGCGGCTCCTGCGAAGCCCGCTGCCCCGGCCGCTGCGCACGCGCCACCCAAACCTCCCGCCACGATGGCGGCGACGCCCTGGGAGAGCGACCTGGCCCGCGAGTTGAAAGAGCGATTCGGCGACCGCGTCACCGAGACCTCGACGTACCTGGGGCAGAACTTCATCGTCACCAAGCCCGAAGCCGCCCTTCCCGTCCTCGAATACCTGAAGCTCGAGGCGGACTTCGATTACCTGGTCGACATCACGGCGGTGGATTGGCCCAAGCGGCCGGAGCGGTTCGACCTTGTTTATGTCGTGTATAGTTTCGCGCGCAACGAGCGGGTGCGGATCAAGACCTACATCGCCGAGGGCTTCCAACCGGAGACAGCGGTGGGTGTCCATTTGACCTCGAACTGGCTGGAACGCGAAGTGTTCGATATGTTTGGGATCGAATTTGCCGGCCATCCCGACATGCGCCGTATCCTTCTGCCGGAGGAGTGGCAGGGCTACCCGTTACGTAAAGATTACGGTATCCTTCAGCAGGACGACCGCTGGGTGCAGGAGAACATGGGCATCGAAAGCGGCCAATAACCTCAGTATGCCGGATACGACTTTCTTAGACTCCACTGAACTCGTGCTCAATATGGGTCCGCAGCATCCGTCTACGCACGGGGTGCTGCGCGTGATCCTGAAACTGGACGGCGAAAAGGTGCTGGGCACGGAATGCATCATCGGCTATCTGCATCGCGGCGTGGAAAAGATCGCTGAGAACCGCACCTACGCGCAGTTCAACCCGTACGTGGACCGCATGGATTACGTGGCGGCGGTCTCGAACGGGCTGGGCTACTGCCTGGCGGTGGAGAAGATGCTGAACATGGAGGCGCCGCCGCGGGCCCAGGCGGTGCGCGTCATCCTCACCGAACTGAACCGCATCGCGAGCCATCTGCTGTGGCTGGGCACGCACGCGCTCGATATCGGGGCCATCACGCCGGTCTTCTACTGCCTGCGCGAGCGGGAAGAAGCGCTGAAGATTTTCGAGAAGTATTGCGGCGCGCGGTTGACCACCCACGCTTTCCGGATCGGCGGGCTGCAGTACGAGACTTACGATGGCTTCGAGCAGGACGTCAAGGAATTCTGCGACATGTTCCTGCCGAAAGTGGACGAATACGAAGAGCTGCTCACCAACAATCGGATCTGGGTGGGGCGCCTCACGGACGTGGGCATCCTGACGGCGGATGAATGCAAGGAGTACGGCGTCACCGGGCCGGTGCTGCGCGCCGCGGGAGTGAAGTGGGACCTGCGCAAGGCGCAGCCATACTCGGGCTACGAGAAGTACGAGTTCGACATCCCCACGCGGCAGGGCGGCGATACCTACGACCGGTACATGGTGCGCATGGAAGAGATGCGGCAATCGGTACGGATCATGCGCCAGGCCATCGCGGCCATTCCCGAAGGGCCGATCATGGGGAAGGTCGGGAAGGTGATCAAGCCGCCGGTGGGCGAGGCGTACGTTTCGATCGAGGCGCCGAAGGGCGAACTGGGCTACTACGTGGTGAGCGACGGCTCGACGCAGCCTTACCGTGTGCGCGTGCGGCCGCCATCGTTCGTCAACCTGCAGGCGTTGGATAGGATGGTAGCAGGAGGGCTGGTGGCCGACGTGGTGGCGATCATCGGAACCCTCGACATCGTGCTGGGAGAAGTTGATAGATAAGAGTTTTGGCCGCTGATGGACGCAGATGAACACGGATAACACAAAACTAAACGGCCTTGGTCTTTGCTTATCCGTGTTCATCTGCGTCCATCAGCGGCCAATAAGAAGGTTTTTATGAGCGGACTTCTAAAGAAGGTGTTCCTGGTAGATCTTTTCCAGGGTCTCTGGGTGACATTCCGGAATCAGAATCCGAAGTACATCTATACCGAGCAGTATCCGGCGGAGCGGCCGAAGGTGGCGGAGCGCTATCGAGGTGCGCCGCGGCTCAATATCAACCCGGAGAACGGGGAGACGCTTTGCATCGCGTGCAACTTGTGCGCGCTGGCTTGCCCGGAGACGCTGATCGTCGTCGGCGCCGAGCGCAATGAGGAGACGCGGCGCAAGGAGCTCACTACCTTTATATATGACACCTCGCGGTGCATGTTCTGCGGGCTGTGCGAGGATGCGTGTCCCGTGGATGCGCTCGAGCTGACGCAGGATTTCGAAATGGCAACCTACACGCGCGAAGGGCAGATCTGGGATCGCCAGATGTTGGAGGAAGGGCCCAAACCCACGCAATATAAATGCTGACCGATACGATTCTGTTCTACGTCTTCGCGGTGATGACGCTGGGCGGAGCGCTGCTCACCATCACGCTGCGAAACGCGATGCACAGCGCGATCTCGCTGATCGTTTCGCTGCTAGGCGTGGCCGGGCTGTACCTGATGCAGCAGGCGGAGTTCCTGTTCGCGGTGCAGATCGTGCTTTACGTGGGGGGCATCATGGTGCTGTTCCTGTTCGTGATCATGCTGGTGAATCTCGATCAGGCGGCCAAGGAGCGACAGTTCAACCGGCAGTGGCTGATATCGATCGTGGCAGTGGGTGCGGTGGGTGCGGAGATCGCGTACTTTCTCTATCGCGGGGCGTCCACGTTCCGCATCGCGGATGTAGCCGCCGTGGCCGCGCCGCCGGGCCTGGGCAATACCGAGATGATCGCCGATTCGCTGTTTTCCGAGTATCTGCTGCCGTTCGAAATCGCCTCCATCCTGCTGCTGGTGGCGGTGGTAGGCTCCGTGTTGATGGCGAAAAAGAGAGTCTGACGATGCATCCGATTACCACCACCCATTATCTGGCGCTGAGCGCGGCACTGCTGCTGATCGGCACCGTCGGTGTGTTGACGCGCCGCAATATCGTAATCATTCTGATGTCGATCGAGCTGATCCTCAACGCCGTGAACATCAACCTGATCGCCTTTTCGCATGCGCTGCATAATATCAACGGGCAGGTCTTCGCTATCTTCGTCATCACCGACGCGGTGGCAGAGGCGGCGGTGGGGCTGGGCATCCTGATCGCGCTGTTCCGCAACAAGGAAACGGTGCAGGCGGATGAGATCGATTTACTGAAGTGGTAGGAGACCCGTGGACTTCTTAAACCTGATCTGGCTGATTCCGCTCTTCCCGCTAGGCGGGGCGGCGCTCATGCTGCTGTTGGGCAAGAAACTGGACCCGCAGCCGGCGTCGGAGGTGGCGGTGGCTCCAGGCGTCGAGCCGATCTTCGAGCACGGGCACGATCACGGTCACGGGCATGATCATGGGCACGACCACGGACACGACCACGACCATTCCCATGATCACGGCCACGGGCATCACCACTCGCCACTCAAGTTCCTGATCAACCTGATCTGCCCGGGGATGATTCTGCTGTCATTCATCTTTTCCGCGGGCGCCGTGTGGCAGCTTTCGCAAAAAGCGGAGCGCGTGCAGCAGGTGATCCAGTTCTCCTGGATCGCGGGCCTGCCGTTCCACATGGCGAACGGGCAACTGGCGACATTCCAAGTCGACTGGGGCTTCCTGCTCGACCCGCTCAGCTCGGTCATGATCCTGGTGGTGACGGGCATCGGCTTCCTGATTCACGTCTACTCCACCGGGTACATGGCGCACGACAACGGCTATTACCGGTTCTTCGGCTACCTCAACCTGTTCGTCTTTTTCATGCTGATGCTGGTGCTGGCGAACAACTATGCGCTGCTGTTCGTAGGCTGGGAAGGCGTGGGCTTGTGCAGCTACCTGCTGATCGGATTCTATTTCCATAAGAAGTCGGCGGGGGACGCGGGCAAGAAGGCGTTCATCGTGAATCGCGTGGGCGACGCGGGCTTCGTGCTCGGCATGCTGCTCATGATGTCGGTGCTGGGCACGGTCCGGTTCATCGACGTGAATGCCACGCTGCGCACCGGGCTGTTTGCGGCGGAGACGGCGGGCATCGGCGTCTTGACCACGATGTCGCTGCTGATGTTCTTCGGCGCCACCGGCAAATCGGCGCAATTCCCGCTGTACGTCTGGCTGCCGGATGCGATGGAAGGCCCGACGCCGGTCTCGGCGCTGATCCACGCGGCCACCATGGTGACGGCTGGAGTGTACATGATCGCGCGGTCTTCGGCGCTCTTCGAGTTGACCCCCATCACGTCGACCGTCGTAGCTTCGATCGGCGCGTTCACCGCCATCCTGGCGGCATCGATCGCGCTGGTGCAGAACGATATCAAGCGCGTGCTGGCGTACTCCACGGTCAGCCAGCTCGGCTACATGTTCCTGGCGCTGGGCGTGGGCGCGTACTGGGTGGCGGTGTTCCACCTGTTCACGCATGCGTTCTTCAAAGCCCTGCTCTTCCTCGGTTCCGGTTCGGTGATCCACGCCATGAGCGGCGAGCAGGACATGCGGCACATGGGCGGATTGAAGGACAAGATTCCGACCACGTTCCGCACTATGGCCGTCGGTTCGATCGCCATCGCGGGCATTCCGGGACTGGCCGGATTCTTCTCGAAGGACGAGATCCTGTGGCAAGCCTACAGCTCACACAAGGGTTCCACACTGCTGTGGGGTGTGGGCCTGGCGACCGCGGCGATGACGGCGTTTTACATGTGGCGGCTGATGTTCATGACCTTCTGGGGCAAGCCGCGGATGTCTGCCGAAGTGGAAGCGCACGTCCACGAATCGCCCAAATCCATGACAGTGCCGCTGACGGTGTTGGCGATCGGCAGCGTGTTAGCGGGCTGGTTGGGCGTCCCGAAAGCCTGGTCCTGGTTCAACGACAGCTTCCGCGGTTTCGAAAAATGGTTGGAACCGTCGTTCGCCACGGCCGCCGTGGAAGCGGTCAAGGAAGGCGAGCACTCGGCGTCGGTCGAGTGGACCCTGATGTTCGTTTCGGTGGCGATTGCGATCGCGGGAATTTTGATCGCGCGTTACTTTTATACGGTCAAGCCCGAGATTCCCGAGCGGATCGGCGCGACGTTCCCCGGACTGCATCGCACACTATCGAACAAGTGGTACCTGGACGAGATCTACGATTTCCTGTTCGTCGACGGTCTGGCTAAGGGTGGCGGCACCTGGCTGGGCGCGTTCGACCGTAACGTGGTGGATGGCGGCGTGAACGGCGCCGGCTGGCTGACGCGGATGAGCGCCACGATCTCGATGTGGTGGGACACGTGGGTGGTCGACGGCACGGTGCGCTTCACTTCGTTCTCCGTGAAAATGCTCTCCTATCCGGTTTGCATCCTGCAAACGGGCCGCCTGCAGGCGTACGCGTTCTTCGTGGTGCTAGGGGCGCTGGCGTTTTTCGGGTATTTCATCGCGAGGTGACGAAATGGACCAGCACTTACTAAGCATCGTTCTGCTGACGCCGCTGGCCGGACTCGCCATCCTGCTCTTCATCCCAGGCCGGATGAAGGGGCTGATCAAGGTCTGGGGAAACCTGGTGATGTTCGCCGGCTTCCTGATCTCCCTGCCGCTGGTTTCGCGATTTCAGACCGGAGCCCCGGGGTTCCAGTTCGAGGAAATGGCCGACTGGATTCCCTCGCTCGGCGCCCACTATCACATCGGCATCGACGGCATCAGCCTGCTGCTCATCATGCTGACCACGGTGATGGGCTTCATCGCGACGCTGTGCTCCTGGAGCGCCATCGAGGAGCGCGTCAAAGAATATTACGCCATGTTCCTGCTGCTGCAGACGGGAATGCTGGGCGTCTTCATGTCGCTCGATTTCTTCCTGTTCTACATCTTCTGGGAACTGGTGCTGGTCCCGATGTACTTCATCATCGGGGTGTGGGGCGGCCCGCGGAAGCTGTACGCGGCCATCAAGTTCTTCCTCTATACGCTGGCAGGATCGGTGCTGATGCTGCTCGGCATCCTGACCCTCTACTTCCAGCACTTCAACCAATTTCGCTTCTACACTTTCGAAATTTCAGAGCTGATGAAGATCGATCTGCCGCTCGGCATGCAGCAGTGGGTTTTCTGGGCCTTCTTCATCGGGTTCGCGATCAAGGTGCCGATGTTCCCCTTCCACACCTGGCTGCCGGACGCGCACGTGGAAGCTCCCACGGCGGGGTCGGTGATCCTGGCGGCGGTGCTATTGAAGATGGGGACGTACGGGTTCCTGCGCTTCTCGCTGCCGCTGCTGCCGAAAGCTTCGGTGGATCAGACCATCGTCCAGATTCTGGCGGTGCTTTCGATCGTCGGCATCATCTACGGCGCGCTGGTGAGCCTGATGCAGAAAGATTGGAAGAAGCTCGTGGCGTATTCGTCGGTGAGTCACCTGGGCTTCTGCACGCTCGGTATTTTCTCGCTGAACCCGAACGGGATCGCGGGCAGCGTGCTGCAACAGATCAACCACGGCATCTCGACGGGGATGCTCTTCATGGTAATCGGCGTGATCTACGAGCGGCGCCACACGCGTGAGATCAGCGAGTACGGCGGCCTCGCGCACGTCATGCCGAAGTTCGCCATCATCTTCGCGATCGCCATGCTGAGTTCCGCCGGACTGCCGCTGCTCAACGGATTCATAGGCGAGTTCACCATCCTGCAAGGCGCGTTCGAGGCCAACCGGATATGGGCCGCATTCGCGGTGACGGGTGTGATCCTGGGCGCGGCGTACCTGCTCTGGCTGTACCAGCGGACCATGCTGGGCCAGGTGACCAACGGCAAGAACCTGACGATTCCGGATATGAATTTCCGCGAGGTGGCGATGTTCCTGCCCCTGATCGCATGGTCCATCTGGATCGGGGTCTACCCGAAACCGTACTTTGAAATTCTGCAGCGGCCGGTGGAGCAGATCGTGATGCGGGTGCGGCCGGATTACTTCGGCAGCGGCGTCAGGCTGGCCGGGGACCAGAGGCCGGGAGCCGTCGGCCGGAGCGCGGGGGCCGGGAACCCCAGGCCGGGACCCGGTGCCCAAGCGAAAGTGGTTGTCGCCGCCACACCGGCGGCTTTGGAACCTGCGAGAGGCAACCAGTGAGCCAGTTCAGCCAGTTCTACAATTCGACGGACCACTTCTCCATCATCCCGGCCGTCATGCTGGCGCTCTTCGGGTGCGCCATCCTGCTCTTCGACTTCATGATCTTTCCGGACCCGCGGCAGCGCAAGTGGCTGCTGATCTTTGTCGCGCTGGCGGAAGGCTTCACCGGGTTCGGTCTCTACCGTCAACAGGCCTGGCTGGCGGCGCAGGGACTGACCGAACTCACCGGTTTCCAGGGCTCCGTAACCGTCGATGGGTTCGGCATCTTCTTCAACTGGATCTTCCTGATCGCGGCGCTGATCGTGGCCTTGGTGTCGTACAAGTACCTGGAGATTGCGGGCGAGCACCACGGCGAATACTACGGCCTGATCCTGTTCGCGCAGTGCGGCATGTATTTCCTGGCCACGGGCACGGACCTGGTGACACTGTTCATCGGCCTCGAGCTGATGGCCCTCTGCTTCTACGTGATGGTCGGGTTCCTGCGGTCGGAGAAGCGGTCCAACGAAGCCGCGCTGAAGTACCTTTTGCTGGGAGCGTTCTCCACGGGATTCCTGGCGTACGGCATGTCGGTGATGTATGGCCTCGCGGGATCCACCAAGCTGGCGGACATCGCGTCGGCGATCGCGTCGCGGCCGGCGTGGGACCCGGTGGTGTTCCTCGCCATGTCGACCACGCTGATCGGACTGCTGTTCAAAGTGGCGGCGGCGCCGTTCCACATGTGGGCGCCCGACGCCTACGAAGGCGCGCCCACCACCGTGACGGCCTATCTTTCGGTGGCATCGAAGGCCGCGTCTTTCGCGTTCCTGCTGCGCCTCTTCTACGGATCGCTGGCTCCGTTCGCCGCGTCGCGCGAAACCTGGGCGCCGATCCTGGCGGCGGTCGCGGTACTCACCATGACGGTCGGGAACCTGGCGGCGATCAACCAGACGAATATCAAACGCCTGCTGGCGTATAGCTCGATCTCGCACGCCGGCTACATGCTGCTGGGTCTGGTGGCGGGCAATGAAACCGGGATCAACGGCATCCTCGTCTACATCATGGTCTACACCTTCATGAACCTGGGCGCGTTTCTGGTGGTGGTGGCGCTGCGGCGGCAGGGCATCATCGGCGAGGACCTGGACGACATCGCGGGCCTGGTGCACAAGAGTCCCGG
This sequence comes from Bryobacteraceae bacterium, assembly GCA_041484525.1. Lineage (GTDB taxonomy): Bacteria > Acidobacteriota > Terriglobia > Bryobacterales > Bryobacteraceae > JBGPHT01. The sequence goes on along the minus strand of JBGPHT010000096.1, from coordinate 3,784 downwards.
CTACGCCATCCTGATGCTCGTTTTCCTGCTCTCGCTGGCCGGTATTCCGCCCACCGCGGGTTTCCTGGGCAAGTATTACATTTTCCTTTCGCTGATCCAGACCGGCCACTATACGCTGGCAGTGGTGGCGACGCTGTATGTGGCGGTGGCGATTTACTACTACTTCAAAATTGTGCGCAGCATGTTCATTCGCGAGCAGACGGAAAAGGCGCCGCTGGCAACGAGCTTCGGATTGCGGCTGGCGCTGGGAGTGAGCGGAGTGCTGACGCTCGCCATCGGCCTCTACCCGGAGCCGTTTCTGAAGCTGGCGCAGACGTCGCTCTTGCGGTAAGGACAATATGGACGCGGTCTTCTCACATCCGTTGTTTGTGCCTCTCATGGTGACGGTCGTCGTCATCGCCGTTTTCCCGCTGGTGGCCGGCTACATCGTGCTGGTCGAGCGCAAGGTGCTGGCCGATTTCCAGGTGCGCCTGGGCCCCATGCGCGTGGGACCGCATGGTCTGCTGCAGCCGATCGCCGACGCGCTGAAGCTCCTGTTGAAGGAAGACATCATCCCCAGCGAGTCCGACAAAGCCATCTTCTGGATGGCGCCGGTGATTTCCACTTTCACCGCGCTCACTTCTTTCGCGGTGCTGCCGTTCGCCAAGAACATTTTCGTGGCGGACGTGAATGTGGGACTGCTGGTAGTCTCGGCCATGTCGTCAGTGGGCATTCTGGGCATCATCCTGGGCGGATGGTCTTCGAATAGCCACTACCCCTTGCTGGGCGCGCTGCGCAGTGCGGCGCAACTGGTGAGCTATGAAGTGGCGCTGGCGTTCGCGCTGCTTTCGGGCGTGATGGCGGCCGGCACGCTGAGCATGCAGGGCATCGTGAAGCACCAGTTGGATACCGGGACGTGGGGCATCTTCGAGAACTACTGGTTCATGATCGTGCCGTTCGGGGTCTACATCATCGCCGCTACGGCGGAAACCAACCGCGCGCCGTTCGACCTGCCCGAGGCCGAATCGGAGCTGGTGGCGGGCTTCCATACCGAGTACAGCGGGTTTCGGTGGGCGCTCTACTTCCTGGCGGAATACGCCAACATTTTCGTGGTGTCGTCGGTAGCCGTTACGCTGTTCTGGGGCGGCTGGCTGCGGCCGTTTCCCAACGTGAGCTGGCTCGACGTGCCCCTGAACTACGGCGTGCCCGCGGTGCTGTTCTTCGGATCCGGCCTCGCCACGTTCCCGCTGGTGAAAAAGCTGAAGGACCCGACTCAACAGAAGGTGTTGATCCTGGTCGTGCTGCTATTGCTGGCGGCGGGCGCCGCGTTCATGATTCCGATAGTGAACCAGGCCGTCATGGGAGTCTTCTGGTTCCTTTTCAAAGTCTCCGTGATCATCTATTCGATGATCTGGTTCCGCGGAACCTTTCCCCGCTACCGCTACGACCAGCTCATGAATATCGGATGGAAGGTCGCGATTCCTGTGGGAATGGCCTCTGTTTTGATCAATGCGCTGCTCGGAATGACCCACCGCGGGTAGAATTGCTAACTTCCGTTAGCAGGATTACTAACTTCTGTAAACAGTGTAACCCGGCTACCATTACTCTCCGCGTACGGGCATGACTGTAGGCTGCTAGGGCTTCTCTGCGACATTGGTTCTGCCGCCCGGTGCGCGGCGAAGAACCGAACTATGAGATTCCCCGCAGTGAGCCGAGCGGCTCGAACCCTTGGCGGACTTCTGCTGTTATGCGGAGCCGCCTCGGCAAATTCGGTCATTATGGCCACGGGCGTCGACTGGAGCCGCGGCGGCAGTATGATCATCCGCGAAGACGATCAGGACGTGCAAGCCTACTTCGCGGGCGTCATCTTCATCTCGCTGACGGAGGGAGGGCACGTATACAATCGCGACACCTTGTGCGTGGACCTGTTCACCGATATCAATCTGGGGTGGCAGTACAATTCGACCGTGCTACGGCCTGACCAGGTGTCGCCGACCAAGAATCTCTCGCGGGTTTCGTGGCTGGTGGAGAACGCGCTGCTGCCGGCGCAGGATTCGCAATACGGTTCGGAGCTGCAACAAGTCGACTGGGTGCTCTCGGCGGCGCAGGGCGAAGGCCTTCAGTTTGCGATCTGGGATATCGTCCACGACGGAGGCGACGGATTCTTCGCCGGACGGGTGAAGGCGGCGACCAACCCGTCGAGCGCTACGGATCCGGTGGTGCTCACCTGGGCACAGCACTATGAAGCTCTCAGCCTGACCAAGACCAACAACGCCGCCTGGGTCTACAACAATGTCCAGATCGGGAACGGCGAGTTGGCGCAGATGCTGATCGGTCCGCAGTTCTCCACCGGTCCGGAGCCCGTGCCGGAGCCGGACACCCTGCTGCCCGCGGGTGTGGCTCTGATCCTTCTGAGCCTGATACTGCGCAAGCGGTTGAGGGCCGATCGCGGCGCAGGCAATCGAGCCGGACGTGGCCGGACTTCTGGGGAAACGAATCGGACGTCGAACGAAGCTCGCGATGAGATGGGCTCGGACACCGTGTCGGCATGAGGGGAAGTCGGATGGGAGTCCATGGCATCGGGACGGCGTTTAATGACCTTGGTTGTGTCTGAGTGGGCCGTCAACCAAACGATAGGCGGCACAGTCGAGAAGTCACCTCTTTCGCCGCTTGATTAGCCATTCTCTAAATCGGCTCGCTAGGCTCAGAAATCTGTTCCCAGGCTGAGGTGGTGCGCCCTGTTCTGCAACCCGTTCGATCATGCCCTGAGTTTCGAATAGCTCCCGCAGATGAAGGGCCATACTGTAGTAATCCATGTTCGGTGGCGCCGAAATATGGGCGTGATAGATGTTCTCATCGAGGTCGGTACCACTCTCGGGGGAAGCGATCACGGTAAGTGCATAGGCGGGCGGAGCCGGCGGGCTCCCGAATTTGCGGGCACTGAGTACTGCCCAGCCATTGAACGCTTTTGGGGGGCGAAAGCGCGTGCCCGCTCTGTCAGCCCGTGGCCGCAGGTACCGCACCACAGCTTTTTCTACACTCGTGCGGCCCAAACGATCGAGCGAAACCTGCTGATCCCTCTTTTCCTCGAAGTGTCGAAGAATGAGGCGGGCGATTGGTTTTTGGTCTTGAGCTCCTGCCAGCGACGGCTCGTCGAAAAGGCGGCGACCTAGATGCTCGTTTTGCCCAACCGGCTCATTACTCTGTGGTTTCCACAGCGGCATGCTGTCCAGTGCGCAGCATTTCGGTCAGGTACTGCAGTTCCCTTCGTAGAGGCCTGGGGCTGTCGCTGCCGAGCACTACTCTCCTTTCGATAGGAACACCGTCCACGACGGCAAACAGCACGACGAGGTTCTTGGCGATAATGCCCGTCATGGTGCCATGACTGGCGTCAAACTCTGCAACGAGATCGCCGTTTTGGGAGCTGTAAATATATGGCTCGCTTGGTAGGACGTCGGATGTCATTTCAAAGAATGCCGATGCCGATGTGGCAATGTCTTCGGTCAACCAGCATCCATCGTTTTCCGATTCGCGGCCCTTTGGCGCAATTGAGTTTTGCACACGTTCCTGAACAGCAGCTAGCCACTGGGACGAAATGCGGCTTGGGGCCTGTATGAGGTTTTCGGGTTTGGTATCCGACAGTTGCGGTCGAGGTGCTTCCAATACTAAGGCCCACCTCAAGAATAACTACTATCAAGTAGTCGCTTCTATTTCATAACCTGCCTTTGCCGCGCGGGGAATCGCGAAGAGGAGAACGGTTCGCTTGTCATGTGGGCGGCCATTTCAGCGTTTTGGCAGCCAGTGC
>JBGPHT010000095.1:0-29156 GCA_041484525.1 Bryobacteraceae bacterium | reverse complement strand
CCGCAGATTTACCACGCGGGTCTTGTCCCGGTTGATCTCCAGCCCCAGCCATCGCTCGATCTTCTCTTCGATCCAGCTCAGCAGGTTGGGCCCCTGATATCGCGCCAGCACGACCAAGTCGTCCGCATAGCGTACCAGTTTGGCGTTCGCCCACTGCGCCGGTCCATCGGCCCGATGGAACAGCTTATCGAACCAATGCAAGTATAGGTTCGCAAGCAGGGGTGATATGACTCCTCCCTGCGGTGTTCCCTGTTTGGAGCGGCTCCACTTCCCCGGCTCCCCATTGCCGCCGTCCGGTTCCACGACTGGGGTTTCCAGCCACATCCGGATCAGTTGCCAGACGCTCCGGTCCACCACTCGCATCCGCAGACAAGCCATCAGCTGGTCGTGTGGAATCGAATCGAAGTACCCTTTTAAGTCCGCGTCATATTAAGTCCGCGTCATATTATACACGGCCTGAAAACCCGCTTTCCGATGAGTGCGGATTTCCTCCAGCGCTGGATGTGCCGAGCGGTTGGGACGGAAACCATAGGAACAATCCTCGAAATCAGCTTCGAAGACCGGCTCCAGAATCAACCGGGTTGCCATCTGCACCACGCGGTCTCGCACCGTTGGAATTCCCAGCGGTCTCCTCTTCCCGTTGGCCTTCGGTAGGTAAACGCGGCGCACCGGTTGCGGCCGGTAAGTTTTCGTTCGCAGCGCTTCCTGAATTTCTTTCCAGAAACCCGCTCACGCCCGTTTCCCGCGCTTCGATCCGGTCAATCGAAACGCCGTCCACGCCGGGTGCTCCCTGGTGGGAGCGTACCCGCTTCCATGCCGATTCCAGTGTGTCCTTCCGATATCCGGCACGGACCCGCAATCGGGGATCCGGTCGTATACCGCATAAAACCGGAACTTCGGCTCCTGCTTCGCTTTCCGATGCAGCTTTTGTCTCAGCCAAGAGAGTTTCTCCGGCAGTCCATCTCCGCTCGCCTGTTCTTGCAGGGCTTCGATATGCTCCTCGGGCTCCGTAGTGGGATCTTGATCCAAGCGGCTCTCCTTTCCTCTTACCACCAACGTGTTTTCAGTGAGGCCCCTTCGCTCCCTCTGCGTTAACAGACTTCCCGGCTACTATGGGCCTCTCCGGCTCCCGGCCGGGGCCGCCAACAGTTATGTATTCCTGCTGGCAGTTGCCGCGTGCTGCCACGCCGCTCCCGGCCGGGCCTCCCGGGTTACTCGGCTGATCTTTCCCTGCGCGCTGTCCCCTCTCACCCCGGGAAGTCCGGCGATTGCTTGCTCCCATTGCTTCCTCACCGGTTTCCGGCTTCATCCCCAATCCGGCGGACTGGCCACTTCCTTCGCGTCACGAGGCCGAAACGGGTTCGCTTGCGCTACGGCTCACAGGTTCGCCTTTCGAGGCTCCGCCAAACGGGTTACTCCGCTCCACGCTCGATTGACTACATGTCGAATGGGCAATTCACATGGTGAGTTCCTTTCATCTCACTAGATCTGCCAGTCTTGTCCTGGCGCACCGGATTCACACCGATAAGACAAGAAACAGGATTGGGGGTTTTGTTTTATCCGCGTGAATCTGCGTTCATCGGCGGCCAATAATATTTTTCCCGGCCGCTCTCATCCAGATGGTCCGGCCTTCTCGTATCATTCCCTGAATGGCAATTGTTTTTATCAGCGGAGCTACGGGGTTCATGGGGCGGACGCTGGCGGCGGAGTTGATCCGGCGCGGGCATAGCGTCAGGGGGCTCGCGCGGCGCGGATCCGAGGAACGGCTGCCGGCGGGATGCGAGTGGGCGATCGGCGATCCGCTGGATGCGGCGACTTTCCAGCCGCGCATCGCGCCGGCGGACACGTTCGTGCAGCTTGTGGGTGTGGCGCATCCGAGCCCGGCCAAAGCGGCGCAGTTTCGAAGCATCGACCTGGTGTCGGCCAAGGCGGGCATCCGGGCGGCGAGCGCCGCGGGCATCCAGCACTTCATCTATGTGAGCGTGGCGCATCCGGCGCCCATCATGCACGAATATATTGCGGCGCGCACGGAGGCGGAGGAGACACTGCGAGCATCCGGACTCAACGCGACCATCTTGCGGCCGTGGTACGTGTTGGGGCCGGGACGGCGCTGGCCGCTCGTGCTGCTGCCGGCGTACTGGATTTTGGGCGCGCTGCCGGGGACGCGCGAATCGGCGCGGCGGCTGGGACTGGTCACGCGGGCGCAGATGATCGCGACGCTGGCGCTCGCGGTGGAGCGTCCCGCGGCGGGCGTGCGCGTGCTCGAAGTGCCGGATATCCGGGTCAGCCGATTCTGATCAGATCGAGCAGGCCGTCTTCGTCGAGCACGACCACGCCCAGCTCCTCCGCTCTGGCCAGCTTGGAACCCGGCTCTTCACCCGCCACCAGATAGTTGGTTTTCTTGCTGACAGCCGCCGCAACCTTTCCGCCGGCGGTCTCGATGAGGCGCCTGGCATCCTCGCGGCTCAGGTTGGGAAGCACGCCGGTGAGAACGAAGGTCAAGCCCTTGAGCGGGCCCTTCTTGGGGCGCGTGGAAGCATAGCTGAACTGCAGCCCGGCGGCGCGCAGACGTTCCACCAGCTCCTGATTTTGCGGCTCGTGGAAGAACTGGGAGATGCTTTCCGCGACCTTGGGGCCGACCTCTTCCGCCTGCTGGAGCTCCTCGACGGAAGCCGCGGCTATAACGTCCAGGCGGCCGAAAGCTTCCGCCAGAAACACCGCGGTTCGCTCGCCGACGAAGCGGATTCCGAGCGCCGTAAGCAGGCGCGGCAGCGGATTCTTCTTCGAGTTCTCGATGTTGCGGATGACGTTCGAGGCGGACTTTTCACCCATCCGCTCGAGGCTCATGAGCTCGTCTTTGGTGAGCTCGTAAAGATCGGCGACGCTCTCGACCAGACCGCGATCCACCAGTTGATCGACGAGCGCATCGCCCAGGCCATCGATATTCATGACGCCGCGCGAGGCGAAGTGCAGGATCGATTCCTTGAGCCGCGCCGGGCAGTTGGCGTTGATGCAGCGGCTGGCGGCCTCGTCTTCCTCACGCACCACTTTGCCGCCGCAGACGGGGCAGTTGGAAGGCATGCGGAACTTCTTGCGGTAGGAGCCCTGGGCGTGCACGCGGACCACTTTGGGAATGACGTCGCCCGAGCGTTCGATGACGACGTCGTCGCCGATCTCGAGGCCCAGGCGCTCGATTTCATCTTCGTTGTGCAGCGTCGCGCGGGAGACGGTGACGCCGCCGACCTCGACGGGCTTGAGATGGGCCACGGGGGTGAGCGCGCCGGTGCGGCCGACCTGGACCTCGATGCCCTCGATGGTTGTCACCGCCTGCCGCGCCGGGTACTTGTAAGCGATGGCCCAGCGCGGGGCCTTGGCGGTGAAACCGAGCTGGCGCTGCTGCTCGACGGAATCCACCTTTACCACCACGCCATCGATTTCGTAAGGCAGATCCTCGCGGCGGGCCTCCCAATCGGTGCAGAAGGCCAGCACCTCGTCCACGTCCTGGCAGAGCTTGCGGTGTGGGTTGACCTTGAAACCCATGCGGGAGAGCTCGTCGAGAGCCTGCCAGTGGGTCTCCAGCGCCGCGCGGCCTTCGGTAAGCAAGAAGTAGGTGTAGAAATTCAGACGGCGCGAGGCGGTGATCTGGGGCTCGAGGAGCCGGAGCGAGCCGGCGGCGGCGTTACGCGGGTTAGCGAAGCGAGGCAGACCCTTCTCTTCGCGCTCCTCGTTGAGGCGATCGAAGGCGCGGCGCTCCATGACGGTTTCGCCGCGGACTTCGAAGGTCCCGAGGGCGTTCTTGACGCGCAGCGGAAGCGAGCGGATGGTGCGCGCGTTTTCGGTGACGTCCTCGCCTGTGGTACCGTCGCCGCGCGTCACGGCGACATCGAACTTGCCGTCGCGGTAGCGGGCCGCCATGGAGAGACCGTCCATCTTGAGCTCGGCGACGTAGCGGAAGCCGGCGCCGCCGAGAAGGTCGCGCACGCGGCGGTCGAAATCACGGAGCTCGCCCTCATTGAGTGCGTTGTCCAGGCTGAGCAGCGCGGAACTGTGGCGAACTTTGACAAAGCCCTCGCGCGGTTTGCCGCCGACGCGCTGGCTGGGCGAGTCGGGCGTGACCAGCTCGGGGTGGCGCGCTTCGAGCTCCTGGAGCCGGCGCATCCTGACGTCGTACTCCGCGTCGGAGATCTCCGGCTTATCCAGGACGTAGTAAAGATGCTCGTGGTGATGGAGCTCTTCGCGAAGCTTCTCTATCTCGCGTGCGGGATCTTTCATGGGCCTGTCATCTATAATCTAACGAGAGAAGCGGAGAGCTCACCATCACAGACTACAGGAATACCGTCCTCATCTACAATCCACGCGCGGGAAAATTCGGACGGAGCGGCGGGTCGCTGGTGGATCGGGCTGTGGCGATTCTCACTAAACACGGGCATCAGGTTACAGTGGCGCCGACCACCGGACCGAATACGGCCGGCGCCATCGCGCGCGAGCATATCGGACGCGGCGCGCAACTGGTGGTGGCGGCGGGCGGCGATGGAACCATCAACGAAGTTGCCGAAGGCATGGTGCATTCGGAGGTGCCGCTGGCGATTCTGCCGGGCGGGACGGCCAACGTGCTGGCGATGGAAATGAAGCTGGGGCGCAATCTCGAGCGCGTGGCGGAGCGGCTCGGGGAAATGCGGCCGCGCCGCATCTCGTTGGGGCACATGATGTGCGACGGCGGTCGTGTTTCGCGGCACTTCCTGCTGATGGCGGGGATCGGCCTGGATGCGCACGTCGTCTACCACGTGAGCGGGCCGCTCAAGGCGCGCACGGGAAAGTTCGCCTACTGGGTAGCCGGATGGAGCCTCCTGGGAAAGCGCCTGCCGGAGTTCGAGGTGGAGATGGCGGGATCGAAGCGCACCTGCTCGTTCGCGCTGGTGAGCAAGGTGCGGAACTACGGCGGCGATCTCGAAATTGCGCGCGACGTTACCTTGTTCGACGACCGCTTCGAGGTGGTGCTCTTCGAGGGCCCGTCGTCGGTGAGGTACGTGAAATACTTCGCCGGGGTGATGCTGAACCGGTTGCGCGGCATGCGGGGCGTCTCGGTGACGCGAGCCGATTGCGTGCGGATTTCGCAGCCCGAAAACGGGCGCGCCTACGTGCAGATCGACGGCGAGTACGCGGGGAGACTGCCGGCGGTGGTGCGGATCGTACCCAACGCTCTGACGCTGCTGGTGCCGCCCGAATACGGCACGTAAAATAGAGGAGCAGTGTCCGTCGCTTACCACGAGCAGCCGGCGCCCGAATCGCTCACCCGCTGGGTGGAGTGCTCGTGGTGTATCCAGGGCGACCGGCCGGTGACCGGCTACGCGGTGCCGCCAGACGGATGCCTCGACATTGTATATTCGCGCACTGACGGCCTGCGGGCTATCGGCACGATGACGGCCGAGCAGCGTTTCGATTTCCCGGCGGGCGGCCAGACGATGGGAGTACGGTTTCGCCCGGGGATGGCGGGAGCTTTTCTGCGGGTCGCGCCCGTGGAGTTGACGGACGCCGCCGTTCCGCTGGCGGATCTGTGGGGCCGCGCGGCGCGCGAATTGGAAGCGCGGCTCTTCGAATCGGCCAGGCCCGAAGAACTGCTGCTCGGCCAGCTCCAGGCGCCTGATGCGGCGCCGAAAGCCATCGAGCGCGCCATCGCGGCCATCACGGCGGCCGGCGGGAACGTGGGTCTCGGGTACATCGCGCGCCAGGCCAATCTCAGCCCGCGGCAATTCCGCCGCCGGTGTCTCGAAGAGAGCGGCCTCACGCCGAAGCATCTCTGCCGCGTGCTCCGGTTCCAGCATGCGCGGCGGATGGCGTCGAGCGTGTTGCGGCCGCAGTGGTCGGGAATCGCGGCTGACGCCGGGTACTTCGACCAGGCGCACCTGATCCGCGATTTCCGCGAATTCACCGGCCGTACACCGATGTCCGTTTTTTCCAATACCGCGCGGGCAAGCCTCGGCTAGCCTGGACTCATGAAGATTACACCAGTTCTGATTGTGGAAGAGATCGAAAAGTCGCTGCCCTTCTGGATCGAGCGGATGGGCTTTGAGAAGACGGTGGAGGTGCCGGAGGGCGATCGCCTGGGCTTCGTAATTCTGGCGCGCGGCGGCACCGAATTGATGCTGCAATCGGTGGCGAGCGTGCGCAAGGACGAGCCTAAGTTCGCCCCGCAATTCGCCGCCGCGGGCGCGGCGAACGTGATGGCGCTGTTCATCGAAGTGGAAGACTTCGACGACATCCGGAAGCGCCTGCAGGGATACCCGATCGCCATGGCGGAACGCAAGACATTCTACGGCATGGTCGAGATCGGCGTATTCGAGCCCAACGGACACACGGTGGTGTTCGCGGCGCGGGTGTAAGGGCTTGATCTACTAACAGCTTCCCTTGCAGTAATGGACCGTGATCTTGGTGCTACCAGGTGTGGTTGGATAATCAGTAAGAATTGGCGTTGCGTCGATTGTCAGGCTCACTTTCGAAAAGTATGCGCCGTCTGAGTTCGTGAGCTTGCCATCTCCAGCGGATGAGAAGCTCTTTTTCTGGAAATCGACCGTGACTTCATGGTTGTCACCGGAGCTTAAGATCAAGGTGCTTGCGTCCTGACGGGTCAACGTCAGATTCCACGACTTGCTCTTCTTGAGATTCGGCGTAGACCCATCCGGCAAACCCTCGATGGTTCCTGCTTTATAGCCGCGGCAGCCATTCACGCAGACCGACTGATCTACGCTGTGAAGGATTGCGCCCGGATCGGCAACGATCAATTCTCCGTGCCCTGGTGCGTAGACCACATTCGCGGGGACCTTATCGATCGACCCGTCGGCTTGTCTAAAGATAGTGCTGGTATCGGCAACCACGATAGGGGTATCGTTGTCCGGATTATTGAACGGCCCAACCTTACTGCTACGGTTGGAGCAGCCGGCGAGCAGGAGCAGGGAGCAGATCGGTAACGTAGTTCGCATAGAAGTTCTCCTATTTGTTGTTTGCGGAAACGGGTTTCAAAAGGGGACGTGAAAGCTCGCGGATATCGGGCCGGGTGAGATAGGCCTCGAATGCCGAAGCACCCCAGGCCCGCCCTAAATCGTCCAGCGCCTGCCGGGCGCCGGCAGCATAGCTGGTATCGGCGCGCGCCATAAGCGCCAGGCTGCGCCATCGCGATTCCGGATGCGTGGCGAACGCCGGTTCGGTCAGGTGGAGCAGTGCCACGGCGCCGGCACGGTCGCCCGTTTCGAGCTTTGCCTTGGCAAGCGCGAGGCGGGCGCTCAGAACTTCATCCACACTATCCAATTGAGCTAGCGCCGCGAGTGACCTCTCGCAGTACCTGAGGCCTTCCCTCCTATTTCCCGAACCAAGCAAGGCCAGCCCCAGGATCTGTGTAAGGTGAGCGGACGTAAACGCGCTGGGTTGACTCCTGTCCGCAAGCGCCTTGCGGGCAGCGACGGCAGCTTCGGCGAAGCGATTCTCCGTCAGCGCCATCTCGGCACGCGCGCGCAGAAGTTGGAGCCGGAGCACCGGGAAGGCGTTGGCGATCGCATCCGCTCCTGCAAACGCATTGCGGGCTTCCTCATAGCGGCCCAGTAGACACAGCGTGTAGCCGCACTGCAATCCGGCGTAGCCTTTTGGTTCGCCGTTGCTCAGGTCCAGATTCTTCTGGTAGTGCTCCAAGGCCCTCGGATAATCTTCCATCGCCGATAGCAGAGAACCCATGGAATCGTGCCCCAGCGCTATCCGTGCACGGTCCTGGGCCTTTTCCGCCATCTGCAGCGAGCGTTGAAAGGACTCGAGGGCGGCAGTCAACTCGCCGCGGTTTCGCTGGACCCGTCCGATCAAGGTGAGGCACTGGGCGGACTCGAGGGCATAACCGTTCGGCTCGAAAAGCGCGAGCGCTTCAGTGGCTTCGCGGACCGTCTCTTCGGATCGTTTGAGGCGATCGTGAAGGGCTGCCAGCGACAACAGGCCGAGCGCGGCCAAACGCGACGAGGCATTGCGGCGTGCAAGCGTGAGCGCATCCCGATAGGCGCTCTCGGCTCGGGTGTAGTCGCCCTTAAGGAGATGCGCATTACCCAGGTTGATAATTCCACTGATTGCCAGGCCCTCGATCTGGTTGGTTTCGGCTGCCTCGAGTGCTTCGTGGGAATAGCGCTCTGCCAATGCGGCATCCCCGAGTAGATATGCGTTGGTCGCGAACTGGAGTTCGGCGCGGATCGCCTGATGAATATTGCCAGCCAGGCGCGCGGTTTCGAGGGCCTTTCGGAGAAAGGCCGCGCCCTCATCGAGTCGCCTGCGGCGGTTTGCATCGATACCGCGTTGGTACGCGACTTCTGTGAGACCCGCCAGGTTGCTGGTGATCTGGTACAACTCTTCCGTCTTTCCGAACGCCTCGGCGGATTTTGCAGAATCGCCCGATCGGGAATAAAGTACCGCCAGGCGAAGCCACGCGGCGGGATTGTGCTCAGATCCCTCGGCGGCGCGGCGATACATGTCGATGGCCTTGGGGGGCTGTGCCGCCTTCTCATAGGCACGGCCGAGATCGACCTGAATATTGGCGTCCTGCGACCCGGCCAGCCGCAGCATCTGTTCGTACTTGGCGACAGCGGCTGCAAACTCCCGTGTAATCGTCAGATCAGTTGCCTCAATCTGGAGCCGATCGGTTGGCGCCAGACCGGAGTTGTCCTCACGGCGCGCCAGCAGCATTTCCCGGCTCGCCTTTTCGGGAAGCTCCAGCTCGACCCAGGCTTCGGCTAGCCGGGCATGCGCCAAACCGTAACGCGGTGCGAGGTTCACGGCCTGCTGCAGAGCCTTGGTCGCCGCAAAGTAAGCGCCGGCGTGAATGTCATCGGCGCCTCTGCGATAAAAGGTAACTGCCTCCGCCGATGGCTGGTTGCGTGAGCGTCGCCAGGAACGGATTCCGAGGGTGCCGGCAATCAGGAAGAGCAGAGCGGCGACGACGGCAGCAATTCGCGGCCGTGTCATGGCCGGAAGCGCCACAGTCACGGATGCCGTTTGGCCCCGCATCGCTTTGATCAGATGAATCGCACTGGAGAACCGGCGCGCCGGGTCCGGATCGAGCGCGCGGGCGATCGCTCGCTCCCACGTGGAATCCAGGTCGGGAACGAGTAGCTTGGATGGCGTATCCGATGCCAAGGGCAGCCTGCCGGCGATCATCTTGTAAGCGACCAGGCCGAGCGCGTAGACGTCCGAAGCAACCGAAGCCGCCGCGCCGCTGAATAGCTCGGGCGCCATGTAGTCCACTGTCCCCATGACTTTGCCGGTAATCGTGGCGGTGGATTCGCCGGTGGAATGCTTACGCGCCAAGCCGAAATCCGTCACGACTGCGCGGACGCGTTCGCCATTCCGCACCAGCATCACGTTGGACGGTTTGAAATCGCGGTGGATCACGCCGGCGCGGTGGGCGGCGTCGAGGCCCTCCGCCATTTGTTCCAGGAGCGGGAGGGCGGTTTCGGGCGTCATGCGGCCTTCGCGCTCCAGAAGGCCGGCGAGGGTTTCGCCTGCCAGGTACTCCATCGTCAGGAAGTACGTGGTGTCAGGTGAGGAGCCATCCGCGGGGTGGCGGGCGAGGTCGAAGACGCGGCAGACGTTGGGGTGGGCGATCTTCCGGGCAAGTTGGATTTCGTTCTTGAAACGGGAGATCATGCGCGCGTCGGAGGCAATCTCGGGCAACAGCGTCTTGACCGCCACGCGCTCCTTCAGTTCCAGATCTTCGGCTTCGTAAACCTCGCCCATGCCGCCGCGGTTCAGAAAACGCACGATGCGATAGCGGCCGGAGACGGTCTGCCCGGGCGAGAACATGGAGGCGGACGCACGGGCGGGCGCGGCGGCCCAGGGGCCATGATCCATTTCGCCGGTACGCGCGTGCTCCTGGAGCATCTGCCCGACCTCTGCGTACAACTCCTCATCGCCGCCGCATTGGGCCCGGAGGAATTCCTCCGCATCGGACGGAGGCTGTTCGAGAGCGGAATGGAAGATCTCCGTAACTCGGTGCCAGCGTTCCGGAGTCATGCGGATTTCCTGCCGAGCTGCGCCTGGAGCCAGGCGCGGGCCGCGGTCCAATCCCGCTTCACGGTACGCGTGGAAATGCTCAGGACGGTGGCGGCCTCTTCCTCCGTCAGTCCTCCGAAATAGATCATCTCGACCACTCGAGCCTGCCGCTCGTTCCACTCGGCCAGGCGGGTGAGCGCTTCGTCGACGATCAACACCTGCTCGGTTCGGGGGCTGGTGTTGGCAAGGAAATCCTCGAGTTCGACCTTCTGCCTGGCTCCGGGGCGCTTGGCGGCGGCGCGCTGGCGGGCATGGTCCACCAGCACTCGCCGCATGACGGTGGCAGCGGTGGCGAAGAAGTGCGCGCGGTCCTGCCAATCGAGATTGGCGCCGCCCATCAGCCGCAGGTAGGTTTCGTGGACCAGGGCCGTCGGCTGGAGCGTGTGATCGGGCCGCTCGCGCCGCATCTGGCGGCGGGCGAGCGCGTGCAACTCGTCATACGCCAGGGCCATCAGACGCGACTTGGCCGCAGCGTCGCCCTGCTTCATAGCAGCCAGGAGCCTGGTGATTTCGCCGGCTGGAGGCACTCGATCCATTCAGTTGGTGGTGGGAGCGATTTTACCGCAGGTGGGGATCGAGCGTGTGGTCTTAGTGAGTGGCTTGTTGGTGGCAAGCCACTCACATCAAGGAGGGAGAACTCTTACCCGCGTACCTTGCGCCACGCCAGCGGGATCGCCGCCAGCGTCAGCAGCAGGAACGTCGAGGGCTCGGGCACCACTTGAATCTCCGCGAAAAGACCGTTCGCCTCGTCGTTGATGCCGGCGTTGAGGAACAGCGTGTTCGAGTCGAAGCCCGAACCGACGGCGCGGAAATTGAGCGCCCACAGGCCGCTGTTCGTGATGGCGTTGCCGTGCTGGTCCGACAGCTTGCCAATGAAGGCGCCGGTAGTGGGATCGAATGCGCTGATGGTGCCATCGCCAAAGTTGCCGACCAGAATATCGTTGGCAAAATCGCCAAACCCCGCCGGAGCCTGCGTGACGCCCCAGGGAGAGTTCAGGTTGTTGTTCGTGACCAGCCGCTGCAACAGGACACCGTTCAGATCGAATACGTCTACGATTCCGGTGTTGGCGGTAGTGGACGGCCGGCCGGCTACGACCTGGGCGTACTCCACGTACAGCTTTCCTGCTATCGCTTGAATGTTGTACGGCGAGTATCCGGCCGGTACACTGGCATCGACAAACCCGCCCGATACCGTGGTCAACGCGAAGCTGCCGTTGAAGACGTCGATTCGGGCGTTTGCGAAATCAGCGGCATAGAGGCGGTTGGCGCCCGCATTGTTGGCAATTGCCAAACCCGTAAAGACGGCACCATCGGTTGCCTGGAAGACAGTTGCCGCAACGCCCGCAGGGTTGCCTTGAGCGCCATTCCAACCCGCAATACTGCCGGACAACGTATCAAAGATGAATGTGGCTGGCGCTGGGGCTGGTCCGGTGCCTTGTGGAAGCAGGAAATTTCCAGCCACGTTGGCGAAGACCTGCCCGGTTGGACCAAACGGTGTCGAGACGATCAGAGCCTGCGCAGCGCCGGCACCATTGTACAGAGTGGCATTATTGGATCCCTGGTTGGAAACCCAAAACGGGCTGGTGGCACTGAACGACATGCCCCACGGGTTTTTCAGGTTTGGGTCCATGTTCGCGGCCAGTCCCGGAATATCCGAAGCCAGGTTGGTCTGAAAAAACGCAGTCGCAGCATTCAGCGATCCGCAAAGCGTACTGACACCGAAAAGCGCCACTACTAAGCTGGTTCTGTTTTTGGGCATGGTCGTCTACTCACTTCTCTCATGAGTATAGAGTCCACACCTTGACAGAACTGTGAGGATGCACGCTAACAGGGCAGTGTTGATAATTGTTAAACGTCCTGTACTATACGCCCCAGCAGTAATCCTCCACGGCGCGCTCGACTGAGGAGTCCTGTTCGGTGAGGCGCATCAGCTCCAGCCGGATGGCGTCGACCAGCGCCTTCCAACTCGCCTCGATGACGTTGTCGGAGACGCCCACGGTGGACCAACTCTTGCGAGTGTCGGACCACTCGATCAGCACGCGCACGTTGGACGCGGTGCCCTTGTTGGAATCGAGCACGCGCACCTTGTAATCGGTGAGCCGGACTTCGGCGATCTGCGGGTAGAGCTTGCCGAGGCACTTGCGCAGGCAGAGGTGGAGCGCGTTGAACGGGCCGTGACCGGTGGCGGTGGCGGAGTGGACGCCATCCTGCGAGCGCAGTGTCACGGTGGCGGTGGTGCGGGAAAGGCCCAGGCCGCCGGCGCGCGTGGTCACCTCGTAGCTATCCACGTCGAAGAAGTTCGTGCCGGGGTGCAGGGCCTCGCGGACCAACAGCTCGAAAGTGCCCTCGGCGGCTTCGAGCTCGTAGCCTTCGTACTCCATTTGCTTGATGCGCTCGAGCAGCTCGCGGCGCGCATCTTCGTCGAGGCGGTCCGCCAGTCCGTGTTGCTTGAGTTTGTATAGAATGTTGCCGCGGCCCGAGAGATCGCTCACCAGGACGCGCTGACGGTTACCGACGGTGGCGGGCTGGATGTGCTCGTAGGTGGCGGAATCTTTCAACACGGCGCTGACGTGCACGCCACCCTTGTGAGCGAAAGCACTTTTCCCGACGAACGGCTGATCGTTGCGCATCGGCAGATTGGCCAGCTCCGCGATGAACCGGCACACGGCAGTGAGGCTCGCGAGTTTCTCCGGACCCACGGTGGTGTGCCCCATCTTCAACTCTAGATTGGCGATCACCGACGCGAGGTTGGCGTTGCCGCAGCGCTCGCCATAGCCGTTCATGCAGCCCTGGACATGCGTGGCGCCCGCTTCGACCGCGGCCACGGTGTTTGCCACGGCCACATCCGAATCGTTATGCGTGTGGATGCCGATCGTGCCATCGAAGCGCTTGCGGACTTCGGCCACGATCTCGACCAGGCGGCCGGTGAGTGTGCCGCCGTTGGTGTCGCAGAGGCACAGCACGTCGGCGCCCGCCTGCTTCGCAGCCTGCAAGGTTTGCAGGGCGTAGTCGTGATTGGCCTGATAGCCGTCGAAGAAATGCTCAGCGTCGTAGACCACCTCGCGGCCGTGGTCCTTGATGTACTTGACGGTCTCCGCGATGAGTTTGAGATTCTCTTCTTCGGTGATGCCGAGGGCGCGCTTCACGTGCAGGTCCCAGGTCTTGCCGAAGATCGAGACCACGGGCGTGTTGGCCTCGAGGAGCGCGAGCACGTTGCGGTCCTCCTCGACCGGATTCTTGGCGAAGCGGGTGGCGCCGAAGGCAGTCAGTTTGGCGTGCTTCAGCTCGAGCTCGCCGGCGCGCGCGAAGAACTCCTTGTCCTTGGGATTGGATCCGGGCCAGCCGCCCTCAATGTAATCGATGCCGAGTTCGTCGAGTTTCTGCGCAATGATGAGCTTGTCATCCACGGAGAAAGAGATGGCCTCGCCTTGCGTGCCATCCCGGAGCGTCGTATCGAAGGTGAAGATTTTCATAGCTGGCCCTCTCACGTCAGGGGCAGGTTTTTGACCTACCCCACTACTACGGAATCCTGCGGTACACCGGCCTCTTTCCGCTTCTTCAGGAAAGTCATCATCTCGCGCAGCTCGCGGCCCACCTGCTCGATGGGCTGATTGCGCGCGGCTTCCCGCATCGCCAGGAAGTTCTTGCGGCCGGTCTTGTTCTCGGCGATCCATTGGCGCGCGAAATCGCCCGACTGGATCTCGGAAAGGATCTTCTTCATCTCGGCGCGCGTCTGGTCGTTGACGATGCGCGGACCGCGCGTGTAGTCGCCGTACTCGGCGGTGTCGGATACCGAGTAGCGCATGTAGCTGAGGCCGCCTTCCTGAATGAGATCGACGATCAGCTTCAGCTCGTGCAGACACTCGAAGTAGGCGATCTCGGGCGCGTAGCCGGCGGCCACCAGCGTCTCGAATCCGGCGCGGACCAGTTCGCTGGCGCCGCCGCACAGTACGGCCTGCTCGCCGAAGAGGTCGCTCTCCGTCTCTTCGCGGAAATTAGTTTCGATCACGCCGGCCTTGAGGCAGCCGAGCGCCAGCGCGTACGCGAGCGCACGATCCAGCGCCTGTCCGGAAGCGTCCTGGTGGACGGCGACGAGCGCGGGCACACCGACGCCTTCCGTATACAGCTCGCGCACGCGATGGCCGGGCGCTTTGGGGGCGACCATCGAGACATCGACGTCCTTCGGCGGCGCGATCTGCTGGAAGTGAATGTTGAAGCCGTGCGCGAACATGAGCGTTTTGCCGGCGGTCATGTGGGGCGCGATCTCGTTGTTGTAGAGGTCGCCCTGGATGTGGTCGGCAACCAGGACCATGATGACGTCGGCGGCCTTGGCGGCGTCGGCCGTGGTCATCACCTTGAGGCCGGCAGCCTCGGCTTTCGCCCAGGACTTGCTGCCCGGATAGAGGCCGACGATGACGTCCGCGCCGGAGTCGCGCAGGTTGAGCGCGTGGGCGTGGCCCTGGCTGCCGTAGCCGATGATCGCGACCGGGTGGCCGCTCAAGTGTTTCAGATTGCCGTCTTTTTCGTAGTAGCGTTTTGCCATGATGATTCCTGTTTGTAAGTTGCGACAACCGCTCCCTTACGGTCGCGGCTCAGTGCCGACCAGTTCGTTCTTAGTGAGAACCGGCGGCTGTAACTTGAGCTTCTTGGCTTCGAGCGCGATGGCGAGGGCGCCGGAGCGGGTGACTTCGATTTCACCGTAGCTCTGCATCACGTCGATAAATTCGTTGAGCCTTTCGGGATCGCCCGTGACTTCAATGGCGAAGCCCTCGGTGGACGAGTCCACCACGCGGCCGCCGAAGATCTCGGCTTCCTTGAGCACCGCGGTGCGGGTTTCCTGCGCGATGCGGATGCGAACCAGCACCAGCTCGCGCACCACCGCCGGCGTCTCGGTCATGTCGGTGGCCTGGAGCACGTTGATCAGCTTGTTCATCTGCTTGATCACCTGCTGGCGCAGGGCGGCATCCACATCCACCACGATGGTCATGCGCGACACCTCGGGATCGAGCGTGCGCGCGACCGTGAGGCTTTCGATGTTGTAGCCGCGCTGGCTGAGCAGGCCGGTGACGCGCATGAGAGCGCCGGTCTTGTTTTCGAGGAGTAGCGAGATAACTTGAATCATAGGTCGCCCCTTATTGCGCCGGCACCGCCACCGGTTGCGGCGGACCCAGAACCATTTCGTTGACGGCGCCGCCGGCGGGCACCATGGGATACACGCACTCGGTCGGAGACACCTTGACGTTCAGCAGATATGGACCGGGCTCGTTCACCGCGGCCTCGAGCGCGGGCCCGAGCTCCCATGGCTTGTCGATGGTCTTGCCTTTGAAACCGTAGGCGGCGGCGAGCTTCTCGGCATCCGGGAAGCAGTCCAGCTCGACCGCGCTGAGGCGGTTGTTGTAGAACAGCGTCTGCCACTGCCGGACCATGCCCAGGTAGCCGTTATTCATACACACAATCTTGATGGGCAGCCCGTAGCTGGCGATGGTGGCGAGCTCGGGAATGGACATCTGGAACCCGCCGTCGCCGACGATGGAGAAGACCAGTTTGTCGGGACGCGCGAACTGCGCGCCGATAGCGGCGGGCAGACCGAAGCCCATCGAGCCCAGGCCTCCGGAGTTGATCCAGAGGCGCGGCTCATTGAAGCGGATGAGCTGCGCGGCCCACATCTGGTGCTGGCCGACGTCGGAAGTGACGATGGCCTCGCCGCCCGACAGGCGGTCGATTTCGCCCATCAGGTGCTGCGGCTTGATCTCGGTATCGGAGGTGACCACCTGCAGCGGATGCTCGGCCTTCCACGTGCGGATCTGGTGCCACCACGCGCGGCGTCCGGCGGTGATCTTCTCGTTGGGAGCGGCCGGATTCTCAGTAAGCAGCTTGTTGATCTTGGAAAGCACGCGCTTGACGTCGCCCACGATGGGAACCTCGGGCGCGCGGTTCTTACCGATCTCGGCGGGGTCGATATCCACGTGGATTACTTTGGCGTGCGGCGCGAATGCCGCCAGGCGGCCGGTGACGCGATCGTCGAAACGCACGCCGAGCGCGATCAGCAGGTCGCAATGCGTCATCGCCATGTTGGCGGCGTAGCTGCCGTGCATGCCGGGCATGCTGATGAAGTTGGGGTGGCCGGAGGGCAGCGCGCCCAGGCCCATCAAAGTGTTGACGGCGGGGCAATCGGTCATCTCGACGAATTCGCGCAGCTCGGGTGAGGCGCCGGCCGCGATGATGCCACCGCCCGCGTAAACCATCGGGCGTTCGGCTTCCTGAATGAGCTGCGCCGCGCGTTTCATCTGGCCGGTGTGGCCCTCGGTGAAAACCTTGTAGCCCGGCAGATGGATCGACGTGACGGGCTGATAGTGGCCCTGCGCCTGAAACACGTCCTTGGGAACATCCACCAGCACGGGCCCCGGCCGGCCGCTGGCCGCGATGTAGAACGCCTCGTGGACGATCTGCGCCAGGTCTTCGATCTTCCTGACCATGTAGTTGTGCTTGGTGCAGGGGCGCGTGATGCCGAAAGTGTCGGCCTCCTGGAAAGCGTCGCTGCCGATGAGCTTGGTCGAAACCTGGCCGGTGAGGGCGACGATGGGGATGGAGTCCATCATGGCGTCGACCAGTCCGGTGGTGAGGTTGGTGGCCCCAGGGCCGGAAGTGGCGCAGCAGACTCCGACTTTCCCGGTGACGCGCGCGTAGCCTTCGGCGGCGAAGGCCGCATTTTCTTCGTGGCGCACCAGCACATGGCGGATGTGGTGGTCGTAGAGCACGTCGTAGAACGGGAGGGTGACGCCGCCCGGATAACCGAACATGCAATCGACGCCTTCACGGCTCAGGCATTCCAGCAGCATTTTGGCGCCGCTCATTAAAGTCGACATAGTAAAAACTCCAATATCTAACAAAAAAGGCCATCAGCCGGGTTTGCTTACCCCGCCGATGGCCTCTGGAACCCGGTTCCGAGCGGCCTCAGGCGGGGCCGGCTACGATGACTACAGAAATAATAATAATGCTGGGGAGATTGGGACGAACCGGCCGGACTGTGGAAACGCGGAACATGGTCAACTAAGTTTCGAGTGTAGCTTAGAAGTTTGGTAAATGCAAGAGGGGTAATGGATAAGTTAATTTAATGGGTGTATATGGATTAGGGGGAAGCATATTCACCGCCGAGACGCCGAGATCGCCGAGAAAAAGAGAAAAGGGCCTAGAATAAGCTGGTTGCGCTAACGGTGTTGCTTCTCGGCGATCTCGGCGTCTCGGCGGTGAATGCATGTCTTCGCTATTCACAACGCGCACGCCCACGCCGGCGGAGATGGCCTCGGCTTTTCCTGTTTCGACAGCAGGAAGAAGTGGCCGCCGGCGCCGATCAATTCGTGTCCCGGAGCCCGTTCCACGGCGCGGCGGAAGGCATCGGGGATGAAGAAATCGCTGCCGGGATGCGCCCGGATGATAGCGGCCAGCTCGGCCGGCGAGCGCGCGACGATCAGGGTGCCGATGGGGTCGTCAGAATCGCGGTCCCACTCCCCTAAGCGGCGGCGAAAGATCGGGGCCCAGCGGCCCATGTCGTCGAACTCTTCGGCCGTCAGGGTGATTCCCATTTCGCGGAACTTCATGCCGTAGCGAGTGTCCTCCGGAACGGCGCCGACCAAGCCGTAGCGCAGGCGGGCGAGCGGCAGCGTCGAGGCGTAGAGATCGTCGTCCAGGCCGACCACGATCAGTTCGTTGCCGCGGCCGCGTTCGCAATAGGCGGAAATGAGTGAAGCGTTCTTCTGAATCGTATCGCGCGCGAACGAGACGCCCCAGGGGGCTTGGGGTTGCGCGGCTTTCAGCAGGAAAGCGCCGGCGACGAATATCGCCAGGGCACGCTCCGCGCCGCGCGGGCTGTATCCGGCAGCGAGAATCGCAAGCGCGGGGATAAGCGGCAGCAGGTACGAAATGTTGCGGTATTGGAAGGCGAAGATGGCGGCGATCGTGACCGCGATCCAGCAGAGCAGCAGGACGGCCTCGGCGGATTTCCGGCGCAGGGCAACGACGAACGCCGGCACGGCGACGAGTGCGACGGCGGTGAGCATGGGATCGGTCAGCGGCAGGCGCATCAGGTAGAAGAGCAATTGGCTCTCGCGCGAGGTTTGGGGCGGCGCGCCGGCGCCGTATCCGAGGATCTCGACGGCGATGTGTTCGGCCCAGAACCAGCGGGGGTGGACGATCGCCTGGTAGACGAACCAGGGAGCGGCCAGGGCAATCGAGAGGGCGGCCGCCAAGCAGGCGTGCGCCAACGTTGGCCGGCGATTGCGCGGCGCCACCAGCCAGTAGAGTCCGAGCACACCCAAGGGCAGCACGCCTGCCACGCTCTTGGTGAGGATGGCGGCGGCCACCGAAGCTGCAAAGCCCCAGAGCGCGCGCCGCGATTCGAGCCAGGGATCGGAAAAGAGGCAGTAGAGCGCCGCGGTGTAGAAGGCAACCAGCAGGCCGTCGGTCATGGCGAGCGAGCCCAGCACGTGCCAGAGATGGTTCGAGACCAGCAAGCCCGCGGCGCACAGGCCGGCGGCGGGGGAGCGGATCTCGGCCGCCCACAGAAAAACTAAGCCGGCGGAAAGGCAGCAGAGTAGCGCCACCGGCAGGCGTAGGGCAAGGGCGGAAACGCCGAGAATGCGCGCCGACAATCCCGAGAGCCACATCAGCAGAGGCGGCTTGTAGAGGGCCAGCCGCCCCATGAATCGGGGGGTCAGCCAGCCGCCGCCATGGGCCATGCGGATGGAGCTGCTGGCGTAGAGCGCTTCGTCCTGGGCGCTGATCTTGCTGATGGGATCGACGTAGTCGCCGGCCAGGCCGACGCGGGCCGCGCGCACTAACAGGCAGGCCAACGCAAGCACAGCCACGGCGCAAAAGGCCCGTCGCATAACTCATGACGATAGCATGGGCCATGAATTACGGGGACAGGCTACACAACCTCGAAATTCGAGTCATGAAAAGTAGGGGCTTTAAAGGTTGGGAATTTCGAGGTTGTGTAGCCTGTCCCCGTAATTCTACTGCTGGCTTTCGATGTGAACGATCTCGGAGCTGTACGGGGTCGGCAGCGCCACGCGGACGCCGCTGCGCATCAACTGGTCGCCGGTGACGGAGTAGACATCCGGGCTGATCTCGAACCAGACGGTGTACCGCTGCGACTCTTGCAGGCCCTTGGGCTTGAAGGTGTAGCTGGGACCGTCGGAAGCGGCGCGCGTGATCACGGCAACGGCGTTATCAGTGGCCGGGTTATAGCTCTGGATGGCGTCGGTGCCATTCGCTTCCGGCGCCACGATGTGGAAGACTTTTCCGGCGGCGATGTCGGAACGCTGCATCTTGAAATTCCGGATCTGTTCCTTGAGGAAGCCCATTTGGTCGGGTGTGAGATCGGGCAGCCGGTTCTGCAGCACCCACGGCCCGCCGAACATGTAGCTGTGCGTGGCATAGGGCGCCAGGCCGTCGGTATCCGGCATGTAGCGTTCCGCGAAACGCGGCGGAAACGGGTAGGTGGCGCCGTAAACCGCACGCCGCGAACCGAGCGATCCGGAGGCATCGTTGGTGATCGAGGTGACGTAGTTCTTCACCATATTAAAGGTCATCATGTTGCCGCCGTTTTCGCAGTTCTCCCAAAGCACATTGGGCCGCGCCTGCTGGATGGCGGCAACCACGGCGTTGATCCCGTCCACCGCGTTTGCATAGTTGCTGTCTGCGGGATCGTGCGTGTGGTTGGTGTGGGTGCACTCCTTGACCATGTTTTCGCCATCCTGCAAGATCCAATCGACGTGATAGTCGTCGATGATGCGGATGCCCTGTCGCACCAGCCATTCCTTGGTGGGCTGGTGGGAAAGACAGAGCGACGAAGCTCCGAAGTAGTTGTCGTTCTCGGTCGAGGTCCAATCCGGATTGGCCTGCAGCACGGGGCTCGCGGCATCGGCCTCGGCCAGTGCGAAGTGCAGCCCGAACTTCATCCCCAGCGAGTGAACGTAGTCTGAGACCGCGGCCAGGCCGTTGGGGAACTTGGTCTCGTCCGCGTACCAATCGCCGATGGCGCGCGACCACCCCAGATCCACCACGAAGAGCTCGACACCGAGCGATGCGGCCAGTTCCGCGTTGGCGCGCATCGTCGATTCATTGATCTCTTTGCCGTAGGCCCACGAGTCCCAGGAGACGTAGGGGAACGTCTTGGCGTCGGGTACGGGCTTGGCCAGCACGCCCTCGACGAACCGCTGAGTACGGTATCCGGCCTCATCCCAATCGCCGTGGAAGAGCCCGACGAAACTCGACGGCACCGTGAACTCGCCGAACGGGGCCACCGGATGGTTGAGATCGAGCACCGTGGAGGCGAACTCCACATAGTCCTGCGAGCCCGACTGGCGCGCCGTGGTCTTGGCACGGCCGTCGAATTCCCAGCCGGCGAACAGACCGCGCATGTCGGAATCGCGCACCGCCAGCCAGCCGCACTGCTGCCCATGTGCGCCCGAGTAGACCTCGACCGAATCGCCGCCCGGATCGAGCGCGGTCTGGACCGGCTCGAAATCCTGCAGCTTCGAAAGCACCGACCATTGGTTCACGCGAAAAGTGGTGAACCGCTTGCCGGAATCGTCGAACGTCCACGGCAGCATGTTGAGCCAGTTGATGTGAACCGTGGCAGAAGTCAGGTTGCGGTAGCGCAGGCTGTAGCGCAGCACCGGCTGGTCGTCGTACATCTCGAAAATAACGGTGATCTGCGCCGCGCCCTGCTGGTCCAACAGCACGATCGACTGGCGCACTCCCGAGGGAGCGATGGACACGGACGATGAATCGAGCAAGGTGAATTGACGGCTGGCATCGAAGAGGTCGGAATCGGCCTGCAGACGCACCGGCGACGCGGGCCGGTTCGGCGAGGCGGTCCACCGGTCGCCGGTCTGGATGTCGGCCAGCGATTGCGTCAGAAAGAAACCGTCCGGACTTAGTTGAAAGGTCGCGCGAATCCAACCATTAGTCAGCGTCCAGGTATTCTGCCCGGGATCGAACGTCGACTGCGCTGCGGAGAGCGTGAACGGAGCAGCGAGCAGGCACAGCCAAACGATCGATTTCCTCATGGCGCCGTGGGTTCTTACAGAGTTAAACGCTCGATCGCGCCAAACGTTGCACCTAATGAGGTCTTGATTTCAATATATTTGTTTGTAATAGGTGAGAAAGATGACCAACTACTCTTATCGTTTTACGATGTCGCGGTGATTTACCTTGGCGATATATCCGGCGTCAACCAGGTTCTTGCGGATTTGATCGGCCATCATGACGGAGCGGTGGTGCCCGCCGGTGCAGCCGAACGCAATCGTAAGATAACTTTTGCCTTCGCGGATATAGTGCGGGAGCAGGTAAATCAACAGATCGGAGATTCGCTCGATGAATTCCACGGTCTGTGGAAATGACCGTATATATCGCGCCACACCCGGATTGCGGCCGGTGAGATTCTTGAACCGTGGGATGTAGTTCGGGTTAGGCAGGAAACGTACGTCGAAGACCAGGTCGCTGTCCGGCGGCACGCCGTTGCGATAGCCGAAGCTGGTGACATAGATCATGATTTTGGATTCATCGCCCTGGCCGCGAAAGCGTTCGCCGATGAACCCGCGCAGCTCGTGGACGGTGAACTTCGACGTGTTGATGATGAGGTCGGCCATGGCCCGGATCGGCGCCAGCTTGGCGCGCTCGGACTGGATACTCCGCGTAATGGATTTTCCGGTACCCAACGGGTGGGGCCGGCGCGTTTCGCTAAAGCGGCGGAGGATGGCGTCGTCATCGGCCTCGAGAAAGATGAGCTTGGCGGCCACCGAATCCCGAATGCCGGCGAAGATTTCGGGGAAGCGCTTGAGGCCCTCGCCTTCGCGAATATCCACCACCAGGGCGGCGGCGCGAGTGCTCGGGTTGTCGCGCGCGAGGCCGGCGAATTTAGGGATGAGATCGACCGGAAGATTGTCGACCGCGTAGTAACCGAAATCCTCCAGCGCCTTGAGCACCGAACCTTTTCCCGAGCCGCTCAGGCCGGTGATGATGACCAGCTCCGGTTTGTGGGCTGCGCGCTTGGACGCCTTGCGGGATGCGGCGGCCGGGCGCTCCTTTTTGGGACGCACTTTGCGTCCGCTCACACTTCAACCAAGTCGAGATCGCCGTCGCGGCGGCGGATCAGCACGGAGACGCGCTCGGTCGCGGCGTCGCGGTATACGAGGTACTCGCGGCTACCGTCCATCTCGAGGAGCGCCTCATCGAACGTCATCGGCTTGCGCTTCAGGAAGTGGTTGACGCGGTAGACGCGGCGCCCTGCCTCGGCATCCGTTTCCGGGGGTGTGGGACGATCGGTCTCCACCTCGGGAGCGGATTTGTGGGGCGTGCGTTTGGTGTCGCGCCACTTGGTGCGCGCCTTGACGCTCTGTTTCTCCAATTTCTCGGCCGCCGAATGGATGGCGTTGAACAGGTCGGTGTTCGATCCGACTCCCACCAGTTGGTGGCCGAAATAGTTAATCGTGGCCTCTGCCGAGTGCTGATGGCGCACGAGCGAGAGGATGACATGGGCCTCGCATTCGCGGCGCCCGTCCAGCAGCTTACCGATCTTGGCGAATCGTGCTTCCAGTTTCTTGAATTGAGCTGGAGCCAGTTCCACCTGCCTGCCGGTATATGTGATTTTCATGTGGGTTCTCCGGTTTGGCTCGACTTGCGGCCAAAATCCCCTCTTTCTTTATAACTCGAATAGGAGGCAGCGGAGGAGGCTAAGAAAAAGGGGTGAGGGGGAAGGACCTGACTAATTGTTCCGCACCCGCCGCTGGTGCGTCGAAGGTATTTTCATATCCTCGCGGTATTTCGCCACTGTCCGCCGCGTCACATTGATCCCTGCGCCCTGCAGCAGAACGGTGATCTGGTCGTCGGTGAGGGGCTTCGAGCGGTCCTCGTCCTCGATCATCTTTTTCACCTTCCGCTTGAGAAGCAGCAACGGAGTGCCGCCGCCCGAGGGTCCCTGCACGGCTTCAGAAAAGAAATAACGCAGCTCATACACGCCCTGCGGGGTGTGGACGTACTTGCTGGCGACGGCGCGGCTCACGGTCGAAGGGTGCACACCCACTTCTTCCGCCACCTCTTTGATCATCATCGGCTTCAACTGGTCGATACCGTGCGACAGGAATTCGGTCTGGCGGCGGATGATGGCCTGGCAAACTTTGAGGATGGTCTGC
This sequence comes from Bryobacteraceae bacterium, assembly GCA_041484525.1. Classification (GTDB taxonomy): domain Bacteria; phylum Acidobacteriota; class Terriglobia; order Bryobacterales; family Bryobacteraceae; genus JBGPHT01. Next base: position 5,886 of record JBGPHT010000095.1, on the reverse strand, counting down.
TTCCGCTGCTCGATGTTTTTCATGAGCTGGATGGCAGACGTGTATCGCTCGCGGACGTAATCGCGAACCTCTTTGGTGGCGCCGTTGTCGCGGTCGAGCATCTTGCGGTATTGCGCGTTCAAGCGAAGCTGCGGCACATCCTCATCGTTCATTTGGATGATGTAGTCGTCGCCATCCTTGATGAAAAAGACATCCGGCTCCACCACGCGCGCGCCGGCGCCCGAGTACCGCAGACCGGGCCGCGGATTGAGGTGGTGGATCATATCGACGGCGACCTCGATGTGCTCCATCGGCCGTCCCAGCAGTTTCGCGATCTCTTTGTACTGGCGCGTCTCGAGCAGGCGCATGTGGTTGGACACGATCTCCCACGCCACGCCGCCGCGCCCGTTGACGCTTTCGATCTGCAGCAGCATGCACTCCCGCAGATTGCGCGCCGCCACACCCGCCGGATCGAGCGACTGCACGGCGTGCAGAGCCTGCTCCACCTGCTCCTGCGTATGCCCGCCGCCCTCCGCAACCTCTTCGAGCGGCGTCGTGAGATAGCCGTCCTCGTCCAGGTTGCCGATGATGGATTCGGCGGCGTCGCGGATTTCGTCCGAGATCAGGCTGACGCTCAACTGCGACCGCAAATGGTCTCCCAGCGTAACCGGGGAGGAAAGAAACGTCTCGAAGGAAGGCTTTTCGACCGATTCCGATGCGGGACTCTTGTAGCCGGGATCCAGATAGTCGTCGAAGAACGTGCCGAAATCGATCTCGTCGAAGGGGTCCGTGACGGCTGGCGGTTCGGGTTCTGTCGCCAAGGCCGAAGTGTCTGCCACCGCCGAGGCGGTCTCCTCGGCATCCGGCATCATGTTGCCGTTGATCGAAAGGTCGGCGGCGGTGCCGTCGTAGGTGTTGGCTTCGGTGAGTACGGATGCTTCCAGCAGTTCCTTGTCGGAGGCGTTGGTGACGCGCTCGACCTCCAGCAGGGGCTGTAATTCCTCCGGTGTAATTTCTTCCCCGGCCGCCTCCGTGGCTTCTTCCAAGACGGGATTCTTGACGATCTCCTGGGTGATCATCTCCTTCAGTTCCAGCCGATTAAGCTGAAGGACGGTCACCATCTGGACGAGGCCCGGAGTGAGAATTTGCTTCTGTGAAACCCGCAGTTGCAGTCTTGGGGACAGTAAGCTCATCTGCTACCCATAATATCACTGGATTAAGGCATTCTCGCTGCTAAACCCGAGAAGTGCTGAGCACGTCTTGTTCCGTTTAAGCCATCTGAAGAAATGGCGCTGATTTACTCGGAGCGAAGAGCGTTCATGGGGTCGGTCCGGGTGGCCCGGCGGGCCGGAATGTAGCTGGCCAGCAGGGCGGTGGCGGAGAGAAGCAGAGCCACGGCGGCAAACGTGAACGGGTCGGCGGAGACCACGCCCTGGAGGGCGGTGGACATCACTTTCGCCAGCGCCAGCGCCCCCGAGAGGCCGAGAACGATTCCCGCCAGAGTCAGCACGACGCCCTGGAAAAGCAGGAGGCGGATGACATGCGGGGCGCGCGCGCCCAGCGCCATGCGGATGCCGATTTCGCGCGTCCTCCGGGAGGCCCCGTAGGACACGACGCCGTAGATCCCGATCGCCGCCAACAACAGACCCACCACGGCGAAGGCTCCGAGCAGCGCGGAGGCCAGGCGCTGCGGAGCGGAGGCGGCGTTGCGCGCAGTCTCGAGCGTCTGGACTTCGTAGACGGGCTGGTCGCGATCCACGTCGTGCGAGACTTTCTGCACCACGGCCGAAAGCGACGAGGGATCGCCGCGCGTGCGCAGGGCAATCTGCACCGCGCTGCGCGACTGCTGCGCGAAGGGAACATAGACTTCGCCCGTCTCCCCTTTGATCATCTGCACCACCACGCCTTTGTCGACATCGCCTACCACGCCCACGATCTGGCGCGGCGGCTGCTGGCGGCCAAGCTTCAGAGACTTGCCGAGGGGCGAGCCATTCGGCCAATATCGTTTGGCGGTAAAGGCGTCGATGACGGCGACCAGCGGCGCGCCGCGTGCATCGGCGGCGGTAAAGTAACGGCCCGCCAGCAGCGGAATCTGCAGCGTGCGGAAGTAGTCGGGCGTCACTTCGTTCAAAAGCACGACCTGTACTTCGCTGGGCTTCGGCTCGGGGCGGTCGGTCAACCGCAGGCCGGTGCCGTGAATATCGTCGCTGCCGGGCAGCATCGTCCCGGCGGCTGCGTACTCGACGCCTGGAATCGCCGCCACCCGGCGGACGGCCTCGTTGACGTATGCCATTTGTTTTTCCTCGGCGGCGTACTGCCGTTCGGAGAGCGCCACCTTCATCGTCAGCACGCCGGTTGTATTGAAACCGGGATAGCGGGAGCGCGTCCGCAGAAAGCTTTTGACCATCATGCCGGCGCCCGCCAGCAAGACCAGGGTGAGCGCAATCTCCGCCACCACCAGCGCGCCGCGCAGCCGCTGTTGCACGCGGCCCGAAGTCACGCGGCCGGTCATCTTGAGCGACTCGCCCGCGTCGGTCTTCCACACCTGCCAGGCGGGTGCGAGGCCGAACAGCAGGCCGGTGCCGATCGAGAGCAGGAAGTTGAAAGCCAGCACGCTCGAATCCAGCCGGATCAGGGAGACGTTGGGCAGTTCCGTAGTCTTAATGGACGCGATAAGATCCATGCCCCAAAGGGCCGGAATGATTCCAAGCAGGCCGCCCAACACTCCGAGGATGGCGCTTTCCGCCAGGAGTTGGCGCGCCAGCGTCCAGCGTCCGGCGCCCAGTGCGGCGCGGATGGCCATCTCCTTATTACGATCGGCGCCGCGCGCCAGCAGCAGGCTGGCGAGATTGGCACAGGCGATGAGCAGCACGAACCCTACGGCGGCGAACACGATCAGCACCAGCGCCTGCACATCCTCGACGTAGGCTTCTTCGATCGGCTGCAGCAGAAAGTGATTGCCGCGCGAGCTGTCCGGTTCTTGCTCGGCCAGGCGGCGGCTCAGCTCGGACATGCGCTGCTGCGCCGTCTCGAGCGTGACGCTGGGGCTCAGCCTGCCCATTACCGCGAAGGAGCGCGCCCCGCGATTGGTGGCCTCGGGGAGAGTTCGCACGCGGAGAGGCGCGTACATCTGCTCCTGGCCCAGGCGCGGAAAGCTTTCCGGCAGGACTCCGACGATCGTCTGCCGCTCGCCATCGAGCACGATCGTCAGGCCGACGATCGACGGGTTGGAGGCGAATGTGGAGCGCCAGAGCTGATGGCTGATAATCACCACGGGCGCATGGCCCGGCTGCACGTCCTCGTCCTCGAGGAGGCGGCCCATCGCCGGCGCCTTGCCCAGGATGCGGAAGACTTCGGGTGTGGCGCGGAGACCGGGTACACGCTCGGTGCGATCGCCCGTGCTCAAGTTGAAGCCGCTATCCTCGAAGGCCCCGAGATGCTCGAAAGCGCCGCTCTTCTGCCAGTCGAGATAGTCCGGAACGGAGGCGGGAATGTGATGCCACTGGCGCTCCGGATTTTCCGTCCAGACCAGCACCACACGGTCGGGATTCGCAATCGGGATCGGGGTGAGCAGGGAAGCGTGGACCACGCTGAAGATGGAGGTATTGGCGCCGATTCCCAATGCCAGCGTCAGCACGGCGACGGCGGCAAATCCGCGATTCTTGGCCAGCATGCGGAGGCCATAGCGGAGGTCGCGAAACGGGCCGGATGTCACGCCTTTAAGGTTGCACGGCCAGGGCCAGAGTTAAGTCCTTTGCGGGCAGTCGAGCGGAATGCCGCTCCTGGCCGCTGCCGCCAATTCCTGTCCGCAATCGGACACTACACGTAGAGTGATTATCTGCTTGACATGATTCTTCAGTCCAGTCGATGGGCCATGAAGTATGCAAACATGTTTTGCGCGGAGTCCCCTTGGAAATACGAAGGGCGCTTCTCGGAGGACTATTTCGAACCTATGCCGATGCCTCAGAGCATTGCTATACGAGATTTCGGAATCCGATTGCAAAGAACGCTAGCGGGCCGTATCGATACTATCTGATCGAAGAAGATTGGTGCGCCATCAGCGAGCGATTCCCTGAGCAGGCCAAGTTTACTCACCAACCATTTCGGAACAAGCGCACCGGAAAGGTAACCGGCACCTGCGTCCAGCTTGAAATAGGCAGGATACGGTTGACGCAGTGTTGTGTCCGCAAGCCATCATCCCTGCCGCGAGAGGCGGACTTTCGAGAGACGCTAGCCATGGAGGCGCAGCGCACGTTTTTTGATAACGAGAGCGATGAGCGCGACGATGATACCTCTATGGGGTTTAATGGGGTTTACCTGCATGGGATCGACGCTGTCGCGGAGAATCGCTGCCGACCGGCTTTCGCAACGGTGCGATTCCCAAACAAAAAGTTTTCTGGGTACATTGGCGACGGGGTAAACCTCTGGGCCGCATTCCCCGACATAGTCGGTCAGTTTGTTGATGTCAAGAACGGCCTTGTTGAGGCGGCACCCGTTAAGCCCCGCCAAAGGCCCAATCAGGAGCAGGCGTGACTTCTGGGACCCCTGGTTTTATCGGAATCCGCTTGAAGCAAGCGCGTGAGGCTCTCGGACTCACAGTAACTTCTTTAGGGCAAGCTCTGGGCGTTACAAAGCAGGCGGTATCCAGATGGGAAACGAGCATGGATTCACCGCGCCCGGACCTGTTTGATAAGCGGTGCGACATCCTTGGGCAGCCGCCCTACTTCTTCATGCAACCGATTGATCCAGCGCTTCGGCGCGGCACGAGATTCTACCGTTCGCTTGCTTCAACCACCGCGACCGCACGCGCAAAAGCCGATGCGCGAAACTTCTGGGCACGCGAGACAGCTAATTACGTGTTGCAGTTTGTCGAGTTTCCTCGGGTTATTAGATAACTTTCCAGATTGGACAATCGCGCATCCGTCAGCGCTTACGATGCGAGAGATCGAGCATTGGGCGACCAGAGCGAGAGAGTTCTGGGGGCTTGGCGAATCTCCCATTTCGAACTTGCTGCGGGTTGCGGAGAACAATGGCGCAATTGTTATTCGAGACTATCTTGATGCTGAAACATTGGATGCGCTTTCTGAATGGCTCGAACCGGAAGGCGTGCCGTTCGTCGTCCTGAACGCAGACAAGGAAAGTGCAGTCCGATCACGCATGGATCTAGCTCATGAATTAGGTCACATTGTTCTACACCGAGGCGTCAGGACCGAGGATCTGAATAAGAAGGTTTTGTTCAAGCAAATTGAGCAGCAAGCGTTTCGGTTTGCCGGTGCCCTGCTGCTGCCAGAAAGGCCATTTCTGCGTGACCTACACTCACTTTCGCTAGACGCTCTCCGCGCACTTAAGTCAAAATGGGGAGTCGCGATTGGAGCGATGATCCATAGGATCGCGGATTTAGGGGTACTGAGTGAGGACCAAGAGAAACGATTGTGGATTAACTACAACAGGCGCGGATGGAGGCGACGAGAGCCACTAGATGACCAATTGGCTTTCGAGATGCCGAGCCTGCTGCCCCAGGCGTTTCAGATCTTGATCGACCAAGGGCACGACCGCGAGCAGATCCCCGGCAGTATCGGCCACGGTAGATCCCAAATTGAACAGGTGGCGAACCTACCGGAAAACTTTCTGATGCCATCCATATCAGTACAGGCGAAGATTATTCCCTTTAAGAAAGCTTGACGTAGAATCACCGGAGGGCGTCTAGCTGGCGCTAGGAGCGGTCTTCCTGGATTTGGAAAATCGCGCACGAACTGTTCCCCCGAACCATTCAGATCGTCGATCGTTTTCACCTCGAGGAGCATCTCAGCAATGTCGCCAAGGCTCTCTATGGACCCACTTCGAAACAGGCCGCACTCTGGGCACAACGCCGCCACGCACAACTTGATAGCGGCCGCCTTTCCGGCT
>JBGPHT010000094.1:0-30090 GCA_041484525.1 Bryobacteraceae bacterium | reverse complement strand
CTCATGCTGTTGCCTTCCGCTTCACAGAACGGCGCCGGCACCCCGAACGTGATTGATTTCGCAGCTCAATACCCTGCCTGCCTGTGCCCCTGTCAACGCTTCGCCTGCCGCCTTGCGGCGACACACGCATGACTCGGGGTCCGGATGGTTCGCTACTCCTTTCCTGTAGGACTCTTTCATTCCCTATTCCATGCCGGTTTTATCCCGGCGCACTCTGCGTCCATCTGCGGCCCAAGAGCTTTTTACGCCGCCCCGTTTTTCACGATGGGCACCACCTGCGCCGGCCCCGGCGGGTCGAGTTGCCGCAGCACGCGATCCAACTCCGGCTCCTGCACCGGCTTGGGCAGGACGAACCGGTTTTCGCTTTCGAAGTCGGCGGAAAGCTCGGGGTCGTAACCATCCGACAACAGAATGAATTCGCCTACGCGCGAGTGCATCCGCTCGGAAAGCTCCACCCAGTTCAGACCGGGCGCGTGGACCGAGCAGAACGCCGCGTCGAATCGCATGCGGTGCGCCAGTTCGAGACCCGTATCGGCGTTGCCCACCGGCACCACACGATATCCGCGAGCCGAGAGCAGCGCCAATAGTTGCCGCTGTGCCGTTTCCTCGGGCTCGATCACCAGCGCCGTCATGCGCCGCGCATGATCGCGCGCGGTGGCGTTGACGGGCGCCGCGGCCGGGGTGCGCTCCCTCGAACTCGTCATCGGCAGCTCCACTTCGAAGCGCGGCTCGGTGTTGACCTTTTCCACCAGACGCACCTCGCCGCCGTGGCCCGCGATCACGCTGCGCGTCACGCCCAGCACCGCCGCCGTCTCTTCCGGTTTCTGCGACCCTGGGGAAGTGCTGTAGACAATCTCCACCAGCAGCCGTTTGGCCAGGATGCTGGTGCGGACCGTGATGACCTTCTGCGGCGCTTCGGCGAGCGACTGCTCCGCGTGCACCAGCAGGTTCAGGAACACCTGCTCGAGCTGCCCCTGCGAACCGAGCACGTACAGATGATCCTGGCTCGCCAGGTCCCGCACCCGGATGCCCGAGGCCTTCCAGTCGCCCTCGCGGAACTCGATGAGGTTGTGCAGCAGCGTGCTCACGCAAACCGGCCGCGCCTCCTGCTCCGCCGCCGCGAACGAGACTAGCCGCGCCACCAACTGCGCTGCCTTTTGCGCCTCTAACGCGATGGCCGCCACGTCCCGCTCCGCCGGGCCGTTATGCGCCCGCTCGAGCGCGCGGTTGGCCAGGTCCGATATCGAGGATAGCGGCGCCTGCAGCTCATTGACCACGCCCGAAATCAGCCGGCCCACCGCCGCCAGTTTCTCGGTGCGGAAAAGCTGCTCCTGTACTGACCGCTGATCCAGCAGCCGCAGCGCCACGCCGATCTGGTTGCCCAGGTGCTGCGCCAGCGCCTGCTCGTCCGCCGTGAAATCGCGCGCGCGGTCGTTCTGGTCCATCTCGAGGACTCCGGCCACCTCGCCCTGCGCCATCATCGGCACGAACAATACGCTCTTGGGCGCGTTGGCTCCATGATCCTCCGCCATGGGGAACGGGCTGCGTGAGATATCCGGTATCACCAGCAGGGTGCGGTAATGGAAGCACGCCACGGCGCCAGCCTGCGTGCCTCCGGGGGGCGCAGACAGAGATATCGATACCCCTTCGCTGCCCTCCGCTACCACCTGGTCCAGCGTCTTGGCGGCACGATTATAGATGAACAGTTGGACGCGGGTCACCCCGAGGATCGCCGCCAGCGCGTCCCCGATCCGCTCCAGCATGGCCTCGGCGCTCGACGAGCTGAGGATCTCTTCTCCGAGCTGATAGGTTTTGCGCAGTCGCTCGCGTTGCGTCCGAAGGCGCCGCTCCCGCCTCCACAAGATCAGGCCGATCGCCACGATCACGCCCGTTGCGGCCAACAGCGCCAGCGGCGGGACGATCGAGTTTCGCTCGATTCCGAGGATGTCTTCCGGATTGGCGATCAGCATCTCGTACCATCTGTTGTAAGGGGGCTGCGGGCAATACTGCAGCGCCACGCCCCGCAGTTGAACCCGATCGCCCTTTCGAAAATCGCCCAGCGTCAGCGTGGGTACCGCGACCGGGCTCGGCATGAAGACGCGGTACGGCCCGTCCGGAGCGTCCACCAGCATGTAGGGCCCGGCGGTTGTCGCGCCTGTCTCGACCACCCTTCCTTCGGCCACCACTAACCGGCCCAGGTAGCGCGGTCCCATCAAATCCCGAACCTGCACTTCCAAAAGAGCTGTGGGCCGCTTTTGTCCCAGCGGAGTGAGCCGTTCCGGGATGACCACGACCATCCCAGCCTGCATGTCGACCGTGCCTTCCGCCTCGATATGATCTCCGGGATGATGGTTATCCAGTTGAGTAGTCCTGCCCGGCAACTGCAGCACCGCACCGTACGAACCGTCGTCGATGGTGAGCCACGTGTAAGTGGGGAAATGGAATGCGGGGGCGTTGACGACACCGCGAATAATGACCCTCTTGCCCAGGTTCGACGCCGTGTACTGGGGTGGCGTCCTGGTATTAACCCCCTGGAGGTTAAGCGGAATCTGCGCGGTCGCGGGCAGGCACGCCGCTATAGCGGCTGTGGCGAGCGCCATCCTGCGCCAAACTCTTAAACTCCGGGTGTTTGGGCTTGCAGCCATTCTTGCAAATCCCTGCTAGTGAAATTATCAACACTGATGCCGGTGCCGGGCAAGTTAACCATGGTGGTACAAATACCAATAACCCTGGTACCTGCCACCCTTGCCGCCTCCACCCCGGATTCCGAGTCTTCGAATACAATGCAATCCGCCGGCGGGGTATCGAGCAATTCCGCCGCCCGCAGGTAAATGTCGGGGTACGGCTTAGGACGGCGCACCTGATGCCCGTCCACCACGGCGCGAAAATACGGACGCAGACGGGCGCGATCCAGCAGAAACTCCACATTGGCGGGTTCGGCGTTGCTGGCCAGGCCGATCGGAACGCCCCGCTTGCCCTCGAGAAACGGCCGCAGGCCGGGAACCAGAATGTCTTCCAAACGGTCCGCGATCATCTCCCGGTAGATCTCCTCCTTGGCCGCGCCGCGCGCCGCTACCTCTTCAGGCGCCAGGTCCGCGCCGAAAAAGTCGCGGACGATGTCGTCATTGCGCCGGCCGTACATGCGCTGCTGCATCGCCTCCGTAGTCTCGACACCGTATCGCCGATTGAAAACGACCCATGCCTCGCGATGGACCGGGTTCGAGTCCACGATGACGCCGTCCATATCGAAGATCAGCGCCAGCCCGGATGCGAGACCGTGGCTCATTTCTCCCCCAGATTCTCCGACAGCCAGTGCAAATAATTCGGCGCGCCATCCACCACCGCGAGCGCGAGCACTTCCGGCACTTCGTAGGAATGTGCCTTCTCGAGAGCGGCACGGAGCGCGTCGAACCGGTCGCGCGACGACTTGATCAGCAGCAGACACTCGCCGGCCGACTCGAGGGCTCCTTTCCAATGATAGAAGCTGCGCACGCGCGGCACCACGTTGACACACGCCGCCAGGCGCTGTTCCACCAGCGTGCGGGCGAGACGCTCGGCATCCTTCTCATTGGCGCACGTGCTGAAGACAACAATCTTATCGGTCATTGCAGAAAATTGCGGAAAGATACAGGAAAGCGATGTTACCATTATGTTCCAGGCCTGAGAAGGATGAAATCGCCCCTCACCCGAGTCGCGTATCTGATTGCCTTCCTCCTGGTGGCGAGTTATGCGTTTGTCGCGTTGCGCGGCCCCAACGGCATCTATGCGTGGCGGGAAAAACAACAGACAATCGTAGAACTCGAGCAGAAAAATGCGGCTCTGGCGCGCGAAATCGAGCGTAAGAAAGAGCACATTCAGCGCCTCAACACCAACCCCGATCAACAGGAACTGGAGATCCGGGACCGCCTGAAACTGATCCACCCGGGCGAAAAAGTTTTCATTTTGGGTGACCGGCAGAAGAAGTAGCACTTACACCCGCAGCACCGCCGCCCCGCGGATGGCGTCGTTCTTCAACGCTTCGAGTGCGCGGTTGGCGTCTTCCAACTGGAACTCCTGCACCTCGGTGTGGATCGGGATTTCCGCCGCCACGCGCAGGAAGTCCTCTCCATCTTGCCGGGTGTTGTTGGCGACGCTGCGGATGACGCGCTCTTGATAGAGCAGGCTGTAATCGATCTCGGGAATCGGGCTCATGTGAATGCCGCCGAGCGTCACCGTGCCCCCACGCTTGAGCGCGCGCAGCGCCGGGATCACCAGTTCCCCAGCGGGCGCGAAAATCAGAACCGCGTCCAGTTTCACCGGCGGCTCGTCGAACGATCCGCCGAACCACACGGCGCCGAGATCGCGTGCCAATTGCTGGTGCCGCGCGTCGCGGGAAAAGGCGTAGACCGAAATTCCCCAGTGCCGCGCCACCTGAATCGCCACGTGGGCGGCGGCTCCGAAGCCGTACATCCCCAGGCTGCCGCCCTTCTGAATGCCCGAAAGCCGCAGCGTCCGGAACCCGATAATGCCCGCGCAGAGGAGCGGCGCCACGTGGAGATCGCTGAACCCATCGGGCAGCGCGTAGACGAAGTCCTCGGGGGCAGTGATGTATTCGGCGTAGCCTCCATCCGCCGTCCAGCCGGTGAACTCGGCGTTCTCGCACAAGTTCTCGCGCCCCGAGCGGCAATACTCGCAGACGCCGTCGGTGCGGTGCAGCCACGCGATGCCCACGCGGACACCCGGCTGAAATCGAGATGCGCCAGGTCCTGTCTTCTCAATCACGCCCACCACCTGGTGACCGGGTATGACGGGCGACCGGCGCGGCGGCAACTCGCCCTCCACCACGTGCAGATCCGTGCGGCAGACGCCGCATACGTGGACTCGCACCAGCACCTCGCCGGCCGCCGGTTCGGGCCGGGGAACGTCGATCGACTGCAGCGGATGGGAATCGACAGGAGCGGGCGACGCAAGCACGCAAGCTCTCATGCTTCAAATGTAGATCCGATTCGAGCGCCTTGCTATCTTGTAGTCAGCCGCACATGTTCAAACGCCTCATGGTCGCGATCGTCGGCGCCGGTATCGGCTCGCTTCTCGGCCTGCTGATCTCGTTTCTGGGCGTCGGCAACATCGCGCTGATCGCCGGGGCGGTCCTCGGAGCCGTCGTCCCGTTGCTGGTGCTCGGACCTCCGGGCCGCTGAGCACTTTGGCGCATCCCACTTGCAAACGGCGTCCCGTGACAGTAAAGTTCCTAACGGAGGTCATATGGCATTCTGTGCGTCTTGCGGTTCTCCCGTGGAGGGACGATTTTGCGCGAAATGCGGCACCACCGTTGGCGCAGCCGCAGGGGCTGGGGCGGGCGCACCGCCGCCACCACCGCCACCGTACGGCAATCCTGGAGCGCAACCCGCCGCCGGAGCCGGCCTATCGCAGAACGCGGCGTCGGCTCTCTGCTACGTGCTCGGCTTGCTCACCGGCATCCTTTTCCTGGTGCTGGAACCATACAACCGCGATAAGGCCATCCGCTTCCACGCCTTCCAGTCGATCTTCCTCAACGTAGCCTGGATTGCCGTCTGGATCGTGCGCATCATGCTAGGAATCATGCTGAGCTTCATCGGCGGCATGTGGATGCTCTCGCTCCTGCTGGGGATGCTGTTCGGCCTGGGGTTCTTCATTCTCTGGCTGTACCTGATCATCTCCGCTTACCAGGGCAAGACGGTGGTTTTACCGATCATCGGACCGCTGGCGCAGAAACAAGCCTGAAGCGGATCTGCCCCACGGCGCGTCTCAATAATGTGAGCCGAATTCTCGCGATGCTGGTGGTGTCTGCGGCCATGGCGCAGGCCCCGCGCATCGGCGACCTCAATGTTTACGGTGTGCGCAAGCTCACCGCCGAGCGCATCCTGGCGGCCGTCCACCTGCGCTCGGGCGAGCCGCTGCCGCCCTCGAAGGGCGAGATCGAGGATCAACTGGAACAGATTCCCGGGGTCGTTCTGGGCCGCATCGAAGCGGTCTGCTGCGACGGCCCTGCCGCCATCCTCTTCGTCGGGATCGAGGAAAGGAACGCGCCGCATCCCGCCTTCCGCACCGAACCCGCGGGTGAAGCCAAGCTGCCGGACGATCTGGTGGAGGCTTATCACGGCTACCTGGCCGCCGTGGCTCACGCCGCCCAGGGAGGCAAGGCCGCCGAAGATCTCACCGCCGGCCACTCCCGCATGGCTGACCCGCAAGCTCGCGTGTTCGAGGACCGCTTCGCCCAATTCGCCGCCTCCAATCTCGCGGATGTCCGCGACGTGCTCCGCAATGGACCGGAGGCGGAACAGCGCGCCGTGGCCGCCGCCGTCATCGGCTATGCCGCGGACAAGAAGAAGGTGGCGGACGACCTGCAATTCGCCATGCGCGACCCCGATGAAGCCGTACGCGCCAACGCCATCCGCGCCCTGAACGCGTTTGCGGTGGCGAAGATTGCGCTGCCCGCCACATGGTTCGCAGAGTTGTTGCACTCGATCGTGCTCAGCGACCGCGTCGAATCCACCAAGGCGCTCCTCACCCTCACCGACCGCGCCAACCACGATGCCCTGGACCTGATCCGCGCCCGCGGGCTGGAGTCGCTGGTCGAGATGGCGCAGTGGAAGACGCCGCGATATGCCCTGCCCCCATTTCTACTGCTCGGCCGCGTCGCCGGCCTCACCGATGCCCAGACTCAGGATTATTGGGCCAAGGGAAACAGGATGGCGGTGATTCAGAAGGCCGTGGCAACGCCCCCGCGCAAGCGGTAACTGCGGCGGCTGCCCGCGACTCCACTACAATGGCAATGAGCCCTATGACGAGACGCCAACTTCTGGCTGGCGCGGCCGCGGCTCTGCCAGCGGCGGCGGCGCAGTTCCGGCCGGGCAACGGTCCCAAGCCGCGCGCTACTCCTTCCGTCTGCCTCTATTCCCAGGTACTGAAGAAAGTGGAATACCAGGATCTCGGCGCCATCCTTAGCAGCTTAGGGGTCGATGGCTGCGACCTGTCCGTCCAACCCGGCGGTCACGTCGCGCCCGCACAAGCTCCAGTGGACCTGATGCGCGCCGTCGAGGCGATCACCGGCGTCGGCCTCGACGTCCCCATGATCAGCACCGTCGCCACTAACATGCGCGCTGGCGAGGACCGCAACGTGCTCGCCATCGTGGGTGAAATGGGCGTGCCGTTCTGCCGCCCCGGCTACTGGCAATACGGCGCTGCACCCGATATCGAAGCGCGCCTGGCGCAGGTGCAGCGGGACCTCGCGGAGTTGACCGCGATCGGCCGCGCCGTGAATGTCGCGATCGGCATTCACAATATGACCGGCGATTACTTCGGCGCCGCCATCTGGGACACGCAGATGCTGATCCGCGGCATCGACCCGAAACTCGCCGGCTACGATTACGACATCGGCAACGCCACTCTGCAAGGCGGTCCTGAAGGCTGGCAGACCACGTTCAAGCTGGCCCTGCCGCGCATCAAGATGGTCACGGTCCGCGACTTCACGTGGAAGGAAGGCAAGGCGAGTCCGTGTCCCCTGGGTGAAGGCGTGGTGGACTGGGGGATCTTCTTCGGCGGCCTGGCAAAGGCGAAGTTCACCGGCCCGATCTCACTGCAGTTGGATCATCACCCGGCGAATGAGATAGAGGGCATCCGCAAAGACGTGGCGTTCGTCCGCAAGCAGATTGCCGCGGCCTACCGATAATTCACTGGAACGGATCCGGGTCAGGCGGCGGATGCGGAGGCTCTGGTTTCGGATCCGGATCAGGTTCCGACTCCGGTTCCTCGTCGGGCTCCGGCCCCTGGCTCACCGCCACCGTGCGGAACGCGGCACGCGCCGGCTCGCGGATCGGCTCCGTCAGGCTCACCTCGCACTCGCAGCAGTCGCTGCACCGCTGACACTTGTCGCAAACATGGTTGTCGCACGTGTCCTTGGTGCAGCGCGCGCAGATGCGGGTCGATTCCTCTCCGCAGATATTACATACGAAAGCCATTCGGGGTTCTATTTCTTCCTTCCTGCCTGACGCGGCGGCGCCTGCGTCACCAGGCCCCGGCAACGCTGCGCTTCCTTGTCCATGACCGCGAACTCCTGCTCGCGCTGCGCCGCCAGATTCACCAGATACCGCTCGAAGCGCTCCTCATTCGCGCCGTTCTCGGCCGCCAGGCCGGCCAGCGCTTGCGCGTCGGCGGGGCTCTGATATTTCCGCATCGCCTCTACCACCGAGGCCAGCATCACATCCAGAGCTCGCATGCGGAAGAGGAGTTCGAGCCCGGCTGAAAGCCTCTCCGGGTTCCGGGCCAGGACCTGCGCGCCGTCCGCCAGCGCCTTCGCCTGCTCCTTACTGGATTGCAGTTGGGACGCGTAGGTTTCGGAGGCGCCCTTCTCCGTCCAGACCTTCGCATCCACCTGGTCGAGCGCCGGCATGAGCCGGCCGGCATACGCGCCGATGTCCTGTAAGACCGCAGCCGTGTCCCAGGTGGTTTCGAGACCGGCGGGTTGCAGAGTGGAGTTGGCCTGCGGCTGTTGCGCCATCAGCGCCACAGCGCAGGCAAGAAACCGAAGTCCTCGCAGGGCGCATTTCATAGCAACTCTATTCAATTTATCACGCGGGGAAAACAGGCGATTCGCAGGGGCGAAATCGCCCGTAATTTACGTGCTGCGGGATACGAAAATATCGGGATTACTAGCCGCCACCGCCGCCGCCCGGCGGAGTGGGAGCAGGCGGCGGAGGAGGAGCCGCGGGACCACTGGCGGTGCTGTCGCCCTTGCCCTTGTCGGTGTTGGGACCGCCCGGCGTGGGCACAGGCGCAGGAGTGTTGCCGCCGGTGCTGGTGGGCCGCATCGCGATGCGATACAGGGCCTCCTTCGCGCCGTCCATCACCTTCTGGAAAATGTTGCCCTTGTCGATCTGCCGCATTCCCAGCGCCTGATTCGGAATCACGCGGATCGACTCGTTGGCATGCAACTCCACTTCCCGCCCCGGCATCAACAGATGGCGCACTCCGACGATGCCCTCTTCCACCGTCACCACGGTGCTGGCATCTTCTTCCTGCGAGACATCGAACGTCGTGCCGCGCACCGAGATCACGGCCGTCGGCGTGGCGACGCTGTTGGGATTTGGTCCTTTACTATGGTCGATGTGTACCCGAATGCGCCCGATCAGAAGCTGCACCAGGTCCGACCAGTTCGGGTAATTGTCGCGGAACGCAACCTTGGCGTTGGAGAAGACTTCGAAAGTGCTGCCGTCGGAAACCTGGAACTGTGCATAGCTGTCCGCGCCCGTCACGATGATCTGTTTCGGCTGAACAGGATTGCCCTTGAACAAGGCGTGCGGATAGCCGTCCTTCAACACCGAGACTTGGCCTGCCATTTGGATGAGCGTGGCGGCCGGTTGCGCCCGCAAGGGAGCAAGAGACAGTGCGACGGCAGCCGCTGTCAGCAGCACACGCACGGACCACGATAGCCTGAAGCGCCGAAGCATAATACTCGTTTTCCGGACCCTGGAATCGGATTCCCGCGTCCGATGCTACGACCTAAACAAGTCTAGCACCAAACCTGCTATGCAAACTGTGGGCCGCAAGCAGCGTCTAACCGAAACTAAGGGTTTTCAATGCCTTGTTTGGGCGGGCGCGGGGTGAAATGAGTTAGAATGAGTCACGGCGTGTGTCGTAAAGGAACAGTCCGGGAGGCAGTACGGGCCATTACTTTTGCGCTGGTAGCGGTAGGTGCCTTTGCACAGGCTGCGCCGGACTGGCGAAGGATCGGCAGCACCTCTGTCGAATTAATGCTGGCTGCACCTGCCACAGGACCCGTGGAACGAGTCTGGTTCTCGGCTGACGGTTCCATCCTCTATGCCCGCGCCCGCTCCAGTAAGGTATTCCAAACATTAGATTTCCAGACTTGGCTTCCGGCTTCGACAGGCGAGCCCGCACCCCCGCCGCCGGCTTCTGCCGCGCGATCGCCCGAGGCAGGCGGAAACGTCGTTCTGAACGCCAACGGCACCGCCATGTACTCGCTCGGCCGGCATCTGTTCCGGTCGGACGACGGCGGGCACATCTGGACGAATCTGACCGCGTGGCGCTCGCAATCGGTGGTGGGACCGGGGCAGCATAGCGTGGCGCTATCTCCGGTTAACTCCGAGGAGTTAGCCATCGCTAACGACTACGGCGTGTGGCGGTCGATGGATGGCGGCCTCTCCTGGACCGGCGCCAACCAATTCCTGCCGAACCTCGCCGTACGCAAGATTCTTTCGACGCCGGGCAACGCAACGGGAACGCGCATTCTGGTGGATGGCATGGGCGCCCTCGAGTTGGCTCCCGGCGCATCCATCTGGCAGCCGGCTCCGGGCGCGGCGCCCAACAACGCCGTCCTCACGCAGCAATATTCCGCTGCCGCGCACGCCGATATCTCGGCATTCGCGGTCGTGGGCGACACGGTTTACGCGGGCTCCGAAGACGGCCGGTTGTTGGTTTCGGTGGATGGCGGCAGGACGTTCCCCGACGCCCGCACGGTCGGCGGCGGCGGACGCGTCGAACGCATCTTCGTAGATCCAGCACGGCCGGACCTGGCACTTGCCGCGTTGAGTGGCTCGGGGTCGCACGTGCTCCGCACCATGAATCGGGGCGTGTTCTGGGACGCGATGGATGGCAACCTGCCGGCCTCGCCGGCACACGCCGTGACCGCCGACCGCGCCGCCGGAGCAGTCTACGTCGCCACCGACAAGGGTGTGTTTTACGCCCACGCCGACCTCGAAACCGCCAACACTGCGCCCGTAACGTGGACCAATCTGACCGAGAGTCTGCCGGCGGCTTCGGCGACCGACGTACAGCTAGACCCCGCCGGCGTGCAACTGTATGTCGCGCTCGATGGCTACGGCGTCTTCGCTGCCGCCGCGCCGCATCGCCTGCGCAATCTGCGGATCATCAACGCCGGCGATTACAGCACGCGCGCCGCGGCTCCCGGTTCGCTGCTGAGCGTGATCGGCGGACGCGTCAGCGCGGTGCGCGGCGGCAACCTGGCATACCCGATACTTGCGGCGTCGGACACCGAGTCGCAGATTCAGGTCCCATTTGACGCGGTGGGGCCGAATGTCCCGTTGGAACTCGAGACCGCTGTGGGACGAATTCGCCGCGACCTGCCGGTGCAACCGGTATCCCCGACCATCCTGGTGAGCCGCGATGGCGCTGCCATGCTCTACGATGCGGATAGCGGCCTGCCCGTCGACTCTAGCCGCGCGGCGCGAGCCAGCGGACGCCTGCAAGTCTGGGCCACGGGCCTGGGCAAGGTGCGGCCCGATTGGCCGACCGGCATGCAAGCTCCCCTGGATAACCCGCCCGCCGTGGTTGCCAACATTCGCGCGTACCTCGACCGCATGCCGCTGCAGGTGACCAAGGCGACGCTGCTCCCCGGATTCGTCGGCTTCTACCTGATCGAGGTGCAATTGCCCGCGCTGACGAACATCGGCACCGCCGAGCTGTACATCAGCGCGGATGGACAGGAAAGTAACCGCGTCCAGTTAGTCATGGGCGGCGCTAGTTACTAAGTTTTCAGGCGAAAATCTGCCGGTCCATGAAATGCAAGTCGCTCGAATCGAAGTACGGCGCAACCCACTTGTCGGTCGTCGATAGAAACCAACCCGCTGTCGCCGCCGCCTGCTGTTTCAATGCCGGCGGATTCGTTTTTGCGTCTTTAGGGGCATCCGGCGCCTTGGCGAACCGGTCCAGAAAATTGAAGTGGTCCACCAACGCCAGCGCTTCGATAGCGAATGCGGTCGCCACATCGCCGTCGTGAATCGCCAGCAGGTTATCGCCGTTCGATTCCTCTCCCCCGGACGCCAGATTGGATGAGCCGCAGTACACCACAGGGTCGTCGCCGTTAAACCCGCAGACCACAAATTTATGGTGGACCTGATGCCCGATTCCGACGCCTGGAACCTGATCGAATGGCGGTGGGAGCCTGGTGCTCACCGGCTTGCCGGTAACCAAGACGCCGGTCTTCGTCCCAGGCTTGTACAAGAAGATGCCGTTCGGGCTGTCGGAGATTCCGAAGCTAAAGATGGTCTCGTCGGTATGTAGTTTCGCCAGCGCCGGCAGCACGGGGCCCGTCCCCTTATCCATCTGCATTACGGCGAAGAGAACGCTGCCGGTCGTCTTGCCCTTCTTGCCTTCCTTTGCGACGCGGTCAGTCAGATCGGTCAAGACGGTCTGGGCAAAGGCCGCTGGATGAGGCGCGAAGGTGATGTCCGTCTGCGGCGTGGCTTTCGACGAGAAAGAAAACTCCTTCCCAGCCAGGTCCGTTTTCTGGAATGTCCCGCGCTTGGCCTCGTCCTTCCAGACTTGCTCGAATACCTGAGAGTAGGTGGCGGCGACTTTCGGATCATTGAAGACGATCACGTGATTGGCATTCACATAGATGCCGGTAACTGAGAAGTTGGTCGAGCCTGTGAGTACTTTCACCGGCCCGCCGGCGTTCGATACGATCAGGACCTTGTCGTGCGCGAAACGGTCGTACATTCCGCGCAGGATACCCGCGCCTTCCTTGGCAGCCTTGGTGAACAGCGCTTCAAACTGGTCCTCCGGCTTCGGCGACTTCGTGTCATGGTGTAGAGTGGCGTTGTCCAGGATGATCCGGATGCGGCCCTGCGCGGCTAGCTTCAACAGGATCTGGAGTACATCCGGCTCGTTCAGGTCATAAGCGAACATGTCCAGGTGTAGCGTCTTGTCCGCCAGCACCTCATTCAAGATCCCGAAGATCTTTTCGCGGGCAGTGAACCCGAGCCATTCGTACTCGTCCTGGAAAGTGAAATGCTCGCCGGCTGCATTCACGCCTGACTCCTGCGAAGTGTCGAACAGGAGTTCCTTCGCTTTGGGACGGATCGCCGCCTTCAGGCCGAAATGGTGAACGAACGCCTGCGACTGCGTGAATCCACGCGTGAAGCCCAGTTCGATCCCGTCCTTCTCAAACTGCACGACATCGACATCGACGGATACGCCCAGGGTCGGGTCGATCGGTTGGAGCGATTGATTGCCGTCGAAATATCGCGGCGTCACGGTATACGTGTACTTCCCAAGGAACGGTTTGATCCCCTGGTGTACCGAACCCGGCACGTGAACCCATCGGAACTTGTGGATCGGCGCGTTGATGCTGGAAGTCGCCGGTTCCTTCGGGTCCTGCGCGTGGTCGCCAGGAGTCTCGAACCGTAGTTCATTCTGCACAAAGAAACCTGGCTGTCCGTCCGGCTGGCACTGAATGGTGAATCCAGCCAGGTTCTTTGTGCTCTTCTTGTCCAGATTGAATGCCAGGAGCGTCTTGGCATCGCCACGATGGGCTGTAAGGGAGAACGATCCTTTATTGTTAGTTACGCTGCTCAAGTAAGCCTCCAATGCGCAAAGGTACCTTAGATGAGCGCCAGTATATCAGAGGCGTTTCTATAGACAAGTGATGGTACTCGCAAAGCGCCGATAGCTATAAAGGGCTACCTGGTTACTCCGCCCGTAGCGTCACCATCGGGTCCACCTTCGTTGCCCGGCGCGCCGGCAACGCACACGCTCCCAGTGCGACCGCCGCCAGAAGTACCGCCATCCCGCCGAATGTCAGCGGGTCGTACGGTTTCACCGCAAACAACATCGTCTGTAAGAACCGCACCAATGCCCAGGCGGCGCCGAGACCCAGTGCCACTCCCGCGCCCGCCAACCGCAGCGCCTGTCCGAGGACCATCCGCAGCACCTGCGCGCGCCGCGCACCCAGTGCCACCCGGATACCGATCTCGTGCGTCCGCTGCGCCACCGTGCAGGCCATTACGCCGAAGACTCCTACCGCAGCCAGTGCCAGCGCCAGCCCTCCAAACAGCGAAAGCAGAAACGTGCCGAAGCGGCGGCGCGCCAATGAAGTCGCGATCGACTCCGTTACGGGTGTCACGCGTGAGATGGCTTGTCCCGGGTCCGCATCGTGGATGGCCGCCGTCACCGCGCGAGCTCCGGCTGCCGCATCGCCGCTCGTCCGCGCCATCACCGTCATGAAGCTAACCGGCATCTGGGCCGCCGGTACGTAGACCTCGGGCATGTTCGGAGCCTCGAGTCCGAACTGCTTGATATCCGCTACTACGCCCACCACCTCCAACAACTCACCATCGGCATATTGCACGTGGATGCGCTTCCCCGCCGCGCGCTCTCCCGGCCACAGGCGGCGTGCGAACGTCTGGTTGAGAATCGCGACGCGCGGCGCCTGCGCTCGATCCCGCTCGGAGAAGAACCGTCCTTCCAGCAGAGGGGTTTTCATCGTCTGAAAAAACCCGGGTGTGATCATGTTGAGCGCCGTCCAGGGACGTTCGGTCGCCGCGGGAGGCGTCTGGCCGTCGGCCCAATAGGGCGAAGTCCAGCAGGTTCCGCCGAGCGGCGCGCACATGGCGGCGCCGGCCGATTCCACGCCGGGCTGGCGCGCGATCCGCTCCACCGCGTCCGCAAAGAACGCGTAGTGCTGTTGCGGTTCGGCGCGGATATTCCGGATCAGCGAGGCGGACAGCAGCCGGTCCGGCTGGAAGCCCGGGTTGACGTCGAGCACCGCCGCCATGCTGCGCAGCAGCAGGCCCGCGCCCACCGCCAGCACCAGGGCGATCGCCACCTCCGCCACGAACAGCGCTGCCCGCAGCCTGCCTCCCGACCTCCCGGCGCTCGATCGCGAACCATCGCGCAGCGCCAAGTTGAGATCGGTGCGGGTGGCTTGCAGGATCGGCGCCAGTCCGAAGAGGACGGCCGCCAGCAGGCACGCCGCCAGCGTGAAGAGCAGGACGCGCGGGTCGAGTCCGGCCGCCCGCAGCCCCGCCAGATTCGCGGGGTAGAGACGCACTAGAGCAGGCAGGCTCCACATCGCCAACAGCACTCCGGCGGCGCCGCCGAGCACCGAGAGCAGCAAGCTCTCCCCGAGCAGTTGGCGGATCAATCGGCCGCGGCCCGCACCCAGCGCGGCGCGCACCGCGAACTCCCGCTGCCTTCCGGCGGCGCGCGCCAGCGCCAGGTTGGCCACATTGGCGCAGGCCATCAGCAGCACGAATCCCACGGCGCCGAACAGCATCAGGAGCAAGCTGCGCACCGGACCCACCAGTTGGTCGGAGAGCAGGTTCACCACGGCCGACTCGTTCCGATTGCTCTCCGGATACGCGCGCCCCAGGCGGTCCATGATGGTATTCATATCGGCGCGCGCCCGCTCGAGCGAAACGCCGGGACGCAGGCTGGCCATCACGGCGAGACCAGGATGGTTCGCACGGCTCGTATACGACGACTCGCCCGCGCGGGGTCCGATGGGCAGCAACACGTCGAAGTCCCACGGCTCGAACCGGAAATCGGGCGCGAGCACCCCGGCCACCGTGACCGATCCATTGGCCATCGCGATGGCCTTGCCGGCGATGGCCGGATCGCCCCTCAGTTCCTTCTGCCAGAAACCGTAGCTGAGCACCGCGGGAGTCTCGTCGCCGGGCGCCTCATCGGCCTCGACCAGCGCGCGCCCGAGCTGCATTTTTGCCCCCAGCAGGCGAAAGAAGGACGGAGTGACCCAGCCCACCGGGATGAGCTTCGAGTCGGCCGGTCCGTTGAACTGGAGCCGATTCGGCTGAAACGC
The DNA here is from genome assembly GCA_041484525.1 of Bryobacteraceae bacterium. Classification (GTDB taxonomy): domain Bacteria; phylum Acidobacteriota; class Terriglobia; order Bryobacterales; family Bryobacteraceae; genus JBGPHT01. Next base: position 14,495 of record JBGPHT010000094.1, on the reverse strand, counting down.
CGCCATGCCGGTGAAGACCTGGTTTTGCGCGCGCCAGTCCAGGAAGTCCGGCCACGCTACGTTCAGGCTCGGCGCTTTGGGCAGCGACTCCTTGATAAACACCAGCCGCTCGCTGTGAGGGTACGGCAGCGGCTTCAGCAGCACCGAATCGACCACCGAAAAGATGGCGGTGTTAGCGCCGATTCCAAGCGCCAGGGTGAGGATCGCGACGGTCGCGAAGCCGGGCGATTTACGGAGCGCGCGCAGACTGTAGCGGAGGTCCATGACGCACACATAGACGCGGCGCAGGGGAGGGTGGTTAGGCCCTGGCTCGCATATAATCGGGAGCATGCATTCTGTAACTCGCCGACAGCTTCTCGCCTCCTCCGCCGCGGCCCTGCTGGCCAGCCGCCTGCGCGCGCTGCCGCTCTCCGAAATCCGGCTCGGCATCACCACCGACGAAATCGATGACGATATGGTCACCGCCGTCAAATTCCTGAAGCAATACGGACTGGGCTGGGCCGAGGTGCGCAACATCTGGGGCAAGTACAACACCGAGCAGTCCATCGAAAAGGTTCGGGAAGCGCGCGCCATCTTCGATGAATACGGCATCCATGTTTCCATCGAGGGCACGGGCTTTTTCAAGGTGCCGCTGCTGGCTGAGTCGCCGGAATGGCAGCAGAAGCTCGACGCGCAATGGAAACTGCTGGACGCTTCGATGGAGCGCGCGAAAGCGTTCGGAACCCAGAAGATTCGGGTCTTCACCTTTATGCTGAACGCCAAAGGCGAGCCTGCCGCGGCCAAAACCTACGACCGCATCTACGATTTGCTGCGCGAAGCCGCACGGCGCGCCAAAGGGTTTCAGTTGGCGGTGGAGAATATCGGCGGCGGTTATGTGGCGACCGGCGCCCAGGCCGGCGAGTTGTTGAAGCGCGTGAAGGAATCGAACGTTGGCATCACCTGGGACCCGAATAACGCGGGCGAATCCGGCGAGCAGTCCTTCCCCGATGGCTACCGCAAGCTGGACCCGGCGCGCATTTTCCACGTCCACCTGCGCGACTACAAGCACAACCCGGATGGCAAAGTGGTGTGGACCGCCGTCGGCCAGGGCGAATTCGACAACCTCGGCCAGATCCGCGCGATGCACAAGGACGGCTACCAGGGGACGTTCACGCTCGAGACCCACTGGCGCGATCCGAAGGGCAAAATGTACTCGAGCGAGACGTCGCTGAAGGCGCTGCTCAAGACGATCGAGCAGGTCTAGCTTACTCGTACTTCAAGGCCGCCATCGGGTCCACGTGGAGGGCGCGGCGGGCCGGGATGTAGCCGGCCAGCGCGGCCACTCCAAGCAACGCGAGAACAGTGGCCGCAATCGTCCACGGGTCCGCTGTGTCGACGCCGAACAGGAGCGATTGCGCGTATCGTGCAGCCCAGATGGCCAACGGGATTCCAGCGGCGATGCCTGCCAGGGTAAGTCCAAACACCTCGCGCAGCACCATCCACATGATGTGGGCGCGGCGTGCACCCAGCGCCATCCGGATGCCGATCTCGCCCGCGCGGCGCGCCACTGCGTACGCCATCAGGCCGTAAAGACCGAGGCAGGCGAGCAGCAGCGCCAGAGCTCCGAAGAAACTGGACAGCATGGCGAGCAGCCGCTCCCGTAGCAGCGACTGTGCGGCTTGCGCGAGCAGCGTCTTGGCCCGGAAAATCGGCAGATTACGGTCTACGGAAGCCACTTCCCGACGCACCTGGTCGAGCAGATTGGCGCCGGTGCGGTACCGCAGCTCGAAGGAAACGAATCCCCACCGGTACTCCTGATCCTTGCCGTGCTGGAAAAGCGGATGATATAGCGTCGGCCTCGGCTGATCGCGCGCGCCCTTGTAGCTCGAATCTTTCACCACGCCGACGATAGTGGCCAAAGCAATCCGATGACCGATCGGATCCTGGCCGGGAAAGAGGCGGGCCGCGAGCGATTGGTTGACGATCGTCACCTTGGGAGCGGTCTCGTTGTCGCGCGCGTCGAAATCCCGGCCCAGCAGGATCGGCGTAGAGACGGTGGAGAAGTATCCCGAACTGATGGCGTTCCAAACGACGCGGATGGTGTTGCGGTCGGGAAGGTGGTTGCCGTCCACTTCGTTGATCCGGTCGATCAGGTCGAACTGGTCGTCCACCGGCCGCACGATGGACGCGCTCGCGAGCCGCACGTCGGGAAGTGTTCGCAGCCTCTCGAGGATTTCGCGATAGATGGCGCCGGCGCGGTCGGTCGAATAACCTGCGAGCTTGGCGTCCACCGAGAACATCAGCACGTTCTCCCGGTCGTATCCCACATTCACGTTCCAGAGCTTCTGCAGCGTTCGCACGAATAGCCCGGCGCCGGCGATCAGCACCACCGAAAGCGCAACCTGCGCCACCACCAGTACACGATCGAGCGCGTTCGAGGATCGGCCGGTGCCGCGGGCGCCTCCCTTCAGGGCCGGTCCGGGATCCACGCGCGTGCCGCGCAGCGCCGGCGCCAGGCCGAAGAGAATTCCAGTGACCAGCGATATGGCGGCGGTGAATCCGAAGATCCGCCAATCCGGATGCACGTCGAGCGGCAGGGGCGTATCGCCGGTCGAGATCATGCGCACCAGCGCGGTGCTCCCCCACCATGCCATCGCCACCGCCAAGGCGCCGCCGGCCGCGGCCAGCAGGATGCTCTCGGTGAGAAGCTGCCGCACTACGCGGCCCCGTCCCGCGCCGAGCGCCAGTCGCAGGGCGATCTCGCGGCGGCGATTGGAAGCGCGCGCCAGCAGCAGGTTTGCGACGTTGGCGCAGGCCACCAGCAGAACGATCGCGGCCACCCCCATCAGCAGCTTCAAGGGCAACTCGTAGTTGTTGCGGAGGCCGCTATGCATGCCGTTTTCGGCCGGCAGGAGCAGGAGACGGCTTTCGCGGGCGAAGCGCTGCATCGATTCGCTGCCGCGCAGTTCGGAAGCGGGAAGTTGCTCCGCCAGCAACTGGCGGTGAATCACGTCCAGCTCGGCTTGCGCCCCGGTTTGCGAAACTCCCGGCCGCAGCCGGCCCGCGATCAGCATCCAGCTTGCGAATGCCTCCGTCCACCGTTTCCTGTCCGGCTTGAAGCGATCGAGAGCATGGATCGGCACCCAGACATCCGGCGCGCTTCCCAAGGTAATGCCCGAAAACTCGCGCGGCGTGATGCCAATCACCGTGAAGGGAATCTGGTTGATGGTGACAGCGGCGCCGACGATCGCGGGGTCGGAGCCGAACCGGTTTCGCCAGTAGCGATCGCTCAGGATCGCCACCGCGGCGTCCGGCCGGTCGTCGTCTTCGGAGAAGAGGCGGCCATACTGCGGCGTGATTCCGAGCACCGCAAAGAAATTGCCGGTGTAGGCATCGCCCTGCGCGAGCTCCGAGGCGCCATGGAAGGTCAGATTGACGCGTCCCATTCCGGTGCCGCCGAAGATGCCGGAGAGCGTTTTCGACTGCGCGCGAAAGCCTTCGAAATGCGGATAGCCGAACCAACTGTTCCAGTTGCCAGGGCCGCTGGTAGGGACCGTGTAGGTGAGCTGTACGAGTTCTTGCGGCTGGTTCACCGGCAGGAGACGAAACACCACGGCGTTCAGCAAACTGAAGATGGCGGTGTTGGCGCCGATCCCTAGCGCCAGCGAGAGAACGGCAGCCGCCGTAAATCCGGGAGTCCGGCGGAGCGTCCGCGCGGAGTAGCGCAGGTCCTGCCGGAAGCGATCGAGGGACGTCCAGCCCCAGGCGTCGCGAGTCTCTTCCTTTATTAGGGTCGTGTTGCCGAAGGCGCGCTGGGCGGCGTGGCGCGCCCGATCGGGCGGCAGACCGGCCTCCTCTTGTTCCCTGGCTTCCAGATCCAGGTGGGACCGCAACTCGCGATCCAGATTCCGCTCTTTCGATTTCAGGCGCCACCAGCTCATCACCACTCTCCGGGTACAGGATTTCGTTGGTAGACATTCTACCAACTAAGCATGGTAGACGATCTACCTTCGCCGTAGTTAGCCCGGCCGGCGGAGCCTGGGCGGATCTTGCCAAATGGCGAAGAAAAGGCGAAAATGGTGTTAATGGCACTCGTGGGGATCGCAAAACTGGCCTCCAGGAGCGAGTTGCTGGAGGCGAAGCGGGCCGTTCAGTATTTCGAGATTCCGGGGCGGAGCATCCTGAACCGCACCAAGCCCAACATGCCGTTCCAGTGGACCATCAACCCGTACCGCGGCTGCGAGTTCGGGTGCAAGTATTGCTATGCGCGATACACTCACGAATTCATGGAGCTGGCGCCGGAGGAGTTCGAGGACAAGATTTACGCGAAATCCGCCGGGGCGCAGTTGCTGCGCTACGAACTGCGGAAGGTGGGCCCGAACGACGCCATCGCCATCGGCACGGCCACCGATCCGTACCAGCCTGCCGAACGGCGGTACGAGCGCACACGGGCGATGCTGGAGGTCTTCGCGCGACAGCAGGGGCTTCACCTTGGAATCACCACCAAGTCGGACCTGGTGGTGCGAGACCTCGATCTGCTGCGCGAGATCGGCCGGCGCAACGTGCTCGGCGTGCACATGACCATTACCACGCTCGACGAAAAGCTGGCGCGCCTGCTCGAACCCCGGGCGCCCTGTCCGCGGCTGCGCCTGGACGCCGTCCGCAAGCTGAGCGCGGCGGGGATTGTGACCGGCGTGTGGCCGAACCCAGTGATGCCGGGGCTGACGGACAGCGCGCCGCAACTGGATGCGCTGGCGAGAGCGGCGAAGGACGCGGGCGCCATGTCGTTCGGCGGCGGCCCGCTCTTCCTGCAGCCGTGCGCGCAGCAGGTCTTCCTGCCGTTCCTCGATCGTGAGTTTCCGGAGCTGGCCCCGCGCTATCGCGAGACGTTCGCGAAGAGCGCCTTCCTTAGCAAGGAGTACAAGGACAGGCTGGCCGAGCGCGTGCGGCGCATCCGCGAGCGCCACGGCCTGGCCTCCGGCGTCATCGAGTACCGGCCGGAGCTTTGGGATGGGCCGGAGCAGGGCGAGTTATTCGAGTGCGAATAGTCGATCGAACATAGCGGGCCGGTGAAGTCGCAGCCAAAGCATCGTGCCGATTCGGCTTAGGTTGTGGGGCTCGCCGGTTGCGACTGGAGCAGTTTCCCGAAACGACTTCTAGCCTCTACGCTGGCCACTTTCCGGTAACCCCGTTTTACGGCCAGCGAACTGACCGCTCGGGCCATGCGTTCCCGGACGGCTGCGGCGAAACTGCGGGGAAAGGTCCCAAACTTAGTCGACGCGAGGCTTCTGGACCCGGTCGATTATGGCGACTTGGACCAAATCATCGCCCGGAACAAGGACAAGCCCGAGTTGTTTCTGGACTGCTTGGAAAATGTCACCGCTATCGCGAGATCCCGGCGACCAATCCAGCGCAACTCGAAACAAACCGGGAATATCAGTTCTGTCCACAACGGGCCAATCAAGGAACTGTGACAGCAGGTTGGCGAAGGTCTCAAGCGAAATGTTCCGCAGACGGATCGAGCCGTTTTCAAATCTCTTGCCAGGATCAGCCGCGACTAGGTAGGGATCCGAAACCAACGTGGAACCCGTGCTGGTTGCCCTCACGGCGTAAACAGGAACGACTTTCTTCTCCTGGTGCAGCTTGAGCGCGAACCGATCTTCGAGCGCTTTGAGCATCAGTTGTTCATACTGCTTGTTGTCCATGATCGGAGGCTCAATGTCCAGTCGGAAATTCCACCGATCCGTGTTCATCCACCCGGGGCCTCCAATCACGGGAAGGCTGGTCTGACCGTATGCGCGCGAAATCAGTTCTTTTAGGGTGACACCTCGCAGGATCAGCGGACCCGGCGGAATGCGGACGATTCCCGGCAAGCCGTCTGTCTCGGCGTGGGGTGTGACAAGCACCACCTGGTATTCGCGAGATTGCTCGGCTGCCCATCCAAGGCCAGCCAGCGCAAAAAGCAACGATAGCCTCACAAGGCTATAGACGCTCCAGCCGCTAGGAACGTTGGGACAACTCGCCGTCGCGACCTGCAAACTAGTCGCCGGACTTGGAGTGGACGTGAAGTGGCGTTTGGGGAAAATGACCGCGGAGGGAGAAGCCGGGTGGATGAAGTCCGGTAACGCCGTGTATCGGCCCACAGCTACTCGCGGACCTGACCTACGCCCCTGCCCACTACTTCTTCAGACTTATGAGATCCGAAAGCTGCCGTACGATCACTTCGGCCTGCTTCCGATGTTCCGCCGTCTCACGGGAATTACGAGCAGCACCTTGAAGCTGTGTAATTAACACGTCTGCGGAAACGTCTGGGTATTCGGGTTCTGGTGTTTTGATCTTCCAACCGCCGGAGGATTTCACAACCTCATAACGGGTCATGTCGGTCCCCTTCTCCAGCTTGAAATCGAAATCGTGGCAGTACAAGCCGAGTCGGTGGTACGTGACAGGTATGATGACGGGCCGTTTTTGCTTTCCGGCAATCCGACCGTATAGCCGTTGGACACCCAATTGCAGTCCCACCCAGGCTCGTCGTCCCATGCTATAAGCTCGGCGAAATCCGTCCATGGCGCACTTCCCAAGCGCAAACGAACGTAGCGGTTGACCGTGCCAACTGCGTCACGCTGGGCCGATTCCTTCGGCTGCGCGAGGCAGCAACCCGCAACGAGAAGGAGGAGTAGACAGGGTCGCACCACGTCAGTGTAGCTCGGCTCAATTGTCGATTTGTGGCGTTACCGGAAAAGTAGCCAGGTACGATTTTCGAGGAATCGACTGTCAAGGCACGCGGTGCATCCAGTAAACCTGGGTCTCCTCCTCCGACGCGATCTTCCACGAATTGCCGATCCGGACCAACGTGAGGCGATCCTGTTCTTCGCCTGCCGATACGGCCGGGCCGGCGGTCTGCCAGTGCTTGCGAAAGATGGCGATGGCGCGGTCTTTCGAGACGGCCGTGATGCTTAGGTCGGAGAGGCGCAGTATGGCGAGGCGGCCGTATTTCGCCGCGAACTGCTGGCCGGGATTCTCTCTCAACTGCGGGGCATAACAGGCGGCTATGAGATCGGATTTGCCGGTTCGTATGGCGCGCACCCATTGAGCGATGGCCGCCCGTACCCGCTCTTCGATCGGTTCGGATGGCTCGGGTTCGGCTGTGGTTGGCGCTGCAGAGGGCGGCGCCACGGCAACGGATTCGGGCATGGCGACAGCGGCGGGCGGCGGAACGGACGCCGGTTCGGGCGCGGCCGCGGCGGGCGTCGGAACTACGGTGTGTTCGGGCACCGGAGCGGCGGGAACCGAGGAGACGGGCGTCCGAGCGACAGGAATCGGCGGCCTATCCGGCAGGGGTCGCAGCGAGCGGTACCCGAACGCGGCCGCGATCGCTACCACTGCCACCACCACGGGGGCCCAGATCCAGTGGCGATTGGCCGGCTCCTTGCGCGTGGCGGCCGGAGCGGGCAGCTCCGCGGCCGCCGGTTCGATGGAAAACATCGGCAAGCGGATCGGCGCATCGGGAGGGAACGGCGCCGGCTCGCCGAGCGCGCGCAGTTCTCCCTCCCCCGACGAGAACAGCGCCGCCGCGATGGTCTGGTTGCGATTCGGCTTCAACAGCAGAAACAGCGACCGCGGTTGCGGGTAGAAACGGCGGATCAGTTCGCCGTCGCGCTCGTCGGGTGCGAACTCGGGGCGCGTCTGGCTGCGATACCAGCCCAGCACCTCGACGGCGCCGTCACCCCGCGAGCGAAACCATTCGAGCGATTCCTCGAGCCCGCGCAGGTCGTCGTCATCCAGGTGGTACGACGGACCGAACCGGTGCTGGCAAAGCACAGGCTCGAAATCCTCGATGAGGATCTCGCCGTTCTCCGTGCGGCCGAGGAGGATGCCTCCGGTTTCGGCGCCGCGCCGCGGCACGGCATTGAACGCCGTGAGGACTTCGCCGGTAATCCCCCGCTTGACGCGATCCGCGAACTGCACGGTCCGGCCTTGGGTTGTCTGCATTTGCGGGCTCATCGCGGATTGACCGACCTCCAGGCCGCCACGAAACGGTCGGCCAGATCGTCGAGGCTGCTGATCGCAGCTTCGTTGACGAGTTTGGGCTCGGCGAGCAACACAGTTTCAGCCTCCCAGGTTTGTGTGGCGGTGCGCATGGTCTGGTCGCGCGCGAGAAGCACCGGCTGGTAAAGCCCGACCGAGAGACAGATGCCGAAGGGTCCCCGGTTGGCGCGCACCTGAAGGACGCGGAGGGCCAGGAACTCCTTCGCGTTCGGGTCGATTTTGATGCCGGCGGTCTGCAGGCCGCGCTCCAGGCGGGCCTGGAACGCATCGCGGGTTAATCCTTCCTGCACGAGCGCCGCGTCGACTCTGTCGACAACTACGCCGAGCGCGGTTAGGCCGCGAAGAGTGGATCTGTCGAGCGCGGCATCCCCGGCGCCGCCGAGTGCAAAGGGTATCACCAGAGCGGCGGCAAGGGACAGGATTCTCCGGAGCATATAAATCATAGTACGGCGACGGCACCCAAATAGAAAAGCCTACTAAGGTACGGCCGGCCTCCGAAGAGCCTCTGTGAAGAAGCGTACCTTCCGCGGCGCCGCGACCGGTAGGATATCCGTATGCCCTTCCCCGCGCGGTTGCACGTGTTGATGGCGTCGCAGGTCCCCAAGGCTGTTGTGATCCGCAGGGGCCCAGCCAAGTCGGTCTGCACTGTCGGGTGGGATCGGCGGTCCGATCGATTCGAGCTCGGTCAGTGGCTGCGCGGACGGATTTACGAACGGCGCGCCGACCTCTCGCCCGATGGCCGGCACCTGATCTATTTCGCCATGAACGGGAAATGATCGTCCGAGACGAAGGGTTCGTGGACGGCGATCTCGCGGGCACCGTGGCTGCGCGCGATCGTCCTTCTGGGCAAGGGCGATTGCTGGAATGGCGGCGGGCTGTTCACTTCAGCCACGCGCTATTGGGTCAACGACGGCTACGGACATTTCGTGCTTCACGACAGCACCGAGGTGCGGCGCGATCCACGCTTTCAACCGGCCGGCGGCTACGGCGGCGAGTGCCTCGGCGTCTACTATCCGCGCCTGCTGCGCGACGGTTGGATCCTGAAGGACAGGCTGCACGAGGGCCGGTCGAACGCCTGGACGATCTTCGAGAAGCAGCTTCCGAAGGGATGGCTGTTGCGCAAGTATGCGCACGAGCAAACCGGGTCGCCGCCCGGCAAGGGCTGCTACTGGGACGAGCACGAACTCCAGCCTCCGAAAGACGGACCCACGATCTCGCGTCCCCAATGGGAGTGGGCCGAGCAGGACGGCAAATCGCTGGTCTGGGCAGAAGGCGGCTGCCTGTTTCGCGCGCCCATCCACGCGCAAAAAATCGGCACGCCGGTGCTGCTGCACGATTTCAACGCTATGCGGTTCGAGGCGCGCGAAGCACCCTACTGACCGCGCCGGCGGGGCGCAGGAACGGGCCCGCGCTTGGTACACTGGCCTATCGGATGGAGATCTCGCATAGCGAACACGCGCCCGGCACGATGGTAATCAAGATTGCGGGCAAGGTCATGATGGGGACGGTCGCGGATGAGATCGTCGAACTGGTGGAGGAGTTGTTGGGCCAGGGCAAGCGCATCATCGTGTTCGACCTCAGCGGCATCACCAGCCTCGACAGCACGGGCGTCGGACAGTTCATTTCCAGCTTCAACAAGATCACCACCAAGGGCGGCGAAATGCGCATGGCCGGCGCCACCGGCCACGTTTTCCATACCTTTCATGTGAGCCTTCTCGATCAGGTTTTTCCCTTCTATCCAACCGTCGAAGACGCCGTGGCATAATTGTCCAGATGTTGAAATCGGTTGTCAGCGTGCCGGCTGGATTCATTGCGTTACCGCGATGCTCGCCAAAGCGCGCGCCCTGGTGGAAGGTGCTCGCGCCGGCGCTCTCCGGCCCGTTCGTGCTGCCCGGCGGCTGGCTGCGGTCGAGCAGGCGCGTTCTGCAAACCGAGTAATGGAACCGGAAGCCGCTGTCGCGATGGTGCACGCGCGCGAGCCGGCGGAGTCGCTTCTGCTGATGCGGCGCGCGGAGCGGGAGGACGATTCGTGGTCGGGCCACTGGTCGTTCCCCGGCGGGCTGCGCCAACCGAACGACCGCGACCTCATCGATACGGCGTTGCGCGAGTTGGCGGAAGAATGCGGCATTGCGCTCCCGCGCGAGATGCTGGAGCGCCCCCTGCCGCACCAGGCAGCGCGCCGCAAGATGGGAGAGCCGATCCTGGTGGCGCCGTTCATTTTCCGGGTGAGTCACGCAATGCCGACGATTCCGGATGGCCGCGAGGCCGTCGAAGCGCTGTGGATTCCGCTCAGCCGGCTGCTCGACCCATCCCAGCATGCGATGCGTCCCGTGCCGGGGCGGCCGCCCGATACCCTCTATCCTTGCATCGAGCTGAACGGCACTCCACTGTGGGGCTTCACTTATCGACTGATCCGGAACTGGCTCGGACTAAGCGAAGGCGAAATGTAGCTGATAGAATTCTCTCACCATGGCACTCGAACCAGGCGCGCGCGTGGGGCCGTACGAAATCCAGGAGTGTCTCGGCGCGGGCGGAATGGGTGAGGTATACAAAGCCCTCGATCTGCGCCTCGGCCGCATCGTCGCGCTCAAGGTTCTGCCATCGGATCAGGTGGCGGATGCCGCGCAGAAACGCCGGTTTCTGCTCGAGGCCAAAGCCGTCTCCGCGCTGAACCACCCCAACATCGTCACCATCTACGACATCGGTACCGAGAACGGCGTGGACTACATGGCCATGGAATATGTCGAAGGCCAGGATCTGGATGACTCCATTCCGCGCCACGGATTGCGCCTCCCGCAGCTTCTGGGCTTTGCCGTGCAGGCGGCGGACGCCCTGGCTCAAGCGCACGGCGCCGGCATCATTCACCGCGACCTGAAGCCGGCGAATCTGATGATCGCCACGTCGGGACAGGTGAAGCTGCTGGACTTCGGAATATCGAAAGTGGCAATGGCATCGGCGGCGGCGGGCGTGGATGACGTCACGCGCACGCTTTCGGCGCACACCGGCGAAGGCCCCCTCATGGGAACCACCGCCTACATGTCGCCCGAGCAGGCGGAGGGGAAGGACGTGGACGCGCGGTCCGACATATTTTCCTTCGGATCTTTGCTCTACGAGATGGCCACCGGGCAGCGGGCCTTTCACGGCGCTTCGCGTCTCGCGGTGCTCTCCTCGATTCTGCGCGACGACCCCAAGTCCATGGCGGAGGCGCGTCCCGAGCTTCCGCCGGAACTGGTGCGCGTCATCGCGCGCTGCCTGCGCAAGGATCCGGCGCGGCGCTTCCAGCACATGGACGATCTCAAGGTAGCGCTGCAGGAGCTGAAAGAGGATTTCGAATCGGGCGCGCTGGCCGCGGCTGCACCGCTATCCATGAAGAAGGGGCGCGGCTGGCTCTGGCTCGCTGCCGCGGTGGTCGCAGGTGCAGGACTGGTGGCGTGGCGCACCGTATCCGGACCGGCCGCAATCGTCGCGCCCCTGCGTCCCTTGCCGTTGACGAGTTATCCGGGCAATGAGTGGGCGCCCAGTTTCTCGCCCGACGGCAGTCAGGTCGCCTTCGTCTGGAATGGAGAGAAGAAGGACAACGACGATATCTACGTCAAGCTGGTGGGGCCCGGAGCCCCGCTTCGCCTGACGACCAATGCGGCGCAGGACCTGAGTCCGCAATGGTCGCCGGACGGACGGAACATCGCATTCGTTCGACGTTTGGAAGACGGACGGGAGGCCATCCTCACCATGCCGGCGCTGGGCGGAACCGAGCGGCGCATTGCGGTCCTGGCCACGCGCGGGTGGGGGACGCCCTATGCGTCCCTTTGCTGGAGCCCGGACTCGAAGAAGCTGCTGGTTTCGGGCGCGCAGTCGGCGGAAGGGCCAAACAGCCTGCATTGGATAGCGCCCGACACGGGAGAGGTCCGGCAACTGACGCACCCGGAGCCGAAAACCGACGGCGATATCAAGCCCGCGTTTTCACCGGATGGCCGTACCCTGGTCTTCATCCGCCTGGCCGGCCTAAACGTTGGGAGCCTGATGCGGCTGCGCCTCTCCGCGAACTTGGAGCCGGAGGGGGAGCCGGAAGCAGTCGAGCTTTCGAATCTGAACCCGATCGGATTCGCCTGGATCGGCAGCCGCGATCTGGTCGTCAATGCCGGCGATACGTTGAACGCCGCTCTCTATCGTGTGCCGGCTTCCGGATCGCACACGCCGCGCGTGGTGCCGGGCATCGGGCCGGGCGTGCGCCAGATCGCCGTGTCGCCCTCGACCGGCCGCATCGTGTATTCGTATTTCTCTCAGGACACCAACGTCTGGCGCGTGGACTTGAAGAACCCGGTGGCGGAGGCCGAAAAATTCATGGTCTCCACCTTCCGCGAGGTGTTCCCGCAATATTCTCCGGACGGGAAGCGCATCTCGTTTCACTCGAACCGCAGTGGAAGCGTGCAGATCTGGGTAGCCAATGCGGACGGCTCGGAACCATCCGCGCTCACCTCCATGACCGGAACCACCACCGGCAGCGCGCGCTGGTCGCCCGACGGCCAGCACCTGTGCTTCGACTCGAATACCGGCGGCAACTGGCAGGTCTACACGGTTGCGACGGAGGGCGGCCAGCCGCGCCAGATGACGAACGACGGCAACACCAACATCGGCGCAAGCTGGTCGCGCGATGGCCGTTGGCTCTATTTCGGATCGCGGCGGACGGGAAGGTTCGAGGTCTGGAAAATGCCGCCCGCAGGCGGCGCGGCCACGCAAGTGACACACGACGGCGGCGTCGCGGCGGTGGAATCTCCCGACGGGAAGACGCTCTACTACAGTCGGGAGAGCGGCGATGGGATCTGGAAAATGCCGGTGGATGGCGGCCCCGAAACGCAGGTAGTGAAATCGCTCTTCCGGAATAATTTCGCGGTCACGAATGGCGGGATCTACTTCACGCCGTCGTCGGAGCCATCGGTGCAATTCACGGACTTCGTAAGCGGAGCGACACGGACCCTCGCGCAGCTCGCTAAACGGCCGGACCTCGGGCTGGCGCTATCTCCCGACGGACGATACTTGCTCTTCACCTTGGTCGATTTCGAGGGCAGCGATTTGATGTTGGCGGAAGGATTGCGGTAAGTCACCACGCCAGCCGCTGTTATTTCAAACACAGCCGTTCCGCATGGTTTAAGGTTTATTTGGGCCTTTTTGAGAACGGAGCATGTGCTTTACCTTTCGCGGTCTGAGTCTTCGGTCCATTTGACACGACGGCGACTTATCGGGGTTGATTCTTTGAGCGCTGTCGTCGGCTTCAGGTTCCGGCAGCAGCGGCTTGGTAAAGGTCCAAGAGAGAGCGAAGCTCAGCGAGGAAAGCGTTGCCCTCTTGAGCTAGTCGCTCAGCTCTGCGTTCAAGCCATTGCGGGTACTCGTCTGTCGGAGTCGTCGTGAAGTCTGGCGCAATAAATTGTTGATCCAACTTCTCTTGCGATATGCCGTATTTTGTGACGTAGCTCAGGGGATCAGCCGCACTAATTCGGATGTTGATAGACGGCCCGATAACGGCGATGTTCGCCAAGGCGTCGATCAGGGCGTCATCAACCTTCCCCTCTAAATATTTACTTGGAAAGATATGGTGCCACTGTGGCCTAAAGTCGGATAACAGCGTTACTCCCTCGAATCCAATTCGATGGCCTTGTGCATCCCAGTCCTTGGCCTTCTTGCGATATGCGAGGAGGTATAGAAGAAATCTACCGAAACGCGCATCACCGTAGTCCTTGAGAAAGTCGTCCTTGGTGAGGGGCTCCTTGTGCTGGAATCTCAACAAGAGGCGCCCAACCGCCTCCATGGCGGTAGGACTTGCGTCAATGTCCCGAAGGTCTTCTTCGAGGGAAGTTGTACCTGACCCGCTGTAGCGGCCGAGACGCGACGCTTGGAGAAACCAATAAAATGCAACAGAGAATGCGTTGTCGTCACCGTACTTATCGATCATGGTCACGAGTGGAACGAGGGCTGCATGGGTAGGCAACGGATTGTTGCTGAGGATTCCGAATTCCTTGAACCGAGCAATGAGTCGTTTCCACGCATCCGCTGTACGATCCCATGCTGGTTTAATCGTTGTCGCCTCCCAGAAGCCTTCGTGAATGTCCCGGAAGCGGACCTTCTTGGTCCCGAATGAGCAACAACTCGCAGAGCGGCGGCTTGCGCAACGCTTTCTTGTGCTCGGACATGGTGGTCGGCATTACTTGAGGTACTCCTTGGTAAGTTCGCGGTCCCGCTCCAAACCGCAGTAGATGTGTGGCTTGATCTGCCAGATCAGGAGATCACGAAGGTACCCTCGCGGTTTTCCATACTTGAATAGCCACAGGCATGGAATCGCTAGCAGCCTGTGGTAATAGTCGCGAAAACATGTGACCTAGCGAATGTTCTGGGCGTCTATACTGCATGGCCATGGGAACCCGCAAGAAACGGGAGCGACAGGAAGATCTCTGGGTCGTCAGCAGCGAGGTCGTGGG
>JBGPHT010000093.1:0-30301 GCA_041484525.1 Bryobacteraceae bacterium | reverse complement strand
TGGCGGCCACCAAGCGGCGGGCGTGTTCATCCAGATGCGGCCACATGCCAGCAAAGTACTGGGCAAGTTGGGCATCGGTGTCCATGCCCAACGTAATAACACATCAGGAGGGTAGATGTAAATGTTATTTATTTACACCGCTTTAACGCGGATGAGCGTCTGGTGTGGTTTGAGAAACCCTTGCACGACGATGCCCTGAATGTCCTCCATCGGGAGCACGGGTTCCATGGGAGCTTCGATCTGCGGTTGATCTTGAGGGTTGCTCATGGCTGAAATCCTTGTCTAAAAGCGATGCTTCCCGTAGTGCTTTCTCATGGCCTGCATCGGCATAGTGGCCCGTGGTGCCGCCATGGCATGCGGGACGGCAGGAGGGGTTGTGGAATGTTGGAGTGGCCCCACCGGATTGGTGCATTCCGGCGCGCGGCACGTTCAACGTCATCGCGTTCGACCGAAGAGACGAACGCGTGCAGGAAAGGGCAATCTCCGTTTGCCAAAGCCAGACCAGTTGTGCCGGTGTCGACGGTGATATGATCGGTCCGCAGGTGTCCTATGAAGGTCGGGCTCGGTATCCTCGCGGTAGCATGCATTTCCCTCCTTTCGGTTTCCGCAACGGCCCAAACTGCGGCCGGTGAAGAAACTTCCAAAATCTCGCTTAGTGTTCCTTCGGAAGCGCCGCTGCGCCTGTACTTGACCAAGCGCGTATCGAAACGGCTCGGGGCGCCGGTGGAGGCAAAGCTGCTGGAATCGGTGTTTGCGTTCGACCGGGAGGTGCTCCCTGCCGGAACGGTGGCACGAGGCCAGGTAAGCCGGGTTCGGCCTGTCAACAAATGGCAGCGGGCGAGAGCGATTATAAACGGCGATTTCACGCCGCTTCGTACGGCTGAAGTAGAATTCACTACCCTGATTTTGCCGGACGGCCGTAAGTTTTTTCCGCATACCGTGGAGACCGTGGGTCTGAATTCCATTTACACCGAACCCTCGAATAAGAAGAACCAAAAGGCGCATCCGCAGAACCCAAACGGCGGAATCCTCGGTACCGCAAAACAGATGGCGAAGGATAGGATCATCGGCGCCATCAATGCGCGCAGTAGAGGGATTGCCGACATCGTACGCGCCCCCAATAAGAAGGAAAAACTCGTCGATTTTCTCTGGTCGAAGCTGCCTTATCATCCGCAGTACGTGCGGCGCGGCACACGGTTCGACGCGTCGTTGCGGGACCCGCTGTCGTTTGGTTTTGTGCCGGTCAAGCAGGTGGATCTGGCCGCCGTAGGGTCGCAGCCACTCCCGGATAGCGTAGTTCATTCGCGGCTGCTCACGGCGTTGGACTCCGCCTCGGCCAAGCCGGGCCAAGCCGTGAAGGCGGTGGTGACTGCGCCGCTGTTTTCCCCCGATCACAAGCTGGTGCTTCCAGAGGGAACCGTGCTGACTGGCACCGTGGTGGTGGCGAAGAGAGCGCGATCGTTTCATCGGCCTGGCCAACTTCGGTTCAACTTCCAGAGCGTCGATTTGCCGCAGCAAGTCGCGAGGATCAGATCCGCCGCGCCCGTGCCGGCGCCGATGACGACGCGAGCCACGTTGGAAGCCGCAGAGGGCAGCGGCACGGCTCCGATCAAAGTTGATTCGGAAGGCGGCGTTCAGGCGAAGGAATCGAAGACGCGCTTCATCGCACCGGTGATTTCACTTATGCTTGCCAGCCGCGCAGCCGACACCGATGCCGGGCACCACCACGATGGCGGCGCTGCCGGCGGTGAGGCCAATGTCTCCGGCCGGACTCTGGGAGGCGGCTCCGGATTTGGAATGCTAGGGGCAGCGGCGGCGCAGAGTTCCAAGTATGTCGGGATGGCATTCGGTTATTACGGATTGGCCTGGCCGGTGTATTCGAGTGCGATCGCTCGCGGAGGCGAGGTGCAGTTCGACAAGAACGCCGCGATGGATATCAAGTTCGGGTCGCGCACTCCCTAGCCGATCCGCAGGGCACGCCGGAGCGGACGAGCGAGGGATAGAGGTCTTGGTGTGAGGCTGCGGGTCAGTCAACTTCCGGGCGCGGCGCATTGGCCCAGTGGCCCGACGCATCCGCGCCGCTGACTACGATGCCTTTTGCATTCCAGCCCAACCCGGCTCTGACCTCGGCTGGACAGTACCGCAGTGTCAGACCGCAGCGCCGCTGGTCCGAGTGGTTCGCCTCGGAGCCGTGCACCAGCAGGTCGCTGTGCAGAGACATCTCTCCAGCCCGGAGTTCGACATCCACCGGCAGACCGAATTGCTCAACGCCGGCCACGGTTTGGTTCAACAAGTTGGTGTCGTCGTTCTCCGTTAGGTTGTAAGTGAGATGGCCGAACCAATGGGAGCCGGGAAGATAGCGCATGCACGCGTTCTCGATGCTGGCGTCATCGATCGCCAGCCAAGCAGTCACGGTTTTCGAAGGCGTAAGCGGCCAATAACTGGCGTCCTGGTGCCACGAGACGCGTTTGCCGTCACCGGGCATCTTGCAGAAAAAGTGCGAACCCCATCCGATCACGTCGTCGCCGAGCAGGTCCTTCACATAGGATACGATCCGCTGATGCCTCAGCAGGTCGAATACGCGGCCGTGGCGGAGATGTGCTGTGCTGATGGAATAGCTGTCGCCTCCGGCAGCGAGCGTCCGGGCTAGCAGATCGTCGAAATAGCGGCGGATGGCGGCGATCTCCTCGGCGTCGAAGACCCGAATGCCGGTCAGATAACCCTGTCGGTTGAACGCCTCGACCTGCTCAGGCGACAACCGTCGCGGATGCTCGACGGTGGACGGATGAAACCGTAGATCGCGCTTGACCGTGCTGAGCGCCTCGACGCTCGGGATGGACGACGGCTGTGCCATGACAGCCGGCAGTATACATCACGCGGGAGATGCGCAGGTGGCAACATCTCATGGCGGAGGAAAGATACCGATCTCCTTCTCTAACAGGAGCGCATTTACGCGCTTCCCAGAGACGGACGACAGAAACCGGCGGCTCGGACCCCACAAGAATAAACTAGGATCAAGCTGGAAGGAGGGAATGGATGAGAAAACTCCGGAATCGACCATGTGGAGAGGTCTTGGATTCATCGATCGCGGGCACAAGGAGTCTTGCTGGCGCTGATGGGAGTGCCGGTGATGTGTCTCACCGCGACCGTGGGGTTGAGCGAACAGAGCACGGCCGCGCCACAGGAACCGAAGCCAGTGGTGTCTGCACAGCCCCTGGCGTTTGACGTCGCGTCGGTAAAGACCGCCGTTCCCCCCAGGAAGGGAGCCCATGTTTTGCATCGTCCCGTGCGCCCCTGGCGAGCGTCTGACCGTTGTTGGCTCCCGCGTGGACATCCGCTTCATGTCGCTATACACGTTGATGGTGACGGCGTACCGCATCAAAACATACCAATTGTCCGGGCCGGATTGGATGCGGTCGCAGAGATTTGACATTGCGGCGAAGATCCCCGACGGCGTTTCCAAAAACCGGGTTCCCGAAATGCTTCAGGCGCTGCTCGCGGAGCGATTCAAACTGTCGATCCACCGCGAGAACAAGGAGCAGGCGGTCTACGCGCTGGTAGTGGGCAAGAACGGATCGAAGCTGCATGAATCCACGGCCGAAGCCGATACTCTCGTTCCCGATACCCCCGGCAGCCGCGCACTGCACACACCGCAAGGCGACGGCCGCATGTTGGAAAACGGCGGCTTTGTGGTCACGGACGGAGCATACGGCCCAATGCGGGGCGGCAGGGGACCGAAGGGAGGCATGAAGATAGAGTTCTTGAAGCTGACCATGCCGGGGCTGGCGGAGGTGCTGGCGCCGCATGTCGAGCGTCCCGTAGTCGATATGACCAACCTGAAGGGCGGCTACTACTTCGCCTCGGAAAATCAGCCGCCGTCTGGGGGAGGCGGGTCTCGGAAAGGCGGGCCTCCGGAAGGCGGACGGGTTGACGGCGACGGCCCCGGCCCACGACCAGATCCCCTCGGGGAAGCGTTATTCACAGCGATCGAAAAGGCCGGACTGAAGCTGGAGGCGCGGAAAGCACCCGTGGAGACGATCGTGGTCGATCGTCTGGAGAAAACGCCGACCGAGAACTAACACGATCGCTGCAAGCGGAGCCGAGGCAGCCTCGCCACCAATTTCAGCTCGTCGAGCGAAGGGCCGGGACCTGATCGAGAGCCGCGCCGAAGCCCCTCAGCGAGCCGCACTAAGATTGGATGCGCGCTTCTGTTGCGCCTTCCCGAGATCAGCCCGCAGCGATTTCTCGAGGGACTGCAACTCGCCCATCGCCTTGCGGACCTTGTCAGCTTCGTGTTGAGGCCAGGTAGTTCCGCGGCCCTCGTTGTATCGCATGGCAAAACTGCTAAGCGCGTCCACCAACTGATTGAACCGAACCTCGAATTGCCGTCGCTGAGCCTCTTGCCGGGCTTGGACCTCGTGAGCCTGCTGCTTGATTCCGTCGAGTACGGCTCGCTGCCGGAGTTCCGCGGCGCGCACAGCGTCGCCTGGCGTCGAGATGTATGTCCTGGTGTCTATGTTTTGGGCGTTCAACACAACGCAGAAAGCAAACACCAGGGATGCTATGATCCTTCCGATCATTTTTCCTCCAATTGAATTGAAAACAGGTTGTGCTATCCGGCAGAGATGTTCTTCTACAAGGCGGGCGCCGCCGCAACACGGGCCGGCGCCCCTTCCCGCTAGAACACCAGTTTCAACGCGAGTTGCACCTGGCGCGGCCCGCCGTCACCGAGGGGATTCCCGTTGGCCACATCGGGAGTACTCGTAATGGCGCCGAATCCGGAACTGTTGACAGTCACATTCGGCAGCCCGAAGTTCGGGTGGTTAAAGATATTGAAAAACTCCGAGCGGAATTGCAGGTGGAAGCGTTCGTTGATCCGAGTCAATTTCACCACGGAGAAATCAGCGCCGTTATTGCCCGGACCAATAATGGTATTGCGCCCGGCGTTGCCGAAGGTTCCCGCTGGCGCCGGAACGAAGGCAGCGGTATTGAACCAGGCGTTCCACTGTTTGGGTCCATTGTTAGGATTGCCCACCACATTTGGCCGGTCGTTGCTCGACTCGCCGCTTCCGCTTGGCGCTGCACCATTCCAAAACGGCGTAATCGGTATACCGCTGCCTACACTAAAAATGCCGCTCAATTGCCAGCCTTCGGTCAGCCGCTTTGGCCATCTGCTCAGCACGTGAGGCAACACGGCCAGATCATAGACGGAGTTCAGCGTGAACCGGTGCCGCTGATCGAACGCGGAGACCGCCTTCTCGGGCCGGGCATCGAAGCTGTTCTGAGGTAAGGACACACCGGCTGTGCAGGAACAGATTCCGTTGGATGCGTCGTCTATGGAATGCGACCAGACATGAGAGACGAACATCGTCAAGCCCTTGGAGAGGCGCCTGCGTAAGAAGACCTGGAGAGCGTTGTACCGTGAGCTGGAGGATGCCTCCAACTCATAAATGCCGGCGAACTCCGGATATGCGGCGTTGAATGGCCGGCGCTGTTGGATGGTGCCCACGACGCCCGGCACCGCCTGGTTGATGTCCCGCACGCGGAACAACTTGGTGCCCTTCGACCCCACGTAGCCAACCTGCAGCACCGTGCCATCGACGATGGTTCGCTGGACGTTGAAGTTGTAGCTCTGCACATAGGGTGCCCGCATGTGTGGGTCGACTCCGAAGACGGTAAAGGGCGGGACCGGTGTGTTGGCGCTGCCGAATATATTTACGCCGGGGCCAAACGGCACCGGGCCCGTGAAGTTCACCGTGAAAGTTCCCAGGCCCGGGACCGGATTGGTGCCTACGTTCCCGTTGGTGAAGCTCTGCGCCAGGAAGAAATCCTGCGAGGGCGCGTCGTAGTAGAAACCATAGCCGCCGCGAAGCACGGTCTTACCCGTTCCCATCGGATCAAAGGCGAAACCGAAACGGGGAGCGAAGTTGTTCAGGTCCCGGTCGTAGAGTGTGTCCAGACCCTGCCCGACGCGGACCAGTCCTTTGGACGGAATGAAATTCGAGATGCGGTCGAATTTCTCCGAGAGAGGCCCGCTGTACTCGTACCGCAAACCCAGGTTCAAGGTCAGGCGGCTATTGACTTTCCAGTCGTCCTGCACGAAAGCACCTGCATTATTCGTGTAGGTATCACGACGGGTGGCGCCTCGAGCGATGCTAGTGGTGGAAGGCGCCGGAGTGCCGGCCAGGAGGCCGGCCACGCTATTGAAACTCAGCCGCCCACGCGAGAACTGGTCGTTGTAAGAACGTACTAAGGGCCTCCGGTAATCCAAGCCGCTCTTCAACGTATGACTGCCCCGCGTCCAGACGAGAGCGTCTACCAGTTGATAAGCCTGGCTCACCCGCGCGCGCGGCTCGTTGGTGGGCGCACCCAAACTCTCGAAGCCGTTCACCACGATAGTCGGCAGGCCACCTCTCGCGCCTGTGATCAGCCCGATACTGGCGGGGTCGAAAGCAGAGTCCAAGGGAGAGAACACTTGCGTGAAGCGATTGAAGCTGACTCGCGTGTCGTTGAACAGGTGTTCGGTAAGCACCTGCGAAACATTCAACCCTGACAGTTGCACTCGCGTGGGAGTTACTGTCTGGTACGGTGGAAGCTGCGATCCCTGTCCCGAATTCAACGGAAAGGTCTGGTTGCCATTCCCGAACACATACCGTCCGCTCAAGTTGAATCGGTCGCTGAGGCGGTGATCGATCTTCACCAGGAAGTTATCGCTGTTGAGAATATTCGGAATGGCATAGACGTAGTTGCCTCCGGCCCCGGGATTATTCTCGTGCGGAAAGAGACTGAGAAGGCTGGCGCCAAGGGCGTTTTCCGGCCGGTTAGCGGCCGCATTCGCGGCGCGGGCCGAAGAGATGTCCCTTTCGCTGGGAACCGTCACCGCCAGCGATGAACTGGGGCGCCCTCGCTCGCCCTCAAATCCAACGAAGAAGAAGGTACGGTCGTGCTGGATTGGCCCACCCACCGTCCCGCCGAAATTGCTGTTCTTGAATGGGCTTTTCTTTGCGCCGGGAAGCGTCTCGAAAAAATTGCGGGCGTTCAGCTTGTCGTTCCGCAGGAACTCATAGAGCGTCCCATGAACTTGGTTGGTGCCGGACTTGAGTACTGTGTTTACGACGGCGCCTGAGTTACGCCCATACTCGGCCGACCCTTGAGCCTGCACACTGAATTCAGCCAGCGCATCGACTGGCAAGATGGTAGCTTGCGCGTTAACAACGCCGCCCTGATTGAACGAAGGCTGGTTCCGAAAGGAATCGTTATTGTCGACGCCGTCGATCAGGAAAATGTTCGATTTCTCGCGCTGACCGTTGATCGTGAAGGACCCCAACGAGCCGCGAGGCGAGCGCGGAGATGCTCCCGGCACCAGAAAGGCCAACCTGCGAAAATCGCGGCCGTTCAGCGGCAATGCTTCTACTTGCCGAGTATCGACCACCTCTGCCACCGCGCTTGAGTTCTGCTGCAAGACAGGAACCTCGGCGTTGACTACCACCGACTGTTCGAGGGTCTGCACAGCGAGCGTGGCATCGGCGCGAGTCTCGCCGCCGACATCGACTTTTACTCCGCGCCTTTCTACTGTGCTCAGGCCGGCGGATTCAAAACGCACCGTGTAATAGCCGACTGATACCTCCGATGCCACATAGAGGCCTCTATTATCCGTGGTCAACCGGCGCTCGGCGCCAGTCCCGTCGTTTAGTATCGTCACCGCTACTTTGGACACAACAGCACCGGTTGAGTCGGTAACGGTGCCGGCGATCCTGCCGCTGAAAGATTGAGACCACGCAGCCAAATTGACCGCGAGAAAAAGCACGAATCGAGCCGAAAAGTTCGCAAAACGAATCACCATAATCTCCTTTGCTAATACGGGGTGTCAGACGCTTCTCAACAGGACATGCGAATTCCCGTCGCGAATTTGAATGGACCGCGCAAAGGTTTGCACGTTGTCGCACACCGATCCGTCAGCGGATTATGTGAGCGTTAGCGCAATTCGGAGGGGCTCGAACAAGAGTCGTTACCGCACGCGCGCCGCTTCGAACTGGCCTCGGATATAAGTGTTTTGGGGGAGCTTCTGTTGCCAAACGCGCCAAAGCTCCACCCTCCGCGCATGCATGACATCCGCTGAGGCTGCATCGCCGCTGCGCCGATACAGAATGGTGAGGGCACCATAGATGCGCGAAAGTTTTGGCGTATCCCGAAGGTCGTCGAGAGGGTCCGGCTTGGTTGCCATAACTCTGTCGAGCAGTTGCTCGTACATTTGAAGGGCGTGGCGGGGATCGCCCGTTTCAGCTTCGTGATCCGCGAGGGCGGAAACAGCCGTATAGGCATGACTACCGAGGCGGACCCGTTCCGCCGGATAGTCCTTCGTGTCTTTTAGGATTGCGAAGGCAGCATCGATGCGCGCCTTGGCCTCGGAAGGGCGATGCAGCCGGCGCAGCGGATAGGACGATTTTGCCAGCAACACGGCCCTGTCGCGGCGCGCTTCCAGACGGTTCTGCGTCTCTTCGAGCCGGCCGATGCCTACATCGTAGACCGCGAGCGCCCGCCGCGGATCGCGGTCACGCAAGACGTCGCCGAGGTCCCGCGCCGCCGTCCCGACGCGAGAGCGGCTAGCCGAATCCTTCAAATCTTTGCTGGCCGCTTCTTGAGTCATATCCAGCGCTTTCTGGAAAGCCTCGATGGCTTCGGCCGGCCGGTCGAGATTGACAGCGCCCTCTTCGCCCAGTATCAGGCCCTCCCGCAGAATGGGGCCATACCGGTTGAACAGTCGCGCGGTCTCGCTCGGATAGGTTGCTCTCTCCGAGATCTTCCGCGCTTCACGGATCGTCCGGAGAGCCCCTTCCAAATCGCCCTGGTACCGGAGTGCATTGGCTAATATGCTCAGGCCCCCGCTGGCCAAGTCCTGCGCGGAAGGAATCGGTTGCGCCAGTTCCGCTGCCCGTCGAGCATAGCGGGCGCCTTCGACATACATATGCATGTTGACGTAGGTGAGCGCAATGTTCACATATAGAAGCGCCGCGCCGCTGCGTTCCGACTGCCGGGGATCACCGGCGCGCAGGAAACCGTCGAGGCGCACGGGATCCCCAGGATCATCCCGGCGCATGAAGGCTTCGAGACGCTCGACAGCCCTGCGTGTATGGACCAGAGTGTCGGCGCGCCGTTGATCGGTGTCGGCCAGAATCGTGCGGTCGTGAGCTATGACGGCCGAACGGAATAACGCGTTGCGGTCCTGGGGACGGGATGCAAGCACGGTTTCCATCAACGCGTCCGCCTTCTTCAGGCTGTCCTCTGCTTTCGCGGGATCGCCCAGGTTGAACTCGGCATTGACACCTTGGATTCGCCCCAGGCGCCAATAGCCCTCACCGATTTCTTGTGCAAGGTCGAGATTTCCGCGGGCCTCCGGGGAGAGACCCTCCAGGTACTCCAGTGAGGCCGAGACCAGCCGCTGCCTGGCGTCGGCAGAACCGGGTAAGGTGCGGATCGCCCGGTCGAGATCGATCACCCGATTGGCCAGTTGTCGTAGCTGGCCGAATCGCCGCTCCGCGAGAACGCGCTGCCGATTCGCGATGAACAAACCGGTCGAGAGGCTCGCGATCACCAATGCCGTAGCAGTCACAGGCACCCAATAGCGCCGAAGGAATCTGCGTGTACGGTACCAGACGTCGCCGGAACGCGCTTGCACGGGCCGCCGGTCGAGAATGGCGCGGACATCGCTGGCGAACTCATCCACCGAACCATAGCGCTCCTCCGGTTCGGCGCGAAGCGCCTTCATGACGATGAAGTCCACGTCCCTCGGAACCCACGGATTGACGCGACTTGGCGGCGTGATCTCGGCCTTCGCGGTATCCGGACTGTTCCCGCGCGGCGCAACGCCTGTTAGTAATTTGTAGAGCACCGCGCCCAGCGAGTAGACGTCGGTGGCGGTGGTCTGAGCGTCCCCTGCCAGTTGTTCGGGGCTGGCGTAGTTCGGCGTGAGTAGTCGCTCTACGGTTTGAGTGGCGTCGCCCGTCTCGTCCAGTAGTTTGGCAATGCCGAAATCCAGCAGCTTCGGCTGCCCGGATGCATCCACAAGAATATTCGATGGCTTCAGGTCGCGATGAATGATCAGGCGCCGGTGCGCATGCGAAACTCCCTCGCACACTCGCAGGAACAACCTCAACCGGTCTCTCACATCGATCCCAGCGGCGTAGGCGTCGATCGGGACACCCTCCACATATTCCATGACCAGAAAGGGCCGGCCGTCATCGGTGTGACCGGCATCGATCACGTGAACGATAGAAGGGTGATGGAGCGATGCCAGGATCTGGCGTTCATTCAGAAAACGATCGCGCCATACGGGCCGATGCCCGTCGGCGCGGAGTAGCTTTACGGCCACCCTTTGTTGAATCTCACCGTCGGCACGCTCTGCCAGGTAGACGCTCCCCATGCCTCCGCGTCCGATCAGAGAAACGATCCGGTAGGACCCAATGGCATCACCCGGCGAAGCTTCGTGGCTGGCCCGGAGCGACAGCGCAACGCCCTGGACCGCCTCGTTGAAGTAGGATTCAGCCCCGGTTGCGTATTCGAGCAGAGATTCCACTTCGGCTCTCACCAGCGGGTCCGGACATTCCCTCGCGAGAAATTCGGCCCGCCGGCCCAACGGAACCTGAGCGGCCAGGTCCAAGAGATGTGCGACTTCCAGATTCACCCTTGTATTTCCCGCCGGAGCCAGGCTTGCGCAGCGCGCAGTTCTCGACGCACGACGTGGACTGGAGTCCCCACACACTCCGCAATCTCTTCAGCCGTCATCCCTCCGAAGAAACGCATTTCCACCAGGCGGGCTTTCCCGCCGTCCTCACGGCCTAACGTGTTCAGCGCGTCGTCCAGAGCAATCACGATCCTGTCTCGTTCCGGTGCGAAGTCAAAACGCGGCTCGAATGCAATTTTCACGCCGGCGCCACGCTTCGCGGCATGACGCGCTCGGGCATGGTCTACGAGAATCTGGCGCATCACTCGCGCCGCAACGCCGTAGAAATGCGTGCGATTCTGGTAGTCTGCGTTACTGGATTCCACCAACCGCAGGTAGGCCTCATGAATCAGGGCGGTGGGCTGCAGCGTGTGATTTTGCGATTCGCGCCGTAGATATCCTTCTGCGATATGGTGCAACTCCTGGTAGACCAGTGGAATGAGGTTATCGAACGCTTCCCGATCACCCCCACTCACACGAGAGAGCAGCACGGTGATCGACTCCGGCACCGCGCCGATTCTATGCAAGCCGCCGATTTCCGGGGTTCTGCCGATAAGTGAGAGGTCTGGTTCGCTATTCAGCTCCTGGCCAAGGGTCGAGTAAGAAAATGCCATTCCCAAATTATGCCACAAGGGGTTGACCTTGCTTCCCGGAACTCTTGACTCTATGTAATCCAGGATACTAAATGAGCAATCGTAGCGAATAGTTTTACCGAATCTTTACCAACACTTAACCAGCTCGGCAGCACCCTCAGATAGCCCTTGCACTTCGGTCGAGCCTGTTTCAGATGTTACGCACCTCGCTCTCTGGAATTACACCTTCTGCTTCAACCACTCGCTGAAGGCGTCGCGATACAATACGATACCCTTCCTGGAATAGCGCAGGTAGCCCAGACGGCGGAACTGATTCATGTGGTGTGTGATGATTTCGCGTGTCGTGCCCACGTACTGAGCGAGCAGTTCGTGAGTCAACGGCGCCATACGCGCCGAGCCGTCTTCCTCCGGCACGCCCAGACGCTCGGAGAATCGAATAAGCGAACGCGCCAGGCGACGCGCTATCGTGTCCGTGCTGAGGCTTTCAATGCGCTCCTTGAAATTGATGGTGCGCTGAACAAGAACCTGCACGAGGGCGACTGCCAGGCGAGGACGGCGCATGACAATCTCTTGGAGGGCAGTGGTGGGCCACATCATCAGTTTGGCATTCTCCAGTGCCGTTGCCTGCTCGGAACGGTAAGGCAGACTGAGGAACACTGATTCTCCAAAGAACTCGTCGCGCTGGTAGATGTCAATTACAACCTGTTGGCCAGCATCGGCAAGCCGTGACACTTTGACTTTGCCATCGATTACAAGGTAAAGGCCAGCCGGGCATTGGTCCGGGTCATAGATCATGTGGCCCTTTGGGTACTCCACGATATTGGAGTATGGCAGATAAGCCAGTGGATCTTCGAGTTCGTGCTCCAGGGTAGGTACTGCGAAAGTAGTCATAGGGCCCTTCTAAGTTAAAGAGATTAGTCTTACTTCTCCGACAAATTGTTCGGCGGCAAGCAAGAAGTGTTTGATGCTGACGCGCAGCGAAAACTGGCAGCAGCTCGCCGGAAGCGGCACCGTGCCTTCTCACTCAAGACATGCGGAATTTGACGCCAAAGCTGCAGGACTTGCATAAATTAATCCAGCCGTTTCGCATACTCGCCCGTCGTCCGACGGGTCTGGGCGACCGCTTCCCCGATGTGCGAAATCATCCCGGCAAGTTGCATCTGGCCGTTCAACCCGGCGCTCAAATTCCGCATGTTAAAGTGAGAGGTCGCAGCGGCTTCGAATGGCGCTGCGGGCAGCTTGCGCAAATCCCGTAAGAGATGGGTTTGGGGAACAATGGAACCAAGAGCGCGCTTACCGGCTCGGCCCCTGTTCTCGGAGGAGAGACTTAGTGACACTCTCGAGTGAACCAAGTCTCAGCACGTTAGCGATGCGAGGCCGGGAGGCGCCCCTTGTTCCCTTGCTCCCCGATACCCGAGTTCTTCCACTGGGAGGCTTCTCCCTTTGCATCTTGGTACATTGGCGAGACATAATTCTTGCTGATGAAGAATCGTCTGGTTTTGCTGTTTTGCGCGGCAGCGCTCACCTACGGTCAGGATTACACTCTCGGACCGGATTCGCAGCCGCAAGCCGACGTTCCCAAAGGTGCGATCGCAAAGCACACGCTGCTGCCGGGCCGGTTCTATCCGGGGACCTCGCACAGCTATTCGGTATACGTGCCGGCACAATACAACGCGGGCAAGCCGACCCCGTTCATGATTTTCCTGGACGGCAGCGGCCGCCTGGGAAACGGCGAGCGGGTACCAACGGTGTTCGACAACCTGATAGCCAAGGGCGACCTGCCGACGATGATCGGGATTTCGTCGATCCGGGCGTATTGCCCGCGGTTTCGGATCTGGCACAGAACAGGTTCGAACGCGTCTTTGAATACGATTCGCTGAGCGACCGCTATTCGCGGTTTCTACTGGAGGAACTAATCCCCGAGGTGGCGAAGACGCATAATGCGACGCAGCGCGGGAAACTTTTCCGGCGTCCGGTCAAGGTGAAGGGAACGGCGAGTTGGGAGATCGTGAAACTGCCGAAGCCTCCGTTGTAATCCTGCAGACCAATACCTCCGCTGCCCGACACAAGAAGAAAGCCGTCTACAAGTCGATTGCCAGTGTCAAGATGTCGCGATAGCCGAGTGCCGCGCGTTCGAAAATCACTGATTCAGGACGAACGCGAACAACTGATCGCCGCCGGTGGCGAGGACGTACTGGCGGCCGTCCAGCATATAGGTTTCGGGCGCGTTGCCGGCGGAGCCGATGCGCGAGTGCCACAGCGGCTTGCCCGTGGCGGCTTCATAGCCCACCAGATTCTGGCCGTCGCCGCTGAAGAGCAGACCTCCGGCGGTCGACAACAGTCCCGCGCCTCCGGAGATTTCATGGCGCCACGCGACCTTGCCGGTCTTGTAATCGATGGCGTCGATGAACGAGCCGTACGAAAGACCGCCGCCCCCCGCCGTGCCGCCGAGACCCATCGAGCCGCGCGGATCGGGATCGATCAGGTAAGTGATCCGCAGCGAGTTATTCTCGGGCACATAGAACAGGCCCGTATCCGGTGAGAAACTCGGCGGCGGATAGTTCGTGACGTCGCCGTTGACGAGCGAGCCGGGAACGGTCGCATCCTTGGCGGGGTTGCGTTTCGGGCGGCCATTCTCGTCCAGGCCCAAAGCCCAGTTGTTGTAGAGGCCGAATTTGCCGGTCACCAGATGCTCGCCAGTGACGCGATCGAGAACGAAGAAGTAGCCGTTGCGCTCCCCCGTCATGACCAGCTTGCGCATGCGGCCGTTGAACGGCATGTCGGCAAAAACCGGCGTCTGGGTCGAATCCCAGTCGTGCGTATCATGCGGGGCGGTCTGGTAATGCCAGGCCATCTTGCCGGTGTCCACGTTCACCGCGATCAGCGAACCGGTGTAGAGATTGTCGCCTTCTCCACGCCCCGTGGTGTAGGCCGGCGTAGGGTTGCCGGTGCCGAACAGGTAGAGGTGCGTTTCGGGATCGTAGGAGCCCGGAATCCAGACCTGCGCGCCGCCGTGTTGCGCCGCATCCAGGCTGGCCCAGGTTTCGACGCCCGGATCGCCGGCCTTCATCGGTACGGTGTAGAGGATCCACTGGCGTTCGCCTGTCTCCGGCTCGAATGACTGCAGGAAGCCCGGAGCATCCATGTCATTGCCGGTACCGACGAGCACGTGATTGCCGACCACAATCGGCGCCATGGATGAGAAGTACTGCTGGTCGAAACTGGAAATCTCTTTCTTCCATCGCTCCTTCCCGGTCTTGGCGTCGAGGCAGATCAGGTAATCGTCGTGCACCTCGAGATACAAATAGCCGTGCCACATTCCCATCCCGCGATTGCCGGTGTGCGTGCCGCCGCGCGTCTTCCAGTAGTAATGCCAGAGAATCGTGCCGTCGCGCGCATCCACGGCCCAGGCATTATCGGGCGCGGACATGTAGATGACGCCATCCACCACGAGAATGCCGCCGCCGAGGCGTCCGCCCCCGCAGTTGTTGAGATCGCCCCTGCCTAGTCCGCCGGCGATGATTGGTGCCGGCGCGCCGCCGCCTCCGCGTCCGCCGCCAAACCCGCCGCCACCGCCCGTGTCACCGGCGCCGGTCGGGCCGCATCCAGTGGTGAAGCGCGAGACCCAGGCAAGGCTCAGGTTCTTCACTGTCGATTGGTTGATCTGTTTGAGCGAGCTGTACCGCTTGCCCGAGTAGTCGCCGGAGTACGTGGGCCATTGATCCGCGAGCGGCTTGAAGATCTCGGAAGGATCGAGGCCGCCCTGTCCGAAAACGAGGCCGGGCGCGAGCAGTAGAGCAGAGACGATGAAGAGCCGTTTCATGGAAGTAACCTCAGGCGATTCACTTAATGGTTGCTAGATACGCCGTCACGTCATGCATATCCTTGTCATCCAGAGTGGGGACCAACTTCTTGTGCGCCTCGTCGGGATCACGCACTTCGACCTTGGGCACATCGCCATTGCGTGCGACCGATTTGCGCGTACCGTCGGCCAGGGTGAGCGCCACGATGAAATCATCCTTGCGAATCAGGGTGCCCTCCAGTTTCTGCCCGTTGGCAAGAGTGACCACGACGGGCGTGGGCTTGGTGGGTCCGCCGCCCCGGCCGCCACGGCCACCTCCGCCGCCGCCTGACACCCAGGTATTCTGCAGTGTTCGCGGATCGGAATACTTCGAAGCGACGCCCTTGAGGTCACCTGCGATCGAGTGACAACTCGCGCATTTCGATTTGAAATAGACCTCACCGGCGGAGGCGCTGCCGACCAGCACGTTGAGTGTCGATGGGTCGGCCGCCCCCGGCGGGCGGGCCTGCGAGCCCACCATCGCGAGCACGCTGTGGATGTACTCGGCGATGGCGGTTACGTCGGAGTCATTGAGGTTGAACCCGGGCATGCCCTTGTCCTGGCGGGCGCCGCGCACGATGGGTCCGATCACTTCCCCATGTTGATCGCTCAACGCAGCCAGCGAGCGGAGCAGGCTGGGACCACCCTGGTCGCCGCCGCGAAGGTCGGCGCCATGACAGGCGGCGCAGTTGACACCGTAGACTGCCTTGCCGCGGGCGAGGACTTCCGGAGAAGCCAGCGGGCGCGTCTGCTGAGGAAAGTTCGGACCGCGGCGTCCTCCGCCGGCGCCTCCCGCGGCGCCACGTCCTCCGCGGCCACCACGGCCCCCACCGGCTGGCGGGCCCTGCTGCTCCTGCTCCTGAGCGAACAACGTCGCCGTCGCCAGGACGCCGGCCAGCACACCAATCATCAAACGCTTCGGTACAGTCATGATTCAGTCCTCGGAGTTCAGGCCACGGAGACTACGCGAGCGCATTCTTGCAGAACTGCACGCACTTGGACGTCTCGACCACGGCGTCCGAACCCTCCGGAATCTGGTATTCCAACTCGATGCTGGCCGGGAACTTGTACTTCTCCTTGCGCATCAATGTCAGGATCTCCTTGATCGGCGTCTCGCCCTGGCCCCAAGGCAGATTGGCGCCGCCGTTCGATTCCTTCTTGCGATCCTTCAGGTGCATGCTCGCGATCCGGCTATAGTGCTTCTGGATCAGCGGAATCGGACTCTCGCTGGTGCCGGCCACGTAATGACCGCAATCCAGATTGATGGCGTTGCCCTTGGACTGTGCCAGCACCGCATCCCATGCCGTGATGGTGGCCTGCAAATGCGCATGATAGGCGACCATCATCTTCTTCTTGGCCGCGAAGTCGCCGATGCGCTGTGTGAAGGCGGCGTCATTCGACAGCTCCAGGGTCACGTGATTAGCGCCTAGCGTGTCGGCTACGTGGAAGATGTACTCATATTCCTCGTCGCTCATGTTCGGGTTGGGCTCCAGCTTGAACGCGTAGATGTCCACGCCGGCATCGTTGTACATCTTGCGCATTGCCTTGTACTTGTCCATGGAGACGGACAAGCGCCAATCCTTCAATTGCGTAGCTCTGGCCTGCTGCGCGGCCTGCTGCTCCGGAGTCAGCGGCGCACGGCCGCCGCCACCCTGACCGCGTCCCGGACCACCGGGGCCGCCCGGACCACCGGGTCCCCTGCCCTGTCCGCCGCCAACGCCACGGCCCTGTCCGCCACCGCCCCCGCGACCCGCACCCGCAGGCGAGCCGGCGTAGATTTCCGCGGCCGGACCCATCAGCTCGATCGCGCTGATGCCCGAATCCACAATGTATTTCAGAAGCTGCTCGGCGTCGTTGGCGCCCGGCATGGACCGATAGCTGTAGGTGATGGTGCCGACCTGCACACCGTCGAAATTCGAATTGGGCTTGGCCAGCAATCGCGACGCTGGGATGGCGGCCAGAGCCAGTTTTCCTAAATCACGTCTGGTAAGATCCACGGGGTCCCCCTCTTCCGCATGTCATTCTACTACGTACGGCTACTGGGTGAAGGGCGTGTCATTGCGCGGGATAGTTACGCGCCGCGGCAGCGGCTGGGCCAATCTTTGCCGGATAGGCGTGGTCCAGCACGGACCACATGAAGTCGGCGGACAGCCGGGCCTGGTTGTGGCAGCTCATGCATCCCAACTGCGGACGCCCCTGGTCGAAGGTCTCCATAGAGACGTTGGCAAATGCCGAAAAGGCGCCGGCGCCGGGAAAGGTATTGGTGATATCGCCGTTCTGCGAAGCCGGCACCGGCAGCGCCTGATTGCCATCGATGCGCGGCCATTGCGTCACCACGATGCCGTAATACTGCCATACGGTGTCCCTCAAGAGTTCCTGATACTGATAGTTGGTGAGCTCGGTCTTGGGATGGACTTTGGCAAAGAACGGCCTCTCGACGTTGAAGGGCGTCACCGGTTCGGGCGCCAGCGGCACCAGGGAGAGCGGGTTATCGGCCGGCATGGGAGCCTTGCCGCCATTATGGAAGGTGAACTTCACGGGGTCGCCGAAGCGCGAAGGCGGCACGTTATCGATCTGCTCATAGGAAGACCAGATCCACTGCGGTCGGCTGGGCGTCTTCTGCACGATGTGCAGGCCGACCAGTCCCACCGTGACGCGCGAGCACGCGCTCGTGCCTGGATCGCGGACGACGGCGATACGCGTGTAATAGCGTTTGACCTGCTCGGCCGGAAAACCCGCCATGTCCAGCCAGGCGGCCTTGAGGACGACGGATCCGTTGGGGAACTCCATCACCGGCGTACTCGGGCGCGGACTCGGCACCTGGGGCAGATGGCTTCTTAGGTAATACCGATTGCGCACGATGAAATCGAACGCCACCTGGTTGTACAGCGTCTGATAGCGGACGTATCGGCCGTTCTGCGCCGCCAACGGTCCGGCAAGTTCGCCGGCCGCCGCTTGTCCGATATCGTCGATTCCGGAAAAGGACGCGAGCACCAGATCGCCGAATTGCGGCTTCACGTTGCAGGCGTTGTGGCCGGCATTGTCGTAGGCGTGGAAGTCAGGGACGGGCGACGAACCGTCCTCATGGAAGACCTCCCACATCGATTTCATCGTCTCAAACACGCGCGGTCCGGCAGCGCCTACCGGCTTTCTGGTGTCTGCAACGCCGCGATGGCCCGAAGCCGCCGGCCACACCATTGCGAGAAGCGCACGCCATGAGTAGTCGTCAAAGTAGTTGACGGGAACATCCGTGAAGCCGTCGGGAATGCAGACGTCGGCAGGCATCACGGGGGAGGAAATGGACCGTACGGGGCGGTCGGCACACCCGTTGTTGGCGGCTGCCGCGGTCACGGTGCCTGCCACCGACAACAAGGCAATCCGACAAAACCGGAGACCGTGGGACCACGCAGGCAACCTCCTGGGCATTGGACCGATTATAATCGACACTATCCGGAAGCGGTTCGATTCCGGGCATCGGGAGCGTCATATGGTTTCCAGACGTGACTTCGGGAAGATGGCTTTGGCCGGTATTCCTCTATCGGCCGCATGGAGCGCGCCCGCCGATTCGGTCGTGAACGGCGTGCGGCTCGGCGTCGCCACATACAGCTTCCGCGATCTGCTGCGTACCCCCGGGCGGGACAACGTGGATGACACGATCAAGGCGCTGCAATTTGCCGGCGTGCGGGAGATCGAACTCTCCTCGGCGAACACCGAGCCGGCCGGACCGAACAGCGGTCCTGCTGTCCCTCCACCGCCTTCGGCGTATCCTTCGCCGATTACCGCGCCCACGCCGGCGCAGGTGGCCGTCGCAAAACTGGCTGTCCGAAACGATCTCCGGCGGTGGCGGCTCGCCACGCCTGCCACGAACCATGAGGCCATCCGCGCAAAGTTTCAGGCCGCCGGGATCAGCCTGTTCGCATACCGCGTGGACTATGACGAGCAGTTCACCGAAGAGGAGATCGAGGTGACGTTCCAGCAGGCCAGGGCACTGGGCGTGCGGTTGATATCGTCACTGACCACGCTGAGCGGCGCCCGGCGTCTCGCGCCTTTTGCGGCGAAGCATGCGATGACGGTGGCGCTGCACAACACCGCCAACGGAAAAGACCCCGATGCCATCGCCACGCCGCAGAGCTTCCGGACCGCTCTCGCCATCTCGAAGAACTTCCGGCTGAACCTGGACATCGGCCATTTCACCGCGGCCAACCAGGAGGCGGTGGCCTTCATCCAGGAGAACCACGCCAGCATCTCGCACATCCAGATCAAAGACCGCACCCGCAACGGAGGCACGAACGAGCAGTTCGGCGAGGGCGACACTCCCATCAAAGGCGTCCTGACCCTCATCAAGGAACGGAAGCTCCCGATCCCGGTTTTTGTCGAATACGAATACCTCGGTCTGGGAACGCCGCAGGAAGAAGTCAGAAAGTGCATGACCTACGTGAAGTCCGCGCTGGCCTGATTTAACCCTTCGGCTTATGTCGCAGTGGCGTAACAATCACATGGCCGTTGGCTTCGATTTCACCAGTGTCCTCGTGGAATCGCACTTCATCGGCGCGCACGATCATCTCTCCGTCGCAAATCAGTTTGCCCTGATTGCCTATAGGTAGACAAACGGGCGTCTTGATCTCTACATTCCCCTTCAGTTCGACAATGGACGGGTATTTGACGCCCCGCTCTATGCTGCGTGCGGTCAATGCCACTGGACGATTACCGTTGAGCGGAGCAGCGGTCATGTGTTTCTGCTCCGAAGTCATGTCTTGACCTGTTGCTGACGTAAGCAGGGCGATGGACGCACAGATTACGACACCAGCGAGAACTGGAAGTTTCACGGCGGGATGCTCCTGCCAGACGTTGACGTGCGATGGGGTTCCGCCGTTTCGAACTCGTCCAAAGAAAAGGGGCCGCCCGACGGTCGGACAGCCCCCGAAGCGTTGCAGCCGCTTCCTGGTGGTTGCGGCTCAGGTGCGGCTACACGGTCACGGTGAACGAGTAGTGCATCTGATTGAAGAACACAAGATTGTTTGACTGGCAATCGACGATATTCCGCTTCCAAACCGTCAACTCGATGAGGTAACAGCAGGTCAGCGGGAATATCGGCGAGGCGTTGTCGATCCTCAAGTGCATATTGCCCCCTCGCCACGTGGGGCGGACGGCCCCTTGCGAAACAGCATCCGCGTAGTCCGGGCCGGCCTGATTGTCGGGGGCCGGCGAGGTATTAGTCAAGCTAACTCCCACGCCCGGGGTCAATAGGTTACGGATGTTGCCGAGACCCCACAGCATGTTGAGCTCGTAATGATCGAGGTGGCCGTCGGGATCGCTGACGGAGAAGAACACATCCAGCGCCTGGTTCGGCAGAAGGTGCTGGGCCCCGCAAGGAGGCACGGCCGCGCCGCCGATTAGAACATTAGTGATACCGCAATCCGGCTCCGTGGTGTCGATATGCACCGTGCCAGGTACCTGCGGGCCAACGATGCGATTGTCGATCCGCAACACCAGGAGGTTGTTCTCGGGGTGTCCGCCGCAACCGGGAAGTACCACTCCCGCATCGGCAGGATCCAGGTCGCCATTGGGCAGCGATTTGAATCCTCGGACGCGGAAATCGTACGTGCCTTCGGGGAAGTTGCCGAACGTCTGAATGTACGCGAGGACGTTGACATTGAGGAACCACGAGCGCCCGTGCACCACGTCGCCCCAGTTCGCCGGCGGGTTCTGGGACTCATAGTGATGCCGGCTATTGTAAACGTGGTTCGGCGTGCCAAACGTCACCACAGGGAAGCTGGGGTAGAACCACTGGTTGGGGAACGGAGCATTGGCATCGAAGTAGCCGCGCCCGAAACCAAGCAGTGCCGCGGGCGGCACTTGGGCCCAAGCCGCGGGCCCGGCGGAGTGTTCCTTGAACTCGATGGTGTAATAGTCGGATTGCGGATCGTTGCCGAGCTGACCCATCAGGGTTAGAGTCTGCGCGAATGGCCGGTCCCGCGTTCCTGGATCCGCGTAGCCGATGGGACCTCCCGGATGCGCCGCGTTTCCGCCGATATCGCCGGCGATGATGCCGGGGTCGCCGCAAACGCCAGTCAGGAGTGCGCAGTCGCCTGGGAGTTCCGGGTCGCCGGGCGGGAGGCAGCAGGCATCCTGGTTTGCCACCAGCGTGACACTCAATTGAGTCGGGATGTCCCAGCGTGTCTGGAAGACGTTTTCGTGCACGATGACTTTTGTCTGTCCGCCGCCGCAGTTCTGGGTGACGCGGAAGAGAATGTCGGGCGTGCAGTCGAACCAAGGGGTCCAGGGGAACCAGGGCCAGAGACGCAGACGCTCGAGTTCGGGCACATGCGGCAGCACGGAGATCAGCTTTTCACGCAGCGCCGGAATGGTGCTAGGGTCCAACGCACGAGAGAGAGCTCCGGCAGCCGAAGTAGGTATGGACGGCGCCGCGGTAACCGCGGCCGGCTGCGCAATCTGACGGCTGAGGCCGGGAACGTCGAGGGTAACCACCGGGCTGGGCGGCGGGAACTTCAGAGCTGGATTGATTCTGAGCACGGGTTGGATTTTGTCCACCAGGATCGGATCCAGACTCCAATGCCGCAGTCTCCACCACCACCACGGCAGCCAACCGCAGCACCAGCGGAACCGGATTGTGAAATGGCCATCCGGCCCGGTGACTGTAGTTGGGCCGACCTGGGACATCGACGACCACCACCAGAAGTAGTCCACATCATAGGCATGCACCTCCGCTCCCGGGACTGGACTCCCATCGGCGCACACGACCCGGCCGTCGATGGTGAATTCCCGGCACCAGGACAGCCAGATCCTCCACCACTGCGATGTCACGAGCAGCGGAGAAAGGGTCAGGGTTTTTGCGTCTTTCCATTGGCTGGGCGAAACGGCAGCCGTCAGGGTCTGTAGATGGAAAGCGTCTTCGTCACTCGCGGTCGCCGGCACAACGGCTATCGAGAGTGCCTGTTTGGGATCGACCTCGATCTTGACTTCGGTCTTTCCGGCCTCCAGGGAGACGATTTGGGACTTGATGCCACTCGGGCTCTGCACCGCGACTTTGACTTTTTGTTGTTTGCGGTCGCTATCTGAGACCTGCGAGGCATCGATAGGGATTACAAGTGTACTCATAGTTCCTCCAAGTTAGTTTTGCGTTTTGTACAAAGGCGGCGCGGATATCCCGCACCGTTGACGCCGAGGGAGCCAACAATACCTCCGGCGCCGTGGCCACCCGGCTATCGGACGAGCTTGAGACCGGGTACGGAGATCAGGGATGGGACATCCGATCCGTGGACTCGTATGCGCTGGGCAGCGCTGAACCGATAGACGGATCCCGTAAGCGGACCAGTAACTGTGAGTTGTCCAGTACCGAGATATTCAAATTCGGCTGCGCCTGACGTCGCCCAAGGACGTGACTCGTTGGACGTGGCTTGGCTTGGCCCATTTCGAAACGCGGCGCGCTGACTACCGCAACATGACATGGTTGTGTTTTTCATCCTCCTGTTTTTGCGTTTCCGGGGCAGGCTCTTCGTGCCAGATGGCGGGTGGCGGAGAAGCAGAGGGCCGGTTGGTCGCGCGCTCCAGGAGAATCGCACCACCGGACAGACCAATCCACAGGAGTCCACGTTCCACCCAAGTGACGCCGAATGCCCAGGCTACAGGGGCTGCCACCCAGAGGCTTAAGCAGTAAAAGCAATCGAGCAGACTGCCGGCGAAGCCATGGCCGGCCAGACTGCGTAAGCGAACCAGAACATTGGCGGGTCCGTCCTCCCCCCAGAGCAGATGTGTGATCCGCCATACAACCAGGAGCGCGATGACCAGGGCGGTGAAGGAGAGTGACTGGAACATGGAATGTTCAGTAGCTTACCTAATGGTGTGAGTCGAAAGACATCTGCGTTACAGCTAAGCAGTACGAATCTATACCTTTGATGGTTTGCCCGGCTGGTATATGATGACTATCGTTATGAAAACTGCCGGCATTCGTCACACGGTCAGGGCGCTGCTCGTGTTATCGCTCACAACGGCCACTTCCTCCCTCAGGCTGCCTGCCGCGTCGGAGCAGCACTACTTGTACGTCGCCAGTCCCGGGACGCGCAATTACGTGCAGTATGGCGGTGTCGGAATTCTCGTTTTCGATATCGATAATGGCTACAAATTCGTGCGGCGCATCCCGACCTGGGACGTCCCGCAGGGCAAACAGCCGGAGAACGTCAAAGGGATCGCCGCCAGTGCGAAGACCGGCAGAGTTTACGTGACTTCGCTGAATCGCATGATCGCAATCGACGCCGTCTCGGGCAAGAAGATCTGGGACAAGACATATGAAGGCGGCTGCGACCGGATGGCGATCTCGCCTGATGGCAAGATCCTGTATGTTCCGCAGTTCGAAGGTCCGTCGTGGCATGTGGTGAACGCGGCGACTGGCGGCGTGATCGCGACGATCGATCCCAAGTCCAGCTCGCATAACACGATCTACTCCGCCGATGGCGCGCACGTCTACATGGCGGGGCTGAAGTCCCCGGTACTCTCGATTGCGGATCCCAAGACCCACACTGTCGCGGGAACAGTGGGGCCCTTTGAGAACTTCATCCGGCCGTTCACGGTCAATGGCGCCAACACGCTGGTCTTCGTGAATGTCAACGGACTGCTCGGCTTCGAAGTGGGGGACATCCGTACCGGCAAGAAACTGTACCGGGTCGAGGTCGCCGGATTCAAGCAGGGACCGGTGAAGCGGCATGGGTGTCCGAGCCACGGAATCGCGCTGACTCCCGATGAAAAGGAACTGTGGATTGCCGATTGCGCCAATGAGGCGATTCACGTGTTCGATTCGACGGTGATGCCGCCGAAGCAGGTGACGACCGTCAAAGCGCGGGACTGCGTCGGTTGGGTGAGCTTCAGCATAGATGGCCGCTACGCATACTCCTCCACGGGAGAGATTATCGAAGTTGCCAATAGAAAAGTCGTGGCCGCCCTGCAGGATGAGACAGGCCGCCAGGTGCAGAGCGAGAAGCAGCTTGAGTTGGTGATCGAAGGCGGAAAAGTGGTTCGCGCCGGAGACCAGTTCGGCATCGGCGCCGTGGGGAAGTGAATCTCCGCGGTCTTGCCTTCTGCCTCGCGCTGACCGCCGCATTCCCAGCCGACCGGCCCGGCCGCGACCAACGCTTCTTCGACGACCGCGTAGCGCCGATCCTTACGAAGCGCTGTATCGGCTGTCATAATCGGCAACTCAATAACGGCAACATCTCGTTCCAGGACCGCGAGAGTCTGCTGAAAGGCGGCCGCCGCGGTCCCGCGATCGTGCCCGAAAAGCCGGAGAGCAGCCTGCTCGTGCAATTCCTGCGGCATGACGGCGATCTCCAGATGCCCCCCGGACCAAAGCTGCCCGCACGGGAAATCAAAATCCTGACGGACTGGATCCGGCGTGGCGCGGTATGGGGGAAGGATTTGCCGTGATCCCGCGGAAGCGTGGGATACTGACGTACGTGCGATTCGTCCCCCTGTGCGGATTCTTCGCCGCAGCCGTGCTCTTTGCGAGCGACGCCTACCCGCCGCCGCGCTTCACCGATCCCGATAGAGTCCGTAAGATCGAATCCGCGATGCCGGAAGTCGACCAGATCTTCCGCCGCTTTGTGGCCGACAAGAAGATTCCAGGCATGGTG
Organism: Bryobacteraceae bacterium; assembly: GCA_041484525.1. Classification (GTDB taxonomy): domain Bacteria; phylum Acidobacteriota; class Terriglobia; order Bryobacterales; family Bryobacteraceae; genus JBGPHT01. The sequence continues at coordinate 5,503 of JBGPHT010000093.1, read as the reverse complement.
TGGGGCATTGTGATTGATGGCCGGCTGGCGCACGTCGAATCGGTCGGCGTGCAGGATCGTTCATCCAAGGCGCCGGTTACGGCCGGCACGGTGTTTCGCATCGCCTCCATGACGAAGAGCTTCACCTCGCTGGCGATTCTCAAGCTGCGCGATGAAGGCAAGCTTTCGCTCGAAGACCCGGTGTCGAAGTGGCTTCCTGAATTCGCTCGCATGGAGTTGCCGACGAACGACACCCCTCCGCTCCGAATCCGCCAACTCCTGAGCCACAGCGCCGGCTTCCCGGAGGACAATCCTTGGGGCGACCAGCAACTGAGCGTCAGCGACGCCGATCTCACACAGTGGCTGCGCCGCGGGATTCCGTTTTCCACGCCGCCCGGCACACGCTACGAATACTCCAACTACGCCTTCGGCCTGCTGGGCCGCGTTGTGACGAAGGCATCCGGCATGCCCTACGAGAAGTACGTCCGCACGGAGATTCTGGCGAAGCTGCACATGGACGCATCCACTTTCGAGTTCTCTCAAGCACCCGCCGGCAATCGCGCGGTGGGCTATCGTCTGCAGCCGGACGGAACATACCTCGAGGAAGCCCCACTCCCGCACGGCGTCTTCGGTTCCATGGGCGGGCTGCTCACCACGGCTACGGACCTCGGCAAGTACGTTGCGTTTCACCTTTCCGCGTGGCCGGCACGCGATGACCCGGAGGCGGGCCCCGTGCGCCGTGCCTCGGTCCGGGAGATGAGCCACATGTGGACTCCTTCGAACCTGAGCGTGCAACGTTCCGACGGTGCGCTGACGGCTGCCGAAACCGGCTACGGATTCGGCCTCCGCATCACCACCGATTGCCGCTTCGAACACATCGCCGGCCACGGCGGCGGATTACCCGGCTTTGGTTCGTACATGGCCTGGCTTCCCGATTACGGCGTCGGAATGTTTGCCATGGCCAACCTGACCTATGCCGGGCCGGCGGCCCCCATCAACCAGGCATGGGACGTCCTGCTGAAAACTGGCGGCCTGCGAAAGCGCGATCTACCCGCATCGCCGATCCTCTCGCAGATGCGCGACCACATCGTGAATCTCTGGAAGTCGTGGGACGACGCGGAGGCGAAGCAGATTGCCGCCATGAATCTTTTCCTCGACGCTCCGGCCGCTCAGCGGCGCGCCGAGATCCAGAAGTTAAAGGACGAAGTCGGTGATTGCACTGCGGCCGGTCCAGTCATAGCGGAGAACTGGCTGCGCGGCCAATTCAACATGACCTGCGGGAAAGGCGCCGTGGGTGTCTTCTTCACGCTGGCGCCGACACAACCACCCGCGGTGCAGCACCTCGCCTTCCGCAAGATCGATTCAGACAGCATCCGTCTGGTGGCTCCAACCGGCGCACCCGCCGGCATCGCCTGCCGCGAATAAGTTGTTATGGATTCGAAGGGAATCATCCACGCCGTCTTTGGCGTTCCGCGAGCGTTGATCGGCGTGATTCACGTCGGGGCGTTGCCCGGCACACCCGGAAGCCGGCAGGGGATCGCCGAGATCGCGGAAGCGGCCGCTGCCGAGGCCCGCACGTATGCGGCCGCGGGCTTCCACGGTCTCGCTATCGAAAACACACATGACCGCCCTTACCTCAAGAGCTCGGTGGGATTCGAGATCGCGGCGGCCATGGCGGTGATCGGGACCGAGGTGCGACGCGCCACCAGGCTGCCGTTGGGGGTTCAGATTCTGGCGGGTGCGAACTTGGCGGCCATGGCCGTGGCGCACGCCTGCGGCGCGAGCTTCGTACGCGTGGAGGGTTTTGTGTTTGCGCATGTGGCGGACGAGGGGCTGATCGAATCGACCGCGGGGGAACTACTAAGGTACCGGCGCGCGATCGGAGCGGATGGCGTTCGGGTCTTCGCGGATATCAAGAAGAAGCATTCAGCGCACGCCATCACTGCGGACGTCGATCTGGCGGAGACGGCGAGGGCCGCGGAGTTCTTCCAGGCGGACGGCGTGATCGTCTCCGGCGTCGCCACGGGCAGCCCGACGGATCCCGATGAAGTACGGTCGGTCAGCAAAGCAGTAACGATTCCAACGCTGGTCGGCTCAGGCGTCTCACCGGAGAACATCAGCAGCTTCGCGGCCGCGGACGCGCTGATCGTCGGGTCGTCCGTCAAAGACGGCGGGCTATGGTCCAATCCACTTAACGATGGGCGGGTGCGAGCGGTGGCGCTGGCGTTTCAGCGATGACTGGCGTCTGCTATCGTTCCTCGAGTTGGGTCCGTCAAAGTCATGTGCGAAGCCGCGTTCGCGGCGAACTGTGCTCGGCCGCCCACCTGGAGGGATGAATGATGCAAGACCTGCGTTTTGCCGCGAGGATGCTGCGGAAGCAGCCGGGCTTCACCTCGATTGCAGTGCTTACGCTGGCGCTGGGTATTGGCGCGACCTCGGCGGTGTTCAGCCTGATCCAAGGCGTCCTGCTGACGCCGCCTCCCTATGATCAACCGCAACGGCTCGTCCTGATCCAGTCCGGCCGGACCGACGGCCGACCCCTGGCAAGCCCGCAATTGTGGGCCGCCGCGCAATGGATGGAGTGGCAAAAACAATCCAAATCATTTGACTCGTTCGCCGGATACGGGTGGACCTTCAACTTCCTGATACGGTCCGACGGCAGCGAGTCCATGGAGGGAATGGTGGTCACGCGGGACTACTTCCGCGTGGTCGGCCTCAAACCCTTGCTCGGCCGCACCTTCGTCGACTCCGAGACAGGAGTTCCGCCGGCGCCGGTGATCATCCTCGGGTACGAGTTTTGGCAACGGAAGTTCAACGGCGATCCCCACATCGTCGGCAAAACGGTCCGCATGAGCCGGCGGGAGACTCCTCCAACGGTGGTCGGGGTAATGCCGCCCGGCGTCCGGTTTCTTCCGTCGCCAGGGGCCGCGCAAGAACCCAACTACGACGTGAACGCGACGGTGGATTTTTGGCTTCCGGCAGCTCCCAACCCGGCCAGGCTCAAATCGCAGCAGTGGGATGTGGTGGGCCGGTTGCAACCCGGAATCACGCCCCGGCAAGGCCAGGGGGATCTCCAACTGATTACGGCCAGGCAGGCGCAAGCCGAGCACGAGTTCGAAGGGTTCACGCCGCAGGTGCAATCGCTGACTGCCGAAATGAATCGAGACGGCCGCCGCATCCTCCTGCCGCTGCTAGGAGCGGCCGGGCTCGTGCTTCTGATTGCGTGTGGGAACGTCGCGGCCCTGCTGCTGGTGCGCGGGCTGCAACGGCAACAGGAATACGCCGTCCGCAGCGCCCTCGGGGTGGCCCGGTCAGCGCTCTTCCGCCAGGTATCGACGGAGAGTCTGCTGCTGGCAGTTGTGGGCGGGGTGTTTGGCGTTGGCCTGGGATTCGGCATAGTCAGGCTGTTCAAGCTGATTGGCGGACATGCAATCCCGCGGCTGGATGCGGTTACGACGGGCTGGCCGGTGTTGGCCTGTGGACTCGGCGCAGCGATCCTGGCGGCCGGAATCGCCGGGCTCGTTCCCGCACTGCGAGCCTCCCGCATGGATCCCATGCAGGTGCTGAAAAGCGCCGGTCCGAAGAGCAGCGCCGGGCGAGGCGAACGGCGGCTGCTCCGCGGCGTCACGATGGTACAGACCGCACTGACCTTGGCGCTGCTGGTGGGCGCGAGTCTGCTGATCCGCACCATGATCAACGTGTCCAAGGTCCGATCCGGTTACAACACGGGACACATTCTGACGATGAGCGTTACGGCGGTGCAGGGGGATGCGTTGGATTTTCATCGGCGCGCCTTAGAGCGCGTCATGGCAATTCCCGGCGTGCAGAACGCGGCATTCGCGTGGGGCGTGCCCCTTACCGGAAACAACTGGCAGGCGGCGATCGAAATCGAAGGGCAACCGGCCGCCAGCAAGGCGAGCGATCGGATCTCGGTGCCGCTGCGGTCCATCACGCCGGGATATTTCCAACTGCTCGGGCTGGCGATTTTCGATGGGCGAGACGTCCGCTCCACGGACGCCCGCAACTCGCCCAATGTCGCGGTGGTCAATCAGGCGCTGGCGGAGCGCTACTTTCCCCAAGGCCCTGCGATCGGGAAGAAGCTCTGGCTCCGCGGGCGGGATCAGCCGCCCACGGAAATCGTCGGGGTGGTGACTAATGGACGCACCGACGATCTGACGCACGCGGCCGAGCCCGAGATATACCTTTCCTTCTGGCAGGCATCGGCGTTTTCCAAACACCTGGTCCTGCGAACGGCGGGAGATCCACGCTCCGTCATGGCGGCCGTACCACGCGAGTTGCACGCCGTCGAACCGACCGCCGCCGTGGAAAACATGAAGACTCTGGATCAGATTCGCAGCGATTCGCTGGCGGCGCGGACGTTCGCGATGCAGTTGCTGGTCGGATTTGCGCTGGTGGGGAGCGTGTTGACGCTCGTCGGCATTTACGGCGTGCTCTCGCTGTCGGTGGCGTCGCGGCGGCGCGAGATCGCCATTCGGGCCGCGGTCGGGGCCCAGCGGCGCGACATCCGCAATCTGGTCTTCGCGGAGGGATTTCAATTGATCGCGGGAGGCGTGATCTCCGGAATGGTCGCGGCGGTTGTGCTGTCGCGCGTGTTGAAGTCCTTTCTCTTTGAAGTGGAGCCGACCGACCCGGCCACGTTGATCGGGGTGGGATTGCTGTTTGCCTGTGTCGCGCTGTTGGCGTGTTGGGAGCCGACTCGCCGCGCGGCGAAGGTCGATCCGATCGAAGCACTGCGATACGAGTGACGCGCGGGGGCTATCACTCTTACTGCGGCCTCACCGCAAACGACCCGAGAAAGTCGCTGCTGTCCCCTTCGCCTGTGCAGTTCAGTTGCACCGAGGCGCGCAGGTTCGATGCCGGCAGCCGGATGTCCATCTGGTAGTAGCCTGCAAACCCCGGCGCCAGTCCGGCGAAGAGCACTGGTATCTCCAGCCGCGTGATATTGTCCGCGCCCCATGCCCAGCACGTGACCGGCACGACGGTGCGCGCTGGTGGATCGGCGGGCGCGGGGACACCGTCCACCTGTGTTCGATCCACTCGGCCGAACCCGGTGCCATACAGATGCAAGATCTCGCCGGGCCGGGCTGGGGCATCCGCCGTTACCAGCCCCTCCCAGTTCTGATGGATGGCCGTCAGGTCGCAGCATCCGTAGGCCCCCGGAGAGTTCGGCAGCCGCAGAAACTCACCGAACCCCGCGGGCGCCGCTGTAGAGAATCGGAGTTGCGGTTCGAAGGGCGAGGTGGAAGTGGCGTGCACTTCTACGGTCGCCGTCGGGGCTGTGCTCCACGGGGTCTGAAACACAATCTGCCCCGGCGCCACCGAGTAGAGGGGCACGTCCAGACCGTTCACGCTAACCGACACGCCGCCTAGTACTACTGTGTTAGAAATAACAAAACTGATGTAGAATGTTTTTATGGGACATTGTTTCGCACCAGGCCCACAGGAAAAGCGCTTTGCGGCATACACGGATGGCTTGGCGAAAGCCGCGGGGCACGCTGATCGT
>JBGPHT010000092.1:0-30483 GCA_041484525.1 Bryobacteraceae bacterium | reverse complement strand
GCGTGCCCACGACCTCGCTGCTGACGACCCAGAGATCTTCCTGTCGCTCCCGTTTCTTGCGGGTTCCCATGGCCATGCAGTATAGACGCCCAGAACATTCGCTAGGTCACATGTTTTCGCGACTATTACCACAGGCTGCTGGTTACTCGAAACGCAGCAAAGCCGTCATTGAGAGTTCAAGTCTCTGTGACGGCGTTGGTTTTTGGTTTGCGATTGTCAGGCGGCTGGATAAATAAATGGGGATCTTCACCAGCCTCCAAACGGCGAATCAAGCGCTGTATCGCTGATTCGCTGTATCGCTCTGTGGTCTTGGCCCTCTTGTATCGTGTTGACCGTTTGTTGCCAATTCGGAGGACGCCTTGGGTTTCGTTGCGGAAAAGATCCTTGATCGTATCCGGGTGCATCTCTAGTCGCCTGCCTACCTGTCGCCCGGTGTAGTATTGCTCATCGCACGTTGCTATTGCCAGTGATGCGGCTGCTGGTGGAAGGTGGAAGACCCTGTTGGCGTCTCTCCAGCATCTCTCTTATCTTTGCTTTCACTTGTTCTATCGCTTCGCCATTTCTGGCGACTGGCCTTTGCTCCACTGAACCCGGTGTCAACGTATTCCCCGGCATTCTTCCAATCACGCCGGGAAATGTATTCCCGAAGCTCCCGAAGCTGCATCTCGCAATTCTGATCTGTCGTGCTGACACGGGCGTAAAGGGCGCAACGCATGACATTATCGTACACTATTTCCGTACAATTGTCAATCTTCCCGTAGATCCGTCACAGTTAGATCCGTCACAATTTCTGCTACAATTGCCGCCTGAGAAGTCTCCCACTTCTGGGAAAGAAAAAGGAGTTGCACATTGATGAAATCGTTACATGCCTTTTTATGGTTGACCATTGTCACGCTCGCAACCGCACATGCGGGAACCATCGTTTCAGTGACGGGTCCGACCACGCACTTGGACACCGGACTCCCTGGAGATAACGTTTCGATAGGGAGCGGCACGCAATTGGTAGGTGTCGAATGGACCGCAACCCAAAGCTATCAATCGGCAACAATTGAGGCCCTGCTTTTGTGCGTTACGTGCCAATTCGGAAGCAGCCCCCACACAATTGATGCCTACCTTTCGTCCGCAGTTGGCCCTGCGACGACAGCGGGTCAGGTGATAGCCACCTCGTCCGTACTTCAGCAGTTCGATGCGAGCCAGACATGCACTTCGAACGCTGGAACGTTCTCGAGTTGCGCATGGATCACCCTCTTTTCAGATCTGAATCTTGCACCCGGCCAGTATTTTCTTGTCTTAAGTGGTCCAGCAGCGTTTGAGAACGAGGGTTGGGTGGGCACGAATGCACCAACTACTAATACGGCATTAGGAGTGACGACCGACAACCTTGCGTATATAGCAAACGCCCTTAACGGATCGCCAAACTACGCCTTCCCTTCTGGATCGACCTTCAAGACTTTTTCCGGCTACAATTCGCAATTCCAGGTAAATGACTCCGTTCCAGAACCATCCACTTTTCTGCTCTTGGCTGGGGGAATCCTTGCCTTGACTATGACCCGCATAAAAAGGCGACAGAGTCATCTTGGGTGATAAGACTAGAAGTCCGATTCATTGGGGATTCTGAAACCTCTTGTGCGCTCATGCGGGGATTCCGGCAGCGAGTTCGCTGTTGTGATCGCTATGCGCCCCGCCCGGAAGTTCGGGAACAGTTGAGAAATGGGTTCCCATCCTATTGGGGTTTACGACCCCCACCCACCCGTTGTCAAGGGAGGCAAAGGGACTTCCATTGGAAGCAGGCTTCTCGAAGGGACTCCTAGCGTTTCGGACTTGGCGAACTAAACCGCAAGCGAACCGGAATGGTGCGCTACCATCCGCCGCCGTCGCCGGGATGAATGGGTCCACCGGGCTGGTGCCGATTCAACTGAGAGGTGCTGTGTGCGTGCAGCGGCCAAGCTGGAGGGCATTGGCGCTGGAGTGCTGATGTTGATTACGGTGTGGAGAGAGCCGCTTTCTCATGTACAAGTCTGTGCATTTCCATAGGAAAGAACGCCTTCGTGACTGTACACGGAATTGAAATTCTGGCCTATTCCGTGATGGTGCATTTCCATAACAGGCAATTCGTGTGCAATAGGCGTACAGTCAACCACTGGTTTTGGTCGAAATCGTCGGCATGGTCGGATTGCAAGCAAAGCAACTTATTGATTCTAAATCGCTTGGCTCCATTCCACGTGATTTCCATAAGACAATATTAGGCCACTGCGCCGCGCTGGGTCAGTTCCCGGCCTTCTTCTGAGGCGGCTTCGGGTCCAGATTCTCCGTCAAGCCGGCAGGCGTGACGGCCACCTGTACGCCGTTCGGGGGGACCTCCGCCTTCGCAATCCAGAGCAGCGCGTTCAGCACGATCTTGCGAAAGTTCTCATCTCCGAGATTGGCGTGGTAGTGGCCGCCGGTGAATCCGACGGAGCGTCCACCGTCCTGCCGCTCGCCTGCCCACGCGACGAAATGCGGTTGGCCGATCTTGGATCGCACATCGGGATTCCCGCTGCGAAGTCCATCGGCCTTGACGGTGTCCGCGGGCGGCGTGGTGATCAGGATGCCCGTAAAGCCGCGCAGGTTCTCCCGGAAATGAATGTTGTAATACCACTCGTCGCGGATGTGAAACGGCTTTACGCCGCGGGTGATCGGGTGCGCGGGAAGGGCGTTGAAGGCGGCCTCATAGACCGGATTCACCGAGCGATTGACTTCGAAGAAGCCGCCCAGCCAATCCAGCATCTCCTGGTGTCCCCTGGTCTCCGGCGGCTCGGTAGCGTAGTGAAAAAACATCAAACCGGCGCCGCGGGCCACGGCCTTGGAGATCGTGGCGGGACGATCGCCCTGAAAGACAGGATGCCCATCGCCGCCATCGGCGAACACGAAGATGGCATCGGCCTTTTCAAACTCGGCGCTCTCCGGCCAGGCCCCGCTCAGCGAAGTCGTAGCGTGAATTCCCGGAACGCCGTTCAGCCATTTTGCCAGCAGCAGCACTCCTGCATTGTGTTCATGCTGTCCCGGCCCGTGGCTCGGCTTTCCGGCGATCATCAGAATCTGCTTGTCGGCGGCCGCTGCGGCCAGTGCCAGCACAGCTAACCCGGCAGCAAGACGTAACGCTCTCTTCATGACCTACCTCTTCTTATTTATCTTTCAGGCCGAAGCAATAGACGTTGGAATCGTGATCCACGGCGAAGACGCGGCCGTCCGAAATCGCGAGTCCGCTGAAATGAACCCAGCTCGCCATGGCATCGCCGCTGTTGTAGAGTTCTTTGCCCGTTTTGGCATCGAGCGCCTTGAGAACGGCGGGACGCGTGTTGAGCATGCGCCCGGCATCTCCGCCGCGCTGCACTTCACTCGAGCCGGTCGAGATCCCAAATACCACGCCGTTGGCAATCACGACCGGGTCCGGCACGTTGAAATCGCCGGAAATCCATGCGGGCTCGAGCATCGGATTCTGGGTCTTGGGATCGGCGACCACCTTGAACGCCATCACGCTGCCGTGCGGATTTTCGCCGTTCGTCATAGGGAAGTGGGGACCGGTGGCGGAGGGCGGTCCGCCCATGGGACTGAACAGCCACGTCTGGCCCTCGGCGTCCCGGTACGTGGACAGCCCGCCCCAGATTCCCAGGCCGTCGCAGCACAATGCCTTGTCATTACCCAGCCGCGGCGAGACATACAGCGGCGTCTGATGATCCTTACCGCCGAGGCTGGCGGTGTCCATAAGATAGATGACGCCTTCCTTAAACCCGCCTGCCAGTAACTCGCGATTCTTCCATCCGAACCACACAGGACTGGATGCGCCGAGATCGAAATCCTTGCGCCGGATGTAGTCCCAATTGGACGGCAGGAAGTAATCGACCAGAGACAGGTCCTTCGCCGCGATGGCGACGACGGTGTTCGAGTAGTCGCCGGCCAGCGGGTCGGTGCGGCCGTCGGCGGTACCGCCGTAGATCTTTCCGTCTTTTCCAATGACGGGGCCGCCTCTCCCCCAGATGCCGGCCGTGTCGGTGTTCGACAGCAGCATCTGCCGGATCGCCGGGTGATGAGGATCGCGCACGTCCGCCGCGTAGACGCCCGAGAGTGCGTTGCCGCATCCCTGTGCCAGCGTCGTGTAGACTACTCCGTCCACCAGGTTCAAGCTCGCGCTCTTCGCGAAGGGCGCAACCAGTTGGACCGGACCGTAGCGCACATTGCCTGCGCCCAGATCGAGCCCGTAGAGCGCGCCATCAGCCGCGATCACGTACAGAATGCCGGTGCTCTTGTCGATCGCCGGAGTCGCCGTAATGCCGTTGGGACAGAGGAAGGTCCCCTGATAACGGCCCTTTCCGGGCAGCGCCGCGATCTTGAAAGGGTGATTCCAAAGTTCTTCGCCGGTCTGCGCGTCCAGGGCGAACACCGTGCCGCTGATCCCCGCGACGTAGACCACGCTGCGCACGCCCTTCACGGTGGAGACGTTGCCGGCAACCACGGGAGCGGTGAGTGCGGACAGGCTGTAAAACTGGTTGTCGACCCTGGCCTTCCATCGAAGCGTCAATTGCGAGACGTTCGCCGGGCTGAGCGTGGTCTCTTCGAACGCCCAACCGGTACGCTGCGGATCGTGCCCGAAGGTGGTCCAATCGCCGGCGAAAGCCAGTTGTGCCACGGTGAGCGCGAAGCCGGCGGCAGCCGATACTTTCGATGATCGATTCATACACGGCCTCCCGCAACGTGTTTCTTCAAGAATCGCACACCTTCGAAAGCGATCGATTCCGGTGTGCGCTCGATATCCCGCCAGATTGCCGCGGCGGACGAGAGCTCTCCCAGCGCGAAGCCAAAACTTTCGATGGTCAGCCATCCGTCATATCGCAGTTCGCGCAGCGCCGCAAACACGGCATCCCATTCCACGTGGCCGCTGCCCGGAATGCCGCGGTCATTCTCGCAGGTATGAACGTGTTTCAAATGCCTGCCCACGGTGCGATATCCGGCCGCGATATCTTTCTCTTCGATGTTGGCGTGAAAGGTGTCGAACAACACGCCCACGTTCGGATGATTCACCTGATCGCATAGTGCAGCGGCGTCGGACGCGGTGTTCAGGAAAAACGTCTCGAAGCGATTCAGCGGCTCGATGGCCAGCGTGACATGATTCTGAACCAGAGCTTCACCCATCGATTGGTAGCCTTCCACCGCCCACTTCCACTCGTCCGCCGTACGGCGCCGTCCGGGCAGGTAACCGACCGGACAGTAAAGGGGACCAGCGATAATCCCCGCGCCCACATCCGACGCGGTTCGGATGCAATCGCGCAGATGCTGGCTCGTCTTTTTCCGGATTGCGCCGTCCGCGCTGATCAGGCTCAGATCGCCGGTAAGCACCGAGCAGATAGTGCACTCGAGATCGTTGGCGTCGAGTCCCCGGCGGATGTCCTTGGCGAGAAATTCCGCCGGCCGGAACAGAGGAACCTCCACGCCGTCGAAGCCATTGGCTTTGATGGCAGGCAGGAGAGGCAGATGGGAGTTGTTGAACTCCGCGGCCCAGATAAATGTGTTGACTCCGAATTTCATAGGCGTGCGGCAGGGGCTGAAAGTGCGGCCAAACAAGTCTACAGCGCGGATGGCTCGCGTGCAAGCCGTGATATACTCGTTTGGAGATTAGGTAGCGCGTCATTCATGCCGCAAGGCAATCATCGGGTCCATACGGATGGCGCGGCGCGCCGGGATCCATGCTGCGAAAGACGACATCGCGAGCATGAGAACGCAAGTCGAGCCAAGGGCAATCGGGTCTGTCGGCTTCAGGCGGTACAGCACCTTTTCGGCAAAGCGGCCGAGCGCGAGAGCGGCGCCCAGGCCGGCGATAACGCCGGTGGCGGACAACACCAGGCAATCCTTCAACACCAGCCACAGGACCGCGCGGTGAGGCGCGCCGATCGCGATCCGCATGCCGATCTCGGCCGTTCGCCTCGACACCGTGTAAGCCAGCAGGCCGTACAGGCCTGCCCAGGCAAGGATCAGCGCGACCGAACCGAGGAATGCGGAGATGATGGCGACCGCTCGCTCCATCACCAGAGACTCACGAACTCGCGCCTGCAGCGGGACGTAGCCATCAAGATCTCCAGCGAGTAGCGAACGGGATCGTAGCCGCTGCGAGGATAAGGACCTGCAGCGGGACGTAGCCATCAAGATCTCCAGCGAGCGCTTTACCGAGCGCTTTGACCGCGAGGTACGGGCGGTCGCCGCGTTAAATCATCCCAGCATTTGCCAGGTCTACGACGTCGGGACATCGTCCGAGGCTCCTGGCTATCTGGTGATGGATCTGGTCGAGGGCGGCACTCTCAGCGACCGCATCAAGCAAGGTGCGATTCCGCTCGAGGAAGCGCTTGACGTAGCTGCGCAAATCGCCGCGGCATTGGAAGCCGCGTCAGCAAAACCGCCGCGGCGGCAAAGAGAATCGACTGCCAGATATGGTTGGCGAACAGTGACAAGTGCACCGGGATCATGTCGGCCACTCCGGATCTACTATTCCTGTATGTGATACTACTACGGACATCTTTCGTTAGCAAACTTTTTTTCGCGCGTGCGGAAGAGCAGTGATATAGTTTCGGCAGTCTGACACGATGAGAACTCTAACCGTCATCCAGAAATCTATCGCCGGGCCGGCGTTCGCTCCGCTGCTCTTGGCGTCACTGGCGTTAACTATCGCCGGCGCACAAACTACTCCCCGCGCGCCGCTGCCGCCACTTCCCGCCCCTCTCGCCGTGCCGGCGCCAGGGCCGGCCAACGACTCTCCGTACGCTCCGTTGCCCATCCTGCCAGGCGGCGTGGTGGTCCCTCTTTATCCGCCCGGCTCGCCGTTCCTCAAAGCGGAGCGCGTTCGTGAGGCCGAGCAATACAACATGAGCCAGGCGGTGCCGGGGCGCATCGGCAGCATCGTCAACATTCACAACCCGTCCATCGAAGTTCACACGGTCGATCGCGGCCTGAATACCGGCGCGGCTGTGATCCTGGTGGCGGGCGGCGGACACAATACCCTGAACGTGGGCAGCGAGAGCGCGGATTTCGTTCCCTTCTTCTACAACTACGGCGTCAACACCATCATCCTGCGGAATCGCCTGCGCAGGGACGGTTACAATCCGCAGACCGACGCGGTGAACGACGCCCTCCAGGCCATCCGCCTGGTGCGCGCTTATGCCAAGGGATGGAACATCGATCCCAACAAGATCGGCATCATGGGATTCTCCGCCGGCGCGGAATTGGCCGCTCCGTCGGCGGTCTTGTTCGAAGACTTCGACAAAAAGAACAGCGACCCCGGCGATCCTTTGGCGGGAATCAGCTCGCGGCCCGACTTCGCAGGCATCATCTATCCCGGTCCCTCGCCCTTCGCCCGCAATCGCACCCCGCCGCCGATTCCGCGCAATGCTCCTCCCGCATTCATCGCCTGCGGTGGCTCGGGCGACCGCGGTCATGCGGTCTGGGCCATCGAATACTTTAATGCGATGCTGGCGATCGGCGTGCCGAACATCGAGATGCACATTTACGGCAACGGCCGCCACCCCGGCGACGCCTTAAGTGACGGCAGCCGCATGACCGGCGGTCTGACGGACCGCAACGACACACCGTTCGGCACCTGGCAATACCGCTACATCGACTGGTTCCGCGATCTCGGCTTCCTGCAAAAGCCCGGCGTGGAAACCAAGGCGGCCAAAGACATCGCTGTATTCGTGAAACAGCCTGCACGTTGAGGGCACGGGCGGCGGAAAGTGTCCCGAACGTTTCAAGTGCTGCCCGGTCTGCCTCCGTACGGACCACCGGCAATGCAATGCAGTGCCACTGGCCAGGGCACGCACCGCGAGGGGTTCGTGGTGGAGTTCAAGGATGTGAATGGAGCTTGGGACGGCAACTTCCAGCGTGGCGTTACGGGATTCGACGTTGCGCTCGAACACCCGGATGGGCGCTCCGTCATTGTTATTGCCGGCGGGCAGGGATACGTAGTGGACCGGCCGGTCCAGAGGGTCACATCAATGTTCGGCAGAGCATCTGTTACTGGCGTGGTCTATAACGGGGGCGATCTGCTCGTGTTCTCGACGTTCACGGAGTTTGAAGCGTACGGACCAGCGGGACACGCGTGGCGAACCCGCCGCTTATCCTGGGATGGATTCAGGTCGCTTCAGATCGATGGCGACACCTTAAGTGGTGAAGGCTGGACCTTCGCCGGTGACAAGTGGATTGAGTTTAGCGTCCAGCTTGCTACGGGAGAGCCTGTCGGCGGCGCCTATCCGTAAACCCCGGGCCACGCTACCCGATCGCGCGCCACAGGCCGTAGATCGCGAATGCCCCCGTCCCGGCAATCCACAGGCGCCCTCGCATCGGGTGGTCCCAGAAAAGCGAGAACAGCATCACGAATCCGAGCGGCGCCAGCGGATGGAACCGGAGCGCCTCCGCACCGTGTCCTTTCGCCAGCGTGAACAGGGCGCGCGTCAAACCGCACAGCGGGCCAACTACAAATTCCGCCGTATTGACTCATCAGATTTGCTAACCCACACGATTAAGATTGCTACTTTCGACCAGTATCGTGCGCTAGCAGATGCAATCAGGCAGGGAGCAAATCCTTCCCGCCAGCGTGAGCCATAGTTCAAGACCGGGAAGGCCTGATGAATAGGCGAAACCGAATCGCGACGGAAATTCTACTTGGCATCAGCCCATTGCGCCCCACCCGCCAGGCGCTGGGGCTTCCCGACTATACTTTCCAGTACGAAGCTTCTAAGTATGAAGTTTTGGCAGGAAAACAGATTGCATCAACGTGAGTTTGGAGTATCATACTGTCACTCCGAGAGAGCGAGGTAAAGATGGGATTCTGTTCTAATTGCGGGTCAAGCATACCTGAGGACGCTGTTTTCTGCATCAGTTGTGGCAACAAAGCGGTTCAAGCCATGGCCGCGACAGGGACTGGTGAAATTGTCGAAGTGAAGGCCTTTCCAAGTCCTACATGGTATGTCACATATGCCACGGGTCAAACGGGAGGACCATTCACGGAAGACGAAGTGAAGAGCATGATCGCGCGGCAGCAGATCAAGATTACAGACTCGGTCGCGGCTCATGGCAGCACCATTTGGGTGCCGATAACCCAGTCGCCGTTCGCCCCCTTCATCGTCACCCAAGCAAGCATTGATCGCCTGGCGTCCAGTACCTGCCCCCGTTGTGGAGGCGCGATGGCCGTTGTTCTCCGGAGATCAAGCGGGTCAAAGGCGCTTATCATCACTGGGATACTTACAATATGGATGTTTGGATTCGGGATGATCCTAATCATCATTGGGATCATCATAGGCCGGAACCCGGCTGCGCGGTATGAATGCCCACGCTGCAAATATAAGGCTGCCTAGACTCTCCGGCGAATATTGGTAAGCCTATCTACTTTTTCAATGATCGAACGCTACGGGCGAATCAGCATTCAATGCCGACGTCTCAACAAAGATAACGGCTGTTCAAGAGAATGATGAACACCAGCGTGAGCAGCGCGCGGGCAGAAGGCATCGGCGGAAGTGATTGGAGAACCGCAACTGTGACAGAACATGGCTATTAGGGAGGGATCATACCACCTCTCGGGCCAAGTTGTTCCGCCAAAGTTTGCGGCTACAGCACGGCGGGCAGCGTCAGCCCGGCCTTCGCCAGCGCGCGCTGCAACATGCCCACGGCGTGGATCTCCGGCACGTTCCGCGAAATCGAGACCTCCGACACCAACATGTGCCGGGCGCGGTCCAGCATTTTCTTCTCGCGAAACGAGAGCGGTTTATCCACGTGAAGCTGCAGCAGTCCCTTAAAGACTTCCGCGGCTCTCAGCAGATCGCCGCACTGCATCTTCTCGGTGTTTTCCTTGAAGCGCACTTTCCAATCCGGATTCACTTCGCACCAGCGGTTCGAAAGGAACGACAGCACGCGCGAGACCTCCCGGTCTTTCGTTACCCGGCGAAGACCGATATTGGCGGCGTTCGAAAACGGCACCAGAACCGTCATGCTGTTACATCCGAATCGGAGAAGGTAGAATTTTTCGAAGTCTGAACCGAAGGAGCGAACGCTAATATTCTCGATAGTCCCAACGCCTTGGTTGGGATAGACGACTTTGTCGCCGATTTGGAACGTCATTACGGGGTCCCCCACAAACCACCGCTGCCGAGTGTTACCACTCGTTAACGCAACAACTCTAGAATGGTACGCTTGGAAACCGATACTGTCAAGAGAAAGTGACGTGAAAAGCCCCGACTGGTGGGGCTTTTCGCATCGAGCCAAAAAGCAGCCAGGAATACTAACCAGTGGATATGGAGCGTGCCGAAACCGGGCATGGGGAGAATACACTTCCCGTAGGTGGTTGTGTGCGCCACCTTTGGTGTTCCGTGTTGATCGGCGGCTGGCTACCCTTCGGCGCCCGCCGCTACCTCAAGTGCCTCTAGTTCCTCGCCCTCCGGCAGACCGCGTTCCGCCAGCAGCAAACGCCGCAGCGAACGCAGATCGTTGAGGATGCGCCGGCTCGTGGTGATATGGAGATTCAACTTGGCAAGATTATAGGAAACCAGAAGGAGCGCCGCTTTGCGCCGGTCCGCGCGGTCCCGCTCGGCTGACGCAGTTTCGGCTTCGACATCGCGCCGGGCTTCTTCGATGGACTCCGCGAGCATAGCTACATACTCGTGAGAACCCTCGATACTGTCAAACGGCGTTTCGGCTTGATAGCTCACAAACACGCCTTTCCGACCAGCCTGCCTTTGCGGGTGGCCCTTAATCGATTCTCGGGTGTCACTCATTCTCGCACAATTCTCGCCCATGGCAAATGGCCTACTTGGCGGACGGGGCAGCGCCCCCGATGCCGCCGGTGTAAAGTGGCTTAGGTGAGCAGCACGTTGCGCGCGATCATTGTCGACGATGAGGAGCTGTCTCGCGCCGTGCTGCGCGAAATGCTGCGCGCCCATCCGGAGATCGAAATCGCCGCCGAGTGCGCCAACGGATTCGAAGCCGTGAAGGCCGTCTCCGAAACTTCCCCCGACCTGCTCTTCCTGGATGTACAGATGCCCAAGCTGGATGGATTCGAAGTGCTGGAGCTGATCGAGGGGCCCGCCGGAAACTCGCCGGCCGTCATCTTCGTCACCGCCTACGACCAGTACGCCATGCGTGCCTTCGACGCCCATGCCGTCGACTACCTGCTGAAGCCGTTCAACACCGGCCGCTTCGAGCGGGCTCTCGACCGCGCCCGGCAGCGGCTGGGCGAACGCCGTCCGGCCGGGGACCTGGCCGCCGAAGCGCGCCCGCCCGAGCAGCGTGCGGAGCGCATCGTCGTCAAGGACGGCACGCGGGTGCATGTAATTCCCCTCGACAAACTCGATTACGCGGAGGCGCAGGACGATTACGTCGCGCTCCACAGCGGCGGCAAGAGCTACCTCAAGCAGCAGACCATCGCGCGCCTCGAGACCACTCTCGATCCCGCCCGCTTCGTGCGCATCCATCGCTCCGTGCTGGTGAACCTGGAGCGGGTGGCGCGTATCGAGCCGTTCGGAAAGGACAGCCGCCTCGCCATTCTGCACGATGGCACGCGCCTGCCGGTGAGCCGATCGGGCTACGCGCGGCTGCTCGAAGCGATGGGCGATTCGCAGGGCAACCGCAATTCCACGCGGTAGAGGCCGCCGCCCGGCCCGGCGTCGAATCGCGCGGAATCGCCGTACCGAACCTCGAGCCGCCGGCGGACGTGCGCCAGACCCATGCCGCTGCGCTCAGCCGGCGTATCCGGGTCGAAGCCGTTTTCGATCGTGATCGCGACCGCCCCGCCGCGACGCACCGCCGCCAGCCGAATCGACCCACCTTCGAGCAGCCCCGCAATGCCATGCTTGACGGCATTCTCGACCAGGGGTTGCAGCAGCAGCGCCGGGATGGCGCAGCCTTCGCAATCGGCATCGATCGCCTCTTCGACGCGCAGCCTCTGGCCAAACCGCACGCGCTCCACTTCCAGATAGCTGCGCGCCAGCGCCAGTTCCTCGGAAAGCGGGATGCTCTCGCGGTCGCCCAGTTTCAGGCTGCTGCGCAGAAAATCCGCCAGTAGCACGCACATCTCGCGGGCGCGGGCACCGTCGATGGTGGCCAGCGCGCCGATCGAATGCAGGCTATTAAATAGGAAATGCGGGTTGATCTGGATCTTGAGCGCCCGGAGTTCCGCCTCACGCGCCAGGGTGCGGGCTTCGGCGGCGCGCTGTTCGGCGTCGCGCGATGCCTCGGCAGCTACGGCCGCGTAATGCAAGCCGGTGGAGAGCAGGTAGAGTAGCATGCCCATCCCGAACACCAGCCCCGTGCGGCCGCCCGCCATCACTGCCGGCCGGGACAGGGCGTAGGCCATCGCCAGCGCCACTCCCGTCAGCACCAGGCTTCCCGCGGCCGCAGCCACACAGAACGTGACCAGGAGGGAGGGAGCCTCCGATATCTGCAGCGGCCGCACGCGGCAGATCGGCCAAGGGGAGAGGCACACGAACGCAAACGCCACACAGGCCGGCGCAAAAACCGCCGCGGCGTCCCAGGGCGGCGTGCCCGCAGCCGCGCTGATGTAGATGAGCAGGGCCACGATCGGAGTCCACGCCAGCAGGTAAAGCCCCAGGCGCCGGCCGGAGCGAAGCAGCGGGTGCATGGCCGCTCAGTTCTTTACAGCCACGCCGCCGAATACCGCGGAACCGCGTATGTACAGCTTCTTCAGGCCCGGCGTGTCGTGACGCGGCTGCACGGTCTCGTCAGTAAAGCCGCCGAAGATGCCGGACCCCTGCATGACCACGCTCCAGGTTTCCGGGATCTTCACTTCGGCGCCGCCGAAGACGGCGTCCACTTCGAGCACCGCCGAATCGCCCACCATCGACGCACGGCGGAGGTTGAGGTCGGCGCCGCCGAAAATAGCCGTGATGTGGCCTCCCTGGAAGTCGGTGGTCGTGATGTTGCGCTTGATCCCGCTGAAGACCACCGTGTCGTTCAGCGAGTTGGCCGCCGTGCTCAAGCGCGTGCGGACGGCGACGGGGCCCGCCCAGGGAGTGCGGTTCCACAGCATCAGCAGGCCCACGCCGATGAGGACTAGCGGCCAAAGATCGCGCATGCGGAGATCCAGATAGCCCAGGTTGCGCGCCAGGAAGAGTCCGCCAGCGCCCATCAGGATGCCGCCGGTGACACGGCCGCCGGAGAAACTCGAATCGACCAGTTTTTCCAGGCCGATCGCGATCAGGATCACCGGCCAGTAATCCATCCAGTTGCGGATCCAGATAATGTGGAGGTTGTTGAGCAGGAAGAGCACGCCGATTCCGATGACGATCACGGCCGGGATCAGCCGCGCCGTCTGGTGCCACTCTTCGTTTCGATTGTAGGCCGGTTCCATGTTTCGAGAGTACGGCGCGGCCGTCGTGGAGTCTCGCCGTTTTCGGCCAACGCCGCCTGCTTACCGGCGAACGCCGGGTTCCGTGGGGTAGGTTTCCGGGCTGCCGATGCCGCCGAACTCGATGGCCGCCCCCATCCGCTGCATGAATTCGCCTTCCGAAAACCGCTGCGCGTACGCCTGCAGTTCCAACGGATGGATTTCGGGTTCCATCTCCTCGAAGCGCGCGATGGCGCCGCCGAGCGATTCCTCCGACGCCTCCGCGTACAGCACGCCTCCGAATGGCGGCACGGTTTCGAGTGCACCGCCGCGGCCCAGTGCGATGACCGGCTTGCCGCTCGCCAGCGCTTCCACCGGCGTCATCCCGAAATCCTCTTCGCCCGTGAGCAGGAACGCACGGCATCGCGCATACAACTCGCGCAGTTCGAGATCGCCGACGCGCCCGAGAAATTCCACGTTGGGCGCGGCGATGGCGCGCAGCGCGCGATACTCGGGACCAGCCCCGGCGATCCGCAGCCGCCGGCCGGTGTGCGAAAACAAACGCACCGCGTAATCGATCTGCTTGTACGGCACCAGTTCCGAAACCATCAGAAAGTAATCCTCCGCCGGCTTCCACTGGAACGAGTCCACATCCACCGGCGGATAAATCACGTCGGCCGCGCGCCGGTAGGTTTTCCAGATGCGCCGCTCCACGTTGCGGCTGTTGGCGATGAATCGATCCACGCGCGCCGCCGAAGCGTAATCCCAAAGCCGCAGATAATTCGCGACGGGCGCCATGGCGGCCCGCTTCCACCGCGACCGCGTCCAATCGTTGCGGTACGCCGGGTACAGGTCCCACAGATACCGCATGGGTGTGTGGCAATAACAGATGTGGCGCGCCGCCGAAGGAGCGATCACGCCCTTCGCCGGACCCGACTCGCTGCTGACGATGAGGTCGTACCCGCGCAGGTCGAAGCTCTCGAGCGCCATCGGCATCAGCGGCAGCAGGGAGCGATGCCAGCGCCCGAGCGGATTCAGAAATGAGGTGACGATTTTGTGCCGCCGGAGCTCGGGGCTGAGCGTCGCGGGATCGCAGAAGAGCGTGAAGACGTCGGCGTCGGGCAGCAGCCGGCAGAGCCCGTCCAGGACCTTCTCCCCGCCGCGCCGGTTCAGCAGCCAGTAGTGCACGATGGCGGCGCGCATGCCACCAGCATAGCCGTTGCGGCGCCGATTCGCGCATTGCCGCCCCTCGGTTTTAGAATTGTAAATCTAGCACCTGTGTTATCCCTTTGTTTGTGAGTATCCTAGGAGGCCTGGTGGCGCAGCAACGCGACCCACTGCTGCACGATGTCGAGTTTCCCCTGCACGGCGTTTATTATCCATTCGGATTTCGCGTGAATATCGCCACCAATTCGCGCCAGGTCCTGGATGCCGCGCGCGAGAGTTGGGGAGACTGTCGTCCCGAGTTCGACCGGCCGCCTGTCGAGGTGCGCTGTATCGTTCTTCCGCAGGGCGCGGTGGTTGACGACTTTCCCCAATTCCGCAGTCAGGGCGACCTCTTCTCGACCATCTTCGATCGCGACAATTTTTCCGTGTACGACCGCCGCACGATGTCCGGCCATTGTTTCGTCTCCGAACGGACCGCCGCGGCCCACGTGCGCCTGCGCGTACACTTTCTGGAATCGATGGTCTACATGCTGCTGGCGCAGCGCTATGGCGTGCCGGTGCACGCGGCCTCGGTTGAGCGCGGCGGCGCCGGCGTGTTGATCTGCGGCGTCTCCGGCTCCGGCAAGAGTACGCTGGCCTTCGCCTGCGGGCGCGCCGGATGGACCTATGTGAGCGACGACGCCACCTGGCTGATCCCGGACGCCGGCCCGCGCATCGCCACCGGCAAGCCGAGCCAGGCCCGTTTCCGGGAAAACGCGCCGCTGCTGTTTCCCGAGATCGCAGGCTACCCGGTATTCGCACGCCCCAACGGGCGGCTGGCGATCGAGGTGCCGCTGAGCGATTTCCCCGGCATCCGAACGGCCTCGCGCTGCACCCTTGAATGCGTGGTGACGTTGGATCGCCGCGCTGGCGCTGCGCCGCGGGCAGTCCCGGTATCCACTGCCGGGACGCTGGATGCGCTGCTGCTCGACATTCCTTCATATGGCGAGGAAGTCAACGCCTGGTACGAGCGGACGGTGAAGCAATTGTCGGACGTGCCGTCCTACCGCCTGGAGTACGAACGATTGGACGACGCCGTGAAGGTGCTGGGAGAGATTTTGTAGGTGGCAATTACGGGGACAGGCTACACAACCTCGAAATTCGAGAGGGTGAGCTTCGGCTCACGCAAGACTCGCGTCTCGAATTTCGAGGTTGTGTAGCCTGTCCCCGTAATTGCCCCCCTGAGGAACCATGAAAACCGTAATCCTATTCATCATTACCGCCGTAGCCGCCTATGCGCAGGTCGCCTCCGCCACGCTCGACGGCACTGTCAGCGATCCATCGAATGCCGTAGTCGCGGGCGCTGAGATCACTGCGGCACAGCCCGCCACCGGCTTCTCCCGCACCACCATCACCGACGCCCGCGGCCACTACATCTTCAACCAGCTCGCGCCCGGCGCCTACACCCTCACCGCGCACAAGACCGGATTCCGCGACTACGAAGCCAACGGCATCGCACTCGAAGTGAACCAGCGAGGCCGTCAGGATGTCCAACTGACGGTAGGCGCCAGCCCGGAGCGCATCACCGTTACCGCCGCGGTGTCGCCTATCGATACCGAAGGCGCGGCCGTGGGCTACCGCATGGACACCTCGAAGATCGCGGCGCTGCCTCTCGAATCGCGCTACGTCGTCTCGCTGGTGACGCTCGGCCCCGGCGCCATCCCGCGGCAACTCGGCGGCTTCGTGCACGACGTCAACAACGACGTGCAGGAGGGCTCGCGCGGCTCGGTCGCCCTCAATCCGCCCGTCAACGGGAGCCGCTCCGGCATGAACGTCTTCCTGCTCGACGGCGCCTATGACACCGACCGCAACGTCTTCGCCATCGCCGTCTATCCGCCCATGGAATCGGTGCGCGAGTTCCACATTCAGTCCTCCCTCACCCCGGCCGAGTTCCCCGAGGCGGGCGGCGCCACCATCGACGTGGTGACGAAATCCGGCACCCGGAATTTCCACGGCAGCGCGTTCGAATACTTCCGGAATGAGGGCACCGACGCGCATAACTACTTCGACTCCCCTTCGCTGCCCCGCCCCATCTTCCGTCAGAACCAGTTCGGAGCTTCGCTGGGAGGCCCTGTTCCCCGTCTGAAGAACACGTTCTTCTACGGCGTCTACGAGGGCACGCGCCTGGAATTCGGCAAGTCCCGGCTGAGCCTGGTGCCTGACGCGATCACGCGCAGCGGCGATTTCACCGGCCAGGGCACGATCTACGATCCGCTCTCGCTGAACGCCGTCACCGGCCGCCGCACTCCACTCGCCGGCAACAAGATTCCCCAGAACCTCATCGACCCCATCGCCACCACGTTCCTGACGCGGTATGAGCCGCTGCCCAACGGCGCCGGTGGGAATTATCAGGACTCGACGCCCAACCGAACCAACACCGACAGTGCATCCGGCCGCATCGACCGCCAGTTCGGCAGCGGCAGCATTCTCACCGGCCGCTACACCTTGAATGGAGAAGGCAACACCGTCGCCGGATCGTTCCCGCTGCTGCCCATCTCCGAGCAGATCCGCGCGCAGCAGGCGGCCATCGGCTACACCACCAGCTCCACTCGTTGGATCAACGAGGCGCGTCTCGCGTTCACCCGCCTGCGTGTCTTCGGCGTCCCCGAATCCGCATTCAAGACGAACGTGGCACAGCAACTCGGCCTGGCCGATCCGCCCACCGATCCCTTCAGTTTCGGCCTGCCCTACTTCAACGCGACAAACTACGCCATGGTGACGGACTCGCCCTCGCTGCCGCAGGCGCAGCGCGACAACCTCTGGCACATCTCCGACGGCATCTCGCTGCAGCGTGGCGCGCACAGCCTGAAGTTCGGCGGCAGCTTCATGCGGTTCCAGTTGAACTACCTGCAGAGCAATCTCACGCGCGGCCAATACACCTACACCGGCGTCTTCACCAGCGTGGATGGGTCGGGCGTGGGCTCCGGCAACCCGTTCGCCGATTTCCTGCTCGGCTACCCGCAGGACACGCAGCGCACCAAGGGCTCGGGCCAGGGATATTTGCGACAGTCGATTTCCGCCGCTTACCTGCAGGACAACTGGCTCATCGCGCCCGGCCTCACTTTGAACCTCGGGCTGCGCTACGAGTACGCATCGCCTTACACGGAAAAGCGCGACAGCTTTTTGAACCTGGATTACTCGACGCTGCCGAAAGCGCCCAACCTGGTGCGCGTGGCCTCAGGCGTCCAACCCGACCGCAACGATTTCGCGCCGCGCGTGGGCCTGGCGTGGCAACTGCCGAAGCGCACCGTCTTTCGCGCCGGCTACGGAATCTACTTCAATCCCGAGATCGCCGTCGAATCTTACGACCTGATCCTCAACGGTCTGCTCAACGAGGACAACGAGACGCAGGGCAATCGCACCCCGGTCCTCACCACGCGCGATGGTTTCCCGAAGACCGCGGTTTCGGGCTTCCCCAGTTACTTCGGCGTCGACCCGCACGCACGCACGCCCTACATCCAGCAGTGGAACGGCGGCTTCCAGCACGAACTCCCCGGCCGCGTGCTGCTCGAGCTCTCCTATCTCGGGTCGAAGGGAACGAAGCTCGGGCGCTACCGCCAGTTCAACACTCCGCTGCACGTCGAGACCGGCGAGAATCTTGCGCCCCGTCCCGGCGACCTGCAGGCGCTCCGCACTTTCTCCACGCTGGGCCCCATCATCCAGCGGCAGCACATCGCCAACTCGTCCTACAATGCGCTCCAGTTAAAGGTGGAAAAAAGCATGTCGGCGCGACTCTCGGTGCTGGCCAGTTTTGTCTGGGCGAAATCCATCGATGACGCCGGCAGCGTGATTCTGGGCTTGTACGACAGCGTGGGCGCGCAGGACGAACGCAATCTGCGGTCGGAGCGCGGCCTGTCGTTCTCGAACGTCGGACGGCGCATCACCGGCGGCTATGTGTACCAACTGCCGAATGCGCGCGCGGCCCGGCCGCTGCTGCGCGACTGGTCGCTCAGCGGCACTGTCACGCTGCAGGACGGCACGCCCGAGAATCCCTTCTACTTCGCTATCGACTTCGCCAACTCGGGTACGCCCAATCGTCCCAACGTGGTCCCCGGCCAGAGCGTGACGCTGCCCCGCGATCAACGCGACTCCACCCACTTCATCAACACCAACGCCTTCACGCAGGCCCCCGCGTATACGTTCGGCAATGCCGGACGCAATACCATTCCCGGACCCGGCGCCAACATTTTCGACTTCGCCCTGCACCGCAAGTTCCGCATCCGCGAAGGCCACACCGTGCAATTTCGCGCCGAGAGTTTCAACACGTTCAATCATCCCAACTGGGGCATCATCGGTAACAACCCGGACTTCGGCCCGTACTTCGGCAGGGTGTTCACGGCAGGCCCTCCGCGACGCATTCAGTTCGCGTTGCGGTACGATTTTTAGTTGTCGAACCCCTGGCCCGATTCCCCCAGGATTCCTCGCGGTCCGGCCGCGGTGCTTGCCGTCCTGCACCTTACCGAGCCGCGCGTCGATGGCCTGGAGCGTCTCAGCGAACTCGAGTGGCGTAAGGCGCTCGAGTTTGCCGACCGTGCGCGCCTGACGCTCTCCTTCCGCGATCGCGCCCGCGACTCTGTGCCGCCCGCCGTGCGCGAGCGCCTCGACCGGAACGCCGCCGGCAATCTCAAGCGCCTGGCGAAGATGGAAAAGCACTACGGCTGGCTGGCCGCCCGCCTGCACCAGGACGGCATCGAGTTCGTGGGACTCAAAGGTCTGACGCATTGCGCGCTCTTCGGCCTGCCCGCGGAGAACCGCGTACAGTACGATGTCGACCTCTTCTGTCCGCGTGAAACCGTGCATCGGGCAAATGCGGCGCTGGTGTCGGAGGGCTATGCACCCGCCGAGGGAATGGAAAAATTTCCCACCGACCATCTGCCCGTACTGGTTCTGGCTAAGAAGTTCGAGTGGCACGGCGATTATTTCGATCCGGAGCTTCCCACCGCGGTCGAGCTACACTTCCAGTTCTGGAACGAGCGGCAGGAGCGCTTGCCTGCGCCGCGCGTAGAAGAGTTCTGGGACCGTCGAACTACGCGGCAGATCGCCGGCGTGGAGTGGGGAGTTCTCAGCGCTCCCGACGCGCTGGCGTATGCGTGTCTGCATGCGCTCAAGCACGTGCTCCGTGGGAGCGTCAATCATTTTCACATCTACGAAATTGCGTGCATGCTGTCGGTGAAGTCCGAAGACACGCTGTTCTGGAACGAATGGCGCGCCGTGCACTCGCCCGAGCTGCGGCGGCTGGAATCGGTCGTCTTCCGTCTTGCCCGCGAGTGGTTCGGGTGTGCGATCCCGCACGGCGAGCCGTTGCCCGAAGCCACCGAGGCCTGGTTCGCCGAATTCGCCGTGTCGCCCGCCGCCGTGACATTCGATTCGAACAAAGATGAGCTGTGGCTGCACGCCAGCCTGCTCACGTCGCGCCGCGATTTTTGGGTGGTGGCGCGCCGCCGGCTGCTGCCCGGAAATCTGCCTCCGCGCGGAGCAGCCGCGGTCACGCCCGCAAATATCAACTGGCGGCTGGCCTATGCTCGTCGCTTCGCGGCTCGTGCCAGGCACCACGCTATCTCGCTGCCGAAAACCGCCGCCTCGGGCGCGCGCTGGTGGTGGAAGACCAACAGCCTGGGTGAGCAATTCTGGATCTTCCTCGGCGCGGCCGTGGTTTTCAACTTCGCGAACTTCGTCTTCGTGCTGCTATACAACCTCTACCTGATCGACCTCGGGTTTCGCGAGGATTTCCTTGGCGTAGTAAACGGCGCGGCGCGTCTCGGCAGCCTGGCCGGCACGCTCCCCGCCGCCTGGGTTGCGCACCGTTTCGGGTTGCGCAAGGCGTTCCTCGCGGCCATCGCGGCCATCGCCGTGGATACGGCGGCGCGCGCCCTCTTCACCGGCAAAGCGTCGCTCGTCGGGTTGGCGTTCGCCGGCGGCTGCATGTTTTCCCTCTGGGCCGTCATCATGGCGCCCCTGATCGCCAGCGCCGTCGGCGAGTCCCGCCGTCCCGCCGCCTTCAGCGTGTTTTTCGGGACCATGTTCTCGACCGGAATCCTCGGCAACTGGCTGGGCGGCCGCCTGCCGCTCTGGCTCCACGGCAAGCAACCGGTGCTGCTCTGGTCCGCGGCCGCGATCGCGCTGGCCATCCTCCCCGCGCTGCGCTTCAGGCCCGCGCCGATGGCTCGCGCGCACACCCGCATCTATCCGCGCAGCCGCTTCCTGGCGATGTTCCTGATCCCGTTCGCGCTCTGGCACCTGGCGACCGGCGCGTTCAACCCGCTCAACAACGTCTATTTCGCGCGCCTGCATTTTTCCGTCGAACGCATCGGCAGCCTGTTCTCCATAACGCAGTTGGTGCAGGTCGTGGCCGTGCTGGCCGCGCCTTTGATCTTGCGCAAAGCGGGTCTGGTGGGCGGCATCGTCTGGATGATGGCCGCGACCGCGATGGGCTTGCTGGGGCTGGCGGCGCAGCCATCCGCTGCCGCCGCCGCGTTGGCCTACACGGCGTATATGGCCTTCCAGTGGATGAGCGAGCCCGGCCTCAATACGCTGCTGATGAACCAGGTGGACGAGCGCGAGCGCAGCGGCGCCTCTTCGTTGAATTACCTGGTGGCATTTTCCGCGCAGGCAGTGGCCGCGTTCGCCGCGGGCGCGCTGGTCAGCCGGATGGGCTACGGCGTGGTGCTGGGCGGCGCAGCGGCGCTGGCGGTGGCTGCGGCGGCGCTTTTCCAACTGCTGCTCAAGCCCGCGCCGCAGTCTCGATCGCTCGCAGCACCTGCTCCCGAAAACGCGCGATCGTGAAGTTGCGCTCCCAGCTTTCGCGCGCGGCCGCCCGAATCGAGGCATATCGCGCGCCGTCCCGCAGCAGCTCGATTGCGGCCCGCGCCATCTCCTCCGCATCCGACACGAGGACCCCGGTGCGGCCGTCCTCGACCACCTCGGGAATCCCGCCGGAGCGGAACGCGATCACGGGAACGCCCGCGGAAAATGCTTCCATGATCACGCGCGTAGTGGCTTCGTGCGCCGCGGATGGCACCAGCAGCAGGTCGAGGTTCGACATCGCGGAATAGATGTCCGTCACCCAGCCCGGGAATTCAACCGGAAGTCCCGATGCCGCTGCGTATACCCGCTCGGCGCACTCGTCTCCGGAGAACAGAGGCGCGCCGTAAACCACGAAACCGCAGTCGGGAACCGCGCCGTGGATCGCGCGCGCCGCCTGCAGGAACTCCAGTTGCCCCTTCTCCGGCGCGATTCTCCCGATGCAGCCGATGCTGCTCCGGCCCTCATTGGCTGGGAAAGAATGCGGGGACGCCCCTACTTTGCGCAACGGTCCGCCGCATTCGCGTAGGTCGCCCGGAGCATCCCCGGATTCTTTCGCGTCAGGGAGCGGTCGGTCCGGCCCCACCACGCCGTTGTAAATCACCGACAGCCGGTCTTCCTTCACGAACCCGCGCCACACATCCACTACGAACCGGCAATTCCCCACCACCCGCGCATCCAGGCGCCGGAGCGCGATTCCCGCCAGCTTCCGCACTGCGCCCGGAAACAAATAGCTGTGCGCGTGAAACAGCACTGGCGCATCAAGCCCCGCCAGCGCCGCCGCCGGAAGCAACCGCGGTCCGTTCACATAAACCAGATCCACGCCGGCGGCCAGCCGCGCGATCTGCCGCGCCAGCGCCGGCGTGTCCGTCAGGAAACGGGCGGCGTCCGCCGCCGATTTCCGCCCCGCAGCATACGGGCCGCAAGGGATTCGCTCCACCGGAAACCCCAACGACCGGATCTGCTCGAACAACTCGCCCTCGCCCGGCAGGCCGACGACCGCCTTCCACCCGCGGTCGCGGATTCCCGGCAGCAGATCGAGCAGCACCTGCTGCGCCCCGCCCGGCTGGCTGAACTGGTCGAGCAGCAGGAGGTTCATTCACGCACCGCGAGCGCCAGTACCCAGAAGTACACCGGCAGCACGCGCCAATACGTCAGCAGATCTCCCGAGAGCATCTGCACCATCTGCCCCGCCCAGAAGCACAGCATCCACGCGCCGCAGAACGACCGCCGCCGATCCGCCGACCCTGCCGCCCGCGCCGCCGCGCGCAGAATCGCCACATTGAGCCAGACCAACGCCGCCAGACCCACGATCCCGGTCTCGACCAGCAGGCTCAGGTACATGTTGTCCGCCACCACCGGACCGCCCAGGTAATCGCTGTACGGCAGCGTCTTGTACCCGATGCCCGCGAGCGCCTGCCAAGGGTTCGCCGTGAGCCACTCGACCAGCGTGCGCCAACTCGCCACGCGGCCGGAAAGTACGCCCTCGGTGGCGGTGAAGAAATACTCGGCCGAGCCGGAGAGCCGTAGCCAGTAAATTTCGGCGAACGTGGGAAAAACCTTCCAAGTGAGGAGAGCGCCCGCTCCCACAGCCGCCAGCAACATGGGCAGCACGCGCGCGAACCGGACGCGCCGGCGAGACAGCCACAGCAGCACCATCCCCGCCGCCAACAGGTTCAGCATCGACGCGCGCGAGTAGGAGAGCACCATCGCCGCGAAGAAGATGGCGCCGCCGATTGCCAGTGCCTTCCGCGAAACCGGCGACTCGTCCCGCCGGCGCGTGAATGCCACCGCGATCATCACCAGGAAGAACGCGCAGAAATTCCCCAGCGTGCTGGCCTCGTAGAACAGGCCTTGCGCGCGGCGATACACGCCCGAATCGAGCCACACGAACTGCGGTCCGTATCCCGCCGGCGCGGGGAGTTGGAAGTAGAAATCGACGCATGCGAATAGCGCCGCCGCGGCCGCGATCGCGTAGAGCCGCCGCACGTCGCGGAATCCGCCGCTCTCGCGTCCCGGTCCCGCCGACGTGTAGAAGAACACGTAAACCGAGATCCCGAACAGCACCACGCGCGCCAGACTGCCCGCCGCGATTTCAGGACCGGAGCGGAACGCGGCCATCGCGGTGCTCGCCAGCATGGCCGCCAATAACGCCAGCAGAGCGCCGTTCAAACTCGAAGTCTGTATGCGCCAGCGCGGCAGCCACACAGTGCCCGCGAAAATGCCGAAGGCCGCGATCGCCATCGAGGGGTGGGGGCCGGAATCGCCCAGCGGAATCGGCAGCGGCGGCAACAGCAGCGCCGTAAAGAAGAAGAGCCCAACCCAGCGCCCCGGCTTTCCCAGGGCCCATAACACCAGCGGCGCAATTACCGCCGGAGCCGCCAGCACGGCCTTCGCGGCGAAACTCGGAGCCAGCGCCAGCGCCGCCGCCCAGCATCCGAAGACCGCCGCCCAGACCAGCCTGACCGGCCGCTCGGGGTAGGCGGCGCTAGTCATCGCGCGCCTTCGCCACCGTTCGCAAAACGTTACGGCGCCCCGCCGCCCGCTGCTCCTGGAAATTCATCTCGACGGTCACCCACACGATGGGCAGCACCAGCCCCAGCAGCAGCGCCGCCACCACGTTCAGCGGTAAATTCGGCGATGAGGGACGCTCCGGCACAATCCCCGGGTCGATCACCTTCAGCCGCTCGCCACGATACCCGGCGTCGCCGCGCGTCTCCCGCAAACGATTCTCGACCGCAGCCAGCGCGGCCTGCCCGGCTTTCCGCTCGGCCTCGATCTTGTCGCGATGCGTGAGGCGCGCGGCCAGCAGTTTCTCCACCTCAGCGCCCCGCCGGTCGATCGCCTCCATCTGTTTGCGCATCTCATCCAGCCGCGCCCGCGCGTTCGCGGCTTCCTTGCGAAGCTCGGATGGGTCGCCGGTGCCGTTCTTTTCACGCTGCGCCGCATCTGCGATCTCAAGCTCCGTACTCAGCTTTTGTTGTTGCACCGTGGACCGGATGTCGGCCGAATTCGCCAGCTCCGATTGCAACTCTTCCACCGGCTCGCTCGACAGCAGGCGCACCCAGGCGACCTCGATCTCATCCAGCCGCGCGCGTGCGTTCCGCTGCTGCTGCTCGATGCCCTGAAGGAGATCCTGGTCGCCTTGCGAGACCATGGAACGGTTCAGCTCCACCGTCGAATTCGCCAGATACTCCGCCAGCGCCTGCGCCTTGAGCGCGTCGGGCAGAGTGACCGCAATCTCGAGAATACGGGTGTTGCGCACCGTCGACACTCTCAACACGCGCCGCTTCATCGATTCCACCGGCTTCGCGCCCAGCATGGCGCGCAGGTTGAACTTCTCCACGGCCGTCCGGAACATGTTGTCGCTATCCGCGAAATGCTCGTAGGTCTTCAGCGACTCGAGGTAGATGGGGCTGACCGCCATCGCCGACCGCAGATCCGCGCCCGCCGGCGGCTCGATCACGATGCGCGCCGTGGCCGTGTATTCACGCGGCATGAGAAAGCTCGCGGCAGTTGCCAACACCACCGCGACCACGCAGCTCGCCGCCACGAAGGTCCAGCGCGACCGCAGATAACTTATGTAACGAAACGCATCCAACGAGTCCGCCATGGCGGTTTCCTGAGATAGTGTAGCCTATATGGCTTTGTTGCAGGCCCTTGTAATCGGCCTGGTTGCGTTAATTCTCGCCCCCGGATTCCTCTTCTACTTCGACGTTACACCCAAGTTAGTGGTGTTGCTTGCGGGCGCCGCCGCTGCGCTGTTGTGGCCGCGCCCCATGCGCGCGCCGCGGCTCTTCTCGGCACTCGTCGTTGCCGGCTTGGCATCGCTTGCGCTTTCCGCCGCGCTCTCGTCGCGACCCGCGCTCTCCCTGTTCGGTACCAACTGGCGCCGCTTCGGAGTCGTGGAACAGGCAGCAGTCTTGCTCTTCGCCTGGACCGTCGCGGCCCGCCCGGAGAGCGCTCGCGCTATCTTGCGAGCCGTCGCGGTGGCGGGAGGGCTCAGCGCCGCTTACGGCATCGCGCAGTATTTCGGCTGGGACCCGATCCTGCCCGCCGGATCCTATCGCATCGGCGAAGGCATCTGGACCATCGTGCGCCCACCCGGAACGCTAGGCTACGTCAGTTATTTCGCCACGTGGCTATTGTTCGTGGCGTTTCTCAGCATGGCACTGGCAGCGATGGAAGAGTCGCGCGCGTGGCGGAGCATCGCCTACACCGCTGCGGCCGTCGCCACCATCGCCATGTTTCTGACCGGGACGCGCGCCGCCGTAGTAGGCCTGCTGGCCGGTCTTGCAGTGTGGATGTGGGCGCGCGGCTTTCGTGTTCCACGCCGCTGGATTGCCATAGCCGCGCTCGTAATCGCCGCCGGAGCCGCATTCTACTTCTCCCCACCCGGCGCACAGCTTCGCAGCCGGACGCGCTGGTTCGTAGAAGATCCCACCGGAGGCGCCCGCCCCAAACTCTGGCGCGACAGCCTCGCCATGGCCCTACACCGCCCACTGGCCGGTTTCGGACCCGAAACATTCACCGCCCAATTCCCGCACTACGAATCGCCCACCCTCGCCCGCGCCTACCCCGATTTCGCGCACGAATCTCCGCACAACATTTTTCTCGACGCGCTCGTCTCGCAAGGCGTCCCCGGCCTCCTCGTGCTCGTGGCCTTCTGCGCCGCCGGACTCTGGACCGCCCGCCACTCCCCCTGGCTCGCAGCCGCTCTCGCCGCCGCCATCGTCGCGCAGCAGTTCACGGTCTTCACGATTCCCAACGCGCTGATTTTCTACACCACCATCGCACTCGCGATGCGCCCGTCCGAATCGCAACCCGCGCGCGGCCGTCTCATCCTTGGCATACTAGCCCTCCTCTTCCTCTACTTCGCTACGCGCTTTGCTCTCTCCGGCCACTCTCTCGAACTCGCCCGCCGCGACCTGAACGCCGGCGACCTCCAAGCCGCCTCCGCCGCCTTCGACCGCTACCAGCACCAGCGCCTCCCCGGCACCACCTCCGACCTCTGGTACTCGCGCGCCACCCTGGCATTCGCCCAGAAGAGTTCGAATCCCGTTCTCCGCATGCAAGCCACCGCGCAATCCGGGGCAGCCGCGCTGGCCGCCACGAAAACCGCCGAGGAGCCCTTCAATGCCTGGTATCAGATCGCCATGCTGTACGCCACGCAGAATGACGCCGGCGGCACCGAACGCAGCCTCCGTAGCGCCATCGCGGCCAATCCCAACTGGTTTAAACCGCACTGGACGCTGGCGCAACTACTGCTCCTGCAACGCCGCATCCCCGAAGCGGAACACGAGGCCACCCTTGCCGCGGAACTCAATGGTGACAAAAACCCCGAAGTTGCCCGAACTTTAGCAGAAGTAAAATCTTGCTGTAAATGATTCGGTTACGGGCCGTGCTCCCCTAGAATTGGATCTGGAGGCCCCATTTGAAACCCGTTTCCCTGGTTGCGGTCCTGATTCTTGCTTGCGCGGCGGCATTCGCGCAGACTCCGGCGATTTCTAATAATGGCATCGTAAACGGCGCCAGCTTCACTCAGGGTCAACCGATCGCTCCCGGGTCCCTGATTTCCATTTTCGGAAGCAATTTCGGGACGGGGCTGGCGCAAGCCGATTCCGTACCCCTCTCAACTTCGCTGGCGGGTGTGAGTGTGACCTTCAACAGCGTATCAGCGCCGATGCTGGCCGTGATCCATACGCAGAATTTCGATCAATTGAACGTCCAGTTGCCCTGGAACGTAGTGACAGCGGGAACCACCGGCCCAGCCCAGGTCGTGGTCACCCGAAACGGAGCCTCTTCAACGGCCGCCTCGGTGCAGGTGACTCCGGTCGCGCCAGGACTGTTTAATTTCCTGGACAGCAACGCCGGAGTCTTCCGTCCAATCGCCTACAACAATAGCGACCAGACATTCGCATTTGCGGCCGGCGCAATTCCGGGGCTGGTCACTCGCCCCGCGAAGGTCGGCGATCCCACCAGCCTTGTTCTTCTGGCAACGGGACTGGGCCCGGTGAACGGCACGGTACCGGCCAACGGTGCGCCCCCGCCGCGTGGGACGGTCCTCACCACGACGACCAACCCGATCGTCACGGTCGGAGGAGTGCAGACACTGGTGGTGTTCTCCGGACTGTCACCGGAGTTCCCCGGGGTCTACCAGATCAACGTGGTGCTCGCGGCGAACACTCCGACGGGCAACCAGCCAATCCAGATTTCCATGGGCGGAATTACCACCAGCGATCAGTTGAAGATCGCGGTGAGCCAGTAGCGCAGCTTAGGGTCGGGCGGCTTAGAGCGCCAAGCCCTCGATCATCTTGTTCAACTCGCTCTGCATGGTTCCTTCCTCGTCGGCAGTTCCGCCTGCCTGTCGCGCCGCGCGGCCGACCACCAACCAGGTCACGATTGCAGTGAGCAACCAGGGCGTTTTTCCACGTCCTTTCCTAACCGCTGACGGTCGCGGCTTCCATCTCTGTACCGCCGCGAGCCGAAGTGTCCTTACCCGTCGCGCCCCGCATCGCGCCGCGTTATAGTAGTCCAATCACCCCACGTCGAGTTGGAAGAAGGAGTTTCACCATGCATCCCCACTCTGAGATCGCACGCGCCGGGCGGGTGCGAATCGCCGCCGTTACCCTCGGCGTCGTTGTGCTGCTCGCCGCCACCATTCCCGGAGTCGGCGC
This sequence comes from Bryobacteraceae bacterium, assembly GCA_041484525.1. Lineage (GTDB taxonomy): Bacteria > Acidobacteriota > Terriglobia > Bryobacterales > Bryobacteraceae > JBGPHT01. The sequence goes on along the minus strand of JBGPHT010000092.1, from coordinate 2,445 downwards.
CGATAACGCACCGGCTCCCACCACCGCGCTCGTCAAACACGCCAAGGCAAATTACGAGCTGGCGGCGCATTGGACTCCTCAGAAGGTCGGCAAGCTGGTCTTCGATACCGCCGTCAACCCGCACTGGATGGATGAGGGCGACAAGTTCTGGTACACCTTCGAGACCACCAAGGGGCGCAAATTCTATGTCGTCGACCCGGCCAAGAAGACCAGAACGTACGTCTTCGATCCCGTGAAACTCGCCGCGCAGCTCTCCGCCGCCACCGGTCTGCCGTACGATTCGCAGCACCTTCCGATCATGGTGATCCGCTTCGTGAAGAACGAGGCGGCCATCCAGTTCGAGATCAACGTGCCGCGCGAAGCCGTTATCCCGGGCGAGAAGAAGACGACCGGCGCGCAGCAGACCACCGATGGCGCCCAGCAGAACGACAACGATGGCGATGACGATGCGCGCTCGATCGAGCCCCAGCAGCAGGGCGGGCGCGGCGGCGGCGGCGGGCTCTTCGCTATGCCCCCGGGACGCAACCAGAAGCAGCTCTCGTTCGAGTACGAGCTGGCGGGCAACCGGCTCACGCTGCTCGACGATCGCCCGGCGCGCAAGGCGCAGTGGGCCTCGATGTCGCCCGACGGCAAATTCGTGGTCTTCGCCCGCAATCACAATCTGTACATGATGGACCCCGCCAACTACGCCAAGGCGGTGAAAGATCCGAACGACACCACCATCGAAGAAACCCAGATCACCACCGACGGCATCGAGGACTTCGGCTACGGCGGCCGCGGCCAGGGCGGCGGCGATTTCCAGCAGCAGCAACAACAGCAGGACCAGCAGCAGAACGACAACAACGGCGAACAGGGACAGGACCAGAACAATGCCCGCGCCCGCCAGGCCGTAGGCAATCTTTCCTGGTCGCGCGACTCGAAGAAGTTCGCCCTGGTGCGCCGCGATTCGCGCAAAGTGAAACAGCTTTGGGTGATCAATTCGCTCGCCAACCCGCGGCCCACTCTCGAAACCTACCGCTACGCCATGCCGGGCGACGTCGAGATTCCGCAGTCGCAACTAGAGATCTTCGATGTCGCGTCGAAGAACCGCACGCTTGCCAAAGCGGATGCCTTCAAGGATCAGACCATGCAGGTGGAGGTGGATCGGCCCGGCGCGCGCGCCCGCGACCGTGAAAAAACCGAACCCGTGTGGGCCGGGCCCGGCTCGGACAAACTCTACTTCACGCGCGTGAGCCGCGACCTGCATCGCGTCGATCTGTGCCTCGCGGATTCCGCCACGGGCGAGATCAAGCCGGTGCTGCAGGAACGGATGAACGTGTACATCGAGACCAAGCCGGTGCGCGTCATCAACAACGGCAGCGAGCTGGTATGGTGGAGCGAGCGCGACGGCTGGGGCCAATACTACCTGTACAGCGCCGACGGCGTCCTCAAGAACCAGATTACGCACGGCGAGTTCGTCGCCGAGGACATCTCCTACATCGACGAGAAGGGCCGCGCCATGTACCTGACAGCCTCCGGCCACGAGGATGGCGAAGATCCCTACTTCATGCACTTCTACCGCGCCAGTCTGGACGGCAGCAGCATGAAGCTGCTCGACCCGGGCGACACCTCGCACGCCGTCAGCATGGCGGATTCCGGCCGCTTCTTCATCGATAACTTTTCGCGCGTCGACAGTGCCCCCAAGTCCGTTCTCTACGACGCCCAGGGCGCCTCGGTGATGCCGCTCGAGACCGTCGATGCCAAGCCGCTCCTCGACGAAGGCTTCAAGTTCCCCGAGTCATTCATGGTGAAGGCCGACGACGGTATCACCGACCTGTACGGCACCATGTACAAGCCGTTCGATTTCGATCCCCACAAGAAGTACCCGATCATCGAATACGTGTACCCCGGCCCGCAGACGGAGAGCGTCACCAAGACGTTTTCGCCGAAAGCCAACAGCGTGTTCCTGTCGAACATGGGGTTCGTGGTGATCGAGGTGGGCAACCGCGGCGGCAATCCGCACCGCTCGAAGTGGTATCACACGTTCGGCTACGGCAACCTGCGCGATTACGGCCTGGCGGACAAGAAGGCGGCGGTGGAGCAACTGGCCGCGCGCTATCCGTGGATCGACACCGAGCGCGTCGGGATCTGGGGCCACTCGGGCGGCGGTTTCATGTCGGCGGCGGCGCTCCTGATCTATCCTGACTTCTTCAAGGCGGCGTTCTCCGAATCCGGCAACCACGAGAACAACGTTTACAACAACACCTGGAGCGAGAAGCACCACGGCATTAAAGAGGTCACGGGCGCCGACGGCAAGGTGACGTTCGAATACTCGATCGACAAGAACTCGGAGATCGCCAAGAACCTGAAGGGCCACCTGATGCTGGTGACTGGCGACATCGACAACAACGTTCATCCGGCGAATACATTCCGCCTGGCGGATGCGTTGATCAAGGCCAACAAGCG
>JBGPHT010000091.1:0-30526 GCA_041484525.1 Bryobacteraceae bacterium | reverse complement strand
GACCTCCTTGGGGTCGGTTTGCGAAGTTGCGATCTTGGCAGACCTTCTGTTTTACCCCAGTGTTTCGGGGGTCCCCAAATGGGGCTCTGCCCTTCCATCCTCACGCGGCCAGCAGCGGGTACGCATAGCGCAGGTGTCACGATTCACACGCAGCGCGAATCGGCGCAAGACCTGCGCCAAAATCCCCCACCAGGGGCCGCGGCAATTCGCGCAGCTTTGCGTGAACTCAGACGGCCTCAGTTATGCGCTTCGGGTACGGGATCGACGAACTCGTAACGCGCGTGGATGGCCTGCACAAGACGCGACACGATGTCACGCATACCGGAGCCGTAGTCATCCTCAAGCTGCCGCACAGTCTCTGCCAGGGGATAATCGCCAAAAACTTCTGCGATCCAGCGCGAAATATCGCCGCGGCGGAGATGACCGTCCAGCGCCGTTGCCGGCGATTGTTCCACGGTCGCGACGAACTCGCGAAGCGTCCGGGCTCGGCGTCCGGTAAGTGAGCCGTCGCGCCAGAAGACGAAGGCGCGCGCCTCTGGTACCGGGAGATCGAGGTACTTCGTCAAGTGGCGGATGTGCGGCGTTAAGCGTGGCGTCAGCCGAATCCGGCGCACATCGCCTTCCGCTTCTTCGGTAAGCGGCAGCGCAACCGCTTCGCCGAGGACGATGCTCTCTAATAGCTGTTCCCATTGGCTTTCAGTCGCGGAGCCTTGACAAGAGCGGCACAGCGCGCGAAGCGCCCGGACCTCGTGGGGATCGGACTCGCGCGTCACGATAATGGCCTGACTCGCGGCTAGCAAGTCGCTCCGAAGAGTGGACGCTCGATAAGTAACGAGGGTGTACCCGCCAGCGTCGAGGTCTAGCAGGTCTGGATGAGCGGCGTCAAGGAAGTAATGCGCTTCATCAACGACGATACGGTGCGGCAGGCCCGTATGGCGCCTCAGCTTTGCCAGCACCGGCAGAACGTTGTGTAGGTACTCAAGTTTCTCCTCGTGGGGAGTATGAGATAGATCGATGACGACGGTGATGCCGGCATGGCGCAATGCGCGCAAAAGATCCCGGGGCCGAGGTAATGGATCCGCCCCACCAAAGACGACCACGCCCGGTAGAGCTTCGAGAGACGTGTAGTCGCCTTCCGGATCGAGGATGCAGAGGCTGTACCCATAGAGGATCAGTTGTTCGCACAGCAGCCCCGTCACCCAGGATTTTCCAGTTTTCGGGTCCCCAGCCACCAGCACGTTCCGCCCGTGGACGGCGAGCGAAAATGGGTGTCCTTCGTCCGTATACCCTAGCAGTAGGCGACGTCGCGTCTTGCGCGGCACCGGGAGCTGACGGCCTTTTACGAGCGCGAGAATATAACCGGCCACGGCGGCGGGACCATCACCGGGGAGCACGTAGTCGGCGGATGCTTTCAAGACCTCGCTGCCCCACGCAACCGCCACTCCCACCTCACACGCTCGAAGTAGTTCGTGGTCGTTCTCGGCGTCACCGATGGCTAAGGTATTATGCGGAGACAGCCGGAGGATCGTGAGAGCCTCGCGCAAGCCCGTCGCTTTGCTGATGGCCTGCGGCAACACCATCACGCGGTTACGGTTAAACGCGAGCGTCAGCGGTAACTCGAGCCTTTGAAGGATCGAGAGAATTCGCGGAGCCGTTTCCGCGTGGGCGTCAACGATCGATTCTCCAACCGCGAAGAGAAGACCTTCACGGCGCATTTCGTTCAGGAGAGCCGTTGGCGGGGGTTGTCCGACGACTCGTGAATATCCGCTGTCGGGAAACGTGATGACGGCGCCGTTTTCGGCGATAACTGCATCGACGAAGTGCAGGTCGCCCGCAACGCGGCGCAAGTCGGCGAGGATGCGGCCTGTCACTAGCACGACAACGATGCCGTGTTCACGAGCCTCGGCAATGGCCTCGCGCACGCCAGGGTCGAGGATGTCGTTCCGGGCTATGGTGCCATCGAAATCGAGAGCAAGAGTTGAAAGCTTCACAAGAAAGTCATCTTGCACTTGTCTTTCCAGTGTCGTTGCCGAATCTAGATTCTCGCATGGCATCTACCGAGTCAACGGCGGTTCAGCCGCCCCCGTCCCTGAGGCCGCCATCCGCATCTCTTTATCGATCTCTGTCCTGGCGCTCAGCGAGACCATTCCCAGAGCTCTGAGTGGGATCCTCTCCTCGTGTGACATCACGGCACGTCGGAACTGAATCCGGCTGTCCTTCCACGCGGCTGATGCGCTGGTCCGTGGTGCTGATTACCGCGGGCGGCACCCTGCTGGTAGTCGCGGAGCCGCTGGCTTACGGCGGATCGTCAACTCAGCCTGGAAGGTTCTCCCGGTCTCGGCATTCGCGGAACTGGCCGCCATTCTGCTGTTCGGGCTCAGCCAGAGATTCTGGTTGAGAAGCTCGGCGCCTTTTTCGAATCGCGTCTCGCCCGGTCGTTTCGCAAGTATGGTTCGCTCAGCCTTTGCGAACCTCGGAATCGATGCGGTCGACGAACCGGTAAAGCCCGAGGCAGGCCGCAAACAGAATCCCGGAGATGATGGCGCCGGGCACGGCCGCCTCGCGATGGCCGGCCAGGTAGGATTCGAGGGTCGCCGAGAGCAGCCAGATCTGCACAATCAGCAGCACAACGATGAGGGCCATGGCGCCATCAATCGCGGTGAGTCCACGGTTTTGCGGCGGATTGATATTCATGCTCCTTCTCCTTCCATACGAACGGCCACCAGTTGTCCGTTCTTCATTGCCAGAGCCACTCGCGGTAGCGCGCGCTGCGGAGGGCCCTGTAGAACCGACCCATCGGCGATGGAAAAGAAGCCCTGGTGACAAGGGCATTCGAGCCGGTTCTGCTCCTTCGCATAGTAGACGGCGCACGAGAGATGCGTGCACTTTTGGCCGTAAGCTACGTAGGAGTCGCTGCCCGTGCGCACCAGAATGCACGGGTCGTCGGCGGTGGGATACGCGAACATCTTGACGCCGCCCACCGCGAGTTCGTCCGCCGCCGCTACCGGCTGCCGCGGATACGCAGGGGAGCGGTGGAACGCGGATCGCGCCAGAATCCAAAGATTGCCCGCCAGCATCGCGAAGCTCGTCAGCGTCAGGAATTTGGTGAACTGGCGGCGGTTCACGTAGCGCTCGTCGGCGGTGAATACGGGGAATTCGTCCTGCCAGAGCGGTACGCTAGAAGGCTTGCGGAACCAGGCCATGCTCTCCCTCCCAGGTGTAGTCGGCGACGTCGATGGCGATGGCGCCGGCATCGGCGGGAGCCATCATGTAAACCTTGGTCGTGATCTTCTGGTTGCCGAACCAGAATGTGTTGACGGGCTTTTCGCGGCGGGTGGCCGCAATCGTCTCAGGCGTAACATAGGTGAGCGCCTGGCTGGGACAGACGGTGGCGCACATGGGGCGCTTGCCTACTGACGTGCGGTCGTAGCACATGTCGCACTTCATCATCTGCTCGTATTCCGGCACCAGCTTGGGAATCCCGAAGGGGCAGGCCAGCACGCAATTGGAACAGCCGATGCAGCGCGGTTTGAGCGAAGAGCCGACAATGCCGTCTTCGTATTTCTTGATGGCGTCGGCCGGGCAAACCTGGGCGCACGTGGGATTGTCGCAGTGCCAGCAGACGTAGGCCGCGGTGGCGATGCTCTCCGGCCGGTCCATGAAATCGAAATTGATCATGGAAATGCCGCGATGCGTATCGCATTCCTCGCACGCCTTCAGGCAGGCCTGGCAGCCGATGCAGCGCGACGGATCGACGTAGAACTCCATGCCGAACATCAGGCGCGGCCTCCTGCCGGGGGCGGGGGACCCACGGCTTTTTCAACGCGGCAGGCCGACACCTTGTATTCGGGAATCTTGCTGCGCGGGTCGAGCGTGCGATGCGTTAGGCGATTGGCGCTGCGGCCGCCGGGCCAGTGATAGGGAATGAAAACGGTGTCGGGCCGGATGGTGCGCACCACGATGGCCTCCAAAGTGATAGCGGTGCGGCGGGAAGTCACCCTGACCCAATCGCCGCTTCGGATTCCATACTGCTCCGCCAGGCCTGGATGAATCTCCAGTTTCGGCTCGGGATACTGATCCACCAGCGCTCCGATGCGGCGCGTCTGGGTGCCGGAAAGATACTGGCTCACGACGCGGCCGGTAGTGAGATAAATGGGAAACTCCGCGTCCACGGGATCGCCGCTCTCGCGCCACGCCAGGCTCATGAAGCGGGCCTTGCCATCGGGATGGAAGAACTGGCCGTCTTCAAACAGGCGGGGCGTGCCGGGATGGTCGAGCGTGGGACATGGCCAGAAGACGCCCATCTGCTGGTCGATCTTCTCGTAGGTAATGCCGTAGTAATCGGCGATGCCGCCTCGCGACGCCAACCGCAGTTCCTCGAAGATTTCACGCGGTTCGCGAAATGGGAAATACTGTCCGCGGCCCAGACGGCGAGCCAGGTCGCAGATGATGGCGGAATCGGCGCGGGCGTTGCCGGGCGGATCCACGGCCTTCTGAATATGAATGACACGCGCCTCGACACTGGCGGCGACGCCCTCCTCTTCCTCCTGGAGGCTGCCGGCCAACACCACATCGGCATGGACGGCGGTCTCCGAAAGGAAGAAATCGATGATGCCGAAGAACTCCAGGCGCTCCAGCGCCTCGCGCGTGAAATTGGCATCGGGCAGGGAGACCAGCGGGTTAAAGCAGATGGAGAGCAGCCCTTTGATTTCGCCGCTATGAACGGCGTTCATGATCTCGACCGCGGTATAGCCCGGCCCGGGCAGCTCGTCCGGTGAGATGCCCCACACTCCGGCCACGTGCTCTCGCGCGGCCGGATCAGTGAGACTGCGCTGGCCCGGCAACTGGTCGCACTTCTGCCCGTGCTCGCGCCCGCCCTGCCCGTTGCCCTGACCGGTTACCATGATGGGGCCGGCGCCTTCGCGCCCGATATTGCCGGTGGCCAGCGCGATCGCGATCACGGCTTCGCAATTCTCCACGCCCTTGGAGTGATGCTCCAGCCCACGCGCATGCATGAGCATGACGCGGCGCGATTCACCGATCCAATGCGCGGCCCGCTCGATGGCGTCGGGAGCGACGCCGGTAACTTCGGCGGCGCGCCGGGGATTCCACGGCTCCACCGATTCCGCGGTCTTTTCGAAACCGATGGTATGCGCCGCGATGAAGTCGCGATCGGTGAGGCCGTCGCGAATGATCACGTGCAGCATGGCCATGAGCAGCGCAAGATCCGTTCCCGGACGCACCGGAAGAAACAGATCGGCGTTGCGCGCGATGGGGGTGAAGCGCGGGTCGGCCACGATCAGCTTCGCCCCCTTGTCACGGGCACGCCAGATGTAGTCGGTAGTGATGGGGGCGCATTCGCCGATATTGGCGCCGATCGCCATGATGACTTCCGCGGTCGGGATGTCGCTCCAGGGGTTGGGTGCGCGGTCCACGCCCAGCGCGCCTTTGTAAGCCGTGCCGGCCGAGACCATGCAGAGGCGGCCGTTGTAATCGATGTGCCGGGTTCCGAGCGCGACGCGCGCGAACTTGCCCAGCAGGTACGCCTTTTCGGTGGTGAGCGAAGCGCCGCCGTATACCGCGACGGAATCGGGGCCGTACTTTTCCTGTAGCTCGCGCAGGCGTCGTGCAGTGAAATCGAGAGCTTCACCCCAGGCCGCGGGACGAAAGCCCTCGGCGGTACGCATCAGCGGATCGAGGAGCCGGTCCGGGTGGTTGCCCTGCAAGTAGCGCTTGACGCCCTTGGGGCACAGCATGCCGCGATTGAAAGGGAACTCCTCCCAGGGCTCGAAACCGATCACCCGATTGTCACGCACCTTGAGCTGAATTCCGCACTGCTGCCCGCAGAAGCAACAATGCGTCTTGACGAGCTTTTCGGCCTGGTTGCGGGATTCTTCCTGCCAGCCTCCCGGCGGTACGTAGTTCAGATGCGGGCCATAGCGGCCGGCCAACTCGTCGAGCGAAAGCGGCGCCTTAGCCACGAGACTCCTCCTTGATCCTCATCTGCGCGACGGAAAGCGTCTTTCGCTTGCACGCCGGGCACAGTTCCTGCCAGTTGCCGCCGGGACCGGGCGTGCGGTAATCGAAGCCGAGCTGGGGCAGGATGGAGCGGAGATCGTCAATGTGCATGCGCGAGGCGAACCGCTGGCCGCATCGCGCGCAGGCAGCGCCCGGGTCTTTGAGGCCGGCCTCCTGGTAGAGTTTAACCCCGAGTTGGGCGGGCCGCTGGAAGATGTGGAAGAATTTTCCGAACGGCAGAAAGAGCAGCGCGGCAATGACGGTGATAGCGTGCAGGATGGCGAGAAAGCTGTACGAGGAGCCGCGTAGAAACTCCTGGGAGATCGTGAGCGCGAGCCCGGTGACGGAGATCGCGAACAGCAAGACGATCGGGAGAAAATCCATGCCGAACTGCTGGAGTGTGCGGGCGCCCTGGTCAGTCATGCGGCGCCACAGCGACAGTGCGATGCCGGCCAGCACCAGCAGCGCCGAGATGTCGAGCCCGTGAAACAACAGCCAGGCTGTGGCGGTGTGGAGGCGGAACGCCCCCATGGGAAAGCCGAACAGGTACGTGACATAAGTCAACTGGTCGTTGGGAAGGGTGCGGAACTGAATCCAGCCGAAGACCAAAGGGAAGGTGATGGCAACCGCGAGAAGGCAGCCCCAGAAGAGGCACTGGTGCATCCACCAGCGCAACCGCGAGCGGCGGGCGATAAAGCGCTGTGCAACCAGGTGGGTGACGGCGAGCGCGGCGACGTGGCCCAGGCTGCGCACGATGCCACGGCGCCGGTACAGCTCCCAGCCGCGGTCCCAATAGACGCGGGTAGGCGGTTTTTCCAGCCAGACGTTGTAGTGGTAGACCACGCCCCAGGTGGCGAAGACCACGGCGAAAGTGTAGATGACGAGCGCAGGATCGAAGTTCTGCAGATTGCGCGAGCCGACCACGATGGCGGCGATCAAGAGCGCGGTCCAGAGCGTGGCCCATGCGCCGGCGTGGAGGCGATCGGCGGTCCGGCGGAGATCGGCGGGCAGTGCGATATCGAGATCCTGCTGGCGGGGCACGAAGACCCGGTGGTTCGCCCACCACAGCAGCAGCGCAGTGGAGGCGAGCAGCAGGAAGGCCGGCCAGATGGCGCCGGTCCGGCTGCGGAAAAACGCCAGCAGCAGCGGCGGAAAGAATCCGCCGAGTCCGCCCATGGCGCCCACCAGACCCGTAACCGTGCCCGTTTGGTTAGGAAAATATTGCGGCACCAGCTTAAACACGGCGCCATTGCCGAGGCCAAGCAACGCCGCACATCCGAGCGCGCCGACGGTGAAAGGAATCATCGACGCCCATGCCAGCAGCATGGCGAACGGCGCCACCCCGAGGAAGACGGTGGAGAGTACGCGTGCGCCGCCGATGCGGTCGGCGAGCCAGCCGCCCAAGGGACGCAGCAGCGTCGCCAGAACCACGAAGCCCGCGGTGCGGAAACCGGCGTCGGCGGGCGGCAGATGGAATTCGTCTCTGAGCAGCGTGGGCAGATAAATCGAGAACGCGACGAAGCCGCCGAAGGTCAGGAAGTAGAAGGCCGCCAGGAGCCACGAGAGCCGTTCGCGGGTGAGCACTTCGAGCATGACGCCGAAGCCCTTCCGCTGCGACGCCGCGGGCGCCGGAGCATTGCGCGCGAGCAGGGCGAAAGCCGCGGCCGAAACCACCAGCAGCACGGCGACACCGTGATAGACCGCAGCCATTCCAACCTGGGCGGCCAGCACCGGACCGAGGAACACGGCGGCGGATTGGCCTATGTTTCCCAACCCATAAACCCCGAGTGCGCTGCCCTGCCGCTCAGGAGGCGTCCATCGCGAGATGTAGCCCACGCCGATCGCAAACGAGGAGCCGGCGAGCCCGAGCAGGAACGCAACCGTCAGCAGGCTCGAATAGGTGGCTTGCTGCGGCACCATCCAGACAGGCAACGCCACTGCAGCCATCAGGATCGAGAAGATGGCACGGCCGCCGAAGCGGTCGGTGAGAATGCCCATGGGGATTCGCGCCAGTGATCCGAGGAGCACGGGAACCGCAACGAGCAAGGCCGTTTCCGACGGTGTCAGGTGAAAGGCTTCGCGGAAACGGGGCGCGAAGGCGCTGATCAACCCCCATGCCGCGAAGCAGACGGTAAAGGAGATGGTCCCGAGCGCGACGTGGCGGCGATTGGGCATAGCCCTCCCACTCCAATCTAACCCGGCTGGCTTCGATCAGTCACCGCCTGTGGTGGATGTTGTCGATCGTGCTGGAAGGCGAAGGTCAACTCATCGCCGGCGATCACCAGGCCGCAACTACCGAAGCCGTGGTTCGCCGGCTGGCTGGTAGGCCCGCGCCTGCGTTCACGCCGGTGTGGCGGGGGTGTCCTTGATCATGATAAGGAGCATGACGACTTCGTTTTGCGCCTTGATCCCGTGCTCCAGGTATGGGCGCATGTGGACAAAAGTGCCTTCGGTCGCCAGTTGTTCATCGCTGCCCAACTTTAGCAGGGCATCTCCTTTCAAGAATGTCAGCATGGCCGGAAAGGGAGCCGTGTGCGCGGAAAGCTCTTGCCCAGCCGCAAAGCCGAACAGTACTACTTTCGTTCTAGCGTCGTTCTGCAAGGTCTGGCTCAGTATTCCGTTCTCTGGAACTTTCGCTTGTTGGCGAAGGTCCCGCAAGTAGACGTATCCGTCATTCATTCTTTAATCATCCTCCCCAATGGTCGCGAATCCACACGCATAGGGAGCGACCTCGATCGGATCGGATTCTCGCCACAGTTGCGATCGGACGCTCTCGTAGTCCGGCGGGCCAACTCGAGGAGGCGCAAACCGAGTTAGATCGCCGCATTCCCGCCAGACAGGGCCGTCCCGGGAGGGCCGACGAAGCGACCAATTTGGAGGTAAATGCGCGACGAAGTGAATCTCTTCGGCGCCACGCATGTGACGAGAAGGACAACAAGTAGGCGTTTCATGTAAACCGGACGAACGCGTCGACACCCTTCATGCGGGCGCCGGCAGCTTGCACGTCCTCAGCCCGGGCCAACACGCGGGCCGGTACCCCGGCTACGATGACGCCTTGGGGCACAGCCTTGACCACCACGGCGCCCGCGCCCACGACCGCGCCGTCGCCGATAACTACGCCCGGAATCACCACGGCACCGATGCCGATCAGGGAAAACGAATCCACGCTTACACCACCACCGAGAGTGGAGCGGGGTGCGAGATGCACGTGGTCGCCAATGCAGCAGTCGTGTTCGACCACGGCTCCGGTGTTGACGATGCAGTTGCGTCCGATTCTGGCGTCGGCATTGATCGTCGCCCCGGGCATGACCACGGTGCCTTCGCCGATTACCGCGGAACGTGACACCACAGCCGCAGGATGGACGATCGTCCCGGCCGGCAGACCATACTCCAGCGCTACTAGAAATCGGGCCGCCCGCATCCGGTTGTCTCCGATCGCAATGATGAAGGACGCGCCGGCGCTGTCCACCTGTAGGCGAATGAGCGGCGCGAATACCGGACGCCCGCAGAACTGGGATCCCTGGACCTTCGGATTATCGTCGAGGAACGCGATCGTCTCTACTGTCGCAGCCGCGCAATCAAAGACCACTTTCCCATGTCCGCCGGCTCCCCAGATGTATAGGTTCGTCATACGTTTTGAACGCGATCCATTTCGCCGGAGAATTCAGGCATGGTTACGTGCCCTGCCTGGCTGACGTTCTTCCGGAGAACGACCTTCCAGACGGTTATCCACAGAATCCGCATGTCCAGCCAAATGCTCCGTTGACCGGTATACCAGACGTCCAGTACGAACCTCTCTTCCCATGTGAGCGCATTCCGTCCGTTGACCTGGGCCCAACCCGTTATGCCGGGCTTGACTTCATGCCGGCGCCGCTGGAATGGCGAATACCTCGGCAAGTACTCAGGCAGCAGCGGCCGCGGTCCAATCAAGCTCATCTCGCCGCTCAACACGTTCAGGAGCTGCGGCAACTCGTCCAGGCTGCCCGCGCGCAAGAAACGACCGAGTGGCGTGAGCCGCGTGGCGTCCGGTAAGGGACTGCCGCGGGTATTCGTGCAGGCAACCATGGTGCGGAATTTCCAAATCCGAAACGGTCTCTCCGCCAGGCCGATCCGCGTCTGCCGAAAGAAGACCGGCCGGCCCAGGCGTAGGCGAATCAACACAGCAATCAGCATGAACAGCGGGCCCAGGATCACGAGAGCGACCGCTCCGACTGACACGTCGAACAGCCGCTTGGCGAACAAGTAAGGTTCAGGCGGCTTCATTGCAACCCCAGCAGGCGTCCAGTACTTCGGCAATGCGCTCAGCCGCCCGGCCGTCCCAACCATCGATCGGCTGTCCCTTGCGGTAATCACCGGCGAGGATGTGTAGGATCTGCTGGTACGCGAGGTCGAGATCATCGCCGACCAGCAGATTGGTCCCATGAGAAATCGTGACCGGCCGCTCCGTGTTGCTGCGCAACGTCAGGCAGGGAACACCGAGATACGAGGTTTCTTCCTGGATTCCTCCCGAATCGGTCAATACGGCGCGAGCGGACTTCATGAGCCCCAGATTCTCCCGATAACCGAGCGGATCCGCGATAGTGATCCGCCGATTCGAAGCGAGTCTCTCCATCAGCCCGGCATCAGCCAGCCGCGTGCGCGTCCGTGGATGCAGCGGAAAAATCACCGGCAGCTTCTCCGAGACCCGGGAGAGCAATTCCACCAAAGCGTCTAGGCGTTCCGGTTGATCCACGTTGGCTGGACGGTGCAGGGTCGCCAGAACGTAACCGTTCGGGCAGAGGCCGAACTCTGCGGGTGTATTGAGATCGATGGCCGCGTCCAGTTCGTGAACCAGAGTGTCGATCATGACATTGCCTGCATAGTGGACCTTCGAAGCAGGAACGCCTTCGCGCTCGAGGTTGCGGATGCCACTGGGCTCACTGACGAACAGCAGATCCGAGACAGCGTCTGTGAGCAGGCGATTGATCTCCTCCGGCATGGCCCGGTCGAAGGAACGCAGGCCTGCCTCGATATGCGCCACGGGGATTTGCATCTTGGCCGCGGTGATGGCGCACGCCATGGTGGAGTTCACATCGCCGACCACCACGACTCCCCGCTGCGGAATCGGCGAGTTTGCCAGGTACTTTTCAAATGCCTGCAGCACGCGACCCGTCTGTTCGCCATGGCTTCCGGATCCGGCTTCCAGGTGCACGTCCGGTTCGGCGATGCCGAGTTGCCGCAGGAACACGTCCGACATCGCAGCGTCATAATGCTGACCCGTGTGGACGACGCGCGGCGCGAGGCGTGTCCCGGCCAACGCTCGGATCAGGGGAGCGGCTTTCATGAAGTTTGGGCGAGCCCCAATCACGATGGTTATTTCTGTCATGGAATTAGTGGCAGACCTCAGTCATGAGGTGCAGATAGCGAGTAGCCAACGCCCTTCGGCTGGCGTGGGCTACCACCCATTCGTAGCCGCGCGCGCCCATCTCCCGGCACTCCGCGGGGTTATCGGCAAGGCGCCGGATCGCGCTTGCGATCGCGGGCCCATTCTCCGGCTCGGCGAAGACGCCCGTCCGCGCCTCTTCACAGACCAGTTGGCGCGCTACGCCGTCGATGGCGAGCAGTGTAGGCCGGCCACACGCCATATAGTCGAAAATCTTGTTCGGATACACCGTACGAAAGGTCGGATTATTCTGGAGCACCGCGGCGCCCACATTCGCGGCATTCACCAGATCCGGCATCATGTCCTTCGGCTGGGCACCGAGGAAGACGATGTTGGTCAAGCAGCGTTCTCGTGCCGCGGCCTCGAGTGCCGCTCTCTCGGGCCCGTCTCCGACGCACGCAATCAGAATGTCGGCTCGATCCCGCAGGCACTCCGCGGCGTGCAGTAACTGGCCGACCGCATTGGCGCGCCCATGCGCTCCGGCGTAAAGCACCACAAAACGGTCTCCCCACTCGAGCCGGCGGCGCATGCTGTTGTGCAGAGGGCCTGGATGAAAATGATCCAGATCCGCTCCGTTCGGAATGAATGCAATCTTGTCCGCCGATGCGAGACCGCGTTGCAGAATATCTTCGCGGAAAGCCGGGGTCAGGACATTGATGCGATCCGCGAATCGATACGCATAGCGCTCCACAGAAAAGAGGGTGCGAGTCAACAGGGAGTCCCGCGAGAGCACACCGGTGGTGACCGCGCTTTCCGGCCAGAGATCGCGGACCTCGAAAATGCACGGAATGCGCCGCCAGCGCAGCCGCGCCGCCAGGAGTGCGGGAAGAGCGATCGTCAACGGTGGCGACGTGGCCACGATCACATCGGGCCTTTCCGCCCGCACGACAGCCGCCGAAGCGGATAAAACGAATGCCGCGAAAGCCCACATCCGCCCGCGGTAGCCGCGGCTGTACGATTCGGGCAAATCGCATCGCCATACGTTCACCGGTCCATCCTGCTCTTTGGCGATCCAGTGTTCTTGGGGAGCTGCGGGCTTTCGGCCGGTGGTGTAGTTCACGTTCCCGGCGATCACCGTGACGTCGTGGCCCGATTCCGCCCAAAAGCGCGCCATCTCGTTGAAGCGCGATCCGCCCGGCTGGCCCGGCATCAGATAGTATTGATGGATTATCAGGATTCGCATTGCACTGCCGCGATCTCCGGCTGAAGGGAGTCTTCGTTCAAGGAGAAAACGAATTCCTGGTCCTGCGCCCGTATGCGCCACGTGCGGCCGGACACGTCGATTCGCGGTGTTCCGCCCCCGCACAATACACTGACCGCAGTGAATGGAAGCGGTGCCTTCAATTCAGCCGCAAGGGAAGGAACCGGCGTCTTTTCGCCGTAATAGCGGGAGAGCCAGCCCCGCGGAGGAGCTTCCTGGCCTGCCACCGCGCTACATGCCAGAGGATGCCCGGCGGCATCCAACACGGTCACTGAAAAAGGTCCTCCCGGCGTATCCAGGGTGAGTTGGCCCGACCCTGTGTCAAAGGTGTACGGGAAGTCCCCGCCCAGCCAATGCAAGCGGATGTCGTGATCTCCGGTTCCGCCGATCCTATCCATGACAATCCATAGATCGGCATTTTTGGCATGAACTACACACCGCTTATGCACACAGCCTTTGGAGTGCCGTGTGAACCCGTAGTGCTCGCCTTGGGCCAGCGTCCAGCAGTCGTTCTCTTCGAACCGGATCAGCTCCGCCTGGGTCCAATAGAGATTCTTGAATTTCCGGAAATGGAGCATCTGATCGCGGCCATCCACCTGAATCGTGTTGTGGCATCCGGTGCTGTTGAAGTGCCGGTGCCATACTTCGGGTCCGTTATACAAGTAGCTGCCCGGGTCGGCGAGCACGTTATGTCCCCGCCACCAGACATCGCAATGCAGCATGTCGATCTGCGAGAAGCGGTCAAGAATCGTCCCGCAGCGGAAAGTGGCGAATGTGCCCTCCCCACTGCCGCGCAGCACGTGATAACCGGTATGGCGAAACGCGACCGATGCGCGTGGGCGGACCCGTAAAGGCGCTCTCAGCGCCGCCGCGCCGAAGTACCAGGCGGCCTCCTCGTCCCATGGACCCGGAGGATACAACCGTTCGCCGCGGCACGCGATGCTGGCTGCCTGTAAGACCGGCCGGAAATCCGAAAAGTCGCACGAGCTCAGGATGCAGGGCATGGCGCCGTCATTGGCGCCGTAGTTGGGCAGGCGGCCATCGGAATTCTGATGGGCGTAGAGAAAGTCCAGCGACCGCTCGATTGCCTTAAGCCAGCTTTCAGCCGGCGGCTGCGCGTTCATCTTTGCCACGGCCGCGGCAACCAGATACAGTTGCAGGGCGAGCCGGTGATAGTTGTGCGACTGCTGAATGTATGCACCGTCGGAATAGAACTGGCTCTCAGCCTCTTCGGTAAGAATCTGGTGCCCTAGCTTAAGCCAGTGCGACGCATCCTCGCCGCCGAGCAGGGAACCTGCGATGTAGAGCCCCAATGCTTCCGAGATCAGGTGATTGTTATAGACGGATTCGCGAGCGTAGGCGATGTGCGCCGCGATGTGTTCCGCAGCGTCCGGTAGGTAAAGGTCCAAAAGGCTTCGCAGTTCGTTCGCCGCACCCGGCAAACGGGAAAATGTATTCGCCGCGAACAGCCAGGCCATCAGGCGGATAGCAATCTCCTGACCGGAGTTCCAATGAATTCCGTAAGGGAACGGGTTGCGGCGCAGGAAGCCGGCGATCTGGCCGGTCAGCGCCCGGTTCCACCACTCCGCCGCTTCGGGATGAAAGGCGGCGGCCCGGCCCATCTGATACGCCTGGGGAAAACGGCCGACCTCCCATGTCAGCTTGACGTCTCCCACCGTCCCCTGGCCGCTGAGCGATTTGGACCAATGGCGGTCGTTCGCCCATCGCTGTTCATTGTGAGGATTCCGGTGCCAGTCGATGGGATTCCCGTAGTCTGTTACCCCTCGGCCGAACGACTGAATTCGACCCTTGGTCGCACCGGCCGCCAGGTTCAGGAGGGAACTTCGCACCTCCGGTGAAAGCAGCGGGCCGATCGCCGAGGCGACTTCATTCGGGTCGGCGAACAACGGCGGCATCGTTCGCAGTTCCGTCTCCGCCTCCGGAGTCCTGGATTCCTGCTGGCGCGCGGAGCGCAGCGTTGTCCTCAGCTCCGCGAATCCGGAGCGTGTTTTCGCCTCCCAAAGCGCACGGGAAACCGTCTTGCGCGGACCCATTTCCTGAATTTCGCGCGCCACGTGCTGGACGTTAAGCTGCGGCGCCGCCGAACCTTCGGCCAGCGACCGCGGATCGCCCGCCGCCCTGTATGCATACGCGCAGGCTTCAGAGGCGCTTGGCGCGGAAGGGTCCTCCGCATCGAGAAATGTGCTCGCCCAGGTTTCGATCGAGAGCATCTTCCAGACCAGGTCGATCCAGAATGGAGTTCGCGGGCTGCCGAGCAGCGTCTCGATCGCTGCCGGATTGAAAATGCCGCGCTGGCGCGATCTGCTGGAAAGCAGGACATCGCGGACAAACTCCTTGTGGCTGGTACGGACCCACCGCTCCACAGGCGTATCGAACCCGACCTTCCGCCGGTTCAAGACCATCTTGGGCAGCACGTCGGAAACGGCTTGGCGGAGGATCCACTTGGTCGCTCCGCCACGAAATTTCAGGTCGAAGCCGGTGCTGAAACCGAGCCGCACGATTCGCGGATCTGCCAGCGGCACCCGGGACTCGAGCCCCACCGCCATACTCATCCGGTCGTCCTGTTGAAAGAGTCCGGTAAGATAGGCTTGTACGTCCCAGTGCATCACCTTGTCGGCTGGATCCGTCGCCGGCGAGCGCTGCACGGTTTCATGAAAAGTCTGGCGGCAGTTCTCGCGGCAGAAGAATTCCCGGGCGGCGATCAGATCCAGCCAGACTGCCGCGGGCACTTTCGCGAAGTTGCTGAAGTACCGGTCCTCCCAGTTCTGCAGAACATTGAATGTCTTCCACAGGCGGTAGAGATTGTTGGGGTCGATGAGTTGCCTGCCGAGATTGCCGCCCACCGCGTTCGATTGCGTGCCGTGGTCCGCGTGGATTCTCTGACGGCCCCTGAACCACGACTGCACGACATCGGTCGGTTTCACCAAAGCGTAACGGGCATATCCGCCGAAGATTTCGTCGGCGCCCTGGCCCCCGAGACAGACCTTGACCTTGCCCGCGGCCAGGCGGCTCACGTAATACATCGGGAACATCGCGGATCCGATCACGGGCTGGTCCTGGTAGTACATCAAACGGGACAGGTCTTCCGGAAAGGTCGAACCATCCGCCGTGATCAGCTCCAGGTCCAGGCCCAGAGCCTTCGCCGCCGATTCCTGGTACGGTCTCTCATCCGGCACCCCCTGTCCGGTGAAGTGAACGCCGAAACAATTCGGGCGATTCCCGGTGCGGGACGCATACGCAGCAATCGCGCTCGAATCGATGCCGCCGCTGAAGAACGACCCAACCGGTACATCGGACATGAGCTGCTGATTCACTACTTCCGTCAGCGAGTGGCGCAATTCTTCGACGCTCCGTTGAGTGTCAACACCCTTACGGCCGAATTCCGTGACCTCCCAATACTTCCTGGCGTGCGCACCATATCGTGTGACCTGCAAATACTCTCCCGCGCGCAGTTGCCGGATGCCGCGGAAAAAGGTGCGGTCAAAGAGGGGTGTGTGGAAATGCAGGTACTGGTTGACGGCCTCGGGATCGACATCTCGCGGAACGTCCGGGCATTTCAACAACGCTTTGATCTCGCTGGCGAACACGATGCGCCGGCCGTCATCGTGATAGTACAACTGCTTCACGCCGACCGGATCGCGCGCCAACGTCAACTGGCGGCGGCGCTCGTCCCAATACGCGAATGCAAAGATTCCGGCGATTCCCTCGAGCGCGGCGGGGCCCTCTTCCTCCATCAGGTGCAGGAGCGTTTCGGTGTCCGAGCGGCCGCGAAAGATGTATCCCTTACTCTCCAGCCGGCGCCTGTACCCGGCGTGATTGTAGAACTCGCCGTTGTAGGAGAGCCAGCAAGTCCGGTCCGAATTCGGCATCGGCTGCGCCCCGGCGGGCGACAAATCCACAATGGACAGCCTCCGGTGACCCAGCGCGATCGGACCTTCACAGTAGATGCCTTCGCCATCCGGACCGCGATGCGCCAGCGTCCGCGTCATCCGGACCACCAGGTCGCGGTCGGCTCCCCGTCCCTGGTCCGCGTAGTGGAATATGCCCGCAACGCCACACATCGCGCTATAACTCCTCGAGGATTTCGGGCAGTCCTACGCGAAGCGAGCGGACAGCCATCAACGATGCCCAGGTGACGCCGTACAACTGCTTCCATGGGATCGGCCATGGACCCCCTTCGCGGCAGGCGCGAAGAAAGGCGGTGAATTCGGCGTCATGCCCCTTGTCTTTGCCGGCGCGAATTCGCTGGCATCGGTTGTCGCGCCAAAGTTCGACGACTTCCCAGGAGTTGTTCACGGCGGTTCGCCCTCCGCCGAACATTTCGATGCGCTCCGGGGCGAAGGCGCGGTCGCCACCTGACTGATAGGAGATGTTGGATACGCTACCGTTGGCGTGGCGAACCACAATGAAGACCTTGTCGTCTGTGGTCTCTACACCGCCGGAACTGCCGACCGACTCCGCGTACACCTTGACGGGAAGACTGCCTGTCAGGGCCACACAGGTATCGATGGCATGACAGGCTTCGCCCACGATACGGCCGCCGCCGATTTCCTCGTCCTGCGTCCAGTGGTCGACTGGAATGTGGCCGGGCGCGAAGCGGTACGCAACGGTTGTTGGTTGGATGCCATCGAAGAAGGCGCGCATCGCCGTCGTGGCGGCGGCGAACCGGCGATTGAAGCCGACCATCAGCAGCGGGCAGCGGTCACCCAACTCTTCCACGCAGTCGGCGATGGATTGCAGCTCTACCGCGGTAATGCAGAGCGGCTTCTCGACGAACACGTGTTTCCCGGCGCGCAGTCCGGCTATCACCAACTCCGCATGCAGGTCGTGCCGGGTGGTAATGAAGACCGCGTCAGTTGCCGGATCGTCCCAGATCTCGCGGGCGTCGGTGGCCGCAAACTGGAAACCCAGGTTGCGGCCGCTGTGCTCCGCGGTGACGCCTTTGGCGCTGCAGAGACCTCGCCACGAAATCCCCTTCATCCTGGTGAGAGCCGGCATCATGACGAGCCGCGCGAAATTCCCTGCCCCGATCAAGCTCACACCGAGACCGGACTTGACCGTTCGGCTGGGGGCTAGATCGACACGGCGCACCAGGGGCTCCGGATCGCGCGGATACTCGATCACGATCCCGAGGTGCGGCTCCTTCCGCGAGACGATCAGGTCGTACGCTTCCGATGCGCGGTCGACCGGGAAGCGGTGGGTGGTCAACTCTTCGACTGGCAGCTTGCCGGCGGCCATCAATTCCAGCACGGCCTGCATGTTCCTCTGCGCGGTCCATCTGGCGTACCCGATCGGGTAGTCGATCCCCTTCTCTTCGTACAGTGGATCGCCGCGGCCGGCGCCCAGCGACGAAGACACCGTAAACTCGAGCTCCTTCTTGAAGAACGGCGCTCGCGGGATATCCAACCCGGCTACTCCAACCAGGACGATTCGTCCTTTCGGGCGGCACACCTCGGCGGCGAACTCGATCGGTCCGTTACTCTCGGTGGCGGCGGTGATGATCGCCGAATCCACTCCGTGGGAATCTCCGAATGCCTTTACCGCTTCGATGGGCGAACCAAGGCCGACGTGGTCGGCTCCCAAACGGCGAGCCAGTTCCAACCGGCTGAGATCGATATCCGTCGCGAACACGGAGCAACCGTGCGCTTTCAAGATCGCTACGCAGATTTGCCCGACCAGGCCGAGGCCGATGACGAGCACCCGGTGGCCAAGCGCCGGATACGCCAGCCGCACGCCTTCGAGACCGATCGAAGCCACTCCAGCGTAGGCCGCCTCGGCGAACGTAACTTGGCCGGG
This sequence comes from Bryobacteraceae bacterium, assembly GCA_041484525.1. Lineage (GTDB taxonomy): Bacteria > Acidobacteriota > Terriglobia > Bryobacterales > Bryobacteraceae > JBGPHT01. Next base: position 12,068 of record JBGPHT010000091.1, on the reverse strand, counting down.
AATGTGGGCGCAGAGGTTCTCGCCGATGCAGATGACCCCGGCGTGGCAACCGGCAGCCGCCACGCGGTCGCCGGTCTTGAAGCGCGACACGCCCGCGCCGCACTCGATGACCACGCCGGCAGCCGAATAGCCCAGGGTCATCGGTTCATCCAACTTGGCTTGAGCTTGACTTAGCGTGCTCCGAAAGCCTTCCTGGCGCACTTTCTGCAGCAGGCGTTTGACTTGATCGGGACGGTCCAGCATCTTGCCGATAAGGTTCTTGCGGGCGAGCTCGACCACGTACCTCTCGGTGCCGACCGAAATGAGCGACGCCGCCTCGGCGATCACCAGGTGACCCGCCCGGCAAGCCGGCGCAGGGATCTCGCGAACCAGGGTTCGTCCGGTCCGCACGTTCTGGATGACCTGTTGCATGCCTTACACGCTCCCGGCAGCGCTGCGCCGCAGTACGCTGGAATAGAATTCTTCGACCCTGTTCATGGTGCTGAGATACTCCGCGCGCTCACCGATGAGTAGCGAATTATGCAATCGGGCGCGTTCCCGCAGCGCTCCGTCCGAGAGACCTCGGATGACGGCCTGGGCGATCGAGACGGGATCGTTGGCGTCGCAAAGAATCCCGTTGACACCCTCGTCGATCCATTCCCGCATGGACTCGATGGCGCCGGCCACGGGTAGACACCCGCAGGCCATGGCCTCGAGCAGCGAGTTGGGTGTGCCGTCATGAATCGATGGCGACACACTGACCTGCGCCGCCCGAAAAAGAGACGCCATGGCGTCCGGCGCTACCGAAGGCAACAAGCGGACCGAATGGCCGATGCCCAGTCGATCCACCCAATGTTGCGCGGCCGAGCTGCCCTTCATCGCGGGACAGAGAAACACGGTCCGGGGCGCCTCCTTCAGTATGAGCGGAATCGCCTGAAAGAAACAGTCATTCCGGATATATGACCGAAATCCTCGCGGATTGATCGCCACAGGGACGTCCGGATCGGAAGGCGCGAAGGCGGAGCGTTCCCCCACAGGAGTGAAAATATCGGTGCGGATGCCGCCGTTTCCAGGGGCCAGAAACGTCGGTTTACTCGGGTCGAAGCCCCATTCGCGGCTGAGGCTGAGATCGCGCGCGCAATCGCTATGCAGGGCCGAGCACCGGTTCAGAGCCTTTCTGGTCAACGCTCCGGTGGCGGCGTGACCGGACGCGTGGAGTGTGAAATCGTTGCCCCAGACCGAGACGATCAGCGGGCAATCGCGGACGGCGGCCCCGGCGAGGATGCCTTCATATGGGATCCGCATCGCGTGGACCAGGTCCGGCCGGATCGCCGCCAGAATCCTGCGGACACCGGCCGCATGCGACAGCACCTTCGCCGGGCGAACAAGCTGGCGAAGGTGGACAGCCCAATTCCAAAGCGGGCCGCCGCGCAACCGGCTGACCTCGCGCTGCGGAATGCCGTCCTGGGGTTCCCGCGATCGCAGTCGCCGCACCTTCCAGGGAATGCCGGCCAGAGCCCAAGTGGACGCCGCACCCGGGAACGCCTCGCAGCGATGCGTCGAGATAAGGTGAACCTCGTGCCCGCCCCCCACGAAGTGCGAGATCCAGTTAGCAGCGATGGGACTGCGAAGGTCAGCTATAAAGCAGATGTTCATTGTTCATCATCCATGGGGGCACTGGTTTCTCGCCGGCTCCGGCCAGGGCGTGGCGCACGCACTCAATCAGGTAGCTGGCGGCGGCGCGCGGGTGGATACTCTCACCGGTAGCGGCCGCGGCGGACGACATCTCCCGACGTTCGCCAGCCGGCTTTTGTGCAAACTCGAGGATGCACTCTCTGAGGGCGTCCGGATTGCCGCTCGGAAACACAAACCCGTTGACGCCGTGGCGTATCAGGTCGGCCGCGCCGCAGGTGTCCGAGACGATCGCGGGAACCGCCGCGGCGAGGGCCTCGTTGACCACGACCCCCCAACCGTCGAAACGGGAAGGCAGCACCACGAGGTCATATTCAGAGATCTCGCGAGGAATGGAGCTGCTGGGCAGCACCCCGCGCAGCCGGATGCGCGCCGACGGGTGCGCGGCCATGTATTCGCGAATCGCGGGCAGATCGGGACCGCCGCCAATCACATCCAGCGCGAGCTCCGGCCGGCCGTCCCACAGTGGCTCGAGCGCTCGAAGCAGAACATCGAGGCCCTTTTGAGAACAGAGTCGTCCGATATATGCGACTCGGAGGGTGCCCGCACGAGCCGTTCTGGACTGCGGGTCCGAATCGCGAAAATACCCGAACGGGTAGATTCGATCCTCCGGGAACCCAAAAGAGCTATAGAATTCCGCTGCCAGTTTCGATACCGCCAGAACCTTACACCGTGGATTGCGCGCGACCCAGCGGCCGAGCTGAGTGCGCGCCGCACAGCGCGCCCACGACCGCGAGCGATCGGCCTTCGATCCCTCGGAGTAGATGAAGACTGGATTCCCGGAGCGCGCCAGGTGGTAAAGCAACGCAACGGTAAAGCTCGGCACCGCCCAAATCCCATTCACGATGTGCACCCGATTCCGGGAGGCGCTCATTTGCCTGATGGCATCGGCGGGCTTCAGACCGGAAAGGAAGCGGTGCTGGTACGGGCGGGAGCCGGCCTCCCAGCCGATCTCCTGACGGGATGCCGCAAGGTCCGTATCATAGATCACCTGGAGATCCACTCCGGGGGTCGCGGCAACGCATCGGATCAGATCGTCCTGGTGATGCGACGGCATGTTCATCCACAGGGTTATCGGCAGAACGCCGGGAGCCGGTCTAGTCCACATGTTGCCTCGCTGAAGATGTCAGGAGCTGGGAATACAACTGCTCGATCCGGTGGGTCGTGTCAGTTACATCGAAGAGAGCGCGCGCCCGTCTGGCTGCCGCCGCTCCGATCGCGATTCCGTGCTCGGGGTGGTTGAGCAGGGCGGTAATCCGGCCGGCCAGCGCGTGGTCGTCCCCGGGATCGATCAGGTACCCCGAGAGCCCTTCTTCGATCAGCTCCGGAGCGCCGCCGGCACGGGTGGCGATCACTGGCTTGGCCATCAGCATGGCTTCCGCGATGACCCGCCCAAACGCTTCGTGAAATGACGGGTTCACTACGATGTCGCAAGCCGCGAGGAATCCAGGCAAGCGATCGTTGGAAACAGGGCCGGCCCAGATCACCTGCCCACTGACGTGCAGTTCCTCCGCCAGTTCGCTCAGTTCCTTCTGGTACACCGCATCGTCCGGAGACGTGCCTACGCCTCCGATGAACAGAGCCACTGCATCCGGATGCGAGTCCCTGACCCGGGCCAAGGCGCGTAGCAGCACGGAGTGACCCTTGTTCCGGCTGGAACGGGCCGCCATTCCGATGACACTTCGCCCGTCCAACCCCAGCGCCGCCTTAGCGTCCAGCACCGATGCCGGCGAGAATCGCTCCGTGGATATACCGTTATAGATCACGGACATTCTGGACGGGTTGACGCCCCGCTGGACCCAGACGTCTGCGCAGCCGGACGTCGTACATACCAAGTGATAGTTCGGCCGTTGATTCAATACCCAACGGGCCAGTTTCCAGAGCGGATTGGGATACTGCCCAAATCCTCTGTCGTGCCAGATCACCGGCAGCGTGGACCCGGTCAGCGCCCTAGCCGCCACCGAGTACAGGAAGGCCGGTATATTATTCGCGTGGACCAGGCGGATCCGATGGAGGCGGAGGGTACGCACAATCCTGAAGATCGCCGCCACAGCGTCCAGACAGGTCCTGAAAATGCGCCGGGGACTGAAGACCCAGACGGCGCCCGCTCCCGCCGGCACGGTTACCGCTCCCCGCGCGGAGGCGGAGGCCATCAAGTCCCCGACTGGTGGACAAACGACCACGGCTTGAAACCGGCCTGGGTCGAGATCGGCGATCAGATCCAGCAGCGAATGCTGGCCGCCGCCCATGAGAGTGCCGAATTCGAAAGGATACAGAATCCTAAGCTGTGGCATAAGTCGGCTAGAGCAGGTCTAAGTTGGCGAAGCGAAGGATCATCTCGTCACGACGGCGGCCGGGATCTACCCTGGGTATTGCCATAAGCCGCGAAGTCGGGAGCACTGCGCTTTGTTCGACGGTAACCGCCGTAACGTGGCAAGCCGCGGCAGCCTCTTCCACTTTCTGGTCGTATTCGCCATACGGGTATGCGAAGTGCGATGCGCCACCCGCCATCTCGAATTGACTCTCCAGGGTCCGGGCTGAATCGACAATCTCTTGCCTGAGTTCAGGCTCGCCAAGGCTCGGCAGGTGTTGATGGGTTAGGGTATGGCTTCCTACAGACTGCCCCGCGGCGGCCCACATTCGGATCTGATCGAGAGACATATAGGTGAGATCCAGCCCGCTGAAGCAGCGCGTCGTCCCGATCAGCCCGGACACCAAGTACACGATGGCGGAGAAGCCGAAAGACTGTAGCAAGGGCAGCCCGTGTTCGTACACACCGTGGCGTCCATCGTCGAAGGTGATGGCGAAAGTCCTGCCCTCGGGCAAGGCCCCGGCCGCAAGCTGGCGGCGGATCTGGTCCATGCTGACGTTCACATAGCCCAACTGCTGCAAGGAACGCCACTGCGAGGCCAGCTCGGAGGGCAGGATCGTGCCGCGATCCGCCGGCTCGTAGCCGACGTTATGGTACATCAACACGACCGTAGCCGCTCCTCGCGGTTTCAAACGGGCATAGCCCGAGAGACTGGTTGATACGATCCGCAAGGCTGCGCGCCTGATTGGCTGCAGCGTAGCTCTGATAGGCAAGCGCATTGCTCTCCCAAGTTCGCTCCAGTGCCGGCAGCGCGAATTGAAGTCCAAAAAAGAACCAGAGTGGGCAGATGACGGGAAGAGCGTGGAACCAGTCGATGGTTACGCTCATGGCGAGGAATGCCCAATACCAGGCCCACACCATTCGTGCCATGGAGACGCCGAGCATACTCCGGGCAGCCCTTAAGTTGCGAAATGCCCGAACACCGATCGCCAGGAACACCACGGCCCAAAACGCCGCGCCATGGATGCCTTGCTCCACCAAAATCAGTAGAAACGAATTGTCGACCGCCCCAAGCCCCCCGGATCTTGCGTCCTGGCCAAATCCTTTCAGCGCGTTGCCATACACTCCCAAACCGACGCCGAATGGATAGTCGGAAAGGTTGGAGGCTACTTCATGCCAGACGGCCGAACGTCCGGATATGGTCGAATCGCCCATGGTTCCGAGCGCAGCCTCGAGAGAACCCGGCGATACGGCGTCGACCAGCGGAATGATTAAGGCCCCGAGCACGATCACGGTGACCAGGATCTTGATGTTCGGGCGCTTCTCGGCAACAAAGAGAGCCAATCCACCAACAGCAAGGCCCACATACGCTGTTCGGCTGAATGTCAGCGCCAAGGCGAGACCGACTACGGCCGAAGCTGCAGCAGCTACGTGCCCGTGTTTACGGAAGGAAACGTGTCTGGTCGCCGCCGCCATGAGCAATAGCAGGACGGCGAACGCACCCATGTTCGAGCGGTTTCCCAAGGTTGAGACCACGGCATTGACCGCGATTCCACTCCGTTGAGTCACGTCTCTCATGTTCTCCGCCGCTGTTTCCCATCGCGGATCGACCGCCGCTCCAAATTGATAGGACAGCAGGCCGAATGTCGAGACCACCACACCTAGCACCAGAAACCAACGGAAGAAGCCGGCCAGGCTGGACGGATCCTTCCCTACCTGGTGTCGCATGGCAATTGCCCCGAACATCAGGGCCGGATAGAACGCAAAGAAGCGGAGCGCCGCCACAGCCCTTGTCGCGTCGGACGCTAGAACCGCGGCGCCCACGGCACACCCTATGGCACCAAGCGCTACCAGGACGAAACCGCGAATCTGGAGCCGCGGCTGGTCAGGGGTTCCCAAGGACAGGAGGAGTGTCGGCACCAGAAACGCGGCCGTTAGCACCTCTTTCGCCATAGTTGCCAGCGGCTGGTCCGCGAAGACGCTTTCCAGAAGAAACTGAATGACGACGAAACCGGCTTCCAAGGCCAGGAAGCCGGCGAGCGGCCGTTTGGAAGCCGCTTGGGCTAGTGCGCCCAACACCATCAATCCTAAAACCGCGGCGATCATCTGTACGACAAGGGTAATCATGATAAGACCTGAGGGACCTCTTGCACGACTTGTATGACCTTTCGGATGGCAGCCACAAATGCCAGGCTGTTCTTGTCGAACCGGTATTCCGCCCTTACCATTTCCTGGTTAGGCAAGATGGCTCTGCGCTTGGCTTGGGGAAGGTTCTGGATCAGTTCCTCCAGAGTGCGCGCCAGATCCGTTTCCACATGACTGGTGCGAACGAACCAAAACCTGGCTCCTTCCGCAGCGACCCGCTGGTATTGCGGCAGATCGGTGGTCACTAGCAAGCTGCCAACCGCCAGAGCTTCGAAAATAGTCGAGCCCAACTGATCCTGCCGCAGCAGGTTCAGCGTGATGTCCGCGATGGCATACACTTCGCGTAGCTCCTGCGCGTCCAGTTCCCGATCGATAAAAATAACCTGGCCGCACAATCCGAGAGCGTCGATAAGTTCGCGGACTTCGCGGACGATGCCGGCGTCGGACGCCCAGTTGACGAACACGAGCTTCAGATCTCGGAGCCCGTTCGACTTGATCACGGTCGAGATGGCCGCCAGGGCCTCTCGATAATAGGCGATGGGACGCAGGATACGGCCCATATAGATCGCGGGAGACCCGGTCCCGACGCCCCATTTTCTGCGTAGCGTTATCCGCTCCGCGTCGCCGGCTGGGAAAAACGCCGCGGTATCGATTCCCCAGTAGAGGGTCAGTGCCCGGCCCGGGTGGATCGCCGCGATTTCCTTGAGGCGCGCCATCATCTCGCACGTCGTCGTGCATACCAATGCCGCTCTCGATAGCACGTACCGAAACAGAATGCGGTTCCGCCAGCTTCGGGCGCCGGTGTTGACGTCACTGCCGCAAGCAGTCAGGATGAGCGGGATTTTCCGGCCCCGCAGCGCCCAAATCAGGGGGACCAGCAGCGTCCACAAACACAATACCCAGACAGCGTCAGGCTGCTCTGTCCGGAGCACATGGCGGTAAACGGAAAAGAGCCTGTAGATGGACCGGATCCCGGCGCCTCCGCCTGCATCCACGAAGAGATAGTGGACGCGAGAATGGACACGCGAGCGAATGGGCGCCAACTCCCGGGCGTTGCCGATGTGCAGGCACACCACGTGGACCCCCAGATCCTGCAGCCGATCGAGCCAGCGCAGCACTTGCGGGTTAAAGTTCAGTTTGGCGACAAGCAGCAGAGTCATAGGTTGACTGCCGTCCTGACGAAGCCGCCTCGGCTAAAGAGCTTCAGAACATGGAGTGTTCCTGCAAGGCAATATCCGGCGCTCGACGCCGCCGCGGCCCCTGCGATCCCGAGCGAAGGAATCAGCCCCAAGTCTAGAAGCGCCGTAACTGCGGCCGTCGCGATCGAGATCATCATCGCGAACTTCACTTCGCCGTCACCCATGAGATGGGAGGAAGCTAATTTAGCTGCCGCCAATCCCACGGCGCCGGGGAGCAGAAGAAGAATCGGGAGGACGGCTCGGGAGTATGCGGGACCGTAGATGAATGGAATCAGAAACGGACAGGAAATGCCAAGCATGCCGCAGAAACCGAGCGCGCACAGCAACGTTCCCCGAAGTATGCGCCCGGTGCGCTTCACCACCTCAGGCGTCTGCCCGGCGGACGCTACGCTAGGCATCAGTACCATCGCAACAGCGTTGGGCAGAATGTTGAGACGCTCCGTCACCGACGCCGCGACTGCGTAGAATCCAAGTTCCGTGGTTCCGGCCAACCCAGCGACAATGAACTGGTCCGCCCGATATGCTACGAGAGTGGTGAGTTGGGCAGCATACGCCTTGACGGCATAGCGGTAAGAACGGACAAACACCGGCCAGCTAGCGGTCAGGCGCGCCGGCCAGAGGATCTCTTGCAAGCCATAGGCGAGCGCTACCAGTCTGCCCAGCGACATCGCCAGCAGAATCGCACCGACGGTCGGGCGCGTTGCCGCCGCGATGCAACCCGTGCCCAGGAAGAAGACCCCCATATGGAGCATGGCCATCCGATTGACGAAATGAATGGACTGTTGCCCCAACAGAACCGCAACCGTATAGTTGTAAGCCATGCTCAATCCGACGAGCGCGGCAATCGCCCACATCGTTAGCGGATCGCCTACACCCAATAACCTGGCAGTACCCGGGCCGGTACGATGCAGCATGGCTACGGCGATGGCCGCGGGAACCAGTGACGCGAAGCTAAACACCACATGGTTGCCAAGGATGGATGCGGTGCATTCCGGTTGCCGGGCCACGAAGTAGGTGGTGGCCGACGAAAGGCCGCAGTCCAGCGCCTGCACGGAGAGGCTCGCCGTCAGGACTGCGAGTGCGTACAATCCGCGTACCTCCGGCCCCATGCCGCGAGTGATCAGGACGTCTGTAATCAACGCCAAAATGAGAGTGCCCGCTTGAGTCATGAGCGTCGAGGTGACGGCCGACGCAAAACTCCGGTCTGCCCGCATGATCTGCTGGATCACCGCTGTTATGGGTGACCCGGGAAGTCGCGAGGATTTGGCGCAGGTGGCCGGCACGATAGCTCTCCGATGGACCGCCGATACAATCACTTGATCGGACTCTGGCCTCGGAAACTGTAGGGTCAAAGGCCGCTTGATTTGAGGCGCCCGGCGACGGTTACGGTCGCGCATCGCCCTGCCAACGCTCTCAGACGCGGTATGGCGCGACGCGCCAAGCGCCAACTGGCAGCCGGCAACCGATAACGGCGGGCATAGGTATTCAACTCGCCGTCGCCGGTTCCGACAGAGGATGAAAAGCCGTTGGACTCAAGCGCCCGATGGTACTGCCGTGCGGTTCGTGTGATATCGCTCTCATCGGTGTCATCCGGCTCTACGCCCGTCCAGAGCCGTTCCCCCGTGAAGTGGACCAAGCCGTTCGGACGCAACACCCTGGCGCACTCGCGGAAGAAAGTATGAAGCAATTGCAAGTGATGAATCGCGCCCACGCCGACTACTGCATCAATCGAGTGTTCTTCGATTGGCAGGTGCAGCGCCGAGCTTTGAACGCGCACAATCCGGTTCGGAGCCAGCCCGAAATACCGGTGCATTTTCGGCGCGAAGAATCGTAGCGCGTCGAGGGACAGATCGATGCTGATAATTCGCAGATCCGGGTATTCCGACGCCAGAATCGCGGATGGATGACCGCCGCCGTCGCAGACCGAAAGCACTGTTGGCGGCTCTCCGCGCCTCGAGAGTTCCTGGACTAACGGTCCAAATTCGGCGAGGCACGGCGAACGCAATCGTGGCACGGGGGAGGCATCCGTCACGTCGGGCCAGTCTTGGCCAGCCATATAGCTGCCGGCGCACTCCGGTCCGTAGCTAAGAATGCCATCAATCTCCGCATAGCCGGGATGGAGGACATCCAGGGCCCATTCGGGAACTGCCTGAATAGATGTCGTCATAACTTGTAAGTTGCTCCCGGCTTACGAGCAATAACCGAGTAACTACTGGTCGACGCCTCAGTCCGGTCGAGCGCGTCCATGCCGTATGCGAGCCCTTGGAGTACAAGGCCGATTGGGTCGAGCAGGTGCAACCACCGGACGGGACCGCGATTCAGCCGGTAAAGATTGTAGTTCAGCAATTGCCCGAACGTAGCCCAGAACCCGCAGAGCGCCTTGATCTCATCGACTTCAAAGCCCGCTTTCTGAAAGAGGTGAGAAAGGCCGTACCGCGTAAATCGATAGAAGTCGCGCGGCGCCTCGTTAACGTGCCACAAGAAGCCGGTTGTAAAGATAGCGATGCCACCCGGCCTCAGGACGCGGAGGCATTCTCGCAACGCGGCCTCGGGCTCCTCGAGATTCGTAAGAACGCTGGTGCATAGAGCGCAGTCGAAGTGAGCGTCGTCGCACGGAATCTCATACGCTGTGCCCCACAAGTCCACGTGGGATTTTTCATGCTGCGTCGACACATGGTCGAGTCCGATGTGCTCGGTGACAAACGGCGCGAACATCCCGGCGTAGGGTTTGCTTCCGCATCCGATGTCGATCATCCGGCCGCTGGCATACTGCCGCGCGCATCGCCGCAATTCCCGTTCCGTGTGGGCGTGGACGAGCAGGTTCCTGATTGTCTTGGCCATCTTACCGACGCTCCGTTGGGACTGGATTGGCAGGCATCATAAACACGGGCTAGGAATGAAGGCGCGGCGACCAAACATATACTCTTGTTTGATCGGCCTCCAGCCATCGAAACTTTATGGGTGTGGGGAACCCGGATGTTGCCCGTGTGCGTAGCGCCGACTACCATTCGCGCCTCCGGAGGCTCACGAGTGGCGAAGGTCATATCCGTGTTTATGGAGTGGCAGTGTAGGCCCGCCTTTGGGCGAGGCCGGATATTCCGGCGTCCTTCACTTCCCCTAATATCCTGGATCTCGTGTTCAGCACACTGTTCCGGTTCAGTTGGAAATGGAGAAAGCGTTCCCTCGTTAAGATAATGGAGCGAACGCATGAAGAGCAACGGAAGCACTACACGCCGGAAGAGAAAGTTGGCATCCTGAGGCGGCATCTGCTGGAGCGGGTGCCGATCTCGGAACTGTGTGACAGACAGGGACTCCAGCCCACGGTCTTCTACCGCTGGCAGAAGGAGTTCTTCGAGAACGGCGCGGCTACGTTTCAGCCGAAAGCCGGGCCCAACCACTCCGCCGAGCAGGAGCGGATCGCCTACCTGGACAAGAAGATTCAGACCAAGGACGAGGTTCTGGCCGAGTTGATGGCGGAGCACGTCGCGCTAAGAAAAGAGATCGGGGAACTCTAACCGGGGTCTGGGTTCCGCACGATACGCGGGACCAGATCGTGGATTTCGTCCGGCGCTGGTCGGAGAAAACCGAGATAGGCGCCGGGCGCTTCATCGAGTGGCTCGACATCACTGCCAGCAAGTTCTACGACTGGCGGGAGCGCTACGGCAAGGTGAACGAGCACAACGGCCGGGTTCCCCGCGATTTCTGGAGCGGCAGCAGCCGTCCAGAATGCTGCACAGGTGGTAGAACGTCCCGCTGACCGAGGCGGACATCGAGGTCATCTTGGAGCGCGCCAAGGAACTTCACCCGGAGGCGAAGCCCCGGATCATCTCCGACAACGGGCCGCAGTTTATTGCCAAAGACTTCAAGGAATTCATTCGGATCTCGGGCACGACGCACGTCAGAACTTCGCCCTACTACCCGCAATCGAACGGCAAGATCGAACGGTGGCACAAGTCGCTCAAGGGAGAGTGCATCCGGCCGGGAACGCCACTGTCGCTGGAAGATGCACGGCGCCTGGTGGATGGCTACGTCGAGCATTACAACAGCGTCCGCCTGAACAGTGCAGTCGGCTACATCACGCCGAAGGACACGCTTGCGTGCGTTCCGCATGCTCGCCGGGCGTCAGCAGGAGATCCACACCGGCAGGGATCGGAAGTCGGAGGCGGCGCGAAAACAGCGACAGCTTCGTCGGCAGCAGGCTGCGTGAAGAACGAAGAGGCCCAGTCTCCGGGCGGTTCCGCGGAACGGATGAAGTGGTCCGGGCTCCGATCGGCTGCCGACTGTCATTAGGAAGATAGACCACCTAAGGCCGGACATCGACTTCGGCGGTTCTATGATATCCGGCTGTGAGTTACCTGAACTATAATGGGTCAGAACACGCCGGTTCCGGCTGCGAGAACGCGTAACGTGCTTCTATTATCGGGAGTTGAGCACGGATCGTTGGCAACAGATCGAGGCGCTCTATAACGCGGCGCGTGAACAAGGCCCTGGGATCCTCTCGGATACCGAACCCGAACTTCGCCGCGAAGTCGAGAGGCTGCTGGCGCAAAACTCAGAGAAGGAGATTCTGGACCGGCCAGCGGCCGAGGTGCTGCTCGATTTACCGGTCACGGCGACCACACGCGTGCCGTCCGTTGCGGAAGGCCGGACCATTTCTCACTATCGCATCTCAAGCAAGCTGGGCGGCGGCGGAATGGGCGTGGTTTACCTTGCGAAAGACCTCGTGCTGGGGCGCAATGTGG
>JBGPHT010000090.1:0-30867 GCA_041484525.1 Bryobacteraceae bacterium | reverse complement strand
CACGGTCCGCTGGACCGTCTTATCCGCAGACACCCGCTGGTTCTCGACGATGCTGAAGTAGCGATGGTCTTTGCCGTCCTTCCTTCGGTTTGTGCTGCGCAAAAACAAGGCAACAGCAGAATGCCAGAAAGCGGAACGCTATGGAAGAGGGTAGGTCTTCACTCTGCGATTTTCTGAAACCCGGCGTTGCAGCCGCTCGGGTTATGCCCCACACCCACGCCAAAATGGCCTTGGAGTGCGAAAGTCAGGCTAGAGATAGGCTAGAGAAGTCGTGGCTGGTGTTCGCTGACGAATCGCAGACACCCCCGGATTCGTTCCAGAATCTGCATCTCCCACGATGACCACGCTAACATCTTCCCCGTTGCCTGGCGGTACCGGCGCACCTGTCAGATGCCACCCGGCTTTCAGTATACCGACGCCCGGATCGGACTTGACCACCTGGCCATCGTCGCTCGCAGTCCCGGTACCGATCGAGACGAACGCGTTCAGGTCGTGGTCGAACGAGAACAACTCGGTTACCTCGCGCGGCTTCAGGCTCGTAAGAACTACCAAACGAACCCGAGCCACTCCCGAGTGCTCCTCCGAGGTCCACACGGAAACTGCTTTACCTGGAAGAAATGTCACCGCTCGACCGTCCAACTCTCCAATGCCCTCGGCTTCGTTCCGGCATTTTCGCGCTACCTTCGCCCCATTCCCTCACCTTTGGCCACCGCCCATCCGGCCCACAAAAAACCTAAACATATCCGAATATACCGCTATGATTTTCGTACTATACTGTGATTTACTACCGAGGCACGCATGAAAAAATACAGCAAGTTCGCTGTCCTGATCGTTGTCGTCATCGGCACCCTGGTCTGGCTCGCCACGGCCGGCATGAAGGAAACGCAGACCTACTACAAGACCATCTCCGAGCTCGGCCAGATGGGCAACCAGGCCTACGGCAAGCGCCTCCGAGTTGGCGGCGATGTCGATGCCGGCTCCATTCGCCGCATCGGCGACCAGGTCCAGTTTGTCCTCGTTCAGGACAAGCAGAAGCTCACCGTCGCCTACACCGGAACCGAACCCCTCCCCGACACGTTCAAGGACGGCGCCCAGGCTTTGGCCGATGGCAAGCTGGATAAGGACGGCGTCTTCCGCGCCGGGAAGATTCAGGCGAAATGCGCGTCTAAGTATGAGGCCAAGCCCGGCCAACTGGCCCCCGGCCAGACGCCGCCCAATATCAATGGTGGCGGCAAGACCAACATCTAGCATCGGACACTAGCAATCGACGAGGGGGATATGGAAAATTTGGGTTCGCTGGCCATCCTGTTGGCCTTCTGCGTGGCGATCTATGCCACACTGGCCTGCGTCATCGGCCGCATCCGGCGCAAACCGTTTCTCGTAGTCAGCGGCGAGCGCGCGGTCTACTCCATCTGGGCGCTCATCACGCTCGCCAGCGCCATCCTCGTCTACTCGCTCCTCACCGGCGACTTCCGATTTTCTTACGTCGCCGAGCACTCCAACCGCTCCATGCCCACGCTCTACAAGTTCGCGGCATGGTGGGGCGGCCAGGAAGGCTCGCTCCTCTTCTGGAGCTGGCTCCTCTCCACGTACGCCGCCGTCGTCACCCTCACCAACCGCCGCCGGCATCGCGAGATGATGCCCTACGTCATCGCCATCCTCACCACCGTCCAGACCTTCTTCCTCATCCTCAACAATTTCATCGCGAACCCCTTCCGCATGCTCGCGGTCGACAAGCTGATCACCGCCGTGCCGGACGGCAACGGCCTCTCGCCGCTGCTTCAGTATCCGGCCATGGCGATCCACCCACCGATGCTCTATCTCGGATACGTCGGTTTCGCGGTCCCGTTCGCCTTCGCCATCGGCTCGCTCATCACCCGCCAGCCCGGCGATGCCTGGATCCACACCACCCGCCGCTGGACCCTCGTCACCTGGCTCTTCCAGAGCACCGGCGTCATGCTCGGCGCCGCCTGGGCCTACCACGTCCTCGGATGGGGCGGCTACTGGGGCTGGGACCCGGTCGAGAACGCCTCCCTCCTTCCCTGGCTCAGCGGCACCGCCTTCCTTCACTCCGTGATGATGCAGGAGAAGAAGGGCATGATGAAGGTCTGGAACATCGTCCTCGTCTCTGCGACGTTCTTCCTTTGCATCCTGGGCACGTTCCTCACGCGTTCGGGCGTGGTGCAATCCGTCCACGCTTTCGCCCGCTCCGAGATCGGAAAGTACTTCGTCAGCTTCCTCGCGATCGGCATCGCCGCCACCATCTACCTGATCATCGATCGCCTGGATTACCTCAAGAGCGAAGCCGAACTCGAAAGCGTGGTCTCGCGCGAATCCTCATTCCTGTTTAACAACCTCATACTGCTCGCGAGCTGCTTCGCCGTACTCTGGGGCACGCTCTTCCCCGTCATCTCGGAAGCCGTCAGCGGTGACAAGATTTCGCTCGATGCCGATTGGTATAACCGCCTGATGGTCCCCATCGGCCTTTTCCTCCTGTTGCTCACCGGCGTGGGTCCGCTTTTTGCCTGGCGCCGCACGTCGCTCGATAGCCTGCGCCGCAATTTCCAATGGCCCGGCATCGCGTCGGTGGTGCTGGTGGGCGCGCTGATCGCCGCCGGCATGCGCCAGTTTTACGCTCTCATCTCGTTCGGCTTCTGTCTCTTTGTATTACTCACGGTGCTCATCGAGTTCTACAAGGGCGCGCATTCCATCTCCGGCAAGAACCAGATGAACCTGGTCCGCGCCACCATCGAGCTCACGCACCGCAACACGCGCCGCTACGGCGGCTACCTCGTCCACATGGGGATCGTTCTCATGTTCATCGGCTTCACCGGCCACGCCTTCAACCAAGCCGAGGTGAAGGAGCTGAACACCGGCGACAGCATGAAGGTCGGCGTGTACTCGCTCAAGATGGTCGACCTGCAGCAGGGCGAGAACGAAAACTACCAATGGCACCGCGCCACCATGCAGGTTACGAAGGACGGCGCCCAGCTCGGCTTCCTCGAACCGGAAAAGCGCTTCTACAAGGCCAGCCGCCAGGGAACGTCCGAAGTCGGCATTCGCCAGCGCCCCAACGAAGATCTCTACCTCAACTTCGGCGGCATGTCGGACGACAACCAGCGCGCCGTGATTCAGGCCTACGTCTTCCCGCTGGTCAGTTGGATCTGGATCGGCGGCCTGGTGCTGATCGGCGGCACCTTCGTCTGCCTGGTCCCGAGCAAAGTCAAGATGCAATACGCCCGCACCGAAGTCGTGGGCTACACCAAGAAACATGTACCAGTTCAGAATTAAAAGCATCGCCGGTCCCAGGGCGCCGCGACTTCTCCTGCTCGCCGCCCTCGCCATCGCCGCCCTCGCCCAGACCGCCTCCGAAAAGCCCTCGGTCGATGTCCGCCGCGTGGGTGCCCGCATCGCCTGCCAGTGCGGCTGTAAGGACTCGGTGGCCACCTGCTCCATGCTCGAGTGCCACTTCTCCAAGCCCGCCAAGGAACGCATCGCGCAGATGCAGTCTGCCGGCATGGGCGACCAGCAGATCGTGCAAGCCTTCATCAAAGATTACGGCGCCGGTGTCTATCTCGCCCCGCCCAACGCGTTCGGATGGATCATCCCGTATTCCATTCTCGCCGCCGGCCTGGTCGTGATCTGGCTGTTCATCCGCAAATACCGCAAGCCCCGCCCGCTGGTCGAGATCCCTAGCGCCGTAGACATCGGCGACCCCGCGCTCGAGAAGTATAAGGACCAGATCGAGAAGAATCTGGCGAACCTGGAATGATCATAGTTGTCACCTGCCTGATCGCCATCGCGGTCATCGCATTTATCCTTGGCATCCGGCCGAAGGATCTTCGTGCCCCCGAGCCCGAATCTCCCTTCGCCCACCTGGACGAGCGCAAAGCCGCCATCTACGAAAACCTGCGCGACCTCCAGTTCGAATACCGTCTCGACAAGCTGAGCGACGAAGACTACCAGGCCACCAAGAAAGACCTGCAAAAGGAACTGGCCGGAGTCCTGGCCGAAATCGACAAGTTGAAAACCGTGCTTGCCTCTGGCGCCGGCGCCGCTCCTGCCGCCGCCAAGCCCAACGGCGCCAAGCCCGCCGCGAAGGCATTCACCTGTCCCACCTGCGGCGCCACCTTCCCTCAACCCCTCAAGTTCTGCGGCGAATGCGGCAAACCGATGGAGGTATCCAAATGAAACTCTGCCTCGCCCTCTTCTTCGCCGCCGCCGCCCAAGCCGCCATCACCGGCACCGTCATCAATCGGACCACCAACAAGCCCGCCGCTAACGCCACCGTCGCCTTCTACAAACTCGGACAGCAGACCGGCCTCGAGATGATCGACCAGGCCCACACCGACGCCCAGGGGAACTTCACCATCAACCAGACCCCGCAGGGACCGAGCCTCATCCGCACCGCCTTCGATGGTGTCACCTACAATCACATGCTGCCGCCCGGCCGTCCGACCACAGGCATCACGCTCGACGTCTTCAACGCTTCGAAGTCGCAAGGCTCCGCCAAAGTCTCGAAGCACATGCTCCTGTTCCAACCGGGCGGCGGACAGATGACCGTGAACGAAACTTACCTCTTCACCAACGACGGCACCGTCGCCTGGAACGATCCCGATAGCGGCACGCTCCGCTTCTTCCTTCCCGCCGGCGCCAATGGCAAAGTGCAGGTGAACGCCACTGCTCCCGGCGGCATGCCCATCCCCGCCGCCGTTTCCAAAACTCCGCGCGGCGACGGCTATCAGGTCGATTTCCCCATCAAGCCCGGCGAAACG
Organism: Bryobacteraceae bacterium; assembly: GCA_041484525.1. Taxonomy (GTDB): domain Bacteria; phylum Acidobacteriota; class Terriglobia; order Bryobacterales; family Bryobacteraceae; genus JBGPHT01. Next base: position 26,092 of record JBGPHT010000090.1, on the reverse strand, counting down.
CGCTTCGATCTCAGCTACGCTTTTCCCTACACCGCGGGCTCCGCCTACGCCGGCAAGATTCTCACCAAGGACGAGAACACTTACCTGATCGCGCCCAACGGTGTGAACATCAAGGGCGACAACCTCTCCGACATGGGTCAGGAGCCGCGCACCCAGGCCCGCATCTACGGCCTCAGCGGCGCGTCTTATAACATCGAGCTCACCGGCGCCGAAGCCGCCACGCCCGCCGACGATCCGGCCGCCGCCGCATCCGAGTCCGGCCCGCAGATCGAACAGATCATGCCGCGCATTAACAGTCAGACGCCGCTCATCCTCGGACTCGCGCTGGGTATTCTCGCCCTCGGATTCGCCATCCTATATCGCGCCCAGGCTCCCGCCGCCACGGCTGCTGCCGCCCCCAAGGAGGCAAATGAGCGCCGTCGCCGTTGAGGGCGTCTGGAAGTTTTATGGTGACTATCCCGCCCTGCGCGACATCCGGCTCGAGGCCGAAGCCGGTTCCTGTCTGGCCCTGATCGGCCGCAACGGCGCCGGCAAGACCACCCTCCTCCGCACCATCGCCGGCTTCACCCGCCCAGGCAAAGGACGGATCACCATCTTCGGCACCGAGCCGCGCCAAACCGAAACCCGCCGCAAGATGGGATTCATCGGCCACGGCATTTCGGTCTACGACGAACTCTCGGCCGTCGAGAATCTCACTCTCTTCGCCCGCCTCTACAACCTGCCGGACCCGCGCCGCACGGCCCTCGAATGGCTCGAGCGTACCGGCCTCGAGCGCGTCCGCGACGGCCTGGTCCGCGAGTTTTCCCGCGGCATGCGCCAGCGCCTGGCGGTGGCGCGCGCCTTCCTGCATGCGCCTTCCGTCCTGATGCTCGACGAGCCCTTCACCGCGCTCGACGACAAAGCTATCGCCGTCCTCCAGCGCCTGCTGCGCGAGGCCCTGTCCGAGGGCAAGACCATCATCATGTCCACGCACCAGTTGCGGGAAGCCCTTGAACTGGCCTCGCACGTCGCGCTGTTGAACCGCGGCCAGGTGGCCTTTCACGGCCCGTGTACGCCCGAAATGACGGCCGACCCCGGACTGGTTTACGCGCGCTACGGTGAGGGTTGATGGCGTTTTTCCGGTCGGTGTTCACCATCATGGCCAAGGACCTGCGCGCCGAGTTACGCACCAAAGAGGCCATCAACGCCTCGCTCGCCTTCGCGCTCGTCATCCTCCTGATGTTCAGCTTTGCCTTCGATCAGGAAGAGACGCCACCCGAGATTTTCGGCGGCCTGCTGTGGATCGTCTTCGCCTTCGCCGGCACGCTGCTATTGAACCGCAGCTTTGCCCGCGAGCTGCCCAACGACTGCCTGGATGCCCTGATCGCCGCACCAATTTCCGGCGCCGCCCTCTTCCTGGGCAAAGCTATTGCGAATTTTTGGCTGATCCTGTTCGTCGAAATGTTGTCGTTTTGCATCTTCGGTATCTTCAGCAATGTACGTTGGACGCAGCAGTTCGGCAGCCTCATGCTGGTGGTGCTGCTCGGCACCTGGGCCCTGACCGTGATCGGAACTATCTTCAGCGCGCTGACTGTCAACATCCGGCTGCGCGAAGTGATGATGCCGACCCTGACGTACCCGATCCTGGTCCCCGCACTGCTGGGGGCCATGCATCTCACATCCGGCCTCGTGATCGGCAAGCCGCTGACCGAGGATTCGTATACCTGGATCAAGATGCTGCTCGGCTTTGACGTAATATATACGGCAGTCTCCCTTACTCTCGCGGAGACTGTGTTAGTGGGGTGACGCATGAAGGAAAAGATACTCTACGCTATCGGCATTATCGCGATCGTGATTCTGGCGCGCGACATCCTGACGATCGCCGGGCTTCCGGAGGAGAGGAACCAGGGCGCCATCTTCAAGATCATCTTCTTCCACGTTCCCATGGCCATCACCGCCCTGCTGTGGGCGGCCGTAGCGCTGATCGCGAGCGTGATGTTCCTCATCACGCGGAACTTCAAGTACGATGCGCTGGCCGTCGCGGTCACCGAAGTCGGCCTGGCGTTTCTCGCGGGCAATCTCATCACCGGCTCCATCTGGGGCCACATCATCTGGGGCATGTGGTGGGCCTGGGACGCGCGCCTCACCTCGGCGCTGGTCTGCTGGCTGCTCTACGCCGGCTACCTCATGCTGCGCCACGCGATTGAAGAGCCCACGCAGCGTGCCATCTTCGCGGCCGTGTTTTCGATATTCGCCTTCATCGACGTGCCCATCGTAATCTTCTCGATCAAGTGGTGGCGCACGCAGCACCCGCAGCCTGTGTTCTGGGCCGGCGGCAGTTTCCCGGCCGACTGGACCGCGGTCTTGTTCGGCTGGAACCTGCCGGCCATGTTGATGATCGCCACGGTGATGACGGCCGTCCGCCTGGGCCAGGAAAACTCGCAACGCGAACTCGATTCTCTGCGCCGCATGGCGCATGCCCTCTGAGGAGACGCTATGCATCTGCTGCTCGCACAGGTTACACCCGAAGACCTCGCCCGCGAGGCCGAACGTCTACAGCGCAGCCTCCAGCGTAACTACGAGTTCCTGAGCTACGGATTGATCGTCGCCTGGCTCATCCTGGTGGTCTACGTCCTGATGATGCTGGCGCGCGAAAAGAAGCTGAAGCGCGAGATCGCCAGCTTGAAGGCGATGCTGGAAGAGCGGCAGGCGCGCTGACTTGGTCCGCTACAACTTCAGCGTCCCCACGATATCCGCGACCGTCGCCACCTTCTCCCGCCGCAGCCACTCCCCCAATTCCTGCGCAATCCGCACCGGCGACTGCGGGTCCCAGAAGGTCGCTGTTCCCACCTGCACCGCGGTGGCGCCCGCGATCAGAAACTCCGCCGCATCCTCGCCCGACGCGATCCCGCCCAGCCCCACGATCGGGATCTTCACCGCCCGCGCCGCCTGGCATACGAAGCGCAGCGCGATCGGCTTGATGGCCGGACCGGAGAGTCCGCCGAATCCCGCGCCGATGCGCGGCTGCCGCGTACGCGCGTCGATCGCCAGCGCGACGAAGGTGTTCACCAGCGAGATGGAATCCGCGCCCGCCGCTTCGGCGGCCTTCGCCAGCGGCTCGATGGCGGTCACGTTGGGCGATAGCTTTACCATCAGGGGGCGCTTCGCCACGCGCCTGACGGCGGTCACCACCTCGTCCAGCAGTATCGGGTCGCTCGAAAAGTAGATGCCGCCCTCTTTCGTGTTGGGGCACGATACGTTCAGCTCATAGCCCGCCAGGCCGGCGTGGTCCTCGAGCACGCGCACCACTTCCACGTAATCCTCGGTCTGGTATCCGAAAACGTTGGCGAAGACCGCCGTCTTCAGCCGCGCCAGCGCCGGCAGTTTCTCCGCCGCGAATGCGCGCACCCCGATATTCTGCAGGCCGATCGAGTTGATCATCCCCGCCTCGGTCTCATAGACGCGCGGCGGCGGATTGCCCTCGATGGGTTCGCGCGAGAGGCCCTTCACCACCAGGCCGCCGAGCGCGTTCAGGTCCAACAGCTTTTCGAACTCGACGCCGTAAGCGAAGGTGCCCGAAGCCGCCAGCACCGGGTTCTGGAGCCGGATGCCCGACAGCGTGGTTTCGAGCAGGCTCATGGAGCGAAGGCCTCGCCCAGCACGCGTCCCACGGAGGATGACGGCGCCGCCACACCCATGGCGCGCGCCAGTGTGGGCGCGAAGTCGACCGATTCCACCGGCGTCTCGAACACGCCCGCGCGGAACTGCGGGCCGTAGAAGCAGAGCGGAACCCGCACGTCGTAGTTGTACAGCGACCCGTAGGAAATGCCGCGTCCGAGGCCCGTATCTTCGATGTATTCCGGCCGGTAGGACAGCATCACATCGCCCGATCGGCCCCAATGAAAGCTGTTACGGAACCGCCGCTCCCACTGGTCGTGGATGGAACACGCGCCGCCTTCCGTGAAGTAGTTGGCCACCGCACGGTTTTGCAGCGCAGCGTTCCCGGCTGCCACACGCAGCGGCTCGGGATCGCGGAACCCGCTGGTATCGAGATACAAGAACGGGTAGACATACTTTTCCACGCGACCCATGCCGGCGGCGCTCAGATTGCGATCGATAGCCTGCGCCACCGCCTCGCTGCTCACCGCCAGGCGCGGACGCAACTCGGCAGCCGGCTCGAGTGGCGCCCCGTGCCCACCCGCCAGAATCACGCTGAAGTTGTTCTCGCCGGGCGCGCGATTGAGTTGCGTCAGCAGCGCCTCGAGGCGCCGGTCGAACTGCAGCAGCATCTGCTGCATGAGCGGATTTTTCGCGCCGGTCTCATACCCCAGCAGCGCGGTCGAGCCTACCAGCACGCACAGCAGGTCGAAGGTATTCTTCTGCCCCAGTTGTTCGTGCGCGATCATCTCTCCCGCCAGGTCGAACAGCGCGCCCTGCGCCGACGGCGACGAGCGGTAGAGCGCCGGAAACTCGCCCGGACGCTCCGGGTCATAAGTCAGCACGCGCAGCGGCGGCGCATCCGGCCGCGCGCCGATCGCGGTCCACTTCTCGTTGCGGAACGTATCCGGCGATTTCTGCGCAGCGAAGGGCGCGAACCAGTCCGGCGCCTCGCCCGCGGTCGCGAACTGGCCGCGCTCATCCATCCAGAAGAGGTGCGCGTCGGGAGTGCCCGCGAACAGCCCGGCGTGGGCAGCGTTCATCGAAGCTACGTACACCCGCGTGAGCGATGCGTCCGCCACTTGCGCCGCCAACGTAGTCGCTTCCAGGTACTCGTCCGACGCGCTCACCGGAGCGTGCGCGGCGCGATCGTACCAGCGATCGGACACGATCCCGTGCTGTGCCGGCCAGGCGCCAGTCGCCAATGTGGCCAGTGTGGATGCCGAAAAGCTGCTGGCCAGATGCCGGCAGTCGGGGAAGAAGGCTCCGCGCTCCAATAAACGCCGTAGTCCGCCGGGGGCAAGCTGCGACCACGCCGCGTCCAGATGGTCCGGGCGAACCTGCTCCAAGACTACTAGTACCAGTAGTTTGGGGCGCGGAGGGATAGCAAAAAGGCGGGAAGCGATACCACCGGCGATGTACTTATTGAAGTCCCGACGGCAAATACGCATAAAAAAAGAGTTTAACAGAGCCGAAAAGTAATGTTATAGTGTGATCGTCAGTACACTCTCTTGTACCGGGCGTGCCGTCCGCTACCCCCAGTACTGAAGGCACTTGAATGAACGAGGAAAATGGCGTACTAGGGCTCGCTACAATCCGCCGGAATCGCGGCATCTCACTCGATCAAATTGCGAACGCGACTAAAATCAGCGTCCGTTGTTTGGAAGCGATCGAAACGGGGGAGTTCCGTAAACTACCCGGCGGTATCTACAACACGAGCTACATTCGCCAGTACGCACGCGCCATCGACTACGACGAATCCGCTATCCTCGCAGTCTACCACCGTGCGATGAATGGCGGCGAACCGGCCGCTCCTCGCGCAGAGGAAAAGGGCGGCTTCGGCGGATTTCGGCCGGCGTCCACCATCGCGCGCTGAGATTTGGCACCGCGAAGTTTGCTGACCGCCAGCGTGGTCATACCCATCGACAGCGAGGCGATCGTGCCCGGTTCGGGCGCGGATGTCTGCTGCACACCTACCAGCAGTTCAAAATCCGAATTCGAGTAGATTGGGGTAAACGCGATGACTTACCTGTGGGCACGCTGAAGTCGATCTTGAAAGCCGCAGATCTGGAGGCGAAGCCATGAGTCAAAGATATACCGCGATCTTCGAACAGGCGGACAACAACTGGGCCGCCTACGTTCCCGATCTGCCTGGCTGCATCTCAACCGGGAAAACGTTGGAAGAAACGGAACGTAATATCCGGGAAGCGATCCAGGGCCACCTGCGAACGCTCCGGGAATTCGGTGAGCCCGTGCCGCCTCCCACCAAGTCTGGCCAGAGAGATCGAAGTCTTTCCAGCCGCATAGATACTCCTCGCCCGGTCGATTCCTGCCCTCAAAACCCCGCCCAAAAACACCAGTAAAATCCCCTCTTGACACCTATCACAATTTGCAATATGATAATCACAGATTGCTATATGACCCTCGGCGAAAAACTTCGCTACCTGCGGGAAGTCGAAGGCACGCTCCGCGGCCTTGACCGCGAGCTCTCGCAGCTCGAAATGGCCCGGCTCATCGAGAAGGAGCTCGGGAAGTCCATCTCCCAGAGCTATCTCTCGCAGATTGAATCGGGGGCGCGGCCGCATCTCACGAACTCGACTCGCATGCTGCTGGCGCGCTTTTTCAAAGTGCATCCCGGCTACCTGGTGGACGACCCCGAGGGTTTCCATAACGAGTTGGTCTCCGAAGCCGCGGGGCTCGAGGACAACGTCGATCTGTGGCTGGTTTCGGGCGCCGAGCGCTTCTCGCGCGACGCCGACTTGCACCATGCGCTGCTCACTATCGCGCGCCATGCCGATTCGCGCATGTGCATTTTATTGCTCGACACGATTCTCGAAAATCCCGGCTTGGCTGAGCGGCTGATCGAGGTGCTCAAGACGCCCGCGCCCGCACCGCCCGCAGCCCCTAACAATCATAAGTCGAGGAGGCGTTCATGACCTGGTCCGCTTTCTATCTCATCTGTTTCCTCGTCGGGTTCGCCCTCAGCGCGCTGGCGCTGTTCGCGGGCAGCGCGCATGTGCACCTGCCGCATCTGCATGTGCACCACGGAATCCACGTCCCGCATGTGCACGGCGGGTCCCACGGCACCGACCTTTCGTGGTTCAACTTCGGCACCATCGCCGCCTTCCTCTCCTGGTTCGGGGGAACCGGCTACCTGCTGCAGCACTATTACAGCGTCTGGTTCGTCGTCACGCTGGGCGTTGCCACGCTGAGCGGAATCGGCGCGGCCTCCATCGTTTTCTTATTCCTCGCCAAGGTCCTGATGGCCCGCGAGGCAGCGCTCGATCCCGCCGATTATGACATGATCGGCGTGCTCGGACGCATCAGCATCCCCATCCGCACCGGCGGCACGGGCGAGATCATCTACTCGCAGGAGGGGACGCGCCGCGTCGCCGGCGCGCGCGCCGAGGATGGCGAGGCCATTGCGAAGGGCGCCGAGGTGATCGTCACGCGCTACGAAAAAGGCCTCGCCTACGTGCGCCAGTGGCAGGACCCCGCGGACGAAATCACGCCCAAGGCTTCATAGGAGATTTCACGATATGGAAAACCAAACCGCTTTCGTGATCGCCGGGTTGATGGTCCTGGCGATCCTGTTCCTGATGGCGATGATCGCCAAGCTCTTTCGCAAGGCGGGACCGCACGAGGCCATCATCGTTTACGGGTTCCGCGGCACGCGCGTCGTCAAGGGGCGCGGCACCGTCATCTTCCCCATGGTGGAAACCTGCCGCGGCCTCTCGCTCGAACTGATGTCGTTCGACGTGGCGCCGAAGCAGGATCTCTACACCCGCCAGGGCGTCGCAGTCACGGTCGAAGCCGTGGCGCAGATCAAGGTGAAGTCCGACCCCGAGTCCATCCTGACTGCCGCCGAGCAGTTCCTCACCAAGTCGCCCGAGGAGCGCGAAGGCCTGATCCGCCTGGTGATGGAAGGCCATCTGCGCGGCATCATCGGACAGCTCACGGTGGAAGAGATCGTCAAGCAGCCGGAAATGGTGGGCGACCGGATGCGCTCCACCTGCGCCGACGACATGACCAAGATGGGGCTCGAGGTGATCTCGTTCACCATCAAAGAAGTCCGCGACAAGAACGAGTACATCACCAACATGGGGCGGCCGGACATCGCCCGCATCAAGCGCGACGCCGACGTGGCCACCGCCGAAGCCGACCGCGATACCTCCATCAAGCGGGCGGTAGCGTCGCGCGAAGCGGCCGTCGCCAAGGCGCTGGCGGACCAGGAGCGCGTCCTCGCCGAAACGCTGTCGCAGGCCAAGCAGGCCGAGGCGCAGCGCGATCTCGAAGTCAAGAAGGCCGAGTATCTCGAGCTGGTCAAGAAGCAGCAGGCAACGGCCGACAAGTCGTACGAGATCCAGACCAACATCATGCAGCAGCAGGTGCGCGCCGAAGAAGTCACCATCCACCAGGTGGAAAAGGAGCACGAGGTCAAGGTGATGGAGGCCGAAATCGGCCGCCGCGACCGCGAACTCACCGCCACCGTCCTCAAGGCCGCCGAGTACGAGCGCAAGCGCATTGAGACGCTGGCCGAGGCCGAGCGCCAGCGCCGCATCATGGAAGCCGAAGGTCTGGCCTCCGCCATCCGCGCGCAGGGCGAGGCCGAAGCCGAGATCATCTTCAAGAAGGGGGAAGCCGAAGCCAAGGCGATGAACGTCAAGGCCGCGGCCTACCAGGAATTCAACCAGGCCGCGATCGTCGATAAGCTCATCACCAGCCTGCCCGAAATAGTTCGCGCACTGGCCGCGCCGCTCGCCAACGTCGACAAGATCACCATCGTATCCACCGGCAACGGCGATTCCGCCGGGATGCACAAAATCACTGGCGACATCACCCAGATGGCTGCCCAGATCCCCGCTCTTTTCGAAACGCTCTCCGGCATGCCGCTGCATGAGCTTTTCGCGAAGGTGCGATTGATCGGAGACAAAGCACCCAAGCCCGACGACACGGGGAAAGGCGCATCACAGTAAAGGAGAATTCAAATGGCACTATTAGAGAGAGTCACCACGCTCGTTCGGGCGAACCTCAACGACCTCATCGACAAGGCCGAAGACCCGGAAAAGATGATCAAGCAGGTCATCCTCGACATGGAGAACCAACTCCTCCAGGTCAAGACCCAGGTCGCGATTTCGATCGCCGACCAGCACGTCCTGGACAAGAAGGCGAAGGAGAATGAGGAGGCCGAGCGGCAGTGGAAGCGGCGCGCCGAACTGGCCGTGGATAAGGGCGATGACACGCTGGCCCGCAACGCCATCGAGCGCTCCATGAGCTACAAGAACACCGCCGAGAGTTTCCGCCAGCAGGTGGAGGATCAGAAGACGCAGGTGGAAAACCTGAAGAGCGCGCTGCTGAAACTCCAGCAGAAACTGGAGGAGGCGAAGTCGAAGAGCGACATGCTGATCGCGCAGCACCGGCGCTCGCGCGCCATGTCCAAAGCCAACGACGCCGGCCGCGCCATGGGCGACGGCTCGAACGCCGCCGCCTTCGACCGCATGAAGAACAAGGTCCACCACACCGAGGCCACCGCGCAGGCCTCCTCCGAACTGCTCTCCGATGATGTGGAAGGCAAATTCGCCGCCATGGAAAAGGAGAAGGAAGTCGACCGCCTCCTGGCTGACCTGAAAGCCAAGCGCAAATAGGAGCGGTCTGTGGGGCGGGCGCGCGACACCCGCCCCGACTCTGGAGAGCCCGACACATGACCTACGAATCGAGAATCGACCGCACCACCATCATCGCGATCCTTCTCACCATCGCCGTGCTGCTGGCCGGCGCCAACTACTGGATCGGGGGCCCGGTGCTGCTGGTCCTGTTCCTGGCGGCCTACCCGCGCACGTACCAGCTCACGGCGCGCGGCCTCAAGGTCCGCGATGCGCTAGGCAGCCGCGTGATCCCGTACGAGACCATCAGCCGCCTGGCCATGACGGCGAACGGCGTGAAGATCGAGTACGCTTTCGCTTCGGAGCTGCTGGTCGCGACGGCCAATCCGCGCGGCTTCTTCGCCGACCTCTCGGCACGCACGCCGCATCTCACGCGCCGCTGCCAGGGCTTGGTATTGGCGGCAGTCTGAAATGCATGCGCAAACTGTTCCACTTCGATGTCTCGCGGCCAGTGTACGCAGCCGATGCGTGCGTGATCACCTGTTTCGATGCGCGCTTCGATCTGGCGATTCGCAAGTTTCTCAAACGCCGGGGAATCATTACGTATGACAACGTGAGGATCCCCGGCTCCGGGAAATGGCTGGCCGAGCCGGTTTGCGACTCCGACCGGGATTTCCTCCTCCGCATGGTTCGCACGTCGATCATACTCCACTGTCCCCCGCGCGCCCTGCTGATCGCCCACAACGACTGTGGCGCTTACATCGGCGCCCCGGTGGAAACCATCGTCGCCGACGTCCTCCGCTCGGCTGACGTCCTCCGCGCGGCCGAGCCGGCGTTGTCGGTGGAAACCTACTTCGCCGATTTCGACGGCATCTACGAGATCGGCAATAATTGAGGAGATGCAGACAGGGCGCATTCGGATCGGCGAGCTTCCGGCGTATCAGGCGCTGCCTTCGGCAGGAAGCCCGTTTCCGATCGTTCTGGTAGTGCAGGAAATCTTCGGCATCAACGACTATATCGAGCGTACCTGCCGCAGCCTGGCAGACATCGGCTATTACGCCATCGCGCCCGAGCTGTACTTCCGCCAGGGCGACCCCGCGAAGTTCGAAGACTACCGCGAAATCATCCGGCAGATCGTGTCGAAGGTGCCGGATCAGCAGGTGATGGCGGATCTCGATGCTGCTGTCGATCACGCGATCACGAGCGGCGTGGGAGACCCGGCGCGCATCGGCATCACCGGCTTCTGCTGGGGCGGGCGCATCACCTGGCTGTACGCGGCCCACAGCGCGCGGCTGAAAGCATCGGTGGCGTGGTACGGACGCCTGGCGGGAGACGCAGATCCGCTGCATCCGCGGCATCCGGTCGATCTCGCCGGCCAGTTCCAGTGTCCAGTGTTGGGACTCTACGGCGGCAAGGACGAGGGCATTCCGATCGCGACCGTGGAGCGGATGCGCGAGGCCATTCTCCAGGCGCGCCAGAATTGCGAGATCGTCGTTTACCCCGAGGCCGGCCACGCCTTCCACGCCGACTACCGGCCGAGTTACAACCAGGCCGCAGCGGGGGATGGCTGGCGGCGGATGCTCCAGTGGTTCCGGCAATACGGCGTGGCGTAAAATAGTTCCTATCTCATGAAGAATTTCGTGGTTGGTCTGCTCTGCCTGTCCCTTTGTGCGTCCGGGCAATCGCCGGCGCCCTTGCGCGGCTACTCGAACGAATCCGCGCGCGCCCAGCGCGACTGGGAAACCAAGTTCCGCGCCATCCCCGATCCGGCCAACCTGCGGTCATACATGGAGCGTATGAGCGCGCGGCCGCACCACGTCGGGTCGCCCTACGACAAGGACAACGCCGAGTGGATCCTGGGCAAACTGAAAGAGTGGGGCCTCGACGCGCAGATCGAGATCTTCGACGTGCTCTTCCCTACGCCGAAGGAGCGCGCGCTCGAGATGATATCGCCGCGGTATGTCGCGAAGATCGAAGAGCCCACGGTGCGGCAGGACCCCACCTCGTCCCAGCATGACGAGCAGTTGCCCACTTACAACGCCTACTCGATCGATGGCGACGTCACGGCGCCGCTGGTCTACGTGAACTTCGGCATCCCGGAAGATTACGATACGCTCGACCGGCTGGGGATTTCGGTGAAGGGCGCGGTGGCGATCGCGCGTTACGGCGTGAGTTGGCGCGGCATCAAGCCGAAGGTCGCGGCGGAGCATGGTGCGGTCGGGTGCCTCATCTACTCCGACCCGCATGAGGATGGCTACTTCGCGGGCGACGTCTTTCCGGATGGTCCCTTCCGCAACCCCACCGGCGTGCAGCGCGGCAGCGTCATGGACATGCCCGTCTACCCCGGCGATCCGCTGACCCCCGGCGTTGGCGCCACGAAAGACGCCAAGCGGCTGCCGTTGAATGAGGTCACGACGCTCACCAAAATTCCGGTGATGCCGATTTCTTATAGCGATGCCGAGCCGCTGCTGCGGTCGCTGAAAGGGCCGGTGGCGCCGGCGGCGTGGCGCGGGTCGCTGCCGATGACTTACCACGTCGGTCCCGGCGCGCAGGTCCACCTGAAGCTGAAATTCAACTGGGATCTCAAGCCGCTCTACAACGTGATCGCACGCATTCCGGGCGCCACGTATCCGGACGAGTGGATCATCCGCGGCAACCATCACGATGGATGGGTGAACGGCGCGCAGGATCCGGTTTCAGGCGCGGCGCCGCTGCTCGAGGAGGCGCGCGGCCTCGCAATGCTCGTGCGGCAGGGGTGGAAACCGAAGCGCACGATCGTGCTGTGTTTCTGGGATGGCGAGGAGCCCGGGTTGCTCGGCTCGACCGAGTGGGCCGAGACGCATGCCGACGAACTGCGCCGCAACGCCGCCGTCTACATCAATTCCGACGGGAACATGCGGGGATTCCTCGCGGTGGAGGGATCGCATACGCTCGAGAAATTCGTCAACGGCGTGGCGAAGGATATCGAAGATCCAGAGACGAAACTCACGGTGTGGAAGCGGATGCAGTTCCGGCGAATCGGCGGACCGGCGGGTCCGGGTGGGGCGGCCACAGCCCCAGCAGACCGCGGCGAAGCTCGTACGCGTCCCGACCTGCGCATTGGCGCATTGGGGTCGGGGTCGGACTACACGGCGTTCCTGGATCACCTGGGAATCGCGTCCATCAACCTGGGCTTCGGGGGCGAGGAGGGCGGCGGCATCTACCATTCCATCTACGACGATTTCTACTGGTACACGCACTTCGCGGACACCGACTTCGCGTACGGGCGCGCGCTGGCCCAGACCGCCGGCACCACGGTGATGCGGCTGGCGGATGCGGATCTTTTGCCGTTCGACTTCGACGACTTCACCGATACCATCCGCCGCTACATCGACGAAGTCCAGCGGCTGGCGAAGGACAAGCGCGACCAGATCGTCGAGCGGAATCGACAGATCGACGAAGGACTGTTCGCGGCACTGGAGAATCCGCGGGAGAAGACGGTGCCGCCGCAGAGGGAAACGGTACCGCCGTTTCTGAGTTTCGCTCCCCTCGAGAACGGCCTGGCGGCGCTCGAGCGCACCACGGCCGAGTTCGACAAGGCGCTGGCGCACGCGGCTGAGAACGGCGGCGCGGCACTGGCGCGCGCGACGCTGAAAGATGCTAACGACCGGCTGGTGGCGGTGGAGCGCGCGTTCACACTGACCGACGGCCTACCTAACCGGACATGGTTCAAGCACCAGATCTACGCGCCTGGATTCTACACCGGATACGGCGTGAAGACGCTGCCCGCCGTGCGCGAGAGCATCGAGCAGAAGCAGTGGGCATTGGCAGTGGAGCAGATCGCGCGCGTGGGCAAGGTGCTGGAGAATGCCGGCGAGGCGATTGAAGGCGCTACGGTGGAACTGTCCCGCGCTGTGCGTTGACGCAGTACCAGATCAGGTTCTCTTGGCGACGACCAGCGTAATATCGTCCGCCTGCGGAGCCGCTGCGGCGAAGTCCGTGAGCGCCTTCGTCACCGCGTCCACGATTACTTCGGCCGGTTCTTTCCGGTAACGCTTCAACACTTCGATGAAGCGCGCTTCCCCGAACTCCTCCTGCTCGGGATCAGTCGCCTCGGTCACGCCGTCGCTGTACAACACCAGCATGTCGCCCACTTCGACCATGGCCCGCTCCTCGCGATATGGCGCGATCGGCAGAATTCCGAGTACCGGACCGCCGCCTTCCAGCATGATGGCCTCGCCCGAGGCCCGCATCACGATCGGCGGATTGTGCCCGGCGTTGGCAAACGCCAACTCGCCCGTGGCCGCGTCCAGTACGCAGAAGAAGAACGTGATGAACCGGTTGCTGGGGCACTTCAGACACGTCGCCTTGTTGAGTCGCGACATGAACGCCGCCAGGTCCTTCGGCTCCTCCGCCAGCACCTGGACGCGCGCCTGCAGCCCCATCATCATGAGCGAGGCCGGCATGCCTTTGCCCGAAACGTCGCCCAGCGCCATGCCCACGCGCCCATCCGGGTACGGGAAGAAATCGTAGTAATCGCCGCCCACCGTGCGGCACGCCGCGTTGAAGCCGGCAAGGTCTGTGCCCTTTATCTGCGGCGCCTTGTCCGGCAGCATCCGCCGCTGGATATCGGCCGCCTGCGAAAGGTCGCGCTGCATGATGCGGTCGGCTTCTTCAATCTCCGCCAGGCGCTCATTCTCGATGCGGATCGCCGCGATGTTGGCCATCACGGTCAGCAGGCTCAGATCGTCCTTCGTAAACTCGCGCAGGATGAATGGCGAATCCACGTAAATCAGCCCGATGATCCGCTCCTTGGTCTGCAGCGGCACCGCCATCATGGTGTGCACCTTCTGCTCCACGATGCTCATCCGGCCCTTGAACGCGTCGTCGAGCTGCGCGTCGCGCACCAGGATGGAGGATTTCTCGTTCAACACCCGGTCGCGCACGGCAGTGCTGATGCGGAAGCCGTCGCCCTTGTGCGCCTTTGGCACCAGCGAGTCTCCGTCGAGCAGCAGCAGCACGCCGCGCTGCGCGTTCACCGCCTGCACCGCCAGGTCGAGAATCACCGGGAACAGTTCCGGAAGCGGCCGGTTCTCCACAAGCTCCTGACCCGCGCGAATCAACGCCTGCATGGGCGCGGAAGCCTTGGGCCCGCCGCGCTGCTCGAGTGCCAGCGTCTGATTGGAGAGCGCGCCTTCGAGACTCGTGACCACGGTCGAGGTGGTCGGCGAGCTGGTGTCCCCGCCTTCGAAAACCACCACGTTCGAATTCGGATCGGCACCGTCCGGTGAAAACACAATCACCAGGTGTCCCGCCGTGATGCGGTCGCCCGGTTTGAGAATGAGTTTTGCCTTCAGCGGAATGTTGTTGACGAAGGTGCCGTTCTTGCTGCCGAGGTCCTGCACCGTCCAGTTGTCGCCGTCGGTCTCAAAGGAGAAGTGCTGGCGCGACAGGCCGGCGTCTTCCGGAAAACACAACTCGGCCGCACTCGAGCGGCCCACGGCGAGCTTCTCGCCGGTCAGAGGAACCGTCTTCATCTGACCGTCGGGGCACTGGATCAGAAGTTCGGAGGACATGATGTTCGAATCCTCAATTATATTCCCTGCGAACGGAAATTATCGCAGGATCTGCTCGGCGGCCGCGCGCCCCATCCGGATGCAGTCCGGAATCCCGATGCCCTGGTACGCATTTCCCGCCAGGTACAGCCCCGGGATAGCGCGCAGCCGTGCCTCGATCTCCCCCGTGCGCCGGCCGTGTCCCACGGTGTATTGCGCCATCGAGTGCGGCCAGCGGAACACGCGCGCGAACCGGTGCTGCGCGGTTACGCCCGCGATGTCGCGCAGGTCCGCCGCTACCGCCGCAATCGCATCTTCGTCCGATTGGGCGAGCACGCCGTCCGCGTCGCGGCCGCCCATGAAGCAGCGGGCGACTACTTTGTCCGGCGGCACGCGGTGCGAAAACTTGTTACCTATCCACGTGCAGGCCACCAGGTGGCGGCGCTCGTTCTTCGGTACCAGGAACCCGAAGCCGCTCGGCGGGCGGCTGAGGTCCGCTGCATTGTATCCCAGTGCCACGGTCATCGACGAGCTGTACGGGACCGCGGCCAGCAACTCGCCGATCCGCGCGTCCACGGTCCCGAGCAGCGGCGCCGCGTTGTGCGCTTCGCATGCCACCACCAGGCGCTCGGTCTCGATCCAGTCGCCGTCCATGCGGACGCGGAACCCGGTCGGAGTGCGTTCCACGGTCTCGGCGCGCCCGGTGCGCCGTTCCGACTTGCCCGCAATTGCCGCCGCGAGGGAGTCGACCATCGCGCCCAGCCCGTTCCGCAGAGTGCGGAACAGAGGCGGCGTCGGACCGTTCGCTTTGCTCTTCGCGCGCATCGCCAGCACACCGCGAGTCAAGCTGCCGTACTGGTTCGCCAACTCGACGAACCGCGGCAGGACACTCGCGACGCTCAACTCCTCCGGACTGCCGCCGTAGATTCCTGAAAGCAGCGGCTCGGCCAGATAGTCCACCGCCTCACGCCCGTAGTGTTCCTGGATGAACTCCGCTACCGATTGGTCGGCCGCCGTCGGCCGGGGCTTGCGCAACAGTTCCATCCCCATCCGGATCTTGGTGCGCAAGCCCAACAGGCCAGTAGTGAGGAGCGGCAGGATCTTCGTCGGCACCATCAGCATCAAGCCGTCCGGCAGCGGCACCAGCTTGCCGCCTTTGCGAACGTACGTGATGCGCTCACGATCGTTCGACCCGATGACCATGTCGGCCAGTCCGAGATCCTGGATCAGCTCCATGGCCGCGGGCTTGGCTGAAAGAAAACTGTCGGGTCCGGCTTCGATGATGCAGCCTTCGACGTGCTCCGTTTGAATGACACCGCCGAACCGCGGCCGGGATTCGAGAATGAGCGAAGGCGCGCCGCCTTTGGCAAGGTAGTAAGCGGTCGAAAGGCCGGAGATGCCGCCGCCGATGATGACTACTGGACGCATGTGAGCCGGGGGCCCTTCACAAGCATCGTCCCGCCACCGCGGCCAGGGCGCGCGTGAACGTCTCCGAATCGTTCAACGACTCCGGCCGCACCAGCTCCATGCCGCGCGTGGCGGTATAGTCGCGGAACTGCACGTCGATGTCGTACAGAACTTCCACGTGGTCGCAGACGAACCCGATCGGGTCCAGCACTACGTCCTTTATGCCCGCGGCCCGATAGCGATCGAGAGTCGATTCCACGGTAGGGCCGAGCCACTCGTCGTCCGTCATCCCCTGGCTTTGATACGCAAAGTCCCACGCACGGATTCCGAGCCGACTCGCCACTGCCTGCGCGGTGGCGCGCGTCTCGCGATCGTACGGGTCGCCGTTGGCCAGCGCTTTCGCCGGCAGGCTGTGCGCAGTGAACAGCGGCTGGCGTCCGTTCAGTAGAGGCTCCAGCCGCTCCGCGAACGCCTCGATCAGCAGCGGCTCCTCGTGGAAACTCTTCGCCCACGCGATCTCCGCGGTTACTCCCGCCGCGAGCTTCGCCTCTTCGGTGCGCTTGATGTAGAGACCCACGCTGAGCTCGGAATATTGCGGCGCCAGACAGACCGCGGCCAGGCGCTCGATGCCGGCTTCGCGCACGCGGTCCATGGTCTCGCGGATGAACGGATGCCAGTTGCGCATCCCGAAGAAGACCGGGATTCCCATCAGCCGCTCGAGCGCCTCGGCCTGCGTCCGCGTCCACCGCAGCAGCGGCGACGACCCGCCGATGGCCTGATACCGGCGCCTCACTTCTTCCAGGATTTTGGGCGAGCCCGGGCGCCCGCCGCGCACGAAACCCAGGTAGCTCTCGACGTCCTCGGCCCGCTCCGGCGCCCCATGCGCCAGCAGCAGGACCCCCTGCTTCACGGCTTGAATTCCCGGACCAGTTCGACGACGGCTTTCACGTTCTCCACCGGCGTCTCCGGCAGAATCCCGTGACCCAGATTGAAGATGTGCCCGGGCCGCGTGCCCGTCCGCTTGAGCATTTCGTGCACCTTGGTGCGCAACTCATGCAGCGGCGCGAAGAGCGCCACCGGGTCCAGGTTCCCCTGAATCGCCGAGCGGTAGCTGATGTCCATCCACGCCTGGTCGATGTTGATGCGCCAGTCCACACCCATCACGTCGCCGCCCGCGGCGTGCAACTCACGGAAGAAGCCGGAAGCGCCGGTGCCGAAGTGGATCACCGGCACACCCGTCGAGCGGATGCGCTCGATCAGCGCGCGCGAGTAAGGCGCGGCGAAGCGCACGTAGTCGTCCGAGCCGAGCGCGCCAACCCAGCTATCGAACACCTGGATGGCGCGCGCGCCCGCCGCCACCTGGAGGTGCGCGAACGGCGCCAGCACGTCCACGATCTTGCCCATCAGGCGCCGCCACAGCGTCTCGTCGCTGTACATCAGCTTCTTGGTGCGGATGAAATTGCGCGACGCGCCGCCCTCGATCATGTAGCTCGCCATGGTGAACGGCGCGCCGACGAATCCGATCACCGGCACTTTTCCCGCCAGCGCCCGCACCACGTGCTGGATGGCCTCGCCGACATATCCCAGCTCGTCGGTGTTGGCGGTCGAAAGACTGTCGACGTCGTCCGTAGTGCGCACCGGGTTCCCGATCACGGGACCCTCGCCCTTTTCGTAGCGCAGCTTCAGCCCCATCGGCTCCACGGGCAGCAGCAGGTCGGCGAAAATGATGGCGGCGTCTACATCCAGCAGTTCCACGGGTTGTAGCGTCACCGTGGCCGCCAGATCCGGGCGCTTGCAGATTTCCAGAATGCCGTGGCGCTCGCGAATTTGCCGGTACTGTTTCAGATACCGCCCGGCCTGCCGCATGAACCACACGGGACGCACGTCCGTCGGCCGGCGCCGGCATGCGTCCAGAAAACGGCTAGTCATTGGAGCCACGCGCATGGCTGTTCCATCCTGTCTTCGCAAAAGTACACGCGGTAATCCTTTGGTCTGTGCTTCGCCGCCCACTGGCGGCCATTCACAAAATACGGTTTGGCCCACGCCTCGCTATCGATAGTGCGCGGCGCGATCACCGAAACCGACAACGTCCCCTGCGCCGGATAGCCGGTCCGCGGGTCCATGATGTGGGCGTAGATCCTGCCCTCCGCCCGGAAAAATTTCTCGTAGTTGCCGGAGGTGGACATCGACGAGTCCTTCAGAAACACCTCCGCCACCGTCTTCCGCGCGTCCCTGGGGTCGCGGATCGAAACCGGCCAACCCTTCGGGTCCGCGGGCGGCGCCCCCATTCCATAAATACTGCTATCCGACCCCGCTACGAGAGCGGTATCGAATCCTTTCTGTCTCAAAACGTCCACCATGCGATCGACCGCGTACCCTTTGCCGATGCCGCCCGGATCCATCTCGACGCCTGCACGGTCGAACCGCACTGTGAGATACTCCACATCCATGTGTACGTGCCGGTATCCCACCTTGGCCAGCGCGACCGCGATCTCCGGCCGATGCGGCAGGTGTCCCGTACCCTTATAAAATCCCCACACCTTCATCAAGGGTCCCACCGTGATATCGAATGCCCCTTCGCTTTGGCGGCTGTATCGCAGGCATTCCGCCAGCAGACGGAACAGCTCCGGCGATATTTTCACCGGCCTCTCCGCCGCGTAGCGGTTAACCTGGCTCCATTCGCTTTCGGGCTTGTAGTTCGAAAGCAATGCGTCGAGCCGCTGCGCCTCGTCCATGGCGGCATCCACCGCCGCCTCCATCCGCACCCGGTCGTGTCCGTAGAGAACGATCGAATAACTGGATCCCATGGCATCGAGTGTCTTTTCGAGCCGCACTAACTCCGGCCCCTCCGCCCGCGTCCGTTGCCGGCCCGCGAGAGACACTACGACTGCCCCCAACAGAAACAAAACTAACACAAATTGGTTTATTTTAGGGCTAATTTTCAGTGCGCCCACGAGATTTTTTCGCCCGTTTCAGCAGGAAATCGATGCGGCCTTCGACGTCCGGGTTGCGATCCCGGTCGAAATGCAGCTCCGGAACACGCCGGAGCATCAGCCGGGATGCCAGCTCCCGCCGCAAATAACTCTTGGCATGTTCCAGCGCTTCGAGCGCCTCCTTTTGCTTGCGCTCGTCGCGAATCGCCACTTTCACCGAGGCATATCGCGAATCCGGGCTGACCTGTACTTCAGTCACTTCCACGGTCAGGAGCCGCGGATCGTTCAGTTCGAAACCGATGATCTCGGCCAGTTCCTCGCGAACCGTCTCCGAGACCCGCAATGTGCGCCGCTCATCCATGAGACACCTGGGTGGGGGCTTCGGGCCCCTCTCTCATAACCACTCCACGGTGGAGTCGACCAACTCGCCGCCTAGGATCGCAGCCGCCTCGTCCTCTACCGACCGCAATACCTTTTCCGCAAACACGTGGTCGCTCGAGACCGTCACCGCCGCCACCACTCCACGCTGCCACAATTCCTGGCAATCGATCTCCGCCACCGCCACGTTGAACTTGCTTCGCAGCCGGTCCTTCAGACTCTGCACCACGTGCCGCTTGTCTTTCAGCGAGTGCGAATTCTCCAGCCGCAGCTCTAACGTCAGGACGCCGATTACGGCCATCGCATTACGCG
This sequence comes from Bryobacteraceae bacterium, assembly GCA_041484525.1. Lineage (GTDB taxonomy): Bacteria > Acidobacteriota > Terriglobia > Bryobacterales > Bryobacteraceae > JBGPHT01. The sequence goes on along the minus strand of JBGPHT010000090.1, from coordinate 6,289 downwards.
GCTTCGTTGGCCACGCGCTCCGTCTTGAACGCCTCGATCACGTCGCCCGTCTTGACGTCCGAGAAATTCTCGAGCGTGATGCCGCACTCCATGCCGGTCTTCACTTCGCTCACGTCGTCCTTGAAACGGCGTAGCGACGCAATCTTACCGGTGTAGACCACCACGTTGTCGCGCAGCAGCCGCGCTTCGGAATCGCGCGCGATCGTGCCGTCCAACACCTGGCAGCCCGCCACCGCGCCCACCTTCGAGATGCGGAAGGTGTCGCGCACTTCGGCCTTGCCCCGGTAGACTTCCTTGTACACCGGCTCGAGCAGCCCGGTCATGGCGCGCTTCACTTCGTCGGTGATGTTGTAAATGATGGTGTGCAGGCGGATATCCACCTTCTCCTGCTCCGCCACCGCCTCCGCCTTGCGTTCCGGCCGCACGTTGAACCCGATCACGATGGCGTTCGACGTGGACGCCAGCAGCACGTCCGATTCGTTGATCGCCCCCACACCCGAGTGAATCACGCGGATCTTCACCTTGTCGTTCGAGAGCTTCTGCAGGGTCTCGGTGAGCACTTCGGCCGAGCCTCCCACGTCGGTCTTGATGATGAGCGGCAGTTCCTTGACCTCGCCCGCCTGCATCTGCTTGTGCAGTTGCTCGAGCGTAAGCCGGCTCGACTTCGCCAGCGCCGCCTCGCGCGCCCTCTGGTCGCGGTAGTTGACGATCTGCTTAGCTTTCGCCGTGTCCGTCACCACCTGGAAGTCATCGCCCGCTTCGGGCAGCGACTCCAGACCGAGCACCTCCACCGGCGTGGACGGTTCGGCCTTCCGCACCTGCGCGCCGCGATCGTTCATCATCGCGCGCACTTTGCCGAACACCGAGCCCACGATGAAGAAATCGCCCACCGAAAGCGTGCCGTTGCGCACCAGCACCGTCGCCACCGGTCCGCGCCCGCGGTCGAGCTGCGCTTCGATCACCGTTCCCATGGCCGGCCGCGCCGGGTTCGCCTTCAGGTCCAGCATGTCCGCCACCAGCAGGATCATTTCGAGCATCAGATCGAGGTTCTGATGGGTCTTGGCCGAGACCGGCACCATCACCGTATCGCCGCCCCAGTCTTCCGCCAGCAGGCCGCGGTCGGCAAGCTGCTGCTTGATGCGTTCCGGCTGAGCATCCGGCCTATCGATCTTGTTGATGGCCACTATGATCGGCACCTTGGCCGCTTTGGCGTGGTCGATGGCTTCGAGCGTCTGCGGCATCACGCCGTCATCCGCCGCCACCACCAGCACCACGATGTCCGTGACCTTGGCGCCGCGCGCTCGCATGCGAGTGAACGCTTCGTGACCGGGGGTGTCGATGAACACGATCTTGCGCCCCTTCAACTCCACCTGATAGGCGCCGATATGCTGCGTGATCCCGCCCGCCTCGCGCCCCGCCACGTTGGCTTCGCGGATGCCGTCGAGCAGCGATGTCTTGCCGTGATCCACGTGCCCCATGATGGTGACCACGGGCGCGCGCCGGAGCAGGTCCTTCTGATCCTCCGCCTCTTCCACCGCCGCCATGGCCTCGGTTTCGTACGTCACCGTCGCCGTGGACGCGCCGAAATCGCGCGCCATCTCCGTCGCCAGCTTCCCGTCGAGGGTCTGGTTGATGGTGGCGAAGATGCCGCGATCGAGCAGCTTCTTGATTACCAGGTTGGCCTTCACGTCGAGCTTTTCGGAAAGCTCCTTCACCGTGATGCCTTCTGAAATCGTGATCTCGCGATTGATGGGCGGCGGCCCCTGTTCCTCACGTCGCCGAGACGGTCCGCGCAGGACTCTTTCTTCTTCGGGACGCTCGCGCTGTTGCCGCACCGGACGCCGGTCGCCCGGGCGCCCGCGCGGTTGATCCACGATGGGCGGCGCCAGACCCGGACCCATTGCTCCACGCGGCGTGGTCGGATGTTGCGGCCTCGGCCCACCGGGACGCCCCGGCGCGATGGTGCGCATTCCCGGCCTCTGCACCAGCGGCTGGCCGGGACGGATCGGTCCGCGATAGATCGGCTGCCCCGGTACCGGCGTGCTCGGGGCCTTCGGAATTCCGGGACGCGGCGCCATGGGCGGCGCCGGCATGGAACGCGTGCCCTCGGTGCGCGGCGCCAAAAGTTTCGCAGCCAGGTCGGCACGCGGTGGCACGACAGGACGCGCTGCCGGCTGTCCTGCGAGTGGCCGCGAAGCCGCGGGCGGCCCCGACGGAGCGCCGGGGCCCATAGTGCGAACTTCGCGGGGAACTTCCGTGCGCGGACCTTCCGGACGCGGCATGTCGCGACCGGCCTCAGGACGGCGTTGAACGATCGAAGGACGCTGCAGCGCACTCGGTGCGCCGGGACGCGCTCCTTCCGGCGTTCCAGCCGGCAGCGGCGCGCGCGGTCCCGAAAGAATCTGGCCCGGTCTGGGGGAAGGCCCTGCACCGGCCGCGGGAACGGGCTTCACAGCAGCGGGCGTCGGACGGCCCGGAGCCGTCACCGAGGCGGGCGGCATCTGCGCAGGCGGTTGCGGCGGCGCGGCGGGACGCGGAGATCCGACCGGCGCGACCGGCGGAGAAATCGGACGGCCCGGCGCCAGCGGCGGGCGAACCGGAGCGACCTGCGAAGCGGCGGGCGGCGGAACCGCTACCTTCTCCGTCGCCGGCCTTTCTTCGGTCACCTGCGAGGTCGCGGCAGGCGACGGGGCGGCCGGTGCGGGCGCCGTCTCCATCGGAGCCGCCTCCGCGCCGGTTTCGACCGGAGCCTCTTCGGCTTCCTCTTCGGTGGCGCCCTCGGGTCCCGATTCATACGGGACATCGAATCCGTACAGCCGGCGCAGCTTCAGCGCCACGTCTTCATCGATGGAGCTGGAGTGCGTCTTTTTTTCCGTGACGCCCAGTTCGGTGAGCCGGTCCAGAATCTCGTGAGCCTTGACTTCCAACTCTCGCGCCAGCTCGTTAATTCGAATCTTCTTCATAGAGAAAGCTATCAGCATCTACTTGGGGAGGCGTTGGCTACTGGCCACCTTCTTTGCCATCGCCGCCACCATCCGCCTGGTTGTCAGTTGGGGAACCCGCATCTGATATGGTACCAAACTGTTCCGTATTTTCATCGGTTTCGGAGACCGATGGGACCTCGTCCTGCACGGGGGCGCTCTCCAGGGCCGGCTCGACCGCTTCCTCCGCACTCACGGCTTCGGACACGGGCTCGACAGGCTCTGCTGCGGCCGCCCCGGAGTCCGCTACTTCTTCCTCGAGCACGCTCGCATCTGACGCCGCCGCCGCGTGGTGTTCCGGCGCGACGCCGTCCTGCTGCTCCTCGAACTGGCTGTAGTAGGCGTTCACGGATTCCTGGATATGCTCGACCGCCTTTAAGCCGATCCCCGGAATTTCCTCGAGCTGCTCGGGCGTCATTCCGCCCAGCTTCTCGATGGTGCCGACGCCGGCCTCGACCAGTTTTTCGAGCACCTTTTCCTGCAGTCCGTAATCGATCAGCACCGACACCGGCGCGCCCGGCGCCACCAGCGCGGCCATCTGCGACTCCACTTCCTGCCGCTTCTCTTCCTCGCTCTTGATGTCGATCTTCCAGCCCAGCAGCTTGGCCGCCAGCCGTACGTTCTGCCCCTTCTTGCCGATCGCGAGCGACAACTGCGAGTCGTCCACGATCACTTCCATGTGCTTCTCGATGGGGTCGACCACTGTGATGCGGCTCACCTTCGCCGGACTCAGCGCGTGCGTCGCGAACACCACCGAGTCTTCCGAGTATTCGATGATGTCGATCTTCTCGCCGCGCAGCTCGCGAATGATCGACTGCACCCGCATGCCCTTCATGCCGACGCAGGCGCCCACGCTATCCACGTCGCGGTCGCGGCTCTGCACCGCGATCTTGGTCCGCTCGCCCGGCTCGCGCGCGCAGCCCTTGATCACCACTGTGCTGTCGTAGATCTCGGGCACTTCCTGTTCGAACAGCCGCATCACGAGTTCCGGCGCCGCGCGCGACACCAGCACGCCCGGCCCCTTGCTCGACTTGTCCACCAGCTTGATCACGCAGCGTACGCGGTCGCCCACGCTGTAGCCTTCCAGGCGCGACTGTTCCTTCTTGGGTAGCTTGGCCTCGGTCTTGCCGAGATCCAAAATATAATCCGGACCTTCGACGCGCTTGATGGTGCAGTTTACCAACTCGCCCGTGCGCCCCGAGTATTCGTTGTAAACCGTCTCGCGCTCGGCTTCGCGGACCTTCTGGAAAATCACCTGCTTGGCCGTCTGCGCCGAAATCCTGCCCAGTGCCTCGGTGTTCTTTTGAATGCGAACCTCTGCGCCGACCTCGATATTGGGGTCGATCTTGCGCGCCTCGCCGAGGATCATTTCGTGCACCGAATCCTCCACCGTCTCGACGACTTTCTTGACGGCATAGAGTTGGATGGCGCCGGTTTTCGGATCCATGTCCGCGAAGTAATCCTCATTCGTGCGGTAATGTTTGCGGGCCGCGATCAGCATCGCGTCCTTCACCGCATCCAGGACGATCTGCGGATCGATACCCTTTTCCTTACTCAGAATCTCGATGGATTGAAAGATCGTTTCCAATGTGCCCTCATCCTTCGAACCAGTTTGTCCCGGTAAATTTCTTCCTCGGGCGGGCTTACCACTCGAACTTCAGGTTGGCCTTCTGAACCTGTTCGAGCGGGAACCGTATGGTTTGGCCCGGTTGCGTTTCGAGCGTGATTTCGCCCGCGGCGAACCCGGCCAGCGTGCCTTCCCAATTGCTGCGTCCGTCGAGCGGTTGGCTGAGTACGATTCTGGCCTTCTTCCCCTGGAAGCGCTCGAAATCCCGCGGCTTGATAAGCTTCCGTTCGACTCCCGGAGAGCTGACCTCCAGCGTATACCGCCCGGTCGGGATAATGTCTTCCACATCCAGAATGGTGCCTACCTGATGCGACACGAATTCGCAATCCCCGTGGGTTACCCCCTCGGGTTTGTCAATCGAGATCCGCACCAGCCGGTTGCCACCGCCGCCTTTGACTTCCACCTCGACGACTTCTATACCTTCCGGCTGAGCCACCCGCTGGGCGATCTCTTCGATCTTGGACGCCATCGGTTCCTTCATCGTTCCCGGAGTGCGAAATCCAACAAAAAAGTGGGCTTGCGCCCACTTGGTTAGTCCGACACTCCAATCTGTATTGTAGCGCGGAAAGCGGCCAGTATGAAAGGGCGATAGCAAAAGGCGGGGTGGCGCCGGGGAAAGCGAGGCAGTTCGGCCGGCCGCCGGCACAATGGTCCGGAACGCCCCCAGGTTGCCCGGTCAGCCTGACAGCTATTATCAAGATGGTATTATGTGTAGTATAATAGGCGGAAGTGATTCGATCGTTCGGTGACCGCGAAACGGAACTGCTGTTCCTTCGCGAGGCGCCCCGCCGTTGGCGTGCGATTGCCCGGGTTGCTCTGCGGAGGCTGCGTCTCCTCCATCGCGCGCAAACTCTGACCGATCTGGCCGTTCCACCGGGCAATCGCTTGGAGGCACTGAAGGGTGACCGAGCCGGGCAGTATAGCATTCGGGTGAACGATCGCTATCGGATTTGCTTTCGTTGGATCGACGGCGAAGCGCACGACGTGGAACTGATTGACTACCATTAGGGATTACCACATGCCAGAAAAAAGAATCAAGCTTGCACCTGTACATCCCGGAGAAATCCTGCGCGAGGATTTCATGCAGCCGTTCGGGCTGTCGATCAATGAACTCGCCAGATCCCTGCGCGTCCCTCCGAATCATGTGTCGGGGATCGTAAATCAAAAGCGCGGCATCAGCGCCCTCATGGCACTTCGACTCGCTCGGTATTTCCGGACGTCGCCTGAGCTGTGGCTAGGCCTGCAACAGGACTTCGAACTGGACGTAGCCCGCGACACCGCCGCCGCCCGAATCGCCAAGGAAGTCCTCCCGCGCGCGAGTTGAGGTAAGTCGAGCCTCTCTCACTAACGCGTTGGGGGCTGCCAGGCTTCTTGCCGGTATTTCATCAAATCACAAAGTCCGCGGCTCCTCATTCACCGTACCGCGATAGGAGCCACAAGGCAGGTTTGAGCGTGAGAAGTCCGGGTCGGTGTCGCGGTCCTAGCTTAGCTACTTTCCCACTTAAAATTCAAAAAAGGAGCTACCTCAGACCGTATCGGTACTTCGCAGGCTGGCGACTTTCGAGGGGGAGCGTTCGAGGGGACGGAAGGGAGATTCAGAACACCGGTTTCGGTTGGGGTTAGGGAAGGGAGGTCAGGATTGGTGTATCCGCTTAGGAAGGGAACCCTCAACGCGGGCGTG
>JBGPHT010000089.1:0-30892 GCA_041484525.1 Bryobacteraceae bacterium | reverse complement strand
AGAACTTCTTGCTCCGGAACTAGTGTCGGCAGTAGGGAAAAGTCCGGCTGGGTGGGCATGCCGAATTATAAATGCCTTCTTTCCCATAATCAAACAAAATCGTCTATTTATGTTTTTGGTCGGAAGAGACCGCTGTTTCGATGGGCCTGTGTCTACGAAAATAAGGGACAAGCTCTATTTTAATGGCTGGGTGAGTTTGCGGCGCACCGCGCGACCCTTGCGGGTCGCGCGTCCTCCGATCGACTGTTTAGCGCCACGGGTTGGTTTCCACCGCCGGTTCCACGGTCTGAGTTCGCGGCAGAAAGTGAACCAGCGGGCAGGTACAGTCCCGGTCGGACACTGCGAAGGCCATCACGTAGACCGCGGAATCGAAACCCGTGACAGTGTTGGAAGATCGAATGATGCGGCAACGGGTCAGCAGGGTGCCGGGTTCTAACGCAATCACACTCCGATCTCCACAGGCTTGTACCTGTAGCGTGTCGATCACTTCCCGTAACACCCTAACTCCCCGTAATAGTGCGTGTCTCGACAGCGACACTCACCCCTATTGCCTCGGTTGCCGGGTCTGAGGTCCGGCTTGTGCTATGCGTTAACAGTAACTCTTTCGCCGCTGTCGCGGAAGTCTATCTTTTGGACAGGATTAGACTTGTTCGAGTCCTGATAGTACTGTACTGGCGGGCTTCCTAGAGTTGGTCCTCGTACTGCTCAAAAGCCACTCGCACCAGTTGCCCGCGCGTCCGAACGCCCGTCTTGTGGAACAGGTTCTGCAGGATGGCCTTTACGTAGCTCTCCGAAATCCCCAGCTTCCAGGCGATCTCCTTGTTCGAAAGACCCTCCAGCACGAACCGTAAGACCTTTCGCTGGCGGTCGTTGAACACTGGAGCGGCGGTCCGGTCGGCGTTGCCCGATCCCTCCTCGATGCCGGCGAACGAGCGGTCCACCCAGGTCCCCCCCGCCGCAACGGTGCGGATGCCCTCGGTCAACTCCTTCAAGGGGGCCTGCTTTAAAAAGATTCCGGACACGCCCTGGCGCAGCAGCCGGCGCGCCTCCATGTCGCTCACCCAGGCGGTCACCACCAGGACGCGGCCCTCGAAGCCCGCCTGCCGCGCTGCCGGAAGGAATTGGGAGGCGCGCTCGCCCCCCAGGTCGTGGTCCAGGAGCACGAGATCGAAACTGCGCTGCGAGAGCAGTTGCAGCGCCTCGCGGATGCTGCCGCAGTGGTCGATATCGAGCCACGGTTCCGCCGCCAGCACGCGCGCCACGCTCTCGCGGAAGAGAGCATGATCGTCCACGAGCAAAGTTCGAATAACTTGTTGAATTGTTCCCATCACCCTGTACCGCTCACCCTTCTACTGCATTGTCCACCGGCCAGAGCTCAACTGCAAAGCAGCTTCCCGAAGCCGCCGGCTCGTAGCGCAGTCCGCCGCCGTGCGCGCGCAGGATGGCGCGCGAGATGTAGAGCCCCAGGCCGAAGGAATGAGCGCCAGGCTGGAACGGCCGGAATAGTTCTTCCGGGTGCGTGACGCCCGGACCGGTATCGCTGAACCGCACCACTACCAGGTCGCTTTCGAGCGCCGCCGAGATGCGCACCTCGCGCCGCGGCCAGTCCTCGAGCGCGCGCTGGCTGTTGCGGGCCAGGTTGATGAAGACCTGCAACAGGCTGTGATGGTCGGCCTGCACCAGCGGCAGCCCGTCGCTCACTTCCCACAGGACGTCGATCGCGGCCTCGCGCAGCGCCGGCTCGATCACGATACGGGCCTCGTCGAGCACCGTGTCCAGGTCCGACACCGCGGCTTCGCGGTCCGACGCTACATGCAGGCCGGACGACGCGATCTTTTCGAGTCCATGGATCAAGGTGCCTAACACATGGTATTGCTCGTTCTCCGAAGCGCCCGGAACATCCGCCACCGCGGTGTAAGACGCAGCCGCCGCCGACGCCAGGTTGCGCACCTCGTGCGAGATGGCGCCGATCAGGACGCGCGACGTGGCCATCATGGAATCCAGCCCCGCGCCTTCGCGGTCGCGGAGATTCTCCGACGCGTCCCACACCACCGCCGCGAGGCCGGGACCTCCCGAGCTGCGATACGTGGACAGCCACACGTGCGCCAGGAAAACGTCGCCGTTGCGGCGCTGCCCTTTGCATTCGACGTTGGTGCGCATGTTGACGCCGGAGTGCTGGCTGTGGAGCAATCGATCGAGGATCGGAAGATAGGGTTGCACATTCGCCCCTTGCAGTTGGTCCTCCTCGAAGCCGAGCAGGTCCCGCGCCGATTCGTTGGCCAGTGCGACGCATCCCGAAGCGTCCAGCGTGAGGATCGCGAGCGGACTCGTTTCGATGAGGATGCGAAGCTGCTGCTCGGCCTCCTGCCGGAGCAGGATCTGCTTCTCGAGCTCGGCCAGGTGCTCGGCCAGCAGCCGGCGGCGCTGGTTGAGCTGGCCTACGAAGAACCCGGTCATGGCGAACCCGGCGGTTGCAACCACGAGACGACCCACGGCTCCCGGGGCCCACTCCAGCGGATCGAATGCCTCGCGCAGGAAACCGCATACGCCGGCCATCACCAGGATTTGCACACCGTTGAGCGCCGCCGCGGAAAGCAGCACCGGCAGCAGGTAGAGGTATCCGATCGAGATGTCCGGCAGGCGCCAGTCGGCCCAGCCGATGAGCGCGATCAACAGGCCGGCGAGCGCACAAACCACCAGCCGGTGCGATTCGGCGTATATCAGGAGCCTTTCCAGTCTCGTCGTCATGTTCGTTCCATGATCCAATTCTCCTCATTTTCCGGGAGATTTGGAGATGGGGTCACGCGGTGGCTGAAGTATTCTCCGCCGGCACCGATTCAGTATCCCTGCCTCACCCGACGGTGTGCGTGGGTAGATCGACGGTCACTGGATCAAAAGGCATGGTCTGTTGACCCTGCGGCCAGAACTCCGTCTTCAACTGGCTGGCGGAAACAGTCACGAAGAGATATCCCAGCGATTGCATCGCGGCATCATAGGTGACCTCATGAGTCGAATCGGCAGGCTGGCCGCTTGCGGGTGGCACCGGCTCGGGTGGCATTCCGCCGCCGCCGGCGACGACATAGAGCACCTGCTGGCCGCCGATCCGTCGGGTGTAGCGTTGGTAGTTGTGCGAGTGTGCCGAGAGAACCGCGTGGGGCATTACGCCGGCGGCCGTGCATGCGTCCGTAATGCTTTGGTTCATTTCGGTGCTCCCGCTGTGGCTGCTCTGGCTGTACGGCGGATGGTGCGTCGCAACGATCAACGCCTTGTTGTCCTTGATGGTGGCGATGTACTTGAGAGTCGTAAGGAGCCAGTCCAGTTGAGACGTGTCGCCGCCAGCGCCTTGGAGAAAGCCGGGATTCTCTACTAAGTTCGAATACAGTCCGACTATCCGCACGAACGGCGCATCCAGCATCCAGTAGACGCCGGGCTGGGTCATGGTTTCCCGAAAGATGCCGATTCCGGACGCGGCTTGCGGAACGGTCGCAGTCGCGGCACAAAAGTTCGCGCGAAAGGCGTTCAATGATGGATTGTCTGCGGCGGCACTTACCTCCCCATCGTGATTTCCGGGGATGGCCAGTATCTTACCCGGATAGCGGCGATACGGGCGGTAGAAGCGATCCCCGTAGTTCGCGCTTTTGTCCGACCCGTAGATTACATCGCCGAGGTGCAATAGGAAGGCGGGGTTGAGTCCGCCCGCGTCGGGTTTATAGTCGGTGGCCATCTCATCGCTGACCTTTTCGGCGTCCTCGGCCATCCCCTTTCCGCTATCGCCCAGGGCGTGAAACCGAATTTCGCCGATCCCTTCAATCTCCGCGACACCTTCGGCGCCGATCGCCTCGGTGAGATCCATGCGGCCCCCACGCAAGACTGGCGGAACCGGGCCGAGGTGTTGTTTGCTCCAGTCCGTCATGCGCGTGTTGCCGTTGACGGGCTGGCGTAGCGCCGGGGGCGTAGTGGTGAAGAAAGGGTGCGCGAACCTTCCCGGGGAATGTGAGTTTGCCGAATCCGAAGTAGATCCGGCCTTGTTAGTCGCCATCTGGATTCTCCTCTTCCTCTAAACTGACGTGTTAGATGAAAAATAGGCGGTATGGAGTCAAACCACAAGAACCCGCCCCGGTCATACTAACGCATTCCGCTGAGGAAGGTCGTAGTAGAGAACTCAGGAACTAGAGGTTACAAAATGTCTGCGCAATTGCGGCCGCCGTGGATCGGCAACAACAGTTGTAAGATCGGAGTGTGCGCATCATTCGCGCCATTCTGCTGTGGACGGTTTCTCTAGCCGCGACATTCTACGCGCTGTGTCTCGCGGAACTGATCGCGCTGCGCTGGATCCATCCGCCCACGACCTCGGTGCAGGTGCAGCGGCGCATCGAGGCGTGGATACACCGCAAGCCATATGCGAAACACTACACGTTCGTGCCGCTGTCGCGAATCTCGAACGAGTTGCAGCACGCGGTCATCGCCGCCGAGGACGGGCGCTTCTACCAGCACCACGGCATCGACTGGCAGGAAGTGCAGAAGGTGATCGACGAGGACTTCGAAGCCGGGAAACTGGGGCGCGGCGGCTCCACCATCACGCAGCAGCTCGTCAAGAATCTCTTCCTGACCACCAACCGCTCGCTGCTGCGCAAAGGTGTCGAGTTCACGCTGGCGCCCGCCGCCGAAGCGATTCTCCCCAAGCAGCGCATTCTGGAGCTGTACCTCAACACGATCGAATGGGGTCCGGGCATCTACGGCGCCGAGGCGGCCGCGCGGTCGTGGTACAACGTCCCCGCATCACGCGTGAACCGCGAGCAGGCGGTGCGGCTGGCGGCGCTGATCCCGTCTCCGCTGCGGCGGAAGCCGGCGCGTATGAACTGGTACAGCGCCGAAATCGCGCGCCGCATGACACAAATGCGCTGGTAATCAGAAGTCGAACTTGAAGCCGGCGATGGCCGATTGTCCAGCTAATTGTCATCGGCGAGAGATGGCGCGGATGGGTTGCGGAATTGCGCAGGTCGCCCGGAGCATCTCCAAATTCGGTTGGTGGTAGCCCGGCGGCATTCTCATACGTCTAAAGAAATGTATCCATGCACGGGGCCAAAGGGATACACTGACGGTTAAAGGGATGAAATTCATCGCCCTGCTTCTCCTGAGCCTTGCGCTTCCGGGCCAGGCCGGATCACCGGACTATTTTGTACCGTCGCACCGGGTGGCCGGTATCGGCGTGGCGCGCGACGATGTCTCGAGCGAACTCCTCGAGGTCCGCACGGACCTCATGATCCAATCCCAAACCTTCGGCATCATGCGCGAGCCGCTGGCCATTCCCGGGGCCAAGCGCATCACGACGAATCCCAAGTTGCAGTCGATCTTCCGCGCCGCCGCCATCCGCAGCGGTCTTCCCGCCAGCTTGATCGAGGCGATTGCGTATCTCGAGAGTTGGGGAGATGCCCGCGCGGAAAGTCCTTCGGGGCCGAAAGGCATCATGCAGATCTCGGAGGCCACGGCGCGCAGCATGGGGCTGAGCGTGGTGCGCGCCACGCGCTATCGCATGGCCAAGATCAGGGTGCCGGTGAAGAGCAAGGGCAAGAAGCCCGTCTACAAAACCGTGACGCAAAAAACGCCGTACTCGGTGGTCGTGCGCGACGACCGTATGAACCCCGACCGCGCCATCCCCGCGGCGGCGCGCTATCTGGCCGGGATGGAACAGAAATACGGCGGCCGCGATTGGGCGGTTTTCGCCTACCACTGCGGCCAGGGCTGCGTGAACGAAATGATCGAGCTCACGCGGCGCGCGCGTGGAATTCCCCGGGACGAAATCTCCGTCCCGCGCATGTTCTTCTCGTGCAGCCCGGCATGGAACCGCGAGTTGTACGCCGCCGTCGAGCAGCAGATGCAGCGCGATTGGTCGCCTACCTATTACTTTCGCGTGAAGCGCGCCGAACAGTTGCTGGCCCTCTATCGACGCGATCCCGAGGCTTTTGTCGCGCTCTCCGAGGAGTATCGCAATCAGTTCGCGCCCACCCGCGCCTCCCACCGCCTCTCCGTCTGGTTGAAGCGCGATGACCTGGTCTTCCACAACGGCGATGACATTCGAGCCGATTTGGGCAAGCGCCTGGTGAAGGCTCTCGACAAGTCGGATTACTTCGGCTACCGCCTGCGGCTTTCGACTGACCCCGCCGAGAGCCTGGAATACCTTGCCGAAGCGTCTCCGGCGGCCATCGGAACCCTCACCTACATCGCCTTCGAGACGCGCCGCCTGTTCGATGAAATGAAGACGAGAGACCAGAAATTCCAGCCGCTGCCGGTGACGTCGCTGGTCGAGACGGAGGATCTGGCGCGCACTTCGAAGCAGCGCGAGGCGCTCTCGCATCTCTCCGGCCACGTGTTCGACATCGACTATTCGAACCTGCCGCCGGCCGAGTTGGAAGCTCTGCGCTTCATCCTCAACGATCTCGGTTGGAACGGTTACCTGGGCTTCGTCGAAGAGGGCATGGACAACATGCACATCGGCTGCTCGCCTAGCTCGCGCGATTTCTTTGCGACGGTATTTCAGGAATCCATGGGAAGCAGCACGTCAACCGATCAGATGGTTGACCACGAACGCCCCGGCGTAGGCCAGGGCGCCCATATACGCGAACTGCAGTAGCGGCCACGTCCATCCGCCCGTCTCGCGCCGCACCACCGCCGACGTCGACATGCACTGCATGGCGAACGCGAAGAACACCAGCAGGGCAAACGCACCGCCAAGCGACAGATCGTTTCGGAGCGCTGCCTGCAGTCCTTGCTCCTGCGTCTTCGGATCCATGCCGTAGATCGCGCCCAGCGTCGAGACGATGGTTTCGCGCGCGGCCAGCGACGTGATCAGCCCGATCCCGATTTTCCAGTTGAAGCCGAGCGGCCGGATGGCCGGCTCGATCGTGCGACCCACGGTGCCCGCCAGGCTGTGCTCGAGGTCGGGCAGTTTTCCGTTGATAGGCGGCACGTTGCAGGCGACCCAGAGGATCACGGTCACGAGCAGGATGATGGTGCCGGCGCGCACCAGAAAGACCTTGGTGCGATCCAGCAGCCGCAGCCCGATGGATTGCAGCGTGGGCCACCGGTACGACGGCATCTCGAGGAGGAACGGCGTGCGTCCGCTTTTCAGCACAGACGATTTCAGTGCCCACGCGGTAAGCACGGCAGCCAGGAATCCCAGCACGTAGAGGCCGAGCAGTGCGGCATCCTGCGTGCCGAGGAAAGGCCCGAGCAAGGAGCGATCCGGAATGAAGGCGGCGATCAGCAGCGCGTAGACCGGCAGCCTCGCCGAGCACGTCATAAAGGGTGCGATCAGAATCGTGGCGATGCGATCGCGCTTGTTTTCGATGGTGCGCGTGGACATGATCGCCGGCACCGCACAGCCATAGGCCGAGAGCAGCGGGATGAAGGATTTGCCCTGCAGCCCCACTCTTGCCATGGTGCGATCGGCGATCAGGGCGGCGCGCGCCAGGTACCCGGAGTCCTCCAGAATTCCAATGAAGAGAAACAGCAGCAACACCTGCGGCAGGAAGACGAGCACGGAACCCACGCCGGCCCAAACGCCGTCGATCAGGAGCGAACGGAGCAGGGAATCGGGAAGGGCAGTTGCAACCCACTTGCCGCTGACGGCGAACAGCCGCTCGATCCCTTTGCTCATGGGGAGCGCCGCTTTGAAGATGGTGCGGATGACTCCCACCACTACTACTAGAAAAATCACCGCGCCCCAAACCGGATGCAGGAATATGGAGTCCAGCCGCCGCGTCCATTTGGGAGGAGCGGGCGCGTGATACTTGGCCTCGCTGCCCACCTGGCCCGCCCATTGCCTGCACTTCGGCACGTCCTGCAGCACCGGCAGGCCCTTGGGCGCGGGCTTCGGCATGGCGCCCGCCAGAAAATCGAAGACCTGTCCGATGCCCTCGCCCTGGCGCGCGCTCACGAGCGCGACCGGCGCGCCCAACTCCGCGGAGAGCGCAGCCAGTTCCAGTTTGCCGCCGCGTTTGCGCAGATCGTCCGCCATATTAAGAACGATGAGCGTGGGTACGCCCAATGCCAGGATGGGCGCGGCAAGCATCAAGTGGCGGGCCAGGTTGGTGGTATCGAGCACCAGCAGAATGGCCTCGGGCTTGGGGGTATCGGCGCGATTGCCGGTGAGCACATCGTATGCCACCTGCTCGTCTTCCGAGCGGGGTTGCAGGCTGTACACGCCGGGCAGATCGATCAGCCGCACCGCGCGGCCGTCGGGCAGTTCGGCAACTCCGGTATGCTGCTCGACGGTGACACCAGGAAAATTGGCCACCTTCTGGCGCAGGCCCGTGAGGCGGTTGAAGAGCGTCGTCTTACCGGAGTTGGGAGGTCCGATGACGGCTACGGTTTTGGGCGCGGCGCCGTTCTTGGGGAATTCCAGGACGGCCGCCGGGGCGCAACTGGAGCAGTTACTGCACTCGCTCACGTGTGCCTCGGTTTTCTGGCCGGCTCGACCCGCACCTTCAGGTTGCGCGCGGTTTCGCGGCGCAGGGCGATTTCGGACCCATCCACCTGAAATACGCGCGGGTCGCCGCCGGGACCGCTGCGGCCAGCGATCACGCGCGCGCCCGGCAGGAATCCGAGTTCCATGAGACGGCGTGCATCGTCGCCCGGAAGATCGATCCGTTCGAGGATCGCGGCGTCGCCGTGGCGTAGGTCGACAAGGGTTGCGAAGTCCGTCTCCGCCAAGGCGCTGTTGCCACTCAGTTGCAACATGGATTCAGTATCCGGCAGTCTGAAATTCTTGTCAAGTCCTCGACGCCGCTTCTTGCTTTTCTTCATGGACGCGGCTTCCGCCTGCTCCAAGTGGTGCAAAATAAAGGATAACAGAATGCGACCCCGGTTCACTATGCGGCGATTCCGATGGTCCGATATCGAACGCATCCTCCAGATCGAACAAGCGAGCTTCCCGTCCGATGCGTATGATCGCAAACTGTTTGCAGAATTTGGCCGCAAATACGGAGAGCTGTTTCTGGTGGCCGTGCGGGGCGGGAAATTGGTGGGATACATCGTCAGCGCGAGGCGGGGGGATCGCGCCGAACTGGTGTCGATCGCGGTGGACCCGGACGCGCGACGCACGGGCGCCGCCTCGGCCCTGATCGAGAGTACGTTGCGCCGCCTGCGGTTGCGCCATGTGCGGCGCTTCTCACTCATGGTGAGGGTGACGAACCGGGGGGCTCGCGAGTTTTATGAAAATTTTGGCTTTGAAAAGACGCGCCTGGTTCGCGACTACTACCGCAGCGGGTCCGACGCCGTACGAATGGTGAAGCTTTTGTAACCCCGCGAGCCCTCTCGCCCGTCCAACCTGTCATGATTCTTACACGGCGCCATGTGCTGACCCTTGCCGCAGCGGGCGTAGCCGGCTTGCCTCGGTTGTACGCCTCGGGTGACGTCTGGAACAAAAAGCCGCCTGCCGATTGGACTTCAGAAGACATCGACAGGCTGCTCACCAAATCGCCGTGGGCGAAGGAAGTGGCGGCCGATTATGCACCGGGCGAAGGCGGCGGTTACGGCGACGGCGGGGGCACGCAGCGGACGGGCGGCGGCTACCCGGGAGGCGGCGGTGGGACCGGGCGCGGCCCCAGCATCGGGATCGGCGGCATTGGTGGAATCGGTCTGCCGCGCCGCGGTGGTGGAATGGGGATGCCGGGCGGTGGTGGAGGGCGTGGCGGCGGCGGTCGCGGACGTCAGGGCGGCGGGTCGGCGTTCAAAGGCATCGTTCGCTGGGAAAGCGCGCTGCCGATTCGGGAAGCCCTGAAGAGTGAGCTGCCGGATATTTTCAAGGATCATTATGCGATCGGCGTCAGCGGCATTCCGCTGCTGAGTCGCCGCATTCGCCGGGCGGACGACGACGACCAGGACACGGCCGCGTCGCAGAAAGAAGCGCTCGAGGACGCCAAGCAGTTCACTACTATTGCGCCTAAGGGCAAGGACCTGGCGCAAGCCGGCGTCGCGTGGCAGCAGCCCAGCTCCAGCCACATTTTCCTATTCGGATTCTCACGGCAGGCCATCGACCTCTCCGCGGACGACAAGGAAGTGCTCTTCCACACGCGCCTCGGCGGCTTGATCGTCAAGGCGAAATTCGATTTCAAGGAAATGAAGTACCGGGGCAAGCTCGCGCTGTAGCTCGCCGTACTTCTCCCCCTCGCTGCTACAATCTTCTCTTACATGTCACTCGTCGTAGTTGGATCCGTTGCCTATGACGGCGTCGAAACGCCGCATGGGAAAGTGGACCGCATGCTGGGCGGAGCCGCTACGTATATCGCACTCGCCGCCGGGTACTTCACGCCCGTCCGCATCGTGGCCGTGGTGGGCGACGATTTTGCGCAGGAGGACGTGGACCTGCTGGCCTCGCGCAACATCGACCTGGCCGGCCTCGAGCGCGTGCCTGACGGCAAGACGTTCTTCTGGTCGGGCGTCTACTCCGCCGATATGAACGACCGCACCACGTTGCGCACCGATCTCAACGTGTTCGCCGGCTTCAATCCGCGGCTGCCGGAATCGTACCGTTCGGATCGGTACCTGTTCCTCGGCAACATCCAGCCGGAGCTGCAGAAATCGGTGCGCGCGCAGATGAGCGACGTCCGGCTCACCGGCGGCGACACCATGAACTATTGGATCAACGATTTTCGCGGCCAGTTGCTCGAGACCATCAAGCAGTGGGATTTCCTGCTCATCAACGACAGCGAAGCCCGCCTGCTTTCGCGCGAGCGTAACCTGCGCCGCGCCGCGGCCAGCATCATGGAAATGGGGCCGCACACCTTAATTATCAAGCGCGGTGAATACGGCGCTTTGCTGTTCCGCCGCGAGTGCCACTTCATGGCGCCGGGCTACTTGTTGGATTATGTGTTCGACCCCACCGGCGCGGGCGACAGCTTCGCCGGCGGATTCATCGGCTACCTGGCGGGACGCGGGATCGATCCCTCGAGCGGCGACATCGACTTCGCGGAATTGTGCCGCGCCGTGATCTACGGATCGGTGATGGGGAGTTTCTGCTGCGAAAAATTTGGGGTGGACCGGTTCCGCACGCTCACCCGCGACGAAATCGAGGCGCGCTATCGGGAGTTCAAGGATTGCACGGCTTTTTAGCGTCGCGCCCGTCACCGCCATCCTGGCCGTCTGGAGCGCCGCCGCCGTCTGGTTCTTCGCCAGCCACGGCTGGCTGCTCTATTACGGCGACGCCGAAGCGCACCTGAATCGCGCGCGCGAGCTGGTCGATTCGCTGACGCCCGGCTACGACGAACTCGGCACCGTCTGGCTGCCGCTGCCCCACTTGCTGATGCTGCCCTTCGTCCGCGTGGACGCGTGGTGGCACAGCGGAATCGCGGGCGCGATCCCATCGGCAGCCGGTTTCGTCATCGCCGGATCGTTCCTGTTCGCCGCCGTGCGCCGCATTTTCGATTCGCTCGCCGCGGCGCTTACGGCTACCGCGCTTTATGCCTTGAACCCGAATATCCTATACCTGCAATCCATTCCGATGAGCGAATCCATCTTCGCGGCCTGCTTCCTGGCGCTGCTCTACTTCAGCGTGCGCTTCCGCCAGACGCAGGGTTGGGGCGCCGTGGCGGGCGCAGGAATTGCGGCCACTCTAGCCACGCTGACACGCTACGACGGCTGGTTCCTCATCCCTTTCGCGGCAGCCTGGTTCGTCTTCGCGGCCGGCCGCCGCCGGTTCGCCGTCGCCCTGGTCTTCTCGATCATTGCCGCCGTAGGCCCCGTCTTCTGGCTAGGGCACAACTGGTGGATTACGGGTGATGCTCTCGACTTCTTCCGCGGCCCGTACTCCTCGAGGGCCATTCAGAAAAGCCAGCCCTATTTGGGCAAGGGCGACTGGTCCGCCTCCTTCCTTTATTACCGAACCGCCGCCGAACTCTGCGCCGGCCCCGGTGTGGGACTGATGGCGCTCGCCGGCATCGTGGTCGCCCTGGCCCGCCGCGCCTTCTGGCCGATCCTGCTGCTCGCGCTTCCCGGCGTGTTCTACACGTGGGCGTTCCACGCCGGCGACAATCCCATCTATGTCCCCACGCTCGGCTGGCACTCGTACTACAACACGCGCTACGGCACCGCCGTGTTCCCGCTGCTGGTGATCGCCGCGGCCGCGCTCGTCACCGCGGTCCCTCGCGGCGCCCGGCCAGTCATCGCCATGTTGATCGTGCTGGCCGGATCGGTTCACTGGCTGGCGAATAGGCAACCGGGCGCCTGGGTCACATGGGAGGAGTCGCGCCGCAACTCCGAAGGCCGCCGCGCGTGGACTCGCAAGGCCGCGGAGTACCTGAAGCCCCGCTACCGGTCCGGTTCCGGGATCATCACTTCGTTTGGAGATCTCACCGGCATCTGGCGCACGATGGGCATTCCGATCCGCCAGACGTTCAGCGCCGATAACGGCCTGCAATACGACGCCACCCTGTCGCGTCCGGATCTGCATCTTCGGCACGAGTGGGCTGTGGGCGCGGTGGGCCGCGACGGTATCCATCCCCTCATCGAGCGTGCCGCGCGGTACGGCATACACTACGACCTGGTATTGACTATCGTGGAAAAAGACGAGCCGGCGATTGAAATTTACCGGCGACTAGGAGAGCTGCATGATCGTCCATGAAAACGTTACGACTGCTTTCGAACTGCCTGGCTACCGCATCAAGCGCAACCTCGGAATCGTGAGGGGAATCGTGGTGCGCTCGCGCTCGCTGGTGGGAACCATCGGCGCCAGCCTGCAAACCATCGTCGGCGGCAACATCTCGCTGTTCAGCAATCTCTGCGAGCAGACGCGCGGGGACGCCTTCGAACTCATGATCCAGCACGCCAACGAGCACGGCGCCAACGCCATCATCGGGATGCACTACGACGCCACCGAGATCATGCAGGGCGTCACCGAAGTGCTGGCCTACGGCACCGCGGTGCAGGTCGAGCCGCTGCCGTGACGATTCCGTTCACCAAGGCACACGGCGCGCGTAACGATTTTCTGCTCACCTGGCGAAGCGACGCGCCCGCGGACGACCATGCCAAATACGCGCGCGCCATCTGCGACCGGCACACCGGCATCGGCGCCGATGGCTGGATGCTGGTCGATCCACCCGCGGATGGCGAGGCCGATGGCGGCATCCAGCTCTATAACTCGGATGGCAGCACGGCCGAGATCTCGGGCAACGGCACGCGCTGCGCCGCCGCTTTCCTGATCCGCCACGGTCATGCGGCCGGCGCGGTGCGCATTCGGACCGGCGCCGGTATCAAGACCCTGAAGCTGCTGAAGCGCGACGGACTGGCTTACGAATTCGAGATGAACATGGGCCGTCCCGAGATCACGGCCGCGCGATTTCCACTGCCCCTCTCGACTGGGGCGCGCGACGTCACCATCCTGTGGGTGGGCAATCCGCAATGCGCCGTGCCGGTCGAGAACTTCGATTTCGACTGGCGCGCGATGGGCGTCGAGATCGAATCCCACCCGCATTTTCCGAAGCGCACCAATGTCAGCTTTCTCAAGCCAGTGGACGCGCACACCATCGACGTCCGATTCTACGAGCGCGGGGCGGGAGAGACGATGAGCTCGGGCACGGGTTCGACTGGCGCCGCCTTCACCGCCGTGGCGCGCGGCATGGCGCAATCGCCGGTGCGGGTGCTTACCGCGGCCGGTCCCATCGACATCCGCCTGGAGGAAGACGTGTTTCTCACCGGCCCCGCGGAGATCATCGGCGAGGGCGAGTTCTTCGTGTGAGAAAATAGGCACAATGCCCGAAGTGCAAATCGAGACTGACGCCACAGCCAGGATTCTGGAAGACAAGATCCGCACCCGAACGGCGCGCGTCGGGATCGTGGGCCTCGGCTACGTGGGCCTTCCGCTGGCGGTGGAATTCGCCAAAGCAGGGTTCACCGTCACCGGGATCGACGTCAGTGAAGAGAAGACGAAGCGCGTCAATGCCGGCGATTCGTACATAAGTGACATCCCCAGTTCGACGCTGGCGCCGCTGGTCGCATCCGGAAAGCTACGGGCCACCACCGATTTTTCATCTGTCCTCGAGTTGGACACCGTCAACATCTGCGTGCCCACTCCGCTGCGCAAAACCAAGGACCCGGACATGAGCTTCATCGTGTCCGCCACGCAGGAGATTGCGCGCCACTTCCACGCCGGCATGCTGATCATCCTGGAGTCGACGACCTATCCCGGCACGACGGACGAAGTGGTCCTGCCGATGCTCGCGAAGTCCGGTCTCGAAGTGGGTCAGGATTTCTTTCTGTGCTTCTCACCCGAGCGCGTCGACCCGGGCAATCCGAGGTATCAGACCTCGAACATTCCCAAAGTGGTGGGTGGTTGTACCGCAGCCTGCACTGAACTGGGCCGGCTATTCTACGCGCAGGCGCTCGAGACTGTGGTGCCG
Source organism: Bryobacteraceae bacterium (assembly GCA_041484525.1). Taxonomy (GTDB): domain Bacteria; phylum Acidobacteriota; class Terriglobia; order Bryobacterales; family Bryobacteraceae; genus JBGPHT01. Next base: position 16,499 of record JBGPHT010000089.1, on the reverse strand, counting down.
GTCAGCTCGACCCAGGTGGCGGAGATGGTCAAGCTGCTCGAGAACACGTTCCGCATGATCAACATTGGCCTGGCGAACGAGATGGCCCTGATGTGCGACCGCATCGGGATCAACGTGTGGGAAGTGATCGACGCCGCCTCCACCAAGCCGTTCGGGTTTATGCCGTTCTATCCCGGCCCCGGTTTGGGCGGCCACTGCATTCCCATCGACCCTTTCTACCTTTCGTGGAAAACCAAGCAAGCGGGCATTGAAGCGCGCTTCATCGAGCTGGCCGGCTACATCAACGGTCAGATGCCGCACTTCGTCGTCGAGAAAATCCAGACCGCGCTCAACGACGCCAGCAAGCCGGTCAAGGGGAGCCACATTCACGTGATGGGCGTGGCCTACAAACGCGATATCGACGACATGCGCGAGAGTCCCGCGCTGGACGTGATGCTGCTTTTGATGAAGCGCGGCGCCAACGTCACCTACACCGACCCGCGCGTTCCGGTGCTGCGCCTGGACGGCCTAAGCGTGGAATCGATGCCCGAGTCCACGGCCGCCGCCGCCGACTGCGTGGTGATCGTGACCGACCACAGCACCTTCGACTATGCGGCGCTGGTGGAGCGCGCGCGTCTGATCGTGGACACGCGGAACGCGCTGAAGAAGTTCAACTCGCCGAAGATTGTGCGGCTCTAATTCCGGAGTTAGGGAGCCGAAGAAAAGACGAAACCGCCAACCTCTTCACTTCCGAGTAAATTCTTGGTAAAATAGCACTTAACCCCCAATCAGAGGAGTCATTCGTTGGCTGACCAGGAAGAACCACCGCAAGCACCGTCCGGACCTCCGCCGGGCGGCAATCTCGTCCCCATCAATATCGAAGATGAGATGAAGCGATCGTACCTCGATTACGCCATGAGCGTGATCGTGGGGCGCGCGCTGCCGGACATCCGCGACGGCCTCAAGCCCGTCCATCGCCGCATTCTTTACGGCATGAACGAGATGGGTCTCGCGCCCAACCGGGCCACGAAAAAGTGCGCCAGAATCACCGGCGACGTCATGGGAAAGTATCACCCGCACGGCGACAGCGCCATCTATGACACCCTGGTTCGCATGGCGCAGTCCTTCGTGATGCGCTACCCGCTGGTAGATGGGCAGGGAAATTTCGGCTCGATCGACGGCGATCCGCCGGCGGCCATGCGGTACACCGAGGCGCGGCTTTCGCGCATCGCCACTGCGCTACTCGAGGACATCGACAAGGAGACCGTCGATTTCCGGCCCAACTATGACGACAGCACGGTAGAGCCGGAAGTGCTGCCGACGCGGGTGCCGAACCTGCTGGTGAACGGCTCGGCCGGCATCGCCGTCGGCATGGCGACGAATATTCCGCCGCACAACCTCACCGAAATCGTCAACGCCACCATCCACCTGATTCTGCATCCGGCCACGCAGCTACCGAAGCTCCTCGAGATGGTGCAGGGTCCCGATTTCCCGACCGGCGGTTTCATCCTGGGACGGAACGGAATCTTCGATGCGTTCACGCGCGGTCGCGGCACGCTCAAGATTCGCGCCAAAGCGGCGATCGAGAAGATGGGCAAGGACAAGGAACAGATCATCGTCACCGAGATTCCTTACCAGGTCAACAAGTCGAAGCTGATCGAGCAGTGCTCGGCGATGGTGAACGAGAAGCGGATCGAGGGCATCGGCGACATCCGCGATGAGAGCGACCGCGACGGCATGCGCATCGTCTTCGAGCTGAAGCGCGGCGAGCAGGCGGAAGTGATTCTGAACAATCTGTACAAGCACACGCAACTGCAGATCAGCTTCGGCATCATCATGCTTTCGATTGTGAACGGGCAGCCGCGCGAGCTGGGGCTGCTCGACATGCTCAAGTTTTTCGTCGAGCATCGCGTGGACGTGGTCAGGCGGCGCACGGAATACGAGCTGCGCCGGTGCCGCGAGCGCGAGCACATCTTGCTCGGCTTCCAAAAAGCGCTGGATAATCTGGACGAAGTAATCCGGCTGATTCGCGCCGCCAAGGGTCCGAAAGAAGCGCGCGATGCGCTCATCACGGGGTTCCAGTTCAGCGAGAAGCAGGCGCAGGCCATCATCGAGCTGCAGTTGCAGCGCCTCACCGGGATGGAGCAGCAGAAGATCCTGGACGAGCTGGCCGACATCCAGCGGCGCATCGCCGAATACCTGGAAATCCTGGGCTCGGACAAAGTGCTGCGCGACCTCATCGTCAAGGAGCTGCGCGAGGTTCAGAAGGAATTCGGCGACGAACGCCGCACCCAGATCATCGAAGATACCGGCGAGATCAAGCTGGAAGACCTGGTGGCGGTAGAGGACGTCGCCATCACGGTCACGCGCGGCGGATACCTGAAGCGCACCGCGGTCGATACGTACCGCCGCCAGACGCGCGGCGGCAAGGGCCGCATCGGCATGGGCACGCGCGCCGAGGACGTGGTGGAGCACCTGATCATCGCGTCCACCCATAGCTACCTGCTGATCTTCACCACGCGCGGGCGCGTGTACTGGCTGAAGGCTTACGAGATCCCCGACGCCAGCACCACCGGCAAGGGCAAGCACATTTCCAATCTCATCAGCCTGCAGAACGACGAGACCGCGAAGGGCTTCCTTTCGGTGAAGGACTTCGTGCCCGACCGGTTCATCGTGATGGTGACGCAGAAGGGCGTGATCAAGAAATCGGAGCTGACGGAGTTCGACAACCCGATGTCGCGCGGCATTATCGCGCTGAGCCTGGACGAGGGTGACGAGCTGATTGCGGCTCGCATCACCAACGGCGAGAACTACATCTTCCTGGGCTCGCACGACGGACAGGCCATCCGGTTCGCGGAGAGCGCAGTGCGCCCGATGGGACGGCCGGCGCGCGGCGTGCGCGCCATGGATCTGTCGGAAGGCGATGTGCTGATCGGGATGGAAGTGGTGGAGAAGGACGGGCTGATTCTTTCCATTGCCGAGCACGGCTACGGCAAACGGACTCCGCTTGTGGATTACCGGCTCACCAACCGCGGCGGCAAAGGCGTCATCAATATGAAGACGACCAAGAAAACCGGCCAGGTGGTGGCGGTGCTCTCGGTGAAGGAGGATTCGGACCTGATGATCGTCAGCCAGAACGGCAAGATCATCCGCATCGAATCCGGGACCATTCGGCAGGCGGGCCGCTCGACGCAGGGCGTGCGCCTGGTCTCGCTCGAAGAGACCGACAAGGTGGCGGCGGCATCGGTGATCCCCGACGCGGAAACCGTCGAGAACGGCGACGTAACGGACGACACGCCGATCCAGTAGACGTTGCAGTAAACTGGACTGTGAACAAGATGGCCGCACTGGTCGAGTTATCCAATCCGGCGCGCCTGCAGGAGAAGGAGGGGCAGCTCTTCGCGATTCTGGGGCGCATGGGCCGCGCGATCGTGGCGTTTTCGGGCGGCACCGATTCGGCCTACCTGGCGTGGGCCGCCAACCGTGTGCTGGGCTCGAACGCCGTCGCCATCACGGCGGATTCCGCGTCGTTCCCCGAATCGCACAAGCGCGACGGAGAAGCTTTCGTGCGGCAGTTCGGAATCTCCCACGAGTACATCCAGACCCTCGAGTTCGACAACCCGGATTACGTCCGCAATGCGCCCGACCGCTGCTTCCACTGCAAGGACGAACTCTTCACGCGTCTCGAACAGGTGGGCAAGGAGCGCGGCTACGAGCACATCATCTACGGTGTGAATGTGGACGACCTGGGCGATTACCGCCCCGGCCAGAACGCGGCCAAGAAGCATCAGGTGGCGGCGCCGCTCGCCGACGCGGGACTCACCAAAGCCGAGATCCGCGAACTTTCCCGCGTGGCGGGACTTCCGACCTGGGACCGGCCGGCCTCGGCCTGCCTCAGCTCGCGCATCCCTTATGGAACGCCGGTGACGATCGAGAACGTGAAGACGGTCGAGAACGGCGAAGAAGCCATCAAGGCGCTGGGATTCCGCCAGTTCCGCGTGCGCTTCCACGGCGACGTGGTGCGGATCGAAATCGCGCCGGACGAATTAGCGCGCGCGATGAGCCTGGAGATGGCGCAGAAGTTTACGACGATCTTCAAGGGGCTCGGGTTCAAGTACGTGACGCTGGATCTGGAAGGCTACCGGCAGGGATCGCTCAACGAAGTTCTGGGGCTGAAGACGCGCACCACTGCCTGATTGGCCGCGGTTCAAAACTCATCCTCACTCTTCTTCTTGCCCTTCCTGCGCAGGATGATAATCCCAATCAGAACCACGCAGAGAATACCGGCAATGATCTTTACGGTGTCTTGCGACATGAGGACCTCCCGTCCCGCTGAAACAGCAGTATAGGACAATTAGTGCGTTTCCTGCCACTTTTCCTGCGGTTGACATCGGTGATTCGGCTTTGATACAAGTCACGGGGGCCGAGACTAGCCTGTGACCAAGAGAGACCTTGTCGGAAAGATCGCAATGGACGCCCGGCTCACGCGGGCGCAGGCGGAGCTCGCGTTGAATGCCGTGGTGGAGGGCATTCAAACCAGCCTGGTGCGCGGCGACCGCGTCACCATCTCCGGATTCGGCACGTTCGGCGTGTCGCATCGCAAGGCGCGCCGCGTACGCAATCCGCGCAGCGGCGGCCCCATCGAGATCGCGGCGCGGCGTGTGCCGCGGTTCGCCCCCGGCGTGGATCTGAAATCCAAGGTCGGTGCGATCGCGAACCAGCCTCGCGCCAAGTGATCGGGGCAGCCGGTCCGTTCGCAGGCACGCCGCGGGAAAGGGGCCGCCGCGAGTCGACTATTCGATCCAATCGGGCTCCGGTGGATATGGCATGGTCTTCGGGTGGCAGGCCTTCAAGAATCTCGCCGCCAAAGCGCAGGCTTATCTCCGGCCAGTATCTTCTCGAAGCCGGTGCGGCGGTGCCGCTTCCCAAGATTCGCGGGCTGTCGATCGAGGCGGGATTTCAGTACGCGCGCGGGCGGCAGCTTTTGACGGGCACCGTCGGAAAAGCGATTCTGCGCGGTCGCACTCGCAGCTATCCCGACCGCGTCTACGGCTCACACGGTAACACGGCGTTTGCCGGCTACGTCTGGCTGGCAAGCTACTCGGTCCGGTTCGGCGGAAGGCAGCACGCGCCGCACCACTAGCCGAATCCGGGACGGACGCATAAAATGAAGGCGTGCCGGACCAGCGCAAGCCGCAGCAAAAGTACATCGCTGGCAGCATCGGCGCGCTTACCATTTTCGGCGTCCCGGTGCGGTTCCACTTCACGTTTGTCCTGCTGCTGATTTTCCTGTTGTTCATCGGTGTGGGCGGCAAGCAGTCGGGCGCCACCACCGCCCTCTACATCCTCGCGCTCTTCCTCTCGGTGTTGCTGCATGAGCTGGGACACACACTGGTCGCGCGGCGCTACGGAATCAAAACCATCGAAATCGTGATGTTTCCCATCGGCGGCGTTTCCCGCCCGGAGCGGCAGCCCAAGGCGCGCGAAGAGTTTTGGATTGCGCTGGCCGGCCCCATGGTGAACCTGCTGATCGCCGCGGCACTGCTCGGCTGGATGGCGGCGCAGCACGGCTTCCTGGCGCTCGAGCAACTGCGTGAGCCCACCGACGCCAACCTGGCGCAGCGCATCGCTCTCGGCAATCTGGTCCTGTGCCTGTTCAACCTGCTGCCCGCATTCCCCATGGATGGCGGGCGGATCCTGCGCTCCGTCCTGGCGCTGAAGCGGCCCGAGGACGAAGCCACGCGCATCGCTTCGGGCACCGGCCAGGCGCTGGCAATTGGCCTCGGGCTGCTCGGATTGCTGGGCGGCAATTTCATGCTCGTGTTCGTCGCTATGTTCGTCTACCTGGGCGCTTCGCAGGAAGGAGCGGCGGCGCGCAGCCGGATCTTCACCTCGGGATTTCCGGCGCGTGCCGCCATGATTACGGACTTCCGGACTCTGCAACACGGCGATACCATCCGCGATGCCGGCAATCTGCTGCTGGCCACTTCGCAGCACGATTTTCCGGTGATGCAAGGCAGCACCGTGGGAGGGTTGCTCAGCCGCGCGGCGCTGGTGCAGGCGATGTTGACGGTGGGCCCCGAAGGCTACGTGGCGGGCGCCATGAACCGTGAGTTCACGCGCATTTCTCCCGACCAGGCGCTCTCCGAAGCCCTTGCGCTGGTCTCGGGCCCGGGCGGTTGCGCGCTGGTGATGGACGCCGATGACAGGCTGCTCGGCATGCTGACTTCGGAGAATCTGTCGGAGTTCATCCTGCTGCGGCAGGCCACCGTGGCGCAGCAGAAGCTGCATCCGTAGGTGAGCGCACCAAGCGGCCAACGGCGGACGTGGTATGGATAGGACATGGGACGTGTCTCTCTTGTTCTACTGGCCGGGCTCACGCTCATTTCCTGCAACCGGCCCACCCCCACGGCGGCCTCGCGATCCAACGAGCCGCGCGAGATCCCGACGGGCTCCGTGAAGATCTCGGGACCGCTGCTTTCCTACGCCGACGTGGTGGATCACGTGGCGCCCGCGGTGGTCACCATCCGCGCATCGCGCCGCGTGCGCGCGCCGCAGCAGTTTCCATTCTTTGACGATCCCTTCTTCCGGCAGTTCTTCGGCGGCGGCGCTCCACGAGGCGGCGGCACGCAGGTGCAGCGGGCGCTCGGCTCGGGCGTCATCGTGCGCGAGGATGGGCACATCGTGACCAACCACCACGTGATCGACGGCGCCGAGGATATCAAGGTGGACCTGAGTGGCAAGGGCACCTACTCAGCCAAGGTGGTGGGGTCCGACGCCCCCAGCGATCTGGCGGTGCTGAAGATCAGCGCGGACGGCCTTCCCGTGCTGAGCCTGGGCGATTCGGATCGTGTTCGAGTAGGCGATGTGGTGCTCGCCGTGGGCAATCCGCTGGGCGTGGGTGAGACCGTCACGGAGGGCATCATCAGCGCCAAGGGGCGCGCCACCGGAGTCAGCGACGGCAGCTTCCAGGATTTTCTGCAGACGGACGCGCCCATCAACCAGGGCAACTCCGGTGGGGCGCTGGTGAACACGCGCGGCGAGCTGATCGGCATCAACTCGCAGATTGTGTCGAACAACGGCGGCAGCATCGGGATCGGCTTCGCCATTCCTTCCAACATGGCGAAGAGCGTCATGACGCAACTCATCGGCAAGGGCAAGGTGCAGCGCGGGAAGCTCGGAGTGGGTATCCAACAGGTGACGAGCGATCTGGCGGCGGGTCTGGGCCTGAAGGAGCCGCGCGGCGTGGTGATCAATTCCATCGTGCCCGGCGGGCCGGCCGATAAGGCGGGTCTGAAGACGGGCGATGTGATTCTGAAATTCAACGGCAAGGACGTGAACGACAGCAACCTGCTGCGCAACGAAATTGCGGGGACGCCGCCCGGCACGGAGGTGACCTTCACGATTCTGCGCGGCGGCAACCAGCAGGATATCCGCGCGCGCCTGGGCGAGCTGACCGGGGAAAGCGCGCCTGCGCAGGAGCCCGGCGGAGGTGAGGAAGGCAGCAGCAAGTTGGGAATTACGGTGGTGCCGCTGACTCCTGACATCGCCGGCCAACTCGGATTGCGCCGCGGCGCGCAGGGCGTCGTGATTACGGACGTGGATGCGGGCGGTCCGGCGGCGCAGGCGGGCCTTCAGCGCGGCGACTTGATTCAGGAAGTGAATCGACAGCCGGTGCGAACGCTGGGCGACATGCGCGGCGCGTTGCAGAGGTCAGGCAACCGGCCGCCGCTACTGCTGATCAATCGTCAGGGGCAAACGATTTTCGTGCCGGTGCCGCTGGGGTAGATAGATAGCGGGGGTTGCTCAGTCTTCCATACCCGGCCAACAGTGAAAGAATCCGGGGATGCTCCGGGCGACCTACGCGAATTCCACAACCTGTGTGGAAAGTAGGGGCGTCCCCGCATTCTTTCACGGCCTCTCAGCGGTTGCTCGTTATGCGCTACGGTAACTCTGCGTCAAACGACCTCATAGTTACGATCGCCGGGCGCACCTGGGATATAGCGGATCTCAAAGCGCTGCCCATCGGGCTGCTCCATGATTTCCAGACCGGAAACGGCGTCGCGGTAGAATACGGCAACGCCCGCCGCAAGGGTTTCCTCTCGGGCTCGATCAATGGCGGCCTCCGCATCACGCGTGAATTCCGGAGTCAGAATGTAATCGGCAGGCTGATCAATCATTTCTGAGCGAAACTACCTCGTAATTACGGTCACCCAACGCCCCGGGGATATAGCGAATCTCGAAGCGTCGCCCGTCGGGCTGCTCCATTACCTCGACACCTAAAACTGGATCGCGGTAAAAGACCGGCACTCCACGCGCCAACGCGTCACGACGGGCCTGATCGCCGGCAACGGCTGCAGCACGAGCGAATTCATCGCTAAGAATGTCCATACTGGCCTTTGTTTATGATACCGCGTCTATCTCCCGCACGATGATGCCGCGCTCGCGATTGTCCTCTGCTTCGGGCGCGAGAGCACGGTCGAGTTCAAACTCCAGTACGCCGCGGTCTCCGCTCACCGCAAAATCGTAGTCGCCGGGAGCGGAGAACGTCGCCATCGCAGCGCCTGCCGAAAGGATGACGGGGCAGGGAAGTACGTTCGGGACGGTACATCGTAGCTTCACCTGTCCGGGCGCGGCCAGCGAAATCGAAAAATGCTGCTCCGTCCAGCGCCAGGCGTCGTTCTCCAACTGGTGCCAGCCGGCCAGCAATTGCGTGCGCTCGACGGGCGGATGTGTCCGGCTGCGCAGCAGGCAAATCACGCGCTGGTCGCGCTGCGTACCCCAGAGAGTGGACTCGCTGTCGTCCACTACGCTCCAATCGCAGACGTCCCAGCCGGTGCGATCCAACAAGTTGCGGAGCGCGGCTTCGGTGAAGATCCAGTAGTTGGTCTCGTCGCCGCGCAGACCGTCGCGGCCGGCCAGAAACGCTACTGGGACGTCGCGCAGCGGGGTGTGCTGGCCGGGCGCATACTGCGTGATCGCGGTGCTCAGGAGGCAGTACCGGGCGCGGGCGGCCAGGGCTTCGAGTATGCCGAACGGATTCTTCAAGTGGTACAGAATGCCGAAGAAGAGCGCCAGGCCGCAGCTCGGAACCGGCAGATCGAAGCTCCTATCCAGATCGGCGGACGCGATCCGCAGCGGCGAGCGCAGCGCGGACTTCAACGCCTTCACGCCTTGCATGCGGTTGTAATTTGTCGGTGGGTTGTCCACCGCGTAGACCTTCGCGCCGAGCGACTCCAGAAAAAATGCCAGGTCGCCATCGCCGCATCCGATATCCAGCACCGGCTCGTTGCCGATCAGCGTCCGCAGCCAGCGCGCGCGGCCGGTGAGCACGCTCTCGAGCAGGCAGAGGGTACCGAAACTGTCGTACGGATACCAGTCGAATCCGTGGCGCGCGACACCTTTCTTGCGCACGATCAACGCGCTCTGAAACAGGTTGGCAAGCGCGGCCAGTTCACGGATCTCGACATCGTGAAGCAACGTACGGGAGCGTAGGCGCGGCTGCATCGGGAGCTCTTGGACGGCGTGTTACCCTCAAGTGTAAACCCACTTTTGAGGCCCGATATGTCTTATCCATCCATTCGCGATCTCTCCCTGAACGGCAAGCGCGTCTTCATTCGCGTCGACTTCAACGTGCCGCTGCAGAAGAACCCGCAGACCGGCCAGATGGAAATCTCGAGCGACAAGCGCATCCGGGCGTCGCTCGCGACCATCCAGTACGCGCTCGACCATGGCGCCGGGGTCATCCTGGCGTCGCATCTGGGGCGGCCGAAAGGCAAGCCCGATCCGGAGATGAGTTTGAAGCCGGTGGCGAAGCGCCTGGAAGAGTTGCTGGACCGGCGGGTGAAGATGGCGCCCGATTGCGTGGGTCCCGAAGTGGAGGCGATGAAGCCCAAGCCCGGCGAGGTACTGCTGCTCGAAAACTTGCGCTTCCACGCGGAAGAGGAGAAGAACGATCCCGCCTTCGCGAAGCAGTTGGCCGCGCTGTGCGACATCTATGTGAACGACGCGTTCGGCTCGGCGCACCGCGCGCACGCCTCCACCGAGGGAATGATCCAGTTCGTGCCGCAAGCCGCGGCTGGCCTGCTGATGGAGCAGGAACTGAAGTACCTGGGCATGGTGACGACGAATCCGGCGCGCCCGTGCGTAGCGATTCTGGGCGGCGCCAAAGTGTCGGACAAGATCGAAGTGATCTCGAATCTCGGCAAGGTTGTGGACAGGCTGCTGATCGGCGGCGCCATGGCCTACACGTTTCTCAAGGCGCAGGGACTGCCGATCGGCAAATCGCTGGTCGAGGACGACAAGCTGGATCTCGCGCGCAATCTGCTGGCGGAGCTCGGCGCCAAGCTGGTGCTGCCGGTAGACCACATCGTGGTGTCTGAAATTGCGGCGGGCGCCGCGAACCAGGCCGTGGAGACGATTCCAGCGGACAAGATCGGCGTGGATATCGGCCCCCGGACCATCGAGCTATTCACGCAGGCAATCCAAGGCGCGAAGACCGTGATTTGGAACGGTCCGATGGGCATCTTCGAAAAGCCGCCCTTCGATACGGGCACGGTGGCGCTGGCCAGGGCCGTGGCCGATTCGGGCGCGATCTCGGTGGTGGGCGGCGGCGATTCCGAAAAGGCGATCAAGGCTGCGGGTGTGACGGCGAAAATCACGCACGTTTCGACGGGTGGCGGGGCGTCGCTCGAGTTCCTGGCGGGGATTCAATTGCCCGGCGTCGCGGCGCTGGCGGGCGCGGCGAAGACGGCTTGAACGCGCCGCGCTGACGTTCGCGCCAACACGCCTTGAGCGCGCTGCGCTGGCCGGTGGGCCAAAACAGTTGAACACGTCGCGCCGAAGGACGCGGCCAAGGCTCGATCGCGCCGCGCTGACGCTCGCGCCAAGACAAGCTTGAGACCGCCGTGACCGCGGTTCGGTCAAAAACACGTTTCGGGCACTGGAAACAAATGGCTTGCGCGTTTCGCTGACCGAACCGCGGTCACGGAGCCGGAAAACTCAGACTGATCACGCAATCTTCGCCGGCCTTCACCTTCACCCGCACGTGCAGATTTTTCTGCGCGGCGTCGTAAAACCACGTGCGGTCCGGCATCGAGTTGGCAGCGGTCGCCTGCCGGTACGGCTGCTCCTCGCCGACCGCAGCCGGCTTGTCGACGTGGTGCACCACCCATTGGTAGTCCCGATCCTTTTTCGATTCGATCTCTAGCCGCATGCCGTCGAGCGCGGGCGCCGCGTGCACCTGCGAGTATTCGCCGCTATCGCTCTCCACCAGGAAGAATTCGGCGCCTAGCTTAGGGAAGTAATGCAGGCCCATGCCGCCCGGCGAATCGAGTGGCACGATGGTGCCATTGCGCGCGAACACGGGCAGCGACTTCGTCTTCTCCGTGATGGTGCGGCGGCCCTGGTACACTTCGTTGGTTTCGAGGTTGGTCCAGATGCCCTGCGGCAGATAGAGGTCGCGCTGGTCGCCGGGGGCGTACATCGGAGCAATCAACATTTCGTCACCCAGCATGAATTCATCGGCGTGGCGCGCGCATTCGGGATCGTCCGGAAACTGGAAGGGCAGGGGATGCCACACGGGGAAGCCGCGGTCGCGCAGCTCCGGTTCGTAGCTGGCGAAGAACGTATCCAACTGCTTGCGGAACCCGCTTAGCCCGACCGTCCCCGGGGCCGCGCCCGGCACCAGCGAACCGAGCTGGCGGGCGCGCGTTTGCAATTCCGGCAGCGCGTTGTTGTAGGGCGCGAGGTTGAAGGCGGGCAGCAGCATCGCCGTCATGGCGCCCTGAACCAGGTCGAGCAGCGAGGCGCGCAGCGACATCCAGGAGCCGAAGCGCTCGCTCGCCGGCCAGTAACTCTCGGGCGGGCGGACGCGATTGTGCTCGTCGAAAATCTCCTTCGGGGCCGGACCGTAGTAGAAGTAATAATCCACCTGCGGCGCCGTGATGCGGTAGCGGCCGCCGGCACTGAAGTCGAAGCGATGGGTGCCGCCACCCGCGTGATACTCGGCGTAGCCGCCGGTCGCGATCAGAAAGGGCACGGCGGCGCGCAGCGATTTTCCATGCACGTCGAAGGCGGAATCGGCACGCGGCCCGAGACCGTAGAAGCGAACACCCGGCGGCGTCTGCCGCTCCCACATGACACTGCCGCCATCGGGCACAGGTTCGGTGAGATCGTTCAACAGCGGAGTGCCATCCAGCTTGCGGACGCGCACCAGCAGCCCGTGTTTCTGGAGCGTGACCTCAATATACTTCGAGCGGATCCGGACCGCCCCGGGTATCTCGTCGGCATCCACGGTGACCTTTTCCGGACCGGGCGATTTCGCCGGTCCGAGCGGCCCTTCGAGTGTCCGGCGAAACCGGAACGTGCTGTTCGTGATCCACACCAGCTCGGCGCTGCCGTGGTCCAGCGTGAACTCGATCCGGTTGCCGTGCGGCGCGAACGAGAGCAGCGTGGCTACTGCCGCCAGTGCCTGCGCGGGCATCAGAGCAACTGCATCTCGCGCTGCATTTCGCCCGTCACGCGCGCCTCGCCGTCGCCTACGAACATGTCGATCTCCGAGCGCACGCCGAACTCCGGCAGGTAAATTCCGGGCTCGATCGAGAAGCAGCTCCACGGCGCCACGCGGCGCTCGTCGTGGGTTTCGAGGTTATCCATGTTGGCGCCGTTGCCGTGCACGGTCTGGCCGATCGAGTGTCCGGTGCGATGTGTGAAATACTCGCCGAAGCCGGCGCCGTCGATCACCGCGCGGCACGCGTCGTCCACCTGATATCCGCATAGCGGCTCACCGGCGGAGATCCCGTCTTTCACCCGCTTGATGGCGGCGTCGCGCGCATCCTTGACCACGTTGAAAACCTGGCGGATGCGCTCGCTCGGGCTGTCGCCGCAGTACGCCGTCCACGTGATGTCGTAGTACACCGAATCCGGCTGGTCCAGTTTGGCCCACATGTCGAGCAGCACCCAGTCGCCGCGCTTGATGGGCGAAGTGATCTCGTCGCTCGGCTCGTAGTGCGGATTCGACGCGTTGGCGTTGGCCCCGACAATGGGGCCATGGTCGGTGTACAGCCCGGCCTTGGCGAAACCGTCGCGCACGAACCGCATCACTTCGACTTCCTGGATTGCGCCGCCGTTGCGCGTCCGCTCACGGATGAGCTGAAACGCCCCCGCCCGCACCTTGTCCACGCGCCGCCCGGCTTCGAGGTGAGACTCGAGAGCTTCCGGAGTCCAGCGAGCTTCGAAGTATTGGATCAGTTCGGCCGAGCTGGTCACTTCGACGCCCAGGCTGCGCACCAATTCCACGGTCCCGGCGTCCACCATCGATACGTAAGGGATGGCGCAGTTCGGCGAGTATTGCATGGCCACGCGCTTGCGGCCCGACAGAAGTTTGCGCAGAGCCGCGAGCTGCTCGGTCCAACTGGAATACGGAATTCGCTCGCCCGGCAGCGTCCCGAGCATGTTGCGCTCGATGCGGTGCTCGAGGCCGGCCGGCTCGCCGTCGGCGGGAATCAGGTAGTACCAGCGTCGGGTAGGCACCTTCGAAGGGTCGAGCCCGAGGACCCGGTAGGCCAGCGAATCGCGTACGTGGTGATCGAAGAACAACCAGCCGTCCAACTTCTGATTGCGGAGTTCCTGCTGAATTTTCTGTAGGTCCATAACCGGAATATACAGTCTACCGATATCTGAAGTGAAAGGGGAGGCCGGCGGCCGTCGGATTGTTCCGGATACCTTTGGTCTATCAGTACCGATACAGTACCTATCACAGCTTGTACTGTCCATACGTACATGTTAACTACGCTACTGAGGTATGTATGTCTGTGAATCCTAGAACCTGGCTAGTACTGCTGCTGGTAGGCACGTTTCTCCTGACACTGCCGGCTTGTTCGGGACCTATAGCATCGCGTGACGGCACGCCCGCGTTCTACTGGGCGGCGGCAAAGGGCGCGTACGCCGCCGGCGATTACACGAGGACCCTTCAGAACCTGGATCATCTGGCGGACACCAAGAACGACTATAGCGATCGCGCGCTCACGTGGTCGCTGGTTCTCAGTTCCGGCCTGACTTCCGGGTACGTCGATCTCGCCGACGCCTATACCGCTGGCGCGCGCGCCAACAAATCCCAGAAGGCGCTCTTCCAGCGAAGAGCGGCTGAGTACCGCGCGCTGGCGGGCCGAATGGCGCTCCAGTTCGCGGAGACGTTCCAGAAGGTGGATATCGCGAAAGACAATCCGGTACAGCTTTCATTCGGATATCCCAGAGGCAGCGTGGCGCCCTCGCCGTTCGTCCACGAGATCGCGGCTGGTGTCGTGTTGCCGCCGGTGGATATGGAAGCGGCGCAATACTGGACGATCGACCGCGGCGTCCTGTTGTCGGCCTGCCGCGTCGCCGGAGCGTCGAACGATCCGGCCCGGGCGCTGGCATTTCTGGGGCGCGCCGGAGCCGTCGCGTCACGGCCGATGTTCCTGACGGCGATGGCGAGCTCGCTCTACAGCGCGTCGCAGCTCTACACCCGCGACAAGCTGGACGATCCGCGGCGAGTCGTCTTCTTCTGCCTGCGTGCCCAGCAAGCACTCAAATTCCTGCCGTCGTCCGAGGCGGTCAGCGCGCTCGGCATGAAGATTCAGGATGCGCTGAAAATCTCCGCACGAACGTAGTCTAGTGTGGGGCAGACCCGCCGCTCTGCCCCACCACCCGCTCCAGTTCGTCCTGTCCGACGCCCTCGATCTCTACCAGTTTCGTCCGGCTCTTCACTCCCGTGACAATTCGCACGCGCGCTCGCGGCACGCCGCACAATTCCGCGAAAAAACGGACGCACTCTTCATTGGCCTTACCATCCACCGGCGGGGCGGCCAGATCTAACTTGTACGCGTCCCCCAGCCGGCCGGCCAGCGCCGAGCGTTTCGCGCGCGGGTGCACCTTCACCGCGATACGCGCCATTCGACCTCCGCCCGCAGGTTGGCGACACCCGCGGCGACGCGCGTATCCACCACGTCGAAAGCGATGGCGTCATCCAGCCAGTCGTGGCTCGACCCGTCCGGATTCTGCGTCGCCACCGTCAGGGTGTAGGGCTGCGGCGTCAGCCAGCACGCGATGCGGAAATCCACTTCCAGTTCGTCGCCCGCCTGTAGATCGCCTAGCGGCACCTGCTCGATCCGGGTGTTGGTGCCGTAGACGTCCATGCCGATTCTGGTGCGCACCAGGATGCCGACGATGGGGTCGGATTGCGCGCGATGGAAGCGCGAGCGCACGCGAACGGTGACGGGCTCGCCGCTCGAGACCGAGGCTGCTTCCTCGCCGCGCGCGTTCAGCAGTTGGACGCTGAGAATCTCGCTCGAGCCGTCGCCGTGACGAAAACTGGCGCGCACGCGGTCGTCCTTCTTCGACTTCGACGATTGCTTTTCCAGCACCAGGCCGATGTAGCGGTTGATCACGTCGTTGGGAGCGCCCTCGGCTTCGATGCGGCCGTGGAGCAACAGAATCGCGCGGTCGGAAAGCTGCTTGACCAGACCCAGATCGTGCGAGACGAACAGGACGGTGATCTTGCGCTCGCGCAATTCCTGGAATTTGCGCACGCAGCGGTTGGCAAAAACGGCGTCGCCCACGGCGAGGGCCTCGTCCACGATCAAGATCTCGGGATCGACATGGATGGCGGTGGAGAACGCCAGGCGCACGTACATGCCGCTCGAATATTCCTTGACGGGCCGCTCCATAAATTCGCCGATTTCGGCGAAGGCCTCGATGGAAGGCATGGCTTTGTCGATTTCGCCGCGGCTGAGTCCCAGGATTTCACCGTTGAGGTAGACATTCTCGCGTCCGCTGAATTCGGGGTTGAAACCCGCGCCCAGCTCGAGCAGCGCCGCGATGCGCCCGCGCGTGACCACGCGCCCGGAGGTGGGCTGCAGGATGCCGCTGACGATCTGCAGCAGCGTACTCTTGCCGCAGCCGTTCGGCCCGACCAGTCCCAGGGTCTCGCCCTTCTCGACCGTGAAGCCGATATCTTTCAGCGCCCAGAAATCGGTGTGGCGTTTAGAACTGCCGGGGAGCATCTCGCGGAGGCGGTCCGAGGGGCGGCGGTACAAACGGTAAAGCTTGGAGACGTTTTGAACGAGGACCAAACTACAATTCTAGTCTGTGGGCCCGCGTGAAAGAGGGCGCATGACCATGGCTGCGGAGGCTAAGTGCGGCCAAGGGACGCCACTTTCATGTTCTCTGGAACCGCTCGCCGGCGTACCGCCTCGGCGGCACGGTTCGGAAAGGTGGACCTGGCACCATCGGCGTGGTTCCCGGCGCGCGCACGAGAAACACGACCCGCCCGTCCGATTGCACGTAGTGTAGAGAAGTACTCGCAACATTTCGCGCCTCTTTCCGTTTCGGCCAGCCGCAGGGTGTGCGACATAAAAGTGGAGCCACCCGGCGCAACCTGATTTTTGACGGCCCGCAGGGTCCCGAAGCAAAGGGCCTCAAGGACGGGCAATCCCGCAACGGTCAAGATGTGCGTTCGCCGCACAGCGGCCAGAAGCCTT
>JBGPHT010000088.1:0-31282 GCA_041484525.1 Bryobacteraceae bacterium | reverse complement strand
CGAAGGAAGGCTCCAGTCACCCCGACCGGAACGCTCAGTTTGAGCGCCTGAACGGGAAGGTCAAGTGGAGCTTGAGTCGCCAGCAACCCGTGATTTCCGTAGACACCAAGAAGAAGGAGTTGGTCGGGGTACCAATCATTCCCCGCTGCCCGATCGGCCACTACTTTCCGCGGCGTCCCTGGCAGGGGGATGTACTCTTCGTCGTCTCCCGAACCGAACACCGTACGCCCCAGCGGAATCGAAATCGCGTCCTGCCAGCGATGGCTGGGCGCGCTCTTCACCAACCCCGATGCCGGCCACCGATTTACCTGCAGCACGTACTTCCCCGCCGCCTTCACCGGCCGCACCACCACCGTCGCCTCGCCCACCTGGCGTACGCGAAATTGCGTGTAGTAGTCGGCATCGCCCGCATGCAGCGTCTTCGATGCGAGCACGCTGGTCCCCTGCCGCACTTCCACTTCCACGCGCGCGTCCGGCCCCAGCCCTTCCAACGGGCCGATCGAATACAGCAGACTGTACTGGCTCGCCGGGTTCAGATTCTTGAGCGCGATGCTTTCGGATTGGACCGCGTTCGTCCGCGTCACCAACCTGGTCAGCGATGCCGCGCCGCCGGTGCCTGCCACCAGCAAGGCCAGAGCCGCGATCCGTTTCATATACTCGATTCTGCCACACCTTCCCATATAGTTGTCAGCATGAACTATGTCGGTCCGAATCCCACTGTGCGACACAACGTCCCACGGGTGGACATCCGGAATCATACTCCTGCCAGCAGAATCAATGTTCGGCCGCCGGAAACATGCACTCGGGCGGGCCATTATGGGAGCCGCCTTCCGACCGCTTGCGTTGACCTTGCTCGCTCTGCGACTGTTCGCCGCCGATACCGCCATGTTCCGCGGCGACCCCGCGCACTCCGGAGTTTACGACTCGGCCGCCGCGCCCGCGCTTTCCACCGTTAAATGGAAGTTCAAGACCAGCGGCAAGGTTCTATCCTCTCCCGCCGTCGCGGCGCCGTTTACTTCGGCAGCACCGACCACAATCTCTATGCCGTGGCCGCCGCCGATGGCTCCCTCCGCTGGAAATTCAGAAGTGAGGCCGCCATCAACTCTTCGCCCGCCGCCGCCCACGGCCTGGTCTATTTCACCAGCCTCGACGGCAATTTCTACGCCGTCGAAGCGGAGACCGGAAAGGTCAAATGGAAATTCAAGACCGAAGGCGAGCGCCGCTTCACCGCTCCCGGAATCCACGGCGCCACGCCGCGTACCGAGCTCATGCCCGATCCCTTCGACGTCTTCCTCTCTTCTCCCGTGCTCTCGGGCGGGATGGTCTACTTCGGCAGCGGCGACCACAACGTCTACGCCCTGGACGCCGCTACCGGCGACGTCAAATGGAGATTCGCCACCGGCAACGTGGTCCACGCCTCGCCTGCGGTAGCCGATGGCCTCCTCTACATCGGAAGCTGGGACCGCAATCTCTACGCGTTGAACGCCAGGACTGGCGTGCTTATCTGGAAGTTCCAGACCGGCGATGACACGCAGATTTACAACCAGGTGGGCATCGCGAGTTCCGCCGCAATCGCGGCCGACATCGCTTTCTTCGGTTGCCGCGACGGCCACTTCTACGCCGTCGACGCCAGGACCGGCGCCGAAAAGTGGAACCACGACAACCACAAAGGCTGGGTCATCGCATCGCCCGCCGTCGTGAACGGCGCCGTCTACTTCCCGACGTCGGATGGAACCCGCTTCAAGGCACTCGACGCCGCCACCGGCCGCGTCCTCTTCGACCTCGCCAACAAGGCTGTCTCGTTCTCCTCGCCCGCCATCGTCAAAGAAATTGCTTATTACGGATCATCCGACGGCTGGCTCCACGCGCTCGACATCAAGACAGGTACCATGAAGGCCGAATTCCAGACCGATGGCTCGAAGGAGAACTCTCCGAAGTACATCGACGAGAAAGGCCAGATGATCTCGCGCGCCCTATACCCCGATTCCACTCTGGACGGCATGATCATTGGCCTCGACCGCATGTTCACGCTCGGTTCGATTCTCTCGTCCCCCGTGGTCGACGGCTGCCATCGTCTACGTCGGCAGCACCGACGGCCACCTCTACGCCCTGATGTAGCCCTCCAGGTGTTATCCTTGCCTGTTCCGCGAGGATACACTCATGCCGGACTACATCGGAGCCCTCGACCAGGGCACCACCAGCACGCGCTTCATGATCTTCGATCGCGCCGGAGCCATCGTTTCCGCCGCGCAAAAAGAGCACCAGCAGATCTACCCGCAGGCCGGATGGGTCGAGCACGACCCCGCCGAAATCTGGGTCCGCACTCAGGAAGTCATCGCCGAGGCCATGGAACGCCGCCGCCTCGCGCCCGCGGACCTCGCCGCCATCGGCATTACCAATCAGCGCGAGAC
Source organism: Bryobacteraceae bacterium (assembly GCA_041484525.1). Lineage (GTDB taxonomy): Bacteria > Acidobacteriota > Terriglobia > Bryobacterales > Bryobacteraceae > JBGPHT01. The sequence continues at coordinate 28,871 of JBGPHT010000088.1, read as the reverse complement.
CACCATCCTTTGGAATCGCCGCACCGGACGCGCCGTCACCAATGCCCTCGTCTGGCAGGACATGCGCGTGGGCGAGGCCGTCACCGAGTTCGCCCGATCGGGGGGCGCCGACCGCTTTCGTGCCAAAACCGGTCTGCCCCTCTCGACCTACTTCAGCAGTCTCAAGATTCGCTGGGTCCTCGACAACGTACCCGGCGTCCGCGGGCAGGCTGAGGCGGGCGATATTCTGTTCGGCACCGTCGACACCTTCCTCGTCTGGCACCTCACCGGCGGCCTTCACGTCACGGATTGCACCAATGCCAGCCGCACCCAGCTCATGAATCTCGAGACCCTCGATTGGGACCCCGGCCTACTCGCCGCCTTCGACATCCCGCGCCCGATTCTTCCGCGCATCTGCTCGAGCAGCGAGCAGTACGGCAACGCCGTGCTCCCCGCCGTCCAAGGCGTGCCCATCGCCGGGATCCTCGGCGATCAGCAGGCCGCTCTCGTGGGCCAGACCTGTTTCAATGCCGGCGAGGCCAAGAACACTTACGGCACCGGATGTTTTTTGCTGATGAACACCGGCGATGAGATCGTCCAATCCCGATGCGGCCTGCTGACGACTGTCGCGTTCCGCCTGAACGGCCACCCCGCGCAGTACGCTCTCGAAGGCAGTGTCGCGATCACCGGCGCGCTGGTGCAGTGGATCCGCGACAACTTCGGCCTCATCCGCCACAGCCCCGAGATCGAAGCCCTCGCCCGCACCGTCGAAGACAACGGCGGCGTCTATTTCGTGCCGGCGTTCTCCGGCCTCTACGCGCCCCACTGGAACCACAACGCGCGTGGCACGATCGCGGGCCTGACCCGCTTCACTAACAAGGGACACCTGGCGCGCGCCGTGCTGGAAGCCACCGCCTTCCAGACGCGCGAAGTGGTGGAAGCCATGGAGACCGACGCTGGTGTTCCCGTTTCCGTCCTCCGCACAGATGGCGGCATGGTCGACAATGAGCTGCTCATGCAATTCCAGGCCGACATCCTGGACCGCACCGTCGTCCGTCCCGCCGTCAAGGAGACCACGGCTCTGGGCGCCGCCTACGCCGCCGGCCTCGCCGTGGGCTTCTACAAGGACCTTGACGAACTCCGCTCGAGGTGGTCCATCGACCGCACCTGGAGGCCCGCTATGGACCCGCACCGCCGCGACTCCATGTACCACTTCTGGAAAAAAGCCGTGGCCCGATCCTTCGACTGGCTGGAACCTTAGGACTTTTTCTTCTGCTTCTCCAGCCGAGTTCCCGGTCCATCATGTTCGATGGCAAACAGAATCAGGGGGGAGTCTTCGAGCCGGGCAACGCTGGCATGCTTCTTCGCGTCCGAAAAGCACGGACCGCGATCCGTTAGATATCGGCTGAGCTTGTCGCTTGGGACAATCACTACTCCGGCATCAAGCCTGCCTTCGCGAAACGCCGCAGTGAGATGAATCATATCCACGACCAGGAGGTCGCTCCGCGCCGACACCTGTACCTCGACTCCAATACACACCTTCGTGCCGTTGACGACCTTACACTTTACCCAGTCAATGTCCCCGCTGGCCGCCTAGATCCAGCCGCCCCTTTCCTCAAAACGAGCGTCCATCAATTTCCGAACGGCTGCACCACCGTTCGCGTCCCTTCTTTCCTCTACTTGGAGAGTAAATCCAGTGATGATGTCCCTGATCTCCTCAACGAGTGGAGTGAGGCCGAGCCGTTCAACCCGCTCTTTGGCGCCGTCGTACCAGAGGTCGTCAACAATTTTTGGAATGCAGCTAGGTCTATCCTCAGTTTAGGATCTGAACTCCGGAACAGCTTCGTCAAGGCTGAAGGAGCACTTTGTTTGACATCGGACAGGTTGCGTTCAAAACGCCGTCTGATAAGGTCACAGTCGACGATTTCCGTGCCGATCCAATATCGGTTCAGCGTTTGTGCAGCTTCAAACGTGGAACCTCCGCCACCGAATGGATCTAGGACAACGTCTGTCTCGTTGGTCGATAACTCTATGCACCGGCCAGGAATCATGGGCTTCAATTCATTTACGTGCCATCGGGCCTTGTCTTTCTGATGGCGTGCCGGAGACGTATCCTCCCAGAAGTCCGTAAGATTTAACCCAAGAGGATTGAGGTACTTACGGTGGCCGCCGTAATCCTTGATGTCACGGCCGCAGTGTCGGCACAGCGGTATCGCTTGGCGAACCTGGTCGCGATTAAAAGTCTTCGGATCTCCCTTTGTGAAGTACAAAAGAGCGTAGTGAGCCGGATAGAGCTTCTTGCCGCGAGGAAATGTCCCCTTCATTGACAGTGCAATCCAATGCCTGAACGTCATGCACTTCGTTTCGAGGTAAGCGGCAAGATGGAAAGACCATTGAGGAAGGTTGTAGATAAAGACGGCGCCCCCGGGTTTGGTTACTCGCACTGCTTCGTCGATCCATCGGTAACACCATCTGAGGTAAGCATCACGATCCAGTACATCTTTGTCCGCTCCGCGGCCGTAGTCTTTTCCAAGATTGAACGGCGGATCGGCGAAAACCGCGTCGATACATCCATCTTTCAGCGCCGAGAACAGGGCAAAACAGTCGGCATTGTAAACCGCCCCTCGATTGGTGCTGAAGGCTGGGCTGATAACCATAGTTTCCAATTCGGGGGAGAATGGCAGCGTACCACACTCCCAATCAAACATTCTTACATGTTTCTGCTTTTTCACCGCACACCCATCCCTACTTGCTCATCGGCAGGAATGACCGGTCTCGGTAGTTTGGGGACGCTACTTCACAAACTGCGCGACATTGTCCTTCGTCACCAGCGTCTCCCCCGTGTCGATCCGCTTCTCCACGGGCTGCCGCCGCGCCGCCTTGATCGCCGCCTCCACCGCATCCCGCCCCAGAGCATCCGGGAACATCGCGACATCCGCCGCCAGCCGCCCCGCCTGCACCGCGCGTACACCTTCGCCCGTCGCGTCGACACCCACGATCGCCACCTTCCCCGACAGGTTGCGCGCCGACACGGCCTCGGCCGCACCTAGCGCCATCTGGTCGTTGGTCGCGAATACGGCCTTCAAATCCGGATACGTCGAGAGGTAATTCTCCATCACCGACATCCCCAGCGCGCGCTCGCTGTTCGCCGGCTGCACCGCCACGCACTCGATCCCCGGCGCCTGCGCCAGAGCCTCGCGGAACCCCGCCAGGCGGTCCTCATGCGTCGCGATCCCCAGAATCCCGCGGATCACCGCGACCTTGCCCGTCCCCCCGACCGTCTTCACGATGAACTCCCCGGCCAGACGTCCCGCGCGCTTGTTGTCCGCGCCCACGAAGCTCGCCTTCGACGGCCAGTTCACGTCGGTGTCCACGATCACCACGGGAATTCCCGCCGCCTTCGCCCGGTCGAGCACCGGCAGGATCTCCGAAATCCCCGCGGGGGCCACGGCGATCGCCGAAACGCCTCGCGTAATCTGATCTTCCAGAATCGAAACCTGCTGGTCGATATTTACCTCGCGCTCCGGAGCCAGCACCACCAGGTTCACGCCCGGATGCGCGCGCGCCGCTTCCTCCGCGCCCGCCTTCACCCGCTGCCACCACTCGCTGTCGAGCGCCTTCGTCACCAGCGCGATCTCGATCCCGCTCTTCTCCCCGCGATGGCACGACGCCGCCACACACAGCGCCAACAGAGCCGCCGCACACAGCATTCTTCGATTCATGATGGCCCCATTCTACCCCGGCAGATACTGGCGGGCCGTGGCGCGAAACGCCTCCACTTCGGCCGCCTCCCACTCTGTGTCCCGCCCCAGCTCCGCCGCCATCAGTTCGGCTGCGCGCGGCGCCATCCGCATAGCCGCCGCCGCGTTCAGGAACAGCGCGCGTGTGCGCCGCGCCAGCACGTCCTCTACCGTCCGCGCCATCTCGTGCCGCGCCGCCCACACTACTTCCGCCCCTGTGTACGGCAGCGTATCGTCGAGCCGTTGCGCCAACGCGGCATCCTCGCTTCCGAGCGCCTCGATCGCGCTTGCATCCGACCCGTATACCGAGAGCGCCCCGAACTTCTGCGCGCTCGGATGAAACCCGTGAATGTTCAGACGCTCGGTGGCGCACGGCCTCTCCGGCAGCCGCCCCAGCGTGGCCGCATGGTTCACGCAATCTTCCGCCATGTGGCGATACGTCGTCCACTTGCCGCCACAGATCGTGACCAGACCCGAGTCCTCGATCTGCACCGTGTGACCCCGCGAAAGCGCCGATGTGGTCCCGCCCGCCCCCGCCCGCACCAGCGGCCGGATGCCCGCGAACACGCTCAGCACATCGTCCCGCACCGGCCGCTTCGCCAGATAGAGCGCCGCCGTCTGCAGAATGAACTCGATTTCCTGCTCGAGTGCCACCGGCTCCAGCACCGGCCCGTCGACCGGCGTGTCCGTCGTGCCCACCAGCGTGTGTCCGTGCCACGGGATCGCGAACATCACGCGCCCGTCGCTGGTGTGCGGGACCATAATGGCGCTTTCGCCCGCCAGAAACGAGCCGTCGAAAACCAGGTGTATTCCCTGGCTGGGCGCGATCAATGGTTCCACGGAATCGTCGGCCATCCGCCGCACCGAATCCGTGAAGGGACCGGTGGCGTTGATCACCACGCGGGCGCGCGTTTCGAACTCCTCCCCGGTCTCCGCATCGCGGAACTTCACACCGTCCACGAAGCCCTCCGCGTCCTTCATCAGCGCGGTCACCGGAGCATAGTTCAGCAGCACCGCGCCTTGCTCGAACGCCGTTTCCGCCAGGTTGATCAGCAGCCGCGCATCATCGAATTGTCCGTCGAAGTAGATGACGCCGCCGCGCAGCCCTTCCGTCTTGATCGTCGGCAGCCGTTCGAGTGTCTCTTCTTTCGAAAGAATGCGGGACGCCCCGAACCCGTACTTCCCGGCCAGCAAATTGTAGAGTTTGAGCCCGATCCCGTAGAACGGAGCTTCCCACCAGTCGTAGTTCGGCACCACGAACCCGAGATTCCGCACCAGGTGGGGCGCGTTCTCGAGCAGCAGGCCGCGCTCCCGCAGCGCCTCCATTACCAGCGAGACGTTGCCCTGCTCCAGGTACCGCACGCCGCCATGCACCAGCTTCGTGCTCCGGCTCGACGTGCCCTTGCCGAAATCATGCTGCTCGAGCAGCAGCACCGCATAACCGCGCGCCGCCGCATCGATCGCGACCCCGACGCCGGTGGCCCCGCCGCCGACCACGATCATGTCCCATGCCCCGGCGTGCGAGCGCAGGCGCCGGTACATCTCGGTTCGGTTCAAATCAAATTATCGCGCTAGAACATCAGCTTCAGCGCGAACCGGATCTGCCGCGGCGGGTACGTCTGCCGGATCGTCCCGAACGCCGCGTCCGTTATGATCGCGTTCGGCAGCCCGAAGTTCGTATGGTTCAGAATGTTGAAGAACTCCGGCCGGAACTGGAGTTGCATCCCTTCGCGCACCGGAATGCGGAAGTTCTTGTTTACTCCCAGGTCCCACTGCCAGAAGCCCAGCGCCCGGAACGAATTCCGCCCCACGTTGCCGAACGGCGCGCTTGCCGAGGGCACCGCAAATGCCGCCTTGTTCCAGTACTGATCGATGTTCGACGCGCCGCTCGCCCCGGTCGGATCGCCCACCAGGTTCGGACGCATGATCGCCTCGCCGCGATAGTCGGGAATCCTGCCCGTCACGTCGTTGGTCGCCGTCGGCGCATACGTCACGTCCAGCGGAATTCCGGTGTTCGCGGAGCGAATCGTGTCGATCGCCCAGCCGCCCAGAATGCCGTCGAACGCGCTGTTCCAGCTAGCTCCGAACTTACGCCCCTTGCCGAACGGCAATTGGTAGACCACGCTGGTTACGTTCATCAACTTGATGTCGAAGCTCGAAGGCCCACGCTCTGCCGCCAGGTTGTAAATGTTCTGCGGATTCGCCTGGTAGTACCCCGAGGCGTACTCGAGCGCCTGTTCCGTATTGCCCAGCGCCTTCGACCACGTGAACGAATTGAGGAAGTAAAGTCCGCCCGCGAACCGGTGCTCCACCCGCGCCGAGAAGCCGTTGTAGTTCGACTGCCCCGCCGGATACACCCACGTGATCGCGCCGAAACCTTGATTCGGCCGGCGTGGTTGGATCCCGAGCGATGCTCCCGGCTGATTCGGCAGCGCCTGGTTGTAGTCCGCTAGAATCGGCATGCGCAAACTGTGGCTGCCTGTGTACGCCAGCTCCACCACCCACGACTTCACCAGTTCCCGCTGCACCGACGCAAACCACGTCTGCACAGACGGCCCCCGCGTGTCTTTCGGAATGTAGGCCACGTTCGCATTCACCGGGTTGAAACTCGCCGGGCTGTCGAGCGACGCCGGATATCCCGATTGCGTCGTGATGAATGCCGGATTCGGCTGCCCGTTAGCCAGCAGCGGTGTCTGGTTGATGGTCCCGATCGCCACCTGCGGTCCGTTGATCCCCAACTCGTCCGCGCTCCCCGGACGGTTCAGGTGCACATAGCTGATGCCGTAGCCGCTGCGGAACACCGTCTTCGGAGTAATCGTGTAAGCCAGTCCGAGCCGCGGCGCCCTCTCCTCAAGGAAAATCTTGGCTCGAGGGCGCCAAGGGCAGGTTAATCCGAAGCTGACGCTCAACCTGGGTCTGCGCTGGGAATTCGCCCGCGTCCGCACACCCAATCCTATGCCTTTCGGATATCCAGGTCAATAAGTCATGAATCTGCCATCAATTTGTAACGCATTCGTTCTATACTGTGTCCGAATGTCACGAAGATGGCTCGCCCCGTCCCTCCTGGTGGCCGCTTTCAGCGCCCTCGCCGGCGATACCCCGCCGCGCATCCTGGTCCACGGACACCGCGGCGCGCGCGCGCGATTTCCCGAGAACACCATCCCGGCATTCGACTACGCCCTCCAGTCCGGCGTCGACGTCCTTGAGATGGACATGGCCGTGACCAAAGACAACGTCGTCGTCATCTCGCACGATCCGGTCCTGCGCCCGCCCGTCTGCACCAGCGCCAGGAAATCCGCCATCATCCACGAGTTGACGCTCGCCGAAGTCCGCCAATGGGACTGCGGCGCCGTACGCAACCCCCGCTTTCCCACGCAGCAGACCGTGCCCGGAACGCGCATTCCCACTATCGATGAAGTTTTCGAGTTAGCCTCGCGCGGTACGTTCGATTACAACATCGAGACCAAGAGCTTCCCCGACCACCCCGAATATACGCCGTCTCCTGCGGAGTTCGCCCGCCTCGTACTCGAGAAGATCCGGCAGCATCACCTCGAAAAGCGGATCATCCTGCAGTCTTTCGATTTCCGCACCTTGATCGCGATGCGCCAACTGGCTCCCGAGATCCGGCTCGCCGCGCTCACCGAAACCGACCGCCGCGACTTCACCCTGATCGTGAAGGAAGCCGCCAACGCCGGGATCATCTCCCCCGAATTCCACCTCGTCACGCCGGCCAAGGTAGCCGCCGCGCACGCCGCCGGGCTGCAGGTCGTCCCCTGGACTGCCAACACTCCCGCCGACTGGGACTCCCTGATTCAAGCCAAAGTCGACGCCATCATTTCCGACGACCCCGCCGCCCTGATCGAGCACCTCGATCGCCGCGGTTTACGAAGGAAGTAGCGCCCCGCACGATTCACGGATCACCAGCCAGCAATCGAGCAGAATATCGCGTGCCGGCATCTGCGGCCGGTCCAGCCGCTCCAGCATCACGCGCAGCGCCGTTTCACCGATGTCCCGGCACGGCTGGTGGATCGTCGTGAGCGGAACCGGCAGCAGAGCGGCATAGTTCACATCGTCGATACCCACGATGCGGACACGTTTCGGAATGCGGATGCCTCGCCCTAACAGCGTGTGCATCAACTGCCCCGCCACACGGTCGTTCGCGCAGACAAACGCATCGCACTCGAAAGCCGCGGCGGGCAGTTCCAGGCGATCCTTCGGTGTCAGATGAAAGATGCGCGGCGCGCCTGCACTCGACAGCGCATTCTTGTAGCCCTGGATGCGCGCCTTCACCGTCGGCGCCTGTTTCTGGTATGCGATGAACCCGACGCGCCGCGCCCCCAGCCGCAACAAATGCTCCGTGGCCAGATAACCCGCGCGCTGGTTGTCGATCCCCACCAGGTCGCAGCGCTCGCGCGCGGAGTCGCCCTCCGGGCGCCGATCCAGCAGCACCACCGGAATGCCGGCCTCCTTCAGCAGTTTCATCACGCGATGGTTGACGTCCTCGCTATGGGCGGACATCTCGAGCGGGGCGAAAAAGACTCCGGCCACGGCGCGCGCGATCGACTGCCGGCAGAGATCGATCGCCTGCTCCTCTTTGCTCGAGGTTCCGGAATCCGCATGCGCCCACAGCAACGCGTGGCCCCCCGTACTGGGTGCAGCCGCGATCGCCCGGCAGATCGGCTCGAATATTTCCGTCTCCCCCAGATTCGGAATAATCGAACCGAAGAGCAGCCCGCTACGAGGCGGGTGTGTGACATTCCGGACGTAAGTCCCGGAGCCGGCCACGCGGTCGATCGACCCGCGTTGCTGCAGTTCGCGCAGTGCGTGCCCCACCGTAATCCGCGACACGCCGAATCGCTTCACCAGCGCTGCTTCGCTGGGCAGCTTCTGCCCCGCCTGATAATGGCCTGTCAGCAGATCGCGGCGCAGATGCTCGAAGACCTTCTGATACTTCGGCTTGGAGGTCATGGCCAAAGCTGTTATATCAGGTTTCTATAGGATTCGGCAACCTGCTATACTGAGATTCGTCAGATAGCTATGGACGAGATTCCCCTCAGGGAAGACGGTCATGGCTCCCCGCTGTTTAGATCCGCCAGGTCGCCGATCGGGTTCGCCAATTAGACGCAAAGGAGATCGGCAAATGACTAGTCCGAATCAGAATTCCAAGCACTATCTGCTGTTCAGCGATTTCGACCAGACGCTCAGCTTCAACGATTCCGGCCACGTGCTGGCCGAGATGTTGGGTATCTCGGGTTTTCGCGAACGGGTCGCGGGGCTTTCCGAGATTCACCTGGTTCAACAAGGCGGAGAGCTCGCGTACCTTCTGCTGCACGATCCGGAGTTTCGCCGCGTGCGAAAAGAACACCTCGTCGAGGTGGGCAAGCGCGTGCGGCTCAAGGCCAACATCGCTTCGCTGTGTAGCCTGCTCCACGATCTGGATGGGCACCACATCTCGTTCGACGTGGTTTCGGCAGCTCCCGAGGAAGTGATCCAGTCCGCGCTCGAAGGCGTGGTCGATCGCGCTCACATTCACGGTACCCGCTTTCGATACGACCCTGCCACGGGAGAAATCCAGTCCATCATTCGCCTTCCGGCAGGCTATGGTAAGGTGGCCGTCGTGGATGAGCTTCGGGCCGTCGCGCCCATCGGCCAGCACCGCCTGATCTATGTGGGCGACGGCAGTTCGGACGTGCACGTCATGCTGCACGTCAACCGGCTCGACGGGATCACCATCGCCGTATCAGAGAACCACTACATCACCCCCATCGCCACCCGCACCGTCTTAAGCGATGACGCGCTGAGCGTGCTCGTCCCCATCCTCGAGGACGTGCTGCGCTGGGACAGCGCCCGCATCCGCTCCTTCTTCGAGTCCCACGGATTTGCCATGCAGGAGTGGAACAAGGTGCGAACCGACACCATCACGTTCTGCCCGGCTGCGACCGAAAACGTGGCCGTTCAATGACCGAAGTGGAGCCGGTGCTCTGGAACTCTCCAGACACCGGCACGCGTGAAACGGCCGCCTCAATTCATCCCCGCATGGACCGCGCATTCTGGGGAGTGATGGCGGCCTTCATGGTGCACGGGCTGGTGGTTTCCACCTGGGTATCGCGCATCCCGTCCCTCAAATCGCGCCTTCAGTTGGGCGATGGCGCCTTCGGCTTGGCGCTGCTGGGGATGGCGATCGGCTCCGTGGCTGCCATCCCGATTTGCGGCGCGCTGGTTACGCGCTACGGAAGCCGGCGCATGGCTCAATGGACGGCTACGGGCTTTTGCGCCTCCCTCGCGCTGCCGGCTCTCTCGTTGGACGCGTTCACACTTTTTCTGGCGTTGCTCGTCTATGGCGCCATGGCCGGCGCCAACGACGTTGCTATGAACGCCCAGGCCGTGGGCACGGAGAAATTGCTCGGTGTCCCCGCCATGTCCCGATTCCATGCCATGTTCAGCTTCGGTGGAATCGCCGGAGCCTGCGCCGGCGGCCTCGTCGCGTCGCGCGGAATGCCCGCGCCCGCACACCTCGCAATCGCAGCCGTCGCATTTCTGATCTTCGTCCTGCCGCTTCCCAAACTGATGGCGGAGACGCGCCCCAGCCGAAACACTGTGCCTCCTTTGCGTTTCCATCGCATACCGGCGGCCCTCCTGATCCTCAGCCTGATCGGATTCTGCATCTTCCTATCGGAAGGCGCGATCGCCGACTGGACGGCCGTCTATCTGCGTCAGGTTCTGGGCGCCAGCGAAGGTCTGGCGCCCGCCGGATACGCCGTCTTCTCCGCCGCCATGGCCATCTTCCGATTCAGCGGCGACGCCATCGTGACGCGGATCGGCCGCGTCCATGTGATTCGCTTCGGCGGCCTCCTCGCCGCCGCCGGCATGGCGCTGGTCGTTTCCGTTCACTCGCCCTACTGGGCACTGGCCGGATTCGCCGCCGCCGGCGCCGGTTTTTCCTCGATCATTCCACTCGTCTTCGCGGCGGGAGGCCGGGTACCATCCCTCAGCGAAGGAGCCGGCGTCGCCACCGTCAGCGGCATCGGCTATCTCGGTTTCCTGGTCGGCCCCCCGGCGATCGGCTTCATTTCGGAGATGACCTCGTTACGCGCCGGTCTCGTCGTAATCGTAGTGTTGAGCGCCACGGCGGCATTGCTCGCGGGCGTAGTCGGCAAAGGAGACGCGCATGTTCGTAGGCCACTACGGACCAGCCCTGGCCGCTAAGGCGCTGAAGCAATCGATCCCCTTGTGGACACTCTTCCTGGCCGTCCAGTTACTCGATGTATTCTGGTCGATCTTCGTATTGCTCGGCATCGAGAAGGTCCGGATCGTTCCCGGTATCACCGCCACCAATCCGCTCGATCTTTACTACATGCCTTCACACACAGCCTAATCGCGGCGCTCCTGTGGTCCGCCGCCGCGGCACTTGTCTACCGGGCCGTCTGGAGTCGCGACAGTTGGCTGCCCGCTGGCTTGATCGGCGCCGCCGTCTTCTCCCACTGGGTGCTCGATCTGCTGGTGCATAGTCCCGACCTGCCGCTGTACGACGATACCGTCAAGGTCGGCCTCGGCCTCTGGAACTCGCCGTACTGGCTTCCACGCTCGAGGTCGTGTTCCTCGCGGGCGGCCTGTTTCTCTACCTGCGAGCAATCCGGCCGGTCACCGCTCTCGGCCGCTACGGCATGCCGGTCTTTGCGCTCCTGATGCTGGCCGTGCAGGCGTTCGTATTCCTCGGTCCTCCGCCCACGTCGCCGAATGCCGCCGCCGTCACCGCCCTCGGCGTGTATTTCTTGTTCGCCGCGGTGGCCCAGGCACTCGCCACGCGGTGTTAACATATCGCCGTTGTGCTGCGTCTTCCCCTCGACCATGCTCGAAGACCTGCGCCACAGCATTCGCCTCCTCACCTCCCGGCCCGGATTCTCGATTCCCGTGATCCTCGCGCTCGGCCTCGGCATCGGAGCCAACACCGCACTCTTCACCGTCGTCAACGGCTTGCTGCTCCGCCCGTTCCCCTACCACCAACCCGACCGCCTCGTGGAAATCGACCAGTCCCGCCGTGATCTCCCTCTCCCCGAACTCCGCGGTGTGCGGTCCTTCGAATCGGCCGGCGCATTTCTGTCCGTGAACTTCCCCGTCGGACGCAGCGGCGAATCCCGTAACGTGTTCGGCTTTCGCGTGTCGCCGAATCTCTTCACCGTCCTCGGCATCCGGCCCGCGATCGGCCGCGTCTTCACTCCCCAGGACGACGGCGCCCGCGTCGTCCTGCTCACCTACGATTACTGGCGGCGCACCTACAACGATCCGCAGATCGCTGGCCGGACCCTTATCATCGGCGACGAGAGTTACACGATCGTCGGAGTCCTCAGGCCCGATTTCGTCCTCCAGGTTCGCGACGGCAACATGTGCGTTCCCGACCGGCTCACGCAAGGGCGCATGCTGGCGCGCCTCTCGCCCGGTGCGACGCCGGCGCAGGCGGAAGCCGAAGTCACCGCCATTCTCCACGCGTTGCCGCCGGATTCGCCGGCTTCCTCCCGCGCCGCTGCTCCCCGCGTCCGCCCCATCGCCGAATCTTTTCGCCCCTACGATGCCTCCACCTTGCTGCTGCTGCAGGCGGCCGTCGGTCTCGTCTTTCTGATCACCTGCGCCAACGTCGGCAACCTGCTCGTCGCCCGGGCCGCCGCGCGCCGCCGCGAGTTTGCGATTCGCGCCGCCATAGGAGCCGGTCGCGGGCGCATCCTGCTTCAATTGATGACCGAGAGCGCGATGCTCGGCCTGGCCGGCGGCGTCACGGGGCTGGTGCTGGCCGGCGCTTCCCTGGATTTCATCGCCGCTCGCCTGCCGGGGGGACTCGTTCGGGCCCTGCGCGGAGAAACCGCCCTCACCATCGATTTCCGCGTGCTCGCCTTCACCGCTGCCGCCAGCCTTGTCGCCGTCCTCTTCTTCGGGATGGCGCCCGCGGCCGGCGCGCTGCGGCTCGATCTGGTCTCCTGCCTGCGCGGCTCCAGTTCCGGTTCCACTCCGGGCCGGCGCCGCTTTGCCCAGATACTCGTCGCCGGTGAAATAGCTTTGTCCCTGGTCCTGCTCGCCGGCGCGGGACTCATGCTGAAAAGCCTGGCCGGTCTGGAAAACCAGGATCTCGGATTCCAAGCCGGCCACGTGCTGCGCGCCGCCATCGACCTGCTGCCTGCTCGCTACCCGCGCCCCGCGCAGCGCGCCGCCGTCTTCGACGAGATCACCGGCCGCATCGAGGCGCTCCCCGGAGTCGAGGCCGCTGGATTGCTTGCGCCGCAGTTTTTCCCGTTCGGCGGTCCCCGGGTCCGGGGCGCCCGGTTCGAAATCGAAGGCCTCAGCGGCAGCGATGGGGAGCCGCGTGCCGAGGTCTACATCGCTAACCCCGCCTATCTTCGCGCCGTGCGCATCCCGCTCCTGCAGGGCCGCTGGTTCACCGCCGCCGATAACGCGGCCGCGGAGCCGGTCGCGATCCTGAGCCAATCGGTGGCCCGCCGATGGTGGGATCAGAATGGCCCGCTCGGTCGCCGCATCCGCCTCGACCCCGGCCGCCCCGACAGCCCCTGGACTACCGTAATCGGCATCGTCGGCGATGTCCGCAACCCGGTCGCTGCGGACGTGCAGCCCACCGCCTATCGTCCCTTTGCCCAGAGCCCGAGAGCCGGCGCCGTCTTCATGATCCGCACCGCCCGCAGCCCCCTCGCGCTGGCCGAAGCGGTGCGCGCCGAACTGCGCGCCGTGGACCCCACGGTGCCCGAGGTGCGCGTCGCCGACCTCGAGGCCGCCACGTCCGCCTACATCTCCCCGCAGCGCTTCACAACGTCGGTGGCCGGCGTCTTCGCCGCCCTCGGTCTGCTGTTGGTCGCCGTCGGCATCTACGGTGTGACGCGCGGATGGGTGGCCGCGCGCATCCCCGAAATCGGCGTCCGGATGGCGCTCGGGGCCGACCGCGGCGATGTCATCCGCCTGGTGCTCGCCGCCGCGGCCCGATCTCTCGCGCTCGGCCTGGCCGCCGGGATCGCCGGCAGCTTCGCCCTCCGCCGCGTGATCGCCGCCGAACTGTACGGTGTCAGCCCGCTCGACCCCGTCGTGTTGTCGGCAGTCGCCGCGCTGCTCGCTGCCGTGGCGCTATTGGCCGCTTTCCTGCCGGCTCGCCGCGCGGCTTCCATCGATCCCCTGCTGGCCCTGCGCCACGAGTGAACCGCGCCTGCCGCTACTTGGCGAGCAGTTCGCTTCTCACGTCCATCCAAATCCGGAAGTAGCGCCATTCGGCCGGCGGGTCGGACTCCTGGATGTGGTCGGGCAGTAGAACCAGGTCTCCGGTGGCAAGCAGGATCTCGCGCACTTTCGGATTCTGTGCCAGCTTCGCCCGCATCGCCTCCAGGATCAGGCGATAATGTTCGCCCTTCGCCTTCGACCGGTACGCCATCCTCTTGCCCTCGAACGTCACCCAGTCGATGCCCATGCTTCGCATGTTCTCTTCCGCCAGGGTCCCGGCGTCCTTGGCCTCGAATCCGGACATCTGCGCGACCTCGTCGCGGGTGTGCCGCCATACGATCCCCGCGGAGTTCGCGCGCGCATCGTCCGGCCCCTCGGGATAGAGCATCATCTGCCAGAATCCCTCCACGCTGGCGTAACGCTTGCCGCGAAGCAGGAAGGGAGTCGCCGCAAAGTTGGAAAGTATGCCGAGATCGTTCCGCTTCGAAAGGATCACTTCCCCGGGCCGCGCGGCCTGCGGGAGAATCTCCCAGGCTGGCTTATGGTCCTCCGGAACTGGTGTCCACCAATGCGCCGGATAGCGCCCGCCCTGCTGCGCCGCGGCGATCGCAGTCATGGCCGCCGCGGCCGCGACCATCGACGTAGCGATCCGGCACCGGCCTTCGATCACGGGGTGTCCCGCCCCCGCGACGGGCGCAGCGCGCGTGCCACCAGCCCGAGCCCTCCGGCGAGCAGCACCAGCATGACGATGGTATTGAAGAGGCTCGTCGGCTGAAAATAGATGTGCATGTTGGCGATTACGCCCGCCACGATGAACAGCGCTCCGCCCCCGGTAAGCAGCCAGCCGAGCGTGCTGCGGCCGTTCCAGAACAGCACGGCGATGCCGAACAGCATGGGGATCAGCGTGATCCCGAAAGTATTGGTGCCGTAGAAGCTCCAGTAGGAGCCGCCCACCATCACCTGATTCGACAGCAGGTATCCACCAATGCATGCCATGGCGAACCCGATCAGGAACTGTCCGAGCCCGCCCGGCGTCCCGCCCACGTCGCCTAAATTGCGGTCTGTCATGAGTTCGAGGATAACAGACCCGACGTCGCATATTGAGGCAGCCAGGGCAGGCGTGCGACATTGGCCGGAGGCTGTAGCAAGGGAGGCGAGCCATGACAGGAGCGGATTTCCGGCGTATCGCGCTGAGCATGCCGGAGGCAGTGGAGGGTGCGCATTTCGGGCACCCGGACTTCCGCGTGGGAGGCAAAATCTTTGCCACGCTGGCCTACGAGCAGGAAGGCTACGCGGTGCTATTGCTGACTCCGGAGCAACAGGCGGGGATGATTGACGACGAGCCCGAAATGTTCTCGCCGGTGTCCGGCGGATGGGGCCGGCAGGGTTCAACGCGGGTACGTCTGGCGAAGGTGACCGCGGACATACTGGAAGCCTCGTTGCGGACCGCATGGCGCAAGAGGGCACCGAAGCGGCTGTTGGGAGCGGGCTGACAGAGCGCGGAGTCGCCGCCGCCAGCGTGCGATTCAGCGTAGCCGCAAGAGTTGTTCGACGGTCATTCCTGCTTGGTTTAAGACCTGCCGGAGAGTTCCCGGACGGATTCGCTTATGCGCCGGTACAACGACACGAGCATAGGGATCGGCACGTCTGAGTATGATGTGACTGCCCCTTTGCCGGCGGACGACAAATCCGGCGCGTTCCAACACTCTCACAAGCTCGTGCCCGGAAACGTCCGTCGGAAGCTTCACTAGCGCGTTCCGGTTTGGAGCTCGAAATATTCCTTTCCCGCCTCAGTAGGAACAGGATCACCGGAGGCCAGGCAGTCTTCGATGTAGAGGTCTGCCGCTTCGCGAATGTTCTCGATGGCCTCATCGCGACTATCCCCTTGGGAGACACAACCGGGAAGCGCCGGTATGGTGGCGACGTATCCGCCATCCGGTTCCTGCTCGAGAATTACTGTATAACGCATGCCCTTGACTCGATAATACCAGCCGCTCCATCTGGCCGAGGCGGGGCCGCGATAAGGATCCGTTTTCGAGGCTTCCCCAACTATTGGAAATTCGCGCTTACCGCGTTCGACGTGCCCAGGCTGTTTACCAGCGTCACCGATACCGACACGATCGACGACGGGCTCCCCTGCACCGTGAACGGCTGCGTCAGCGTGAACTGGCTGCCGAACAGTACCGACGCCGTGCTGGCGTACCACTGCGTGAACGGCCCGTCCACCGCAACCGTCACGGTTCCCGTCTGCAGGTTGGCGCCCGTGGCCGCACTGAATACGAACACCGCTTGCGTCACCTGCCGCGGCGTGGAGAAGCCGACCACCGTCACCGTGAGCCCAGTGGCGTTGCGGACGGCCGTCACTCCGTTGGGAGTGACGATCGTCGGCGGCCCGGGTGCGATCCGGATGGTTTGCGTGGGCGGGGGCGAAGGCGTGACGTCCTGCGTCGCCGCCGCCAACTGCGTCACGATCGTGATGGTGCCCGCCACCGTCCCGGTCTGTATCGAACCGGCGCTGACGTTGTTCGTCGATCCGGCGGGAATCAGCGCCTGCGACGTGCGCCCGCCGCCTGCGAACTGCACCGCCGGGTCGTCCGCGCCCGAGTCCGCACGGAACGTCAGCGTGAGCCTCGCCGTCACGTCCACCGGATACGCCGTCCCCAGCCTGACCTGGATCGCCGATTGCGTCGCCGGAGTGCCTGTCGCCGGAACCCCCGTGAAGAGGAGCGGCGGCGTTGCGGGCAGGCCAACCGTCAGTGAGAAACTCCGGGCGGCCGTCGTCCCGGCGTTATCCTTCACCGTTGCCGCGATGGTAAACGATCCCGTTGCCGTCGTCGTGCCCGAAAGCACGCCGCCCGTGGACAGAGTGATCCCCGCCGGCGCGCCGGTTTGCGTCCATGTGTAGGGCGACACTCCGCCGGTCGCGATCAGCGTGGCACTGTATGCGGTGCCGGCGATGGCGTCCGCGAGCGGCGATGCCGTCGTGATGATCAACGCCGGCGGCGCAATCGTCATGTCGAAGGATTTCGAGACCGTGGCCGCATCCTTATCGATCACCTTCACGATCACGGCCGCCGGCCCCACGGTCGTCGGCGTCCCGCCGATGGCTCCGTCCGCGGAGATGGTGAGGCCGGCGGGCAGGCCGGTGGCGGAGAACGTATACGGAGTCGTTCCGCCCGTCGCGACAACGCTGGCCGAATACGGCGTGCCCTGCACCCCGTTTGCCAGTGACGCCGTCGCGATCAGGAGCGGAGCCGTCACGACCTTCAGCGGCAGTCGTGCCACGGCCTTCAGGTTCGCGGCATCCGTCACCGTCACCGACAGCGTGTAACTGCCTGCTGCCGTGGGAGTGCCGGCGAGTACCCCGACGCTCGAAACACTGAGCCCGTCCGGCGTCCCCGTCGCGCTCCACGAATACGGCTCGCGTCCGCCGGTCGCGACCAACCGCGCCGAATAGGCAGAGCCGACTTGGCCGTCACCCAGAGAAGACGTCACGATCGTCAAGGAGGGCGGCGTCACCGTCAGCCGGAAGTTCTGTCGCGCGGAGGCTCCCAGGTTGTCCGTTACACCCACCGTGAACGTGTACGTTCCGGCTGTCGTGGCGGTGCCGGTCAGCACGCCGTCTTTGGTGACCTGTGTGCCGGGCGCCAGCCCTCCGCTCGCTGTCCAAGTGTAGGGCAGCGTCCCGCCGGTGGCCTTGAACGGAACATTCACCGCCGTGTTGATGGCGACGTCGCTCAACTGACTCGCGGTCGTGATCAGCAACTGATCCGCCACCGTCAGGCTGAAAGGCTTCGACACCGCCGTGCCCGCTTCGTCGACCACCAGGACCGTGAAAAAGTAGACGCCCGCCGTGGCCGGCGTGCCGGTCAGAGTGCCATCGCCCAGGAGCCGCATTCCCGGCGGCAGCCCCGCGTTAGGCACGCTGAACGTGTATCCGGGCCTGCCCCCGGTGGCAACGATAGTCATTGTATACGCCGTCCCCGTCACCGCTGCGTTCAACGGCGATTGCGTCGTAATCTGCAGCGGCGTGGGAACAGGTACCGTGACGGGGAAGCCTACCGGCGCCGACAGCGCGCCACCCGGATTCTGCACCTGAACCTGCAGCAGTCGGGCGTTGGTAATCAGATTCCCCGGGACGTTCGCCGTAAGCTGGTTCGAATTGACGAAAACCGTCGGCAGTGGCGTGCCGTCGAAAAAGATCACGGAAGCGGTTACCCCCGAAGTCACGCTCACGTTGTTCACGAAGTTCGCCCCGTTCACCGTCAGCAAAAACCCTCCCGATCCAGCCGCCACGGTATTGGGATTGAGGAGCCCGATGGAAGGGCCATTGACCGGGAAGCCTATCGCTGCCGACAGCGCGCCGCCCGGGTTCTGCACTTGCACCTGCGGCGTTGCAGGGTTGGCAAGCAGAATTGCCGGAACGCTCGCCGTAAGCTGGTTCGAATTGACGAAAGCCGTCGTCAATGGTGTGCCGCCGAAGAGGATCGTGGAAGAACTCACGCCCACGTTGTTCACGAAGTTCGCCCCGTTCACCGTCAGCAAGAGCCCTCCCGTTCCAGCCGCCGCGGTACTGGGATTGAGGAGCCCGATGGAAGGCCCATTAATAGGGAAGTTGGCGGGGGGCGTTACGAAGCCGTTCGGCAGTTGGACACGGATCGCAGCCGTACCGGACACTGCGAGCAAGCCCGCGGGAATAGAGGCGGTCAACTGATTCGCACTGACAAAAAGCGCCGTCAGTGGCGTGGTGCTGGCGCCGAACGTCCACTGGAGGAACGACCCGGTGATGAAATTCGAGCCATTCAACGTCATGGTGGCGATGCCGTTGGTGCCCGCGGAAGCCGACGCCGGGACAGGTGAGGTAAGAGTTGCCGGTGGCAACACCTGCAAGTCGACGGTGAAGGTGGTCGTGCTGTCCCACGCGTCGGCGACCACCACCGTGAAGGTGAAGTTTCCGGCGTTCTGCGGAATCCCCTGGAACAGATTATTGACCTGGATAGCCGGATTCCCAATCACGTACGGAAAAGTCGGCGTGACCGAGCCGGCGGTCACCGTGATTACGTACAGGCCGGTACCGCCGTTGAAGAACGTTGTCGAATAGGGAAAGCCTTGCGTGCCCGTCGGAAAGGTCAGGCTGGCAGGACGAGACGGCGGCGGGTTTACGGTGAAGGGGAACGTAGCGTTGCCGTTGGACTGGACCACCCGCAGCGTGACGCTGGTGGGCAGTCCGATCAGAGCGTTGGCCTGCGTCGTCGGGATGTCTATCCGGAGATGGGCGTTGTCCAAAAAAATAAGTTGACCGTCGGGGGAAAACGAAGTGGTCACACCCGTCGTGTTGTCGACCCAGTCCACCCCCACCAGGAAATTCTGGACGAAACCGCCGGTGAGATTCAGCGAAAAACCCTGGCCAACATTAGCGCCGGCCGTGATCGCCGGGGTGGCCGGCAGGGCCTGGTTCAAGAGCGTCGCGTTCACGGCGGAGATCGACGGCTGGGCGAACGCCGGCTTTGCGATCGCGGCGCAGAATAACAAAACGAGAATGAGGGCCCGCCCGATACCACCTGCCGGGGGTCGCTGCATGCAAACACCTCCGAGCTTCCTATTATGTCCGAAATGCGCCAGGATTTCCGGTCAAACGGCGCGAACGACTAAATTCGCGTACTCGCCTGTCAGCGGCGCCATCTGGCGAAAGCCGATGCAGCCGCCGCCCAGCACCGGGCCGTACTTCCGGCCGTCGTCACGCCATTCGAACAGCGCCAGCTCGTCGATCGAGAACTTCACCAGCGGGCCGTTCTTGAGTAGCGCGATGCGGAACGGCGCGGGCGCGTCGGCCGCGTCCGGCAGTGGGTCGGCCGCCTGGGCCACCAGATGGAATCCCTTGCTCTTGCGCAGATTGCAGAGGTGGAACGCGCGCTCCTCGGGATAGCGGCGGCGAAAATAGGAGACGTGCAGCGCGTCGATCGAGCCGCTGTGGTACTGCTCATACTCGCCGGTGCGGCGCGGCAGCGAGGGATCGAACAGGTCCTTGCCGCCGATTCCGGTGGCCGCGAAAAACAGGATGCACAGGCCCGGTTCCCGAATCGGCCGGAATTCCCAGGAAATCTCGACCCCGTCGGGGAAGATCTCCGGGCACCAGAAGACGAAATTACCGAGGTCGCTCTGCATACGCATGCGGCCGTTCACGAACTGGATAGCGGCTTGGCCCTCGAGGCGGAAATCGCGGACATCGGATTCGGCGGCGAGCGGGTTGCGATACAGGACCTTCTCCGCGGCGTGGCCGCGCGATGCAAGGGCCATGGCGCCGAGGCGCAGGCAGTAACGGCGTGAGAGCAAGCGCATGGCATCATAGTACGTGATGCGCCGCCGGGCTGTGATGCGCCAAAGTTGGATGAGCCTCACCTTCCTGCATTGGCGCTATAGGCCAGAGGATGTGCGCCGGCTGCTGCCCGTGGGCCTCGAACTCGAAACCTTCGATGGCTCGGCGTGGGTCGCGGTGGCGCCGTTTCTGATCGAGGGGCTCGGGCCGCCCGGCATTCCCGCGCCGCCGTGGCTCGGGCGCTTTCCGGAGACCAACTGCCGCACGTATGTGCGGGGCCCGGACGGCGGCAGCGGAGTGTGGTTCTTCTCGCTCGAGGCGGCGCGCGCGGCAGCGGTGATGGGCGGGCGGCTTTTTTACGGCCTGCCGTACATGTGGGCGCGGATGCGGATGGAGATCGAGCCCGATCGTGTAGTGTACCGGAGCTCGCGCCTGTGGCCGGACCGCGCGGGGTGTACGGATATCGAGATCGAGCCCGGCCAGGCTATTATAACCGACGAGATGGCGACGTTTCTGACCGCGCGTTACCGGCTCTACTCCGTAATGGGCGGACGGCTGGCGTGCGCCGAAGTGGAGCACGCGCCTTGGCCTTTGCAGAGCGGGCAAGTCATTCGCATGAAGCAGACGCTGACTGCGGCTGCCGGTCTGCCGGAGCCATCGGGCGAGCCGTTGGTCTATTTCTCGCCCGGTGTGCACGTGCGGGTGGCCGCTCCCCATCGAGTGTAGTTGTGCCCGGATTACTTGGCTAGGAAACGGTCGCGTGGCTGGCGCCGGAAAGCACACGCCAGGCGCGGCGCGCGACGATCAGCTCTTCGTTGGTCGCGATGGTGAAGACGGCGACGCGCGAATCGTCAGCCGAGACATTGCGGTCGCCGGAGCCCGTCTCGTTGCGCGCGGGGTCGAGTTTCACGCCGAGGAATTCCAGGCCGCGGCAACAGGCCGCGCGCAGGCGACCCGAGTTTTCGCCGATGCCGCCGGTGAACGCGATGGCGTCGATCCCGCCCATGGCGGCGGCGTATGCGCCGATCGTCTTGCGCACGCCGTAAGTGAAGACCTCGAGCGCCACTTCCGCATGGCGGTTTCCCGCGGACGCGGCGGCTTCAAGGTCCCGCACGTCGCCGCCCGCGATGCCGGAGAGGCCGGCCAGTCCGCCGCCTTTCGCCAGTTGTTGGCGGACTTCGTCGATGCTCCAGCCGCGGCGCTCCATCATGTAGAGCACGGCAAAGACATCCAGGTCGCCGCAGCGCGTCGCGTTCTCCAGGCCGGATTGCGGCGAGAATCCCATCGTGGTGTCCACCGAGCGGCCGTTGTCAATGGCGCAGATCGACGAGCTGCCGCCCAGGTGGCAGCTCACCAGCTTGCGGCCGCGGCCGAGCGTCTCGGCGACGAACTGGTGCGATGCGCCGTGGAAGCCGTACTTCACCACGCCGTCGTCAGTCCATTCCCCGGGCACGCCGTAGAATCTCGCGTAGTCGGGCATGGTGGCGTGAAACTCGGGCTCGAACGCGGTGACGATGGGCACGCCCGGCATGGCCTGCTGGAACCCTTCGATGGCGGCGAGATAGATCGCGTTATGCACCGCGGCCGCGGGCAGAAACTGGCGCATGGCGGCGAGCACTCCCTCATCTACTACGAACGTGCCGCGATATTTCGGGCCGGCGTGCACCGCCTTCAAAGCCACCACGTGGATGGCATTTTCGCCGGCGGCGATCTGCCCGATGGCCTCCGCGTAATTGGTGACGCGCTCGACGCGGCCCTTGGCCAGCACCTTCTCCGAAGGCATTTCGAGAATCTGGTACTTGAATGACGTGGACCCGAGGTTGGGAACGAGTATGTTCATTTGGATCTGCCGGCGGCGGGCGGCGTAGACGCGCCGGGCGTCACGTCGTCGCCGATCAGACGCATCGACCAGCGGATGGCTTCGAGATACATTTTCTGTACCATCGGGTTGTCCCAGGCCTCGTCGCTGTGCCCGAAGGTGGAATAGAACACGCGGCCCTTGCCGTACATCTTGGCCCACGCTACCGGGAAATCACGGTCCTGGCGGTGGATGTTGGGCTTCGAATAATCGAGCTTGCTGGAATCGAGCGAGGCCAGCACCCGCACCTTGCCGCGCTCGAAATTCTTGTGCTCGTAGATTTCGTCGCGCATGGTGAAGCGCAGCGGGAATGCCTTCATCGCGGGGAAGTCCGGCTGTTCCACGACCACCGGCGCGTCGAACACGTTCCACGGATGGTTGTCGAACCAGCCGCCGATCATTTCGGCGAACTCGGGCCACTCGAAGAAAGCGTCGTCGCCGGTGTGAGCGCCGACGAAGCCTTTGCCGTCCTCCTTAATAAAGGACAGGAGGTCCTTTTTCTGCTGGGCGTTGAGATTGTCGCCGGTGCCGAAGAAAAGGACCGCGTCGAAGTCGTTCAGGTTGTGGGTGTGGCGCGCGGGCTCGGGGATGGGCTGCTTGGTGATCCACTGCGAGTCGGTACGGATGAAGGTTTCGTAGGCGCCGGAATCGCGGCCCAGGCGCTCGATGACGGCGAGGGCGTGCGAGATGGAATCGTGCTGATACCCGGTGAGCGTGTCGGCCCAGACCAGGAGCCGCTTGGAGCGCGGCGGCTGCGCGGGCAACAGCAGGGCGGCCGCCAGCAGCAGAACAGAGGTTCGCATCGAAACCATTCTAGCTGCCCTCCGCTCGTTGTAGAATAAGCCCTTGATCGCAAACGGGTCCTCGATTCTCCTGGAACTGCGGGGCATTTCCAAATCGTTCAGCGGTGTTCAGGTACTCGACGCCGTGGATCTTGAAATCCGGGCCGGCGAGGTGCACGCGCTGGTCGGTGAGAACGGCGCCGGAAAATCCACCCTGATGAATATCGCCAGCGGAGTGGTGTCCGCGGACGCCGGCGAAATCATCTGGTTGGGCCGGCCGGTCCGCCCCGCGCGGCCGCGCGACGCGCAGGAACTGGGGATCGCCTTCGTGCACCAGGAACTGGCGCTGGTTCCGCAACTGAGTGCGGCGGAGAATATTTTCCTGGGGCGGCACCCGTCGGACGCGGGGTGGGTGCGCTGGCGCGAGATCCGCGACCGCGCCCGGGAATTGCTAGGGGAGCTCGGGTGCGATCTGGACGAGCGCCTGCCGGTTGCCGCGTTGAGCCTGGCGGAGCAGCAACTGGTGGAGATCGCGCGCGCTCTCGCTTTCCAGGCGCGGCTTATTATCATGGACGAGCCCACGGCGCCCCTGGCCGCGCACGACGCCGAGAACCTGTTTCGGACGATCGGGCGTTTGCGCGATCGCGGCGTCAGCGTGATTTTCATTTCTCACCGGCTGAAGGAAATCGCCCGCATTGCCGACCGCGTGACGGTGTTGCGCGACGGCCGCCATGTACTGACCGCAGACGTGGGAGCCGTCGACGAGGACGGCTTGGTGCGCGCCATGGCGGGGAATGAGTTGCTGAAATTCGAAGCGACCCTGGCGGCGCCGCCCACATTGGGCGCCGAGGCGATCCGCGTGGAAGGCGAAGTAGCGCTATCGGTGCGGCGCGGCGAGGTTGTCGGGTTAGCCGGCCTGGCAGGCGCGGGGCGGACCGAATTGCTGGAGGCGATCTTCGGCTTTGGCAGCGGCCCACGCATCCGGTTGTTTGTGGATGGTCGAGCTGTGACCGTAAGGACGCCGCGCGACGCCATCCGGAAGGGCCTGGCGCTGGTGCCTGACGATCGCAAGTTGAAGGGCCTCGTGCTAGGTGCTTCGCTGGGCACGAACATCGCGCTGGCGACGCCGCGCGGCCTCTTCATTCGCGCGCGCGAGGAAGCGGCGGCTGCGGAGCGGCTGGTGGGCGAACTTCGGATCAAAGCCGCCGGGCTCGACCAGCCCGTGAAGTATCTGAGCGGTGGCAACCAGCAGAAGGCGGTGCTGGCGAAGTGGCTCTACGCCGAGGCCAGCGTGTTCCTGCTGGACGAACCGACGCGCGGGATCGACGTGCGGTCGAAGGCCGAGATCTACGAGCTTGTGCGCGCACTGGCGGCGCGTGGGGCAGCGGTGATTATCGCGTCATCCGAGACGGAAGAGTTACTGCGCGTGGCGGACCGCATCGTGGTGCTGCACCGCCGGCGGATCGCGGGCGAGCTGGATCGCGCGGCGGCGACCGAAGAGAGCATTCTGCAACTGGCGATGGGCGGTGAGAAGTGAGCAAGCGGGTGCTGCGCCGGTTCGGTCCGCTGTTCGGCCTGGTGGCGTTGTGCGCCGTGCTCACCGCGCTTTCCGACCACTTCCTGACGCTCGATAACGTGATCAACGTGTGCCGGCAATCGGCGGTGAATGCGCTGCTGGCGCTGGGGCAGTTGACGGTCATCGTCACCGCGGGGATCGATCTTTCGGTGGGCTCCATTTTGGGGTTCTCCTGCGTACTTTCGGCGCTGCTGTTGAAGGCGGGCGTGCCCGTTCCCGTGGCGATCGCGGCGGCGCTGGCGAGCGGCGCGGCGTTGGGGAGCATCAACGGAATCCTGCTCACCAAGCTGCGGTTGCCGCATCCGTTCATCCCGACGCTGGGGATGATGAACGTGGCGCGCGGTCTGGCGCTGGTGATGTCGGGCGGCTTTCCGATTTCGGAGCTGCCCAGCGGATTCCGCGATTTCGGTGCGGGGTCTATCGGATGGGTGCCGGCGCCGGTGATCCTTGTTGTGCTGCTGGGCGTGGTGTTCCACATTTTTCTAACGCGCACCACGGTGGGGCGCGACATCTACTCGATCGGCGGGAACCAACACGCCGCGCTGCTTTCGGGTGTGCCAGTGGACGCGCGCCTGATCCTGGTATACGCGATCAGCGGATTCACGGCAGCGGTGGGTGCGATCGTGCTGGCAGGCCGGATGAACTCGGGTTTCCCGCTGGCGGGCGTGGGCGGGGAGTTGGACTCGATTGCCGCCGTGATCATCGGGGGCGCGAGCTTCTTCGGCGGCGTGGGCACGGTGGGCGGGACCTTGGTGGGCGCGCTGATCATGGGCGTGCTGCGGAACGGCTTGAACCTGCTGAACGTGTCGTCGTACTGGCAGACGGTCGTGATTGGGATCGTGATCGTGGTGGCCGTGTGGGTGGACGTGGTGCGGCAGCGGGCATCGCGCTAACGGCCGGCGGCACCCACGGAAATGGTGGGATCCGCACCCGACCAGGTGACATCGGCGGTGGGGCCGTAAGTAGCCGGGACAATCCGGTCGAGCAGCCGAAGGTAAACCGTCAATTGCGTGCGGTGATGCGCCGTGTGCAGGACGCGGCGCCAGAATACCCAGACGCGTTCCCGCTCGGTATCGAAGAAGCGCACGCGCTGGCTCCAGGTTTCGCCGGTAGCGGCGGCAATCCACTCGAGACGTGCGGCGGCGAGTTCCACCAGCCGATTGGTGAATACCGCGACCGAAGGTTCAGACGGCAACACGGCGGCGGCCGGCAGTTCAGGTGTGCCGATGAACTCGGCGAAGAAGCGGCGCTCGGAAAGCAATTGATGCTGCATGATTCCGCCGACGGTCGTGGAGCGGGCGTGTGGGCGCCATTCGAGGTCGTCGTTGGTGAAAAGGCTCCAGACGGATGCCACCTTGTTGGTCTCGCCGGCGTAGATATCGACCAGGTGCTGGAATGCGGGCGAGGACGCACGGGGAATCCGGTCCTCAGGAATGGCGACGTAAGCGTAATTCATGGGCGTTGGAAAGCGTGTTCGCGCAGCGCCGACACGATGAATGCCTGGCGATCGACGGGCAATTGCCAGCCGAACTTGTAAGGCTTCGAGGACGCGGTCAGTACCACGGAGCGGGAGACGCTGTTTCGCCGGCCGGAGTCCAGGCGGGTCTCCACTTCAGACACTCCGTCGAAGTCGCTCCAGCGAAAATGGTGCGTCCGGCCGAGCTTGCCGATGCCGGTGAAGATCTCGCCGCGATCGCCGCCTTTGGAGATTCGGACCTCCCCGATTAGCGACACCAGCGCGATCCAGTCGGTATACAAAATAGCGGCGGCCCATATCGCAAGGAATGCGCAGGTCGCCCAAAAGCTGAATCCTTCATCCGTCCAGACGCCGCGGATCAGGTCCCACCAGAGTACGAAGGGGAGCGAACTGACGGCCGCGGCCAAGCCGACCCTCATCACGGTGTTGGTGAATGACCGGCATGACGCACGCAGTCGAAAGCCATCCCCGCTTGGCTCGAACCATACGCCGCCCGGCGCCTGCTCAATCATCGAACCGTTACTGGCCCGCCTGCAGATGCATCTGCATGAACTTCAAATACTGGTCCCAGTCGGTTGGAATAGTTCCGTGGCCGCCGGCATGCATGTAGTAGCCGATGGTGTTTAGGATCGGAATTCCGGGCCCCGGCATCTGGTCCGAGTCGATCCCCTTTTTTCCGAACAGGCGGTAGACCGGCGTGGCGGCGAGCGCGGCCAGAAACTCTCCCTTCGGGTCCGACCAGACATCTTTGTCCCCGGTCTGCAACAGGACGGGGCGAGGCGCCATCAGCGTGACCAGCATATTGGCATCCACGGGGAATTTGTCGACGTGCTCGGCGAATTTCTGATAGTTGGCGCAGAACTGATAGGGATATCGCGTAGGCGCGGTCAGATGCGCGATCGTCTCGCCGTAATTGCGGCGGCTCAAGGCGGCGCCGCCCTCGCCGGAACAACTGGCGATCACCATGGCGAAACGCGGATCGTGCGCGCCGGCCCACATCACGGTCTTGCCGAGGCGCGACACGCCCAGAATCGCGACGCGTTTCGCGTCCACGCCGGTATCGGTCTCGAGGTAGTCCATGGCCCGGCTTAGCCCCCAGGCCCAAGCCGAGATGGAGCCCCATTCGTCGGGCGCGGGCTCCGTCTGGCCGGGCTTCAGGTACAGCGCCCGAACGCCATTCGGAACGCCGCCCAGAAAATCGGGATCGATGTCGCCATAGTAGACGGTGGCGAAGCCGAAACCAGCGTCCAGCAGGCGGGCGACATTGATCTTGCCAAAACCCGGGCCCTGCGTGGCAGGCACTTTCTTCTTCTCGCGTCCCCACACCTCACCCGGTTTGATACCAGGGTCGTTGACGGTGCTCGAGTTGGCGGAAAAGCTGATATTGAGCAGCAGCGGCACCGGCTTGCGCGTGTCGGCGGGCAAATAGATTAGCAGGTCCATCTTAGGTCCGGCCTTGTCGGCCGAGAAGTAGACCGTCACCTGTTTGCGAAGCGCCTTGCCGTCGAGCGCGGGTGTGCCCTTGTCGAACGCTTCGAAGCTCATCGCCGCCGGACGGCCCGGGCTGCGGCCATATTCGTTTTCCTCGAAGAGGCGCACGATCTCCGGGCGGCGTTTCTCGTTCCATGTCTTGGCGTCGCGCACCGGCTTGCCGTTCGAGAGCGTCAGCGGATCCGGAAGCGTGTAGTTGCCGACGAGCGTTTCGTCGTAGTTGACCTTAATACCTGCCACCTCGGTGGCGGGCGGACGTTCGGCGGCCGGGGCTTGGGCGGCGCACCAGGGCGCGATCGCAGCGCAGGCAAGCACTGCCAGCGAATACCGGATGGATGACATGAGCACATATTATCCCTTTCGGCTGCCGTGTTGGGAGAAGCCCTCAGCGCGGTTTTGGTTTAGGCGGCGTCGCCAGCTTGAGAGTCTTCACCTTCTCGAGAAGGTCGCGCCGATCGACGATGTGGTGGAACTTGATGGCAGCCTCGCCGCCGCCCAGGTACGCGACGAGTTGTTCGAGCGCGTCACCGGCGTTGTGCGCGTGAATTCCAACGGTGCGCAGGTATCCCGCATTGCGGAGGCGGGCGTAGAGTTCGGGGAGCGTGTAGCGTCCTTCGAAGGTCAGTCCGCCGGCTTTGTGCGAGCGGCTGACGAGATACTGCACCAGCAGCAGTTCGTCGAAAAGCGTGGGCGACAGGAAGAGGCGGCCGTTGTCGATTTCCCAGCCGGTCTCGAGGCGGCGCGAGCGGCGGATGGAGTGGATCTGCGCAAACTGCGCCTGCCAATCCACCTTGGGTTCCTTGCGGCCCAGGTAGTGGCGGGAGACTTCGAGCAGCCAGGCCGGCTGTTCGAGATCGAGGCCGGCGCTGGTCTTGTCGAGCCATTCGAAAAACGCGTGCTGCTGCGTGGCCTTTTCTTCCAGGATGGAAAACGGGTCGCCGGATTTAGGCAGCGATTTCACCAACTGGCGGCGGAGTGCGTCGGTCGCCTTGCCGCTTTCGATCCGATACACGCGGACGCGCGTGTGCCACTTGGGTGGCGATCCACAGTAGGGACACGACGCTTGCGGAGGCTGATTGGCGAACCACGGCCGCTCGGTGGCGGCGTACAACTCGGCCACGGATGGCGTGTAGCGCTTGATCTCCAGGTAGGCGGTCCTAGCCGCCAGGCCCATGTGGCGTGTGAAGACGTCCGAGATGCAAGCGATGCAGAGCCACTTTTCGATAACGGTGACGGACTCCGGCGGGAAGGCGGACAGATCGAGCGCCTGGATCTTGGCGGTCTTTTTAGGAGAGGCTTTCTTCGCAGCAGCTTTCTTCGCAGCAGCTTTCTTCGCAGCAGCTTTCTTCGCAGCAGCTTTCTTCGCAGCAGCTTTCTTCGCAGCAGCTTTCTTCGCAGCAGCTTTCTTCGCAGCAGCTTTCTTCGCAGCAGCTTCCTTGCGGG
>JBGPHT010000087.1:0-31334 GCA_041484525.1 Bryobacteraceae bacterium | reverse complement strand
CGGCTCGCCGGACGCGCGCCGAACGGCATAACCCACAGTCCATCGCCACTATCCGTATCAGGATTGCCAGAGCCCTGCTGCAACATCTCCCCTGCTGCCCCTTTTGTTGCGCGCGCCGTTTATAACACAGTAGTACTAGTCTACTCAGCCTGTTCCGGTCAGAGTTTTGTACGTCAGCCGTTTTCCGGCGCAACCTCGGACGACATGGCGAAAGCAACCGAGATCGCCCTGCTCATCTTTGCGCTCGTTGAAACGGAAAGCCTGCTCGTCCACGTACCGGAACAGATGATACGCTGCAACTGAAACGTAGGTTCCTTTCAGGCTCCGCTTCAATAAGCTCCAGAAGTTCTCCATACCATTCGTGTGGATGTGACCCTTAACGTATTCTACTGCGTGATCTACGAACTGATGCAGGTATTCAGCATCTAAGCCTTCATACGATTTCAGGGCGTCCGTAAAGATTTCTGCTCCCTGTTCAACGTGCTCTTTGACGATGGCCTGAAGCAACGTCTTCTTGCGGTTCGCTATGACCCTTGTGCGGACTTTGCCGCCCCGTTCCAGAATGCCCATGACGGCGGTTTTGTCCTTGCCGCCAGTCCCGGTGATCTTCTGTTCACGGATGTGCTTGTGCATGTTCCGGGCCTTGCCGCCGATGAAGGTTTCGTCAACCTCAACTCGACCGCTGGCTTTGGCAAAGCTCCCAGTTTGCATGGCATCCCGAATGCGATGGAGCATGAACCATGCCGTTTTTTGCGTGACTCCGATGGAGCGGTGAAGTTCCATCGAACTAACACCGTTCTTAGCGTTTGCAATGAGCCAAATAGCCGTCATCCATTTATCGAATCCAACTGCCGAGTCTTCACAGACGGTCCCCGCCTTCGGAGAAAATTGCTTGCGGCAGGTTTTGCATTTCCAAATCCGCCGACTTGGGGCGTAGAAGTTCTCTTTGGACAGACAGTATGGGCATACGGGTCCATCCGGCCAACGGAGGTCTGCGAACCCTTTGGTAGCGATGTCTAAATCTGTGTAGTACCGGATGGCTTCCAGCAGCGTTTTCGGTCCCGGTCTGGTGTCATCGACCATAAACCTATTGTAACGGTTTTAGGCGGTTGTGTCAGGTATATAAATACCCAAATTAGATATTGCGGTGGCACAGCAGATTGAGGCTCGTAAGCAAGCCACCATAGAAGCGATACGGGACTATCGCACTACGCACCAACGACCACAGGCAGAGGATTTGGTGCGGGAAGCGGCCAACGAATCCTAACTGGGATTCCGCATTGGGACTCCACTTCAGTATGCCATATAGCCATCCATGGTGGCTAACCAGGCATCAATCCAGCCAATCTTACAGGATGTGGTCGTTCACGGCCTGCGCCAGATTCTGGCGGCTTCCCAGATAGCGTTCCGTGGTCTGAATGGAAGAGTGGCCGAGGAGGAACTGGATCTGCTCGAGGTCGCCGCCGGCCGCCCGGCACAGCTTGGCGCAGGTGCGGCGGAGGTCGTGGGGAGCAAGGTGAGGTACTCCAATCCGCCCGGCATACTTTGCCACTATGTGCCAGATCATCTTTTCGGTAAGCGGCGACTCTCTTAGGGCATCGGTGCGGCGGGTCGAGCGGAAAAGCGGGCCGGATCGGATGCCGGCGGCCGTCGTCCATTCGTCCAGTGCGGTCTTCACGCCGGACGGGATAGGAACGGTTCTCAGGCGGCCTCCCTTCCCCACCAGGTCGATCACCACCCAGCGGCCCTCGCGCAGCGCCAGGTCGCGGATTTCGAGGCCTGCAAGTTCCGTGCGGCGCAGGGCGCAGCCGAGCAGCATCGCGAGGATGGCGCGGTCGCGTTTCCCGGACAGCGTCCCGCGGTCGGGTTGGACGAGAAGTTGCCGCGCCTGCTCGGCGGTCAGCCAGTTCCCTGCCCTGGCGCCCGACTGGCGCACGCTTTTGAGCGACGTGATCCCCTGGGCGACGGCCCGGTCCAGGTACCCGCTTTCCGCCGCCTCGCTGGCTAATTTACGTAACGCCGAGAGCCGGATGTTGATGGTGGAGGGCGCGAGCCCCGCGGTCTCCAGGTGGGCCCGGTAGGCCTGGACCAGCGCCCGGCCGAATGGCTCGCGCGGCGGCGTCCCCAGCCACGCGAAGAAATGGTCGAGGGCCTGGCTATATGCCCGGCGGAAAGTTCCACGTCGGGATAGGCGTCCAGGTGGACCGTGGCCTTCATCCCCAGGCGCAGGCTCTCCGCATCCACCTGGTTGACGGTGGCGTCGAGGACCATCGAACCCGGGTCCACGATGTACATGAATGGTTGGCCGGCATTGACCTGATCGCCTTCGCGAATCTGCCCGAACTCGCCGTTGCGCACGATGCTGGCCATGACGACAATGCCATCCATCGGGGCCTTGATGGTCATCTTCTGGACGTTGGCCTCGGCGCGCTGCAGCTCGATGCGCGACTGATCGCGATTGAGTTCGGAGGAGCGGACCTGGGCGCGCGGCGACTCTTCGACGAGCGAGGTCTCGGCAACCAGGGCCTTATAGGTCGCCTCGGCCTCCTCGACGGCGAGCTTGTACTTTTCGGTGTCGATGTCGGCGCGGATGGGCGCGGTCTGTAGGTCGAGGATCGCCTTGTTCCAATCGGCCTTGGCGCTACGCACGGACTGATCGTGCGCCTCCTTGAGCGAGGCCAGGTTGGCCATCATGTTCTTGAGATTGTTTTCCAACTGGACCACGGAATCCTTATAGTCATCCAGGCGCAGCAACTGGTTCTGGGCATCGAACTGGCCCACCACGTCGCCGGCTTTGACGTGCGAGCCGGGTTTCGCCAGGCTCAACAGGACGAGGTTGAAATCGGCTCCACCGGGGCCGCCGCCGGCGCCGCCACCACCGCCTCCCGGCGGGGTAGCGAAGTTGGAGTCACCGCCGCGGTTGACGCCGCTGCGGCTGCCGAGGATGCGGGGCGCCAGCAGTGCTGCGCTGTTCTGGGCGGCGAACGTGCCGCTTACCCGAACGATGACCTGTACGTTGCCGAGCGATGCGGCGACGATCGGTACGTTGATGCCGGATCCGGCCCCCTTGCCGGCGCCCAATCCGGATTTCGTGCTCCAGAAATAGCCGAGCACCGCGGCCAGGGCGAGGGCGGCGAGAAGAATGGCGCCAGTACGGGTGCGGCGCTTTTCGGTTGGCTTCGGCGGGACGATGATGGGGCCGAGCGGAACCGGTCCAGGGCCTGGCGCGCCGCTGGGAAAAGACTGCATACGGACCTCCTCAGACTACCGAGCTTGATTCGAAGGGCGATGGGCGATGTGCGGACCGTTACGCGGGGGCTCTAAAGGGCCAAGGGGACGGGTCGTGGAGGGCGCAAGGCTGGTTCACCGCCGAGGTGCCGCAACCGCAGAGAACGCAAACTACCTCTGAAGTTTCGACCGATGAACCGGCTTCTCGGCGGTTGTAAGGATATAGACACTGAGGTTGTCTGTTGCACACAATTATTCATCATCCAAATAAACAGCAATGCTATTTTGGGTTGTCAGTTTTCGACTAGCTCCAAGATCAGTTCAAATCTGACAAATCCAGATCAATCAACGGATCCCAATGACGCATGAGATCAGCACCGAAGCCCTCACCGACAAACTGAATGCCGCCAAAGCTCGCGGTCAGGTCCTTCCAAACGAAGTGCACACCCGGCTGAGGTAGGTAGCGCCGTTCCGTTGCGACCCGGTATAAATCCCGGAGACTCCTTCGGTGCGGGGTGCCCAACGTGTATTGCACCAGAGGCTCGTTTATTACAGCAATCCCGGTGGGTAGATAGCCCGTTCCCAGCGTGTTCTTTGACAGGACAAGTGCCGAGTAATCGAGGGCCCGGAGTGTTTCTTCGCTCAGTCCGGAGCGACCAGCGAGATTGGAAGGAATCGACCGCAGCCACTTCAATGCTAGCGCCGCTTGGTCAATACCTCTTCGGAGTTCGCGGTCCTGATTGTCTCGGTCCCTGACATCTTCTGGAGGCTTGAGCCACTTCAGCTGAAAAGCCACCGCAAAACACCGCGCTTCGTCAACCGCAAGGAGGTCGAGATCGCCGCTTTGATTGCAGTACGTGAACTTGTGCGGCCCGCTTGCATGGAGACCGTAATCGGTCATGTTCGGAATGAGCTCGCTTAGCCAGAAACGCTCTTTCTTGTTCCGAATCACTGAATGCACGTCTGGTCGAATGATCGACAAAAGGTGCCACAAGGCTGCTTCAGAGTTTATCAATCGCACAAGCCAGCTACTCACAACCAGGAGATCGGCACCAATCGGAATGAAGGGCTGGCACAGCAGGTCCGGCCTCGGCTTCCCATCGCCGTAGAGTTTCGGGTCGAATGTAACATCGTTTAAGATGGTTCCGGTAACTGTCCTCTCGAGGCCGCTGTACTTGGAAATCTCAGACTCCCAGCGATGCCGGGTCTTGACCCGGAGCACGGAATCCCGCACCTCCGCATTCGAGCCACTCGCAGAGCAAGCGTAAGAGTGAATCCATGCAAGCGCCGTCACAGCAACCCAGAAATCACGGAACTGTCGAACCGTGTAACCGCCCAAGTCCCAGGTCTCGTCCAAGTCCCAGCTGTGTCGGAGAATGCTGCGCTGTTGTAGCGCAAACGCGTCAAACAATTCGGTAGGTACCTCGTACCTGATCGCGTGTTTGCTGACCTTCCTGATGTGCGCTGTGATGCGAAACCGACCTTCGGAGAAGGAGTCCCTTGCCTTTCGAATGTCTTCTCGTGCCTCCGGCAGCGAAGTTCGGCCCGTTAACCTCCCGGCAAGGAGAACAAGTTGAGCTTCCGGTTCGCCAATCGACACGCGGATTGTTCCATCCTCGCCCCTCCGGCCAGCGCCCATGTTCCGCCGCATTATCGACATCAAATCGAACACCTTGGAGTACTGGGATGCCGCTCGAAGCATCGCCCGTGCTGCGGCTGCGGCTCTTGCCTTGAAGCTCAAGTCGGGTTGAATCTTAGACACCGGACAGTACTTGAAGCACCATAAAACAGCAAAGTGCAGTCCATCTAAGAGATTGACGCCCGCTTGTTCAGTCCGTACTTCGCCCGCCGGAAGGGCTGAAATCGCGTCTTCAAAGGAGTACAGAACATGAGCAAGAGCTACGGACCGCTCTTCCCGAAATAGAGGCTGGTCCGCAACATGGCTGTCGAGATCGCCGTCTAGTGTGCGTAGCTCAGAATCGCTTAGCGGTTCGCCTTCCATTACGATTTCGATGATACATCCCCAACGCGCCCGAACGGACATCCAACTTCGATGAGGTTGGGTGGGCAAACGCTTCGAAGTGATCCCTTCCCTGAAACGCCGCTCACACCCCACCCGCCTCACGCCGGCACGGCCGCCCATGGGACAGCCCTGTTCCTCAGGTTGTGGCCGCCGGCCGTATACTGTGGCTATGACGTTCAGAGTCGTTCTGGAGCACGATCCGGAGACCGGCGATTACTCGGCCGTTTGCCCCGAACTCCCCGGCTGCGCGTCCGCTGGTGAAACCGAGGAGGAAGCCCGCGAAAATATACGAGAAGCCATCGGACTATATCTGACGCCCGGCGATATCGAACTGCCTGAAAATGCCAAGCTGGTCGAGGTGACGGTTGGGTGATCGCGGGACGCCGCGGCTCACTTCCGGCCAGGTGATCGGCATCCTTCGCCATCACGGCTTTCTGCGGGTTGGACAATCCGGGAGCCATCAGAAGTGGCGGAATCCGACTACCGCGAAGCAGGTTATTGTGGCCCATCATCGTGGTCGTGTTCTTCCGCTTGGCACCCTGAGGGCGATCATCGAAGGCAGCGGCATTGCGCCCGCCGAATGGTTGAAATGAGCCTGCAATCTCGCTCTCCGTTCCTCAGCGGTGAACCAGCCTTTACCTACCTGACCGCTGAAACGACGCCAGCAGCGTCTGGAAAAGAGGCCCCGTGCCAGTGAACAAATTCTCCGGCGGACGGCGATACTTCACCATCTCCACATAGATCCGATGCGCCATGTCGGAGTTGATGCCCCATCCGGCGAGATATTGCAGCCGAAGATTATTGTCGCGATTGATCTCGGATCCCGCCAGCCAGGAATCGAAATCGGCTTTCTGGCCGCCATAAGTCGCGAGTAAGTCGAGCGGCGACGCGAAGTCGATTTCCTGCAGCGATTGCACCACAGGTGCGTAAGCCGGCCGCCGCAAGCGCTCCTCCATGGCGTCCAGATCGAACTTCGGCGGCTCAAGCGTGCCCATGAACACCGTATCGTAACCCTGTCCGTCGATGTTGTTGAACCACACGGTGCCGTACGGGAAGGCCTCGAAGAACGTCGCCAACTCGCTCTTGATGGTACGCATGTCGGTCTCATACAGCGGTACGTAGAGGGTGAACATACCGCCCGGATTGAGGTGCCGCTTCACGGCCTCGAAATACTCCTGCGAGTAGAGCGCGGCGGTGCCTTTCACGAAAACGTCCAGCGGATCGGAGGCGATGATGTCGAACTTGTCGGACGTCGTCATCAGGTAGTGGCGCGCGTCATCGAAGACGATGCGGGTGCGCGGGTCGTGCGCCACCTCGTAGTTCTCTCTGCCGAAAAAGCGGGTGGAAGTAGGCGGGATGATAGGCTCGATTTCGCAGATGGTAATGCTCTCGATTCCGGGGTAGCGCGTGAAGGTTCCCGCGGAGACGCCAGCGCCGAATCCGATGCCGAGCACGCGCTTCGGGTCGGGGTGCAGGACGGCGGGCAAGTGGCCGACCATGCGCTGCAGGCGCATATCGTACGGTTCGTTGGTGGCTTCGACGTGGCCATTGACGTCGATCTGCATGGCGTTGTCGCTCCACCGCGAAATCGCGACCGAGGAGTTGATGCCTTCGGCGGTATAGAGGATGGTGCCGCTCGCGGCAGACGTCGAGATCTTGCGGCCGTAAGCGATGACGGCGCCGGGGATGGGGTTGATATTCGCGGCCAGCACCAGTGCCACGACGAGCGAAGCCGTCAGCGACATCGCAAGCCCGGTGGAGCGGCGGGCGCGGATCTGCGGCAGCAGCACGAACCACGCGCTCGCGGCGGCCAGCACCAGAAGCACGCGCTGCGTCTGCTGCGTGCCGATGGCGGGAACCAGGATCAGGCTGGTGCCGAGCGCGCCGGCAATCGCGCCCAGCGTGTTGGCGGCATAGATACTGCCCACCACGTGGCCGGGATCCTTGCCCGGTTCGGCGGCGGCGGCCAGGGCCAGCGGGAAGCTCGCGCCCCAGAGAATCGCGGGCGGCAGGATGGCCCAGAGGCAGCGCACCATATCGATCTGAAAGTTGAACCAGGGGTTGAGGGTGAGCAGCGGATTCACCGGCCAGTAGGGCAGTGAATCGACGATCATGTAAGCCGCCCAAAAGAAGCCCCCGACCAGCAGGACCTGCGACCAGCCGAGAGCGGCGCGCGCGCGATCTTGTCCTGGGGAGACTCGCGAAAACCAGGAGCCGGCGGTGCTGCCGATCGCCAGTCCGATCAGAAATACCGCCAGGATGATGGCGAAGGCGTACACCGTGGCGCCCAGCAGGTATCCCATCAGGCGCGTCCACACTACTTCCGCGCCCAGGGCGGTGGCGCCCGAGAGCGCGATCGTGATGTAGACGGGCCACAATTTCGACGGCGCGGCAGCGGGCGTGCTTTCGGCTTTATCGGTGAGGCCGGCATCGGCGGGCGTGCGCGCGGCCAGCAGTAGGGCGACGCCGCCGACGGCCAGGTTGATAGCGGCGGCCGCGCAGGTGGCGATGGCGACGTTGTAGAGACGCAGCAGGTAGAAGCCGGCCAGCAGGCAGCCGAAGACGGCGCCGGCGGTGTTGACTCCGTAGAGCAGTCCCCACCAGGACGCGCCGCGCGGCGTGGATTCGATCCAACGCGCAGCCGCGGGGAGCGATGCGCCCATGAGAATGGTGGGAGGCAGCAGGCAGATCGCCGAGATGACGCCGCGCAGTAGCATGCCGCCGAGTCCGGGCACTGCGATCGACCAGTACACGCGCTCGAGCAGCGGCAGCCCGATCAGCACCAGGATGGCGAGCGCGGCCACGCCGAATTCGAGGAACGCGTAGATTCGCAGAGGGTGTTGTTGGAGGCCGCGCAGGCGCGGGAAGCCGATGCTGCCGATGCACAGACCGCCCATGAAACTGGCCAGCAGGAACCCCATCGAGATGGATGTGGAGCCGATGGCGAGCTGCAGCATCTGGTACCAGACGATCTCGTAGATGAGCGCGGCGCACCCGCTTCCGGCGAACAGCAGCAGCAAAACGGGAAGGTAGCGCGAGGATTCGGACCGATCGTTCATGGCACAGGGCTCCGGGGGTGAGAAGCCATCATAACCGATCAGCGGGCCAGGCGATAAATCACGATTTCGCCGCTGCGGCCCGCCTCGTGATACTGCGAGAACCAGTCGCGGAGCTCAGGGTAGCTGGCGATCGAGAGGCGCGGATTGTAGAGACTGAGGCCGTCGAGAATGAACGTTGGGCGGGAGTGAGTGAGTTCCTCGCGGCGATGCGCGGCATCGGTGGTTTCGACAGGCTCCGACTGTGTCAGGTGGCGATCGGCGGGGACGCCCGTGAGGGGCTGCGAATCCAGGTACATGGTGGCGGCGGGCAGTCCGGTATAGACGAAGATCTCCGGGCGGTAGCCCCAGACGAACAGCGTATCGCCCGGTTGCGCGATCTGGCGCGTGAGGGCGGCGGCGGCGCGGCTGTCCTGGTCCATGGCGGTATCGCGCCACGTGGAATCGCGGAGAGCGGTGAAGTAGATGGGTCCGAAGCGCGCCAGCGGGATCAGCAGCAGGAGCGCGACGATTTCGCGCTTGCGTCCGAGGAGGGTGAAGCCGCGCGCCGCCAGCAGCACGAGGACGGGGAGCAGTTGGAAGTAGTAGCGGGGGAAGAAGCGCAGGCCGGTGGAGACGGCGAGGAGCGAGAGGAGGAGCCAGCCGAGCCAGGCTAGCCAGTGGGTCAGGCCCCCTGGTCCGCGGTGAGCCCCCTGGCTCGCCTCTTCGGGCGAGCGCGAACCGGCGAGGCCGGCGGGCCGCGGTGCCGTCCGCAGGCCAAGAGCACTGCGCCACAAAACTGCCACTATCAACGCGGCGTGGAAGCCGAGCCAGTTCAAAGTGCGCACTACGCCATTCTGCAAAGGCGCTTCCACGAAGGGGCTGCCGGCGTAAAGGCGGCCCCAGCGCCAGACTTCGTTCCAATAGGAACCGAGCGCGCCCATGCCTGCCAGGGCAGCCACGGCGACTCCGCTAGCGGCCGCGAATCCGGCGGCGATTAAGGCAATTCCCAACGCCCGTGACCGCGGTTCGGTCAGAAGCACGTTTTTCGCGCGAGAAACAAATGGGTTGCGCATCACGCTGACCGAACCGCGGTCACGAAGCCCAGTCCACAACATGCATGCCGCCAGAACGAACAGACCCTTGGGGCTGATCCAGCACGCGACGGCGGCCATCGAACCGGCCCAGAACGGGCGGCGACGGAAGGCCAGCCATACGGCGGCCAAGTGCGGTGCGAGCATCAGGAGATCGCTCGCGACGGGGATCACTGTCGCGGGGAAATCGAATATCAGAAAGAAGCCGAGCAGGCCGGCGGCCCAGAGACCTTCGCGCCGCCCCCAAAGGTCGCGTGCGAAGGCGAACGCGATCCAGCAGGCGAGCAGGCCGTAGAGTGCGCCCGCCAGACGCAGCGGCCAGCCCGCGCGCGCGCCCCACAAGAGGTAGAATGCCGGCACTAGCGGCGGCTTGTCGAACCAGATATCGCGATAGAGGACTTTGCCGCGGAGCATCTGCTGCGCGGTGGCGAGCGGAAGGGTATCGCCCTCCCACAGAATGCCGACGTGACACAGATGCGCCGCCACCAACAGGACGGCGAGCGCGATGAACAGTCTCAAACTGCCGCGGCCGATTTCGCCAGCAGGCGCTCGATCGTGCGTCGAAGCTCGGCGCCATACACGGGGTCGGCGAGCGCGAACTCCACGAAGCTTTCGAAATAGCTGGGGAAGTTGCCGATGTCGTAGCGCTTCTCTTCCGGCTTCAGCTTGACAGCCATCACGCGGCGTCCTTCCTCGCACATGAACTGGATGGCGTCGGTGAGCTGGATCTCGCCGCGGTGGTCCGGCTTCACACGGCGGATCATGTCGAAGATGACGGGCGAGAAGATGTAGCGGCCGGCGATCGCGAGATTGCTGGGCGCGTCTTCAGGCTTGGGCTTTTCGACCAGGTTGACGATACGGAAGATGTCGTCCGTGCCGCTTTCCGGCTGCACGATGCCGTAGTGCACGGTCTCGTCGCGCGGCACTTCTTCGACGGCGATCACGCAACTGGCGCGCTTGGATTCGAACACGTCCGCCATAGTGCTGACGGCGCGTGCGACCGCGTTCAGCCCCAGGATGGAATCGCCCAGCGCCACTACAAAGGGCTCCTCGCCGGCAAAGTTTTCGGCGCAGAGGATGGCGTCGCCGAGGCCCTGCTGCTGCCGCTGGCGTGTGTAAAAGAAGTGCGCCTTCAGCGCATCGAAATTGAGTTCCTGCAGCAGGTCGAGCTTCTTGGCTTCGGTGAGCGTGCGGAAGAGTTCCGGCTCGTGGTCGAAGTGATTCTCGATCGAACCTTTGTTGCGGCCGGTGATAAACAGGATCTGCTGGATGCCGTTCGAGACCAGCTCTTCGACCACGTACTGCACGATGGGTTTCCGGGCCACCGGCAGCATTTCCTTGGGTTGCGATTTGGTGGCGGGCAGCAGCCGCGTACCATGCCCCGCAACCGGAATGACTGCGCTCTGAATCACTTTATGAATATAGCAACTTGAATCGCGACGCCCTAAGCCGCTATAGTGGGCAAAGAAAAGGCGAAGCGATGGAGGACATTCAGGAACAGCTCGCGGCGTTGCGCAAGCGGATCGCGCGGATCGACCGGAAGTATGCGTCGACCGGCCGTCCGGCCCTTCAAGGTCGCAACTCTGCGGCCCCGCGAGATGACGCGGCGGAGGGCGCGATGCCCCTCCTCAGTGCCGTCGCCGCCGCGCGCTCACTTCCGCGCACCGGTAGCGCGGCAGATAGCGCCCGCTCCCTCCCGCGCGGCGCTCCGGCCGACGGCGCGTCCTCAGAGAGCCGTGACCGTAAGGGAGCGGCCGGTCGTTTCATCGAAGAGCTCCTGTCCGGCGAAGTCGTCGGCACACGCTTCGGCGAGCATTTCGAAACCGAGAGGCTGTGGGAACGCCACAAGCGGCACGGCAGCATGGACATCTCGGAACTGGCGGAGTTACCGGAAGACCTGCTGGAGCAGCTCTCGGCGGGCGCGATCGCGCGCGCGAATCCCGCGAAATGGGCCTTCCTCGATACCGAGACGACGGGTCTGGCGGGCGGCACGGGAACCTACGCATTTCTGATCGGCGTGGGGTCGATCGAGCCGGCTGGATTCCGCGTGCGCCAGTTCTTCATGCGGGATTTCGGGGAGGAGGCCTCGCAGCTTGCGCGGCTGGCCGAGTACCTCGAACAGTTCGACGTCCTCATTACGTACAACGGAAAAGCGTTCGACCAGCCGTTGCTCGAGACGCGTTTCCGCATGGCGCGGGCGCGCCATCCGTTCGACCGCATGGAGCACCTGGACCTCCTCTTCGGCGCGCGGCGCTTGTGGAAACTGCGCCTCGAGAGCTGCCGGCTGGTGGATCTCGAAAACCGGATTCTAGGCGTGGAGCGCCAGGGAGATCTGCCGGGAGAGATGATCCCGTACTGCTATTTCGATTTCCTGCGCACGAAGAAGGCGTTCGAGCTGGTGCCCATTTTCCACCACAATGCGATCGACATTCTCTCGCTCGCCTGCCTGACGGCGATCGTGCCGTTTGCCTTCCGCGCGCCGGAACAGGCGGCGGCGCGCCATGGGGCGGACCTGATCGGGCTGGCGCGCTGGCTGGTGCAGGCGGACCGCGATGAGGAAGCGCTCGGCGTGTTTCGCCGCGCCGTGGATCTGGGGCTGCCCGACGACCTGCTGTTCCGGACTATGTGGGACATGGCCGCCATCGAAAGGCGGCTGGGCCGGGCGGACGCGGCGCTCGCGGTGCACACGGAGCTGGCGCAATCGCGCAATCCGTACCGTGTGCGCGCTTTCGAGGAGCTGGCCAAGCACTACGAGCACCGGGAACGGAATTATGCGATGGCGCTCGAGATGACGCTCAGCGGGTTGGCCCTGGAGGATTCGTCGAAAGCGCGCCGCCGCGAAGAGCGCTTACGATCGCGGCTGGCGCGCTCGGCAAGACTTATATGACCGACTTCGATTTCGACGGCCCGCCGATCGAGATCGGCCCGTTGCCGGTGGACACGCGCACGGCGTCGCCCGAACCGTTGAGCCGCATGACGTGCCGATCGTCGCGCGTGGAGTCGGTCCAGGCGTTGCGGCAGGCGGCGATCCGGCAGCTCATAGGCGCGTTGCCGTTCGACTCGATACGTACGCCGGATTGGAACGTGTCCGGGATCTGCAGCGACACCGGACCGTTCACGGTGCGCGCCTCGAGCTGCGGCCCGTTCCACAGGTCGCCCGTGAGCTTCACCGAAAGCGGGCCGTTCTGCGCATTGATATGGACGTCGCCGCCCGTGCCGGAATAGGAGATCGGACCATTCACGGTGCGCGCCTGCACCGTCCCCGACACATTGTCGAGCGCCAGCGGGCCGTTGGTTGCCCGCACCTTCACATTGCCGGTGATGTCGCGTACGGAGATCGGTCCGTTCTTCGTTTCGAGATCGAGCGACGCGTCTTTGGGCGCATGCACGATGAAGTAGACCTGCCATTCGGCGGTATCGGAATTGGGGCCGTTCGAGGAAATATGCCCGGCCGCGCGCGTCACCGAGATAGAGCGCAGCATCTGCTCGGCGCTGGCGCGGTCATCGCCCACCACGATTTTGCAAGCCTCTACCGCGTAGTCCTGGCTGTCCCAGCCCATGACCCGGATGCTGCCGCGATCGACGCCGTTCAACTCCAGCGTGGGCGCTTCGCTCTTGCGGAAGTTGAAGCTCTCGGTGGCTTGGGCCAGCTCCGCATTGCTCTTAACCTTGAGGTCGGAGCAATGGTTGGCGTTGTCGTCGAAGTTGACGCTCAGGTTGCGATTTTTCGCGGCCTGGCTTTCGGTGGGATGAATCAGCGCGCACAGCAGGGCAGCGGCGGCATAGTAGAGACTTTCGTGTTTCATGGGCACTCCATAAGACGGATACTGCCCGTGGCGGTTAGTGGTTACAGAACTTTTACGGTTACTTTCTCCTCATCGCGGGTACCCCCGGCGCCGGTTACCACAACTGTGTAGGTGGTGGTCTTCATGGGATGGTCGGTGGTGCAGCCTTTGGGTTCGGCTCCGGCCGCGAAGCGAAGCGGGTCGATGCTGACGGAGCGGGCGTTTTCGACGGTGTAACAGATGGTCAGGGTGGCGCCGCGAGCAATCTTGAGAGAGCTGACGTTCACCTCGATGATGTGGGCGCGCGACGGCCCGACTGCGATCGTCAGTTCACGAGTGGTGGATCGTCCATCGGCGCCTTCGGCGGTCAGGGTGTAGCTGGTTGTGGCGGTGGGGGACTCCTCCACGCAGCGAGTGAGCGCCGCCGACAACTCGTGGCGCGGCGGCGAAAGCCAGACGGTCTTCGCGTTCTCCACGCCGTAGCACAGGAGGCTCTTTTCGCCGGCCGCGAGATTGAGCTCGGTTGCGTAGAACTGCGTGATGCGCGGCTCGGAGGCCTTCGGAGATACCTTCGAAGCGGCAGGCGGCCGGGAACACGCGGTCTCGAACGCAGTTGCCAACAGGGCCAACAGGGCGTAGCGGACGCGCATTACCGGATGACCGACGGGTCTTTCACCTGCGTGCCCAAGCCGGCGTAGGATTCCTTCACGTGGATGACTTTGTCGCCGTTGAAGGTGACGAACGTGATCTTTCCGGGCGCCGTGCCGAAGACCCAATCTTCTACTTCGAGACCCTCTTTATCCGTCTCGCGCGATTTGTGCTGCGGGCTGCCCATGGCGAGGATGACCTGCTCGTGATTCATCCCCTCCCGCACGCGCTTTTCCTTGATGGCCTGCTGCACCTCGGGTGGCAGTGTTTCCGCGTAGACCTCGGTGGCGCTGTGCTTTTCGAAATCCAGGACGGACGCGAGCATCTTCTTGATCTCGGACGCCTTGATGGGCTCGAGCGGCTTGTGAAAGAGGACGGCGATCGAAGTGCCGCCGGGGGCGTTGGTGTCGTTCGTCTGGCTGATGGGAACGGTGCCGCCTCCGCCGCCCATGCCGCCGCCGATCTGTACGCCCTGGTACCACTTCCGGCCACCCTTGTAACCGCCGTTGATCTGGAGCACGATCTTGTCGTCTTCGATGTCGATCTTGGTGATCTGGACCAGGTCGCCGGTGCGTGCGGCCGGCCCGCTCTCTTTGGCGATGGCGGACCACTCGTTCTGGTTGGCGCCGGTCTTGATGTCGAAATCGAGAGGTTTCCTGGAGCGCGGCAGCAGCACCTTGACGGTGGCGTACTCCGCCGTCAGGCCGCGAGTGAGCTCGATCCGGTCCTCGAAGGTCAGCTTGTTGGCCGCCGGCGCGGCCACAGGCAGCAGGGTCAGGACCGCAATGGCGGTGCAGGTTCGCATTCGATAATCTCCGCGGGCGGGTCCGTCAATGGCGAGGGCTGCCGGCGAATCGGCACTTTCCACAGGTACATCGCCAGCAACAATATCACCCCGGTCGTCAGGACACTGGCTTCCGGGCCGTAGTCGCCGCCGCTGAAAAGCTTGCCGACGTTCCAAACCATCTCGTAACCAGTCACTTTCATTCTAAACCCGCTGACGTTCACGCCGAAGAGCGGCAATGTGAAATTCCAGCCCAGGTGAAGGCCGATGGGCAGCCAGAGGTCGCGGCTGCGCAGGAAAGCGTACCCGAACAGGATGCCGAATCCGGCAGTGTTGGCGATGCCGAACCAGGTGGCGTTCGGGTTGTCGCCGTGCAGCAGGGCGAAGATGACGCCCACCGGAATCACGGTTGTCCACGGGCCCAGCGATGCCACCATGAGCTGGAAGCCGTAGCCGCGAAAGAACAGCTCCTCGCCGATCGAGCCGCCCACCAGAAGCATGCCGACAAAAATGGAGGCGCCGGCGGAAGGATGGTCGCCCTGACTGGGGATGAGGCGCGAGAGGCCGATCAGCAGGGGAGGGCCCAGCACGATACAGGCCGCGCCGGCGCCGCCCAGGATGCCCCATCCGAAGTTGTCTGCGGAGGCGCGATTCCATCGCAGGCCGAGTTCGACGGTGCGGCGGTTTTCGTAAATGCGGAGCGTGAGCCAGTTGGTGAAGACGGCGGCGCCGAGGCCGGCGAGCGTCAGCAGCGCGAGGGAATCGCTGATCCACACCAGCAGCGGTCCGAACACCCAGACCGCCACCAGGTAAAGGATCACGTAGACACCGACGTGCAGCACGAGGCGAAGCCAGTCTTTACGTGGGTTCATCCGATTTCCTCCCCAGCATACCGTACGGGTTGGCGGCGTCCCGCGCAACCGGGGCGAGCTACGGAGCATCCATAGAGAAGATGCGTTGCGCACTCATGCCCAGGCAAACCGGTCCGGTCCGCAAGCGGTGGGTGCGGCCCGCGCCCGAGCGGCCCAACCCGAAGGAGTGGAGCGATCGCGGTCTGCACGCGGCGTGGATCGGCCACAGCACGGTGCTGCTGAAGGTGGAGGGCACGACTATTCTCACCGACCCGGTTTTCAGCACGCGGGCGGG
The DNA here is from genome assembly GCA_041484525.1 of Bryobacteraceae bacterium. GTDB lineage: Bacteria > Acidobacteriota > Terriglobia > Bryobacterales > Bryobacteraceae > JBGPHT01. Next base: position 15,591 of record JBGPHT010000087.1, on the reverse strand, counting down.
GCTGAATCTGGGGCCGCTGACGCTGGGGGTGAAGCGGCTGGTGGCGCCGGCGCTCGAGATCTGCGAACTGCCGAAGATCGACGTGGTGCTGCTCTCGCACGCGCACATGGACCACTTCGATATCCCCAGCTTGCGGCGTCTCGAAAGCCGAGGGACCACGGTGGTCACGGCCGCGAGGACGGCGGATCTGCTGCGCGTACGGCGCTATGGCTTGGTGCGGGAACTGGGTTGGGAGGAGCGCGCGAGAGTTGGCCCGCTCGACATCCGCGCGTTTCGCGTGAACCACTGGGGGGCGCGCATGCGTTCCGACTCGTACCGCGGGTACAACGGCTACACCATCGAAGCCGGCCGCTACCGCATCCTGTTCGGCGGCGACACGGCGATGACCGGGGCCTTCCGCGCGCTCAAGACGTCGCGGCCGTTCGATCTGGCGATCATGCCGGTGGGAGCGTACAACCCCTGGATCCACTACCACTGCACGCCCGAGCAGTCCTGGCAGATGGCGAACGACGCCGGCGCCGAGTTCTTCCTGCCGGTGCATCACCAGACGTTCGTGCTGAGCCGCGAACCGTACTTCGAGCCGATCGAACGGGTGTACGGCGCTGCCGGCAATCACGCTCATCGCGTGGCGGTGCGTCGAATCGGACAGGAGTTCCGCGGGTAGGAAAAAACTCCGGCATTTGACAAGGTGGCCTGCAGACCCTACGCTGGAGCCATGGAAGTGCACTTCCCGCCGGAATTGGAAGCCCGTCTCAACGAAACCGCACGGGCCAGCGGCCGTGGAACGGAAGAACTCGTAAGGGACGTCGTGGCGGAATACCTCGATGAGTTAGTCCAGGTGCGCGACATGCTGGACCGGCGCTACGAAGACGTCAAGAGCGGCCGGGTCACGCCTATTTCCGGTGAGGAAGCGAGTGACCGATTGCGGCGCTTGAGCGAAGATCGACGCGCCGGTAAATGAGCGGCTACGTCTTTCATCCGGACGCGTACGCTGACCTTATTGAGATCTGGGAATTCATCGCCAAGGATAGTATTGACGCTGCCGGCCGCGTCGTTGCGGAAGTTGGCTCCGGCCGGAGATGACCTCCAAGCCAATACGCTTTCATACCGTCCGCAACCACCTGCTTGCCTACGTGCCGGAAGGGAAGCCGTTGGTCGTGATTGCAATAGTACACGGCCGTCGCAGCCCGCGCGTCATAGCCGCGATTCTCCGCGGACGAGGGTAGCCGTTACTGAGCTCCCAGAAACAAAAAGCTGAAGTCCGCCGCAACGTTGCCCTGCTTAGTCTTGACAGTCGACAGGTTATGACAGGCGAGACAACTGGCGGAGCCCTGAATGTAAGTCTCCAGCACCGGGTTGCCCAGGATCAGCGGCTTTGGATTAGGCGGTGTCTCTCCCGTCCATTGCACGCTGACCTGTTGGTACCAACTCCACACCGACGATCCTAGTAACTTCCGGAATCCCTGGTTATATTGCGCCACCGAAGGGTCCTGTGCCGGATAGGGCACCACCTGCACCGGCTTGTTGACGGGCGTGCCGTTGGGGTTCAACTCGGTGTAGGGCTTCTGTGCGGTCTGCTGGTTAGGCGGACACTGGAAAGTGCACTTCGAGTTGAAGAAGATCGAACTGTTTGTGCCGGCCGAGGCGGTCTCCACCTGCTGGAAGGTAATCCACATCCAGGTCTGCTGGGCCGTCACTTTGTGGGTCATGTGCAAGCCGACGAGGCCGACGGTAACCGGGTTCGGCCCGGGGCTCGGCGCTCCCGTCGAATCGTTGTACACAATCGCCTGCTGGGTGAAGAAGTGGGTAGGATCGTCCGGCACAGCGCAGGTCGAGGCCGTGCAGAGCACCTTCCACGCCGCCTTCACTTCCATCGCTCCCGTCTGTCCATAAGGACCGGGAGCGAACGGGAAATCGATCGGCTGGTTGTACTGCAACAGCCCTGCCTTATGCCACAGGCCGTTGTTCTTGAGGTAGTTATATTCGTCCTGATTGACGTGGATGGCGTAGCGGACGAAGCGCCCGTTCTGGTCCGTCAAAGGGCCGCCCACGGCCTCCAGAATCGCCTGGAGTTGGGCCGGCTGCACGGTGACGGTCGATTTGAGTAGACCCGATATCTTGGAGTCCTGGTGCAGGAACAGGTGAACGTCGGGATGTTGTTGCGCCAGGGTCCTGACCTTGGCCGGCAGACGGCTCACAGATGCCGTCGCCCCCGCGGTGGTCCAGTTATTGCACCATGGCACCGGCATCTGTCCCCGGCCCACAAAGATATCGCTGTCCTCCAGGTAGGTTTGCCAGACTACCGGTCCTTTGCCGGAGAGGATGGTGGCGTTCATATCGGCTGTGCAAGTGGCAGGGTTCGCAGGCCAGTTCAAGGCCAGAAACGTCAACCATCCGAACAGGTCGAAATTCGGCTGCTCGATCTGTCCGGCGAAGTTCACAGGAGCTACCGTGCACGTGTTATCGATGACGGTTGGCATCTTCGGAAACGCGGCCGTCGAGTTACGCGAGCCGGCACAAGTTACAGGTTGCGCCGACATGCCGGAGGCTAGTATGAATACGAGCCAAATTCTGTTTGTAGCTAATCTTACAATCTTCATCACCACAATTCTCTCACTGATTATTTGAAATAGTACAACTAATTCGCAAGAATGCAATGAGAAAATAAATTGAAGATGAAATGACTCTGAGTGAGGCCGATCAGCGCTGTTTCTTGAGTTCGTTCTGCGCGATCCGCGCCTTTACCAGTCTTTTCACCAGAGCGGCCGACAGCGGCTTGTCCGACGGGAAGCGGATGGTGCCTTTGGATGTGTGGAAGTTCTTGAGTTCGTCCTTGAACGCCTGTATCACGGCAGGACTCGTAAACAGACTGCAATGGTCCGAAAAAGCGGCGAACCACAGCAACGATCCGTTGTACTTGAACACGGGCATCCCATAGCTGATGGCTTCCGTGGTCTCCGGTGGCATCGCGGCCAGAATCGCCGCGCGAGTCTGGTTCAAGGTGCTGCGGGCGGGTTCCGGGACGCGTGCGAGGTATTCGTCCACGTTCTTCGGAGCGACGTGGCTCTTCGTGGTCGAATCGCCGGACTTCGCTTTTTTCATACGGGTAATCACTCTATCACGCAGCCATTCGCTTCACCTCCGCTTTCCTGTTGACTTTCAACAGAAGGTGCCGCATATTCATGTTGATGGACAACAGGACTGCTCCCCGGTCTGAAGTGCCCTACGGCACGCTCGACCTGATGGTGCTGAAGACGCTCGACTCGATGGGGCGGCTGCACGGCTATGGCATCGCGCGGCGGATCGAGCAGGCAGCCGCTGGGCCGCTCGCGTTGAATCAGGGGACGATCTATCCGGCCCTGCTGCGGCTCGAACAGCGGCGCTGGATCGCGAGCGACTGGGGCACGAGCGAGAACAACCGGCGTGCGCGCTTCTACTCGATCACGGCATCCGGGCGGAAGCAGTTGGCGGCGGAAACCAGGAGCTGGACGCGGACGGTGGAGATGATGGCGCGGCTGCTCCAGGAGAACTCGTGATGCCGTGGCGTGTTCTGCTGGCAAGGCTGCGCGGCCGGATTGCGGGGCGCGGCGACGAAGCGCGTTTGGATGAAGAGATCGCGTCGCACCTGGACCTGCTGGCGGCCGAGTTCGAGCGCCGCGGTATGACTCCAGAGGACGCGCGGTTGAAAGCTCGCCGCGAGTTTGGCGGCGTGGCTCAGATACGCGAGGCGCACCGCGACGAGCGCCGCCTGCCCTTCTTCGACACGCTTGTCCAAGACCTCAGCTACGCCTTCCGGCAATTGCGTCGCAGCCCGGGATTCGCCGCCGCTGCCATCCTCACCCTGGCACTCGGACTGGGCGCGAACACCGCCATCTATCGCGTGGTGGACGCGGTCATGCTGCGATCGCTTCCCGTGGCGGATCCCGAAAAGCTGGTGCTCGTCCAGTTGCTCGCCAACGACAAGCCGTACCGCTTCAGCTATCCACTGTTTCGCGAAATGGCGGCGCGGCAGCAGGTTCTCGATGGCATGTTCGCCACCAGCCAACTCCCGCTGCGCCAGGCGGTCCTGCGCGGGCGCGGTCCGCAGCGTCCGGTAAATGGAGCTATCGTGACGGGCGAGTACTTCCACGTGCTGGGCATCGCGGCGCGCCCGGGCCGCGTATTCACCGGCGAGGACGACCGCGCGTCCGCCCCGCCGGTAGCCGTCATCAGCTACGACTTCTGGACGCGCGAGTTCGACCGCAGCCTGGACGCGCTCGGGCAGACAATTCAGCTCAACCATGTCGTGGCCAGCATAATCGGTGTAGCGCCGCCCGGATTCCACGGCGAGGTCATGGGCGACGAGCCGGACGTCTGGCTGCCGATGAGCGTGCAGCCGCAAGTGATGCCCTCGGATTGGCTGAATGCTCCCAGCAGTTCCTGGCTGGCCGTGATGGGGCGCCTGCGGAGCGGCATCCCGCCGCGCCAGGCACAGGCGGCGCTCGACGCGCTGTACCGGCAACTTGCCGATCTCAATGTGCGAACCACCGGCGTCGCGTATCGCGTCAGGCTGGAACCGGGCAGCCGCGGCTTGGCGGAGCTGGCGGAACGGTTCGGCGGACCGCTGTGGGTGCTGATGGCGATCGTCGGCATGGTCTTGCTGATGGCTTGCTGCAACCTGGCCAACCTGCTGCTGGGGCGCGCCACGGCGCGCACGCACGAAATCGGAGTACGTCTCGCGGTAGGCGCGTCTCGCGGCCGGTTAGTCCGGCATTTGTTGACGGAAAGTTTCGTCCTCTCCGCGCTGGGAGCGCTAGTCGGCCTCGCACTCGCCACGTGGGGTTCGCGCGAGTTAGTGGCGCTGGCCTCGCAGAATGGCGACCGATGGCACCTTTCGCTCGACACCGGTTGGCGCGTGCTGGGATTCACGGCCGCGCTCACGGCGCTGGCGACGTGTCTCTTCGGCCTGGCCCCGGCGCTTGCCGCGACGCGCGTGGATCTCCATTCCGCGCTCCAATCGAACCGGCGTAGCGGAGCCACGGGGCGCTCCCGAAGCCTGTTCGCGACCGGAGCCATCGTGGCGCAGCTCGCGCTCTCGCTGCTGCTGGTCTCGGGTGCGTCGGTGCTGGTGCGCTCGCTGTGGAACCTGCGCAATCAGGATTTCGGCTTCGACGCCGACCGCGTTCTGATGGTCGACCTGCCGCTCGAATTCAACAAGACTGTCATGGCGCGAGCGCGGGCCTTGCGCCAGCCTCTGTACGAGCGTCTCAATCGGTTGCCCGGTGTTCGTTCGGCCGCGGTATCGGGGTTCGGGCCGGTGGCAGGATTGCAGCACACGGGCAGTTACAACAGCCCACAATACAGTGCGCAGGAACGCGATTACGGGCGGATTGTAAATGTCTCGCCGCGCTATTTCGAGACGATGGGAACGCCGATCGTGACGGGACGCCCGATCGCCGAAGACGACCGCGCGGGCTCGCCCAAGGTGGCGGTGCTCAGCGAAACCGCCGCCAATACGCTCTTCCGTGGAGAGAACGCCATTGGCCGGTTTATCGGCGGTGGCCGGAATTTCGACATCCAGGTGGTCGGAGTGGCACGCGATGTCCGGTTCTCGGGTCCGCGAGATCCCTACCATTTTGTCGTCTACCTTCCCCTGGCGCAGGACCCGGCGCCCGTGACCGGCGCGGTGGTCCGAACCGTAGGCGACCCCGCGCAACTCGCCGCCGCGGTCCGAAACCTGGTGCGCGAGATTGATCCCAACGTGAGGATCGGCCGGACGGTCTCGCTCGCCGCCGCTATGGATTCGTACCTCGCGAACGAAAAACTGCTGGCGCTGGTCTCCTCCTGGTTCGGCGTACTGGCCCTGATTCTGACGTGCGTGGGAGTTTACGGCGTGATCTCCTACGCGGTGGAACGGCGCACGCAGGAGATCGGCATTCGCCTGGCTCTGGGGGCGACGCGGGGACGTGTAGTGGGTTCGCTGCTGGGAGAGGTGGCGGTGCTGGTAACCGCGGGCTGCGTAATTGGCGGCGCCGGGGCGATGGTGTTGGCGAGGGCCATGACAAAGCTGCTATTCGGGATCGCGCCCCACGATTTCACCGTGCTGCTGCCGGCCGCCGCATGCGTGATGGCGGTTGCCCTGCTCGCCGCCGCTGTGCCCGCCCGCCGCGCCGCGCGTCTCGACCCGATAGAGGCGCTCCGCCAGGAGTGAGGGGAAGCGGGAGTATCCTGAATCATGAGTTCAAAACTACATTTCGGTATATTCATCATCTGTTGTTTGGGATTCACGATGCCTGTGGCCGCACAACTCGATTCCGCTGCATTGCGGGTCAAGTACGGCTCGCCACTGAACCGGGAAACCTTCCACATGCCAGCCGGATTCGACCTGGTCGTCGATTACGGAACGAACAATCAGGTATGCAAGTTGGGCGTTCCGGCACTGATGCCTACGAACGAGCAAGTCTCTAACGCTGCTGAGATGAAGCAACGAATGTATAGTTTTCTGGCGGAGTTAGTGCCTTACTCGATGCGCGGCAAAGAACTGAATCAGGGCGCGATGGTGATGGGCATAATGTCTACGTTGTTTGTCGAATACGAACACGTAACTGTCGTTGAGACACGAGACGACAATCAACCATGTGGCAACAACACGATAACCGTCACGTTCAAGAACGGGAATTGTCAAAAGGCTGACCGGTAGGCGCGTCACCCGATGGACGAGTTCCGCCCGGAATAGGTATCCTGTCGGCATGCGTGCATCTTTTTTTCTGCTGGGCGCGGCGTGTGCCGCTGCATGGGCTCAACCCGCCGACATGGTCCTGCGGAACGGCAAGATCCTCACCATGAACCAGGCGGCGCCCTCCGCGCAGGCTTTGGCGGTACGGGGCGGCAAGATCGCCGCGCTCGGTACGAATCAGGACGCGCAGAAGTGGATCGGTCCGTCGACGCGCGTTATCGACCTGCAAGGGAAACTCGCCATCCCCGGCTTCATCGAAGGCCATGGCCATTTCACCGGTGTGGGCGAATTCCGCATGGGGCTCGACCTGCGCGAAGCGCGCACATGGGACCAGATTGTGCAGCAGGTGGCGCGCGCGGTGCAGCAGGCGAAGCCCGGCGAGTGGATCATCGGCCGCGGCTTTCATCAATCGAAGTGGGACCGCGCGCCCGCGCCCAACGTGGAAGGCTTTCCGCTGCATGCGTCGCTCGATGCCGTCTCGCCCAACAATCCGGTGCTGCTGACGCACGCCAGCGGGCACGCCACGTTCGTGAACGGCAAGGCGCTCGAGCTTGCCGGCGTGACGGCGAAAACGCCCAATCCATCGGGCGGCGAGATTCTCAAGGACGATCGCGGGAATCCGACAGGGCTGCTGCGCGAGCGCGCCAGCGGCCTCGTGAGCCGCGCCCGCTCCGAGTACGAAGCGCGCATGACGGCCGCGGAGCGCGCGGCGCACGCCCGCAAGGCGATCGACCTGGCGGTGGACGAGTCCCTCGCGAAAGGCATCACCACCTTCGAAGACGCGGGCTCGCCTCTCGCCACCGTCGACGCTTTGAAGAAGATGGCGGATGCGGGCGAGCTGAAGCTGCGGCTGTGGGTGATGCTGCGGACGTCGAACGACGTGCTCGCGGCCACTCTCGACAAGTACAAAATGATCGGTGCGGGCGATAACCATCTCACTGTCCGCGCCATCAAGCGGCAGATCGATGGCGCCCTCGGCTCGCGCGGGGCCTGGCTGCTCGAGCCGTACACCGACAAGCCGGACAGCACGGGCCTCGCCACGGAAGATCTCGACGACATCCGCAAGACCGCGGAGCTGGCGATCCAGCATGGGTATCAGCTCTGCGTGCACGCCATCGGCGACCGCGGCAACCGCGAGACGCTGAACATCTTCGAATCGGTATTCAAGGAACATCCCGAGCAGAAGGATTTGCGCTGGCGCGTCGAGCATGCCCAGCATCTGAGCGCGGCCGATATTCCGCGCTTCGGCAAGCTGGGAGTGATTCCGGCGATGCAGGGTGTCCACTGCACGTCGGATGCGCCGTACGTGCTGCTGCGGCTGGGTCCGAAGCGTGCCGAAGAGGGCGCGTACGTGTGGCAGAAGCTCATGAAGACGGGCGCGATTGTCGGCAACGGAACCGACGCGCCGGTGGAGGACGTGAGCCCGCTGGCATCCTTCTACGCGTCGGTGAGCCGCAAACTGAAAGACGGTTCGGTGTTCTACGCGGACCAGCGGATGAGCCGGGAAGAGGCGCTGAAATCGTACACGTGGAACAACGCCTACGCGGCCTTCGAAGACAAATTGAAGGGGTCGCTCGAAGCCGGCAAGCTGGCGGATATCACGGTGCTCTCGCGCGACATCATGACGATTCCGGAAGACGAGATTATGGCGACGGACGTGGTGTACACGATCGTCGGGGGCAAAGTGATGTTCGAGCGGAAGCCGTAGATTTCCTGATATCCTTTGAATTCAGGCGTTCCCCCACTTCAAACAGGAGAAACAATGGCAGTCAAGGTAGCTATTAATGGCTTCGGGCGCATCGGCCGGAATGTTGTCCGCGCGGGCCTCGAGCGCGGCGACGTCGAGTTCGTCGCCGTCAACGATCTCACCGATACGAGAACGCTGGCGCACTTGCTGAAGTACGATTCCGTGCTCGGCACGCTGCACGGCGAGATCGCGCATGACGCCGATTCCATCACGGTCAACGGCAAGAAGATCAAAGTTTTCGCCATCAAAGATCCGGCGCAGCTCGACTGGAATTCAGTCGGTGCGGAAATCGTGGTTGAATCCACGGGCCGGTTCACGGATGCCCACGATGCCGCCAAGCACCGCCGCGGCTCCGTGAGAAAAGTCATCATCTCGGCGCCGGCGAAGAACGAGGACATCACCATCGTGCTGGGCGTCAACGACGGCGCCTACGATCCGGCCAAGCACAACATCATCTCGAACGCGTCCTGCACCACCAATTGCCTGGGCCCGGTGGTGAAGGTTCTGAACGACACGTTCGGCGTGCTGAAGGGATCGATGACCACGATCCACAGCTACACCAACGACCAGACTGTGCTGGATTTCCCGCACAAGGACCTGCGCCGCGCCCGCGCCGCCGCGCTCAACATGATCCCCACTACGACCGGCGCCGCCAAGGCGATCGGCCTGGTGCTGCCGCAACTGAAGGGCAAGCTGGACGGATACTCGATGCGTGTTCCGACGCCCGACGTGTCGGTGGTGGACCTGGTCGCCGTCCTCGCCAAGAACACGACTACGGAAGAAGTCAACGCCGCGCTCAAGGCGGCATCGGAAGGCGAGTTGAAGGGGATTCTCGGTTACACCGAAGACCCGGTGGTGTCGACCGACATGCTGCACAATCCCAACAGCTCCATCGTGGATTCGGAGATGACGAAGGTGCTGGACGGCAACCTCTGCAAGGTGCTGGCCTGGTACGACAACGAGTGGGGCTACTCCTGCCGCGTCGTGGATCTGATCAAGTTCCTGGTGAAAAAAGGCCTGTAGGCGCGCCACAAACGGGAACTTTCCGGGGTTGGGACCGAAGTACGTTTGAAGTCCGTGAAGAGTCTCATCATTGCTGCGCTCGTGTTGTGCCCGGAGATTTTGTCCGCGGCCCAGCATAGCGGCTCGGTCCGCGCCGCCGACCAGTTTCTCCCTGGGGCTACTGTCACTGCCCGTCAAGGCGGCGCGAAGTTGGTCGCCTACACAGACGGCAACGGCCGGTACACGCTGGATCTGACGCCGGGTGTGTGGGAACTCGAAGTGGAGTTGTTCGGGTTCCGAACGCAGCGGGCGGAAGTGACGGTCACCAGCACTTCGAGCGAACGGGATTGGACATTGGAGATGCCGCGCCTGGGCGAGGCGGCGGTGGAGCCGGTGAAGACTCCGGCGAAGACTGCGCCTGCGCCGGCGGTTTCGATTCCGGCCGCGAGTAGCCGGCCGCTCCCTGACAGTAACGGCTCCGTCAAGACTCCTTCCGCGGCAGAGGCGCGACCGTCAGGGAGCGGCCGGTCTGGCCAAGCGAGAACGTCTGGCCGCGATGGAGCTTCCATGCAACGAGGGGGCGGACGCGGAGGGCGTGGCAATCCGCAGCAGCCACCGCAGCGGCCCGGATTCCAGAACATGCCGGTGACCGCGACCGAGGCCGGCGCCCAGGAACTCGCCACTGCCACCGAGCCCCCAGTGACCGAGGAGAGCGCGGAATCGAGCGACGCGTTCGTCGTGAGCGGCAGCATGAGCGGCGGACTCGAGGCTGCGGCGGATGACCAGATGCGGCGAGACCGCCTCCAGGGAGGTCGCGGCGGCCGGGGCGGGCCGGATGGTGGCATGGGTCCAATGGGCGCCGGCATCAACGAGATGATCGCCTTCAACGGCGGACCCGGCGCCGATCCGCTGGGCATGAACGGATTCGGCGCGGCGGGCGTCAACACCGGCTTCGGCGGTGATTTCGGCGGCGGTCCTGGCGCGGGTGGTCCGGGTGGCGGCGGTCGCGGCGGAGGTGGTGGCGGCGGGGGACGCGGTGGCGGTGGCGGTCCAGCGGCGCGCTTCGGCGGTGGCGGTGGTGGACGCGTCGGCGCCGGCGGACCGGGCGGCGGACGAGGTGGCAGAGGCGGCGGGCGCGGTCCGAACAACGGCCAGTTCGCGCGCTTCGGAAACCGGCGGCGCACGCAACCGGCATACACCGGATCGTTCACCTACACCGGGCGCAACTCGGTGCTCGACGCGCGGCCCTTCTCGCTCAATGGCCAGAACGCGGTCAAAGCGTCGTACGCGCAGAACAATTTCGGATTCAACATCGGCGGACCGCTGCATATTCCCAAACTGCTGAACCTCGAGCACAGCATGATTTTCTTCACCTACCAGGGGGCGCGCAGCCGCAATCCGTATAACCAGGTTGCGACGCTGCCGAGCGCGGCTGAACGCGGCGGCGACTTTTCCCAGGCCGCGGTCGGGGCGGGGCCGGTCACGGTGTTCGATCCGCTCAGCGGCGCGCCGTTTCCGGGCAATATCATCCCGTCATATCGATTCAGTCCAGCCGCGGCAGGATTGCTGAAGTTCATGCCGCTCCCCACGTATCCGCAACTGGCGCTGCAGAACTATCAGATTGTCACGTCGTCTTCGAACAGCAGCAACAACTACGGCATTCGCTTCAACGATCCGCTAACCCGCAGAGACCGCGTCAATTTCAACGTGCAGATTCAAGGTCGCGATGGCACTAATCCGCAGCTCTTCGGATATCGCGACGACAGCACCGGCTCCGGAATGAGCGCGCAGGCGGGGTACAACCATAGTTTTGCGCCGCGCTTCAACAGCAGCCTGAACTGGAATTTCAGCCGCAACAACAGCAAGCTGGCGCCGTACTTCGCGTACACCAACAATGTCGCGGCGGAGCTGGGCATCACGGGCACTTCGCAGGACCCGATCAATTATGGCCCGCCGAACCTGTCGTTCACGAATTTCGGGGGCCTCTCGGACGGGTCGGCTTCGGTCACCCGCAACCAGACCTCGAACATCACCGAGGCCATCACGCTGGTGCGCAAGAAGCACAACCTGACGTTCGGCGCCGGCTACCGGAGGCTGCAGCAGAACAGCCTGACGTATGCCAACGCGCGCGGGTCGTTCACGTTTAGCGGTCTGCTGACGAGCGGGTTCGACGCCAACGGCAATCCGCAGAAGCAGACGGGTTTCGATTTCGCCGATTTCCTGCTGGGGCTGCCGCAATCCAGCTCGCTGCGATTTGGCAGCGACAATAATTATTTCCGCAGTTGGGCCATAAACGGGTACGCGCAGGACGATTGGCGGATCCGCTCGAATCTAACCATCAACGTGGGGCTGCGATACGAGTACTTCGCGCCCTATACGGAACTGCACGGGCACCTCGCGAATCTGGACATCAGCCCGCAGTTCAACGCGGTGACCGTGGTGACGCCGGGCCAGCCCGGACCGTACTCGGGCGACCTGCCGGCCAGCCTGGTGCGCTCCGACCCGAATAACTTCTCGCCGCGGCTTGGCATTTCCTGGAAGCCGAATCCTAAGAAATCGCTAACGCTTCGCGGCGGCTACAGCCTGTTCTTCAACGGCTCGAACTACCAGCAGTTCGCCAGCCGGATGGCGTCGCAGCCGCCGTTCGCGAAGACGGCGTCCCTCAGCACCAGCCTCACGAGCCCGCTCACCATCCAGAACGGCTTTCCCGATTCGCCCTCGCAAACCATCACCAACACTTTTGCGGTGGATCCGAATTACAGGCTCGGCTACGCGCAGACGTGGAATTTCGCGGTGCAGGAGAGCCTGCCGCATAACACCATCATCGAGATCGAATACCTGGGGACGAAGGGGACGGGCCTCGACATCCTGCGGCAGCCGAACCGCGCCACGCCCGGCTCGCCGCTGACGGCGCAGCAGCGGCTGCAGATCGGCAACGCCACCGGCTTCAGCTACGAGACTTCGCAGGGCAATTCGATCTTTCATGCGGGGCAGGTGCGGATCTCGCGGCGGCTGGTGCGCGGCATCTCGGCCAACGTGCTGTACACGTTTTCGAAGTCGATCGACAACGCCTCCAGCTTCGGGGGCGGCGGCGGAGTGGTGGCGCAGAACGATCGGGACCTGCACCTCGAGCGCGGTCTGTCGACGTTCGACCAGCGCCACCACCTGACTTTGAATTACGTGCTTACGTCGCCAGTGGGCGGCGCGCGCGGCTGGTTCCGCAACAAGAATGCTCCGAAAAAGCTATTCGCGGGTTGGACGCTGACGGGCGGATTCACCGCCACCTCGGGAACGCCGCTGACGGCGCGTGTCTCGGGAAACCTGTCGAATACTGGCGGCACGGGTGCCTTCGGCGCCGGCCGCGCGCAGGCTACCGGCCTCCCTGTGGATGCCGATGGCTACGCCTACTTCAATCCGCTGGCGTTCACCACGCCGCCCGCCGGCGAGTATGGCGACGCCGGGCGCAACACTATCCCCGGGCTGTTCCGCACTTCTTTGAACGCGTCGTTCGGGCGCGCCTTCCGCTTTGAAGGCACGCGCCGCACGCTGCAACTGCGGCTCAACGCGAATAACGTGATGAACCACGTGGCCATCACCAATATCGGTACCACCGTGAACTCGTCTAACTACGGGCTGCCGACCGCGGCCTCGCAAACGCGCAGTGTTACGTTGACGATGCGGTTCAACTTCTGAGGCTTATGCGGAAACTCATCATGTCGTCGTTTCTGGTGCTGGCCGCGGCCGGACAACCGCAGCAGGAGGCAGCCGTCGGCGGGGCGAAGTTCTCGACCAGCACCAACCTGGTGATCGTCGACGTCACGGTGAAGGACAAAGCGGGCAAGCCCATTGAAGGCATGACGCAGCGCGATTTCACGGTGCTCGAAGACGGCAAGCCGCAGAAGATTTCGATCTTCGAATTCCAGAAGCTGACGATGGAACCCGCGCCGCCCGAAGCGCCGCCGACCCTCGACGACGTGAACGCGCTGCCGGATGCGCCGCGCACGCAGATCGCGACCGAATCGCCCGGGCAGGTACAGTATCACGACAAGCGCCTGATGGTGATGCTCTTCGACCTTTCGTCGATGGCGATTCCCGAGCAGTTGCGGGCGCAGGAATCGGCGCTCAAGTTTCTCGACACACAGATGTCGAAGGCGGACATGGTAGCCGTGATGCTGGCCAGTTCGACGGTCCAGGTGCTGACGGATTTTACGGACAATCGTGCCGAGCTTCGGGATGTGATCAAGGGCCTGCCGATCGGCGAGATGGCGGAATTGGCGGGCGCTGCCGACGATGCCAGCGATGACAACGAAGACACCGGGGCGGCGTTTGTCGCCGACGAGGCCGAGTTCAATATCTTTAACACGGACCGGAGGCTGCAGGCCATCGAAGACGCTGTCAAGAAGCTGTCGGCGCTGCCGGAGAAGAAGTCGCTGATCTACTTCTCGTCGGGGCTGACGAAGACCGGCGTCGAGAACAACGCGCAACTGGAGGCGTCGATCCTCGCAGCCACGAAGGCCAACGTGTCGATCTACCCCATCGACGCCCGCGGTCTGATGGCCGAACCTCCGGGCGGCGGCGCCAGCAAGGGCGCATCGCGCGGCACCGTGATCTACACGGGCTCGCAGCAGAATTCGCAGCGGGCGGCAATCAATGATTCGCAGGACACACTGGTATCGCTCGCGGCCGACACGGGCGGGAAGGCGTTCCTCGATTCGAACGACCTCTCGATGGGACTGGTCGAAGCGCAGAAGCAGTACAACAGCTACTATGTGATCGGTTACTACACCACCAACACCGCGGCCGACGGCAAGTACCGCAAGATCGCGGTCAAGCTGAACCAGACCATCGCGGGAGTGAAGCTGGATCATCGCGACGGCTACTACGCGGAAAAAGTCTGGGGCAAATTCAACGCGCAGGACAAGGAACAGAAGTTGATGGAAGCGCTGAATGCGGGCGAGCCGTCGACCGACCTGCCGCTGGCAATCGAAATCGATTACTTCCGCATTTCGCCCACGTCCTACTTCGTGCCGGTTTCGGTGAAAGTGCCGGGCTCGACGATCGCGCTGGCACTGAAACACGGCGGCACCGGCGAAACCCAGTTCGACTTCCTGGGACAGGTTCAGGACGAGCGCCGCACAGTGGTGGGCAACGTACGCGATTTCATCAAGGTCAAACTGGACCAGGAGAACGCGCAGCGACTGGCGCGGCGCAACTTCCACTACGACGCAGGCTTTACGTTGACGCCCGGACGCTATCGCATGAAATTCCTGGTGCGGGAAAACCAGAGCGGGAAGATGGGCACGTTCGACGCGCGTTTCGTGGTGCCCGATCTGGCGGCGGATTCCACCATGCTCAAGACGAGTTCGGTGATCTGGAGCAATCAGCGCGAGCCTTTGAAGGCCGCCGTCGGGGCGGCGGAGAAGACCGGGAAAAAGACCGTGGTGTCGAACCCGTTGATTTACGGCGAAGAGAAGATCGTCCCCAGCGTGACCAGGGTTTTTCGCCGCAGCCAGAACATGTACGTGACGTTCGACGTCTACGACGCGGCGCCTGACCCGTCGGCGCCCGCGTCGCGCCGCATCGCGGTGAGCATGAGCCTGTTCAACCAGAAGGGTGTGAAGACATTCGAAGCCGGTCCAATCCGCGCCACGGAGCTAGCCGCGACGCGCCCCAACACGGTGCCGGTGGAGTTGCAGGTTCCGCTGAAGGGCGTCGCGCCCGGCCGGTACACGTGCCAGATCAACGTGGTGGACGAAGTGGGCCGGAAATTCGCGTTCCCGCGCGCCGCGATGGTGGTTCAGTAGTCCGCCAGCTTCACCATCGAGAACGGGTACATCCGATTGCGGCGCGGGTTGTCCGGAAGGTAGAGAACCGGCACCGTGGCGCCGACCGGCGGAGGTTTGTGGCTGGGTCCCGTCCTGCCTTTAGCGAACCCGCCGCCCACGATGGCGAATTCGTAGTGCACCGTGGAGCCGCCCTTGGTGCGGCTAACCCGACCTTCGCACTTGGCGTATGCGTGTCGGCGGAATCGGCGATAGCGATGCAGCAAGTGGTTCGGCTTCAATAGAACAATTCTGGAATCGCTTGTAGTGCAGACCTACCCTCTATGCAAGAGGGGAAAAGCATG